>JAZRBS010000035.1:0-76532 GCA_045635205.1 Candidatus Cryptobacteroides sp. | reverse complement strand
TCAATCTCAATCTGGCCTTGACAAACAAGAGAGCCAAGGAAATGGCTACGAGAAGCCTTGTCGGAGCCGATAAGGTCCACATTGCTGCCAAATATATATTTGAATCCATTTCCTTTACTGCCGTATGTGCCATTATAGCCGTGGGTATTGCTGTAGCCATGGCTCCATACATTGGCCGCCTGATTGACGGACAGACCATACTGATACCAACCAATGCAGGAAGCGTTTTGATATACATCCTGTTTATTGCAGTCATTGGAGGCATCTGTGGCTTGATCCCGGCGATGAACATATCATCCATCAAACCTATCAGCATAGTCAACGGCACATATAGAAGAAAGACAAGAGCCGGCTTGAACCGATTCTTCATCCTTCTTCAGACAATCCTTGCAATTACACTGATTGCCTCTGCAATTGTACTGGACAAGCAGATGGGTCATATGATGGATATGCCATTGGGAGCAGATATAGAGAACAAGTTCATAATATCGACAGATACTGATCAGGCGAACGAGGCTATACCTATGATGGACGAGATTGCCGGACTTCCGTTCGTGAAGAATGTGGCTTTGTCAAATGGATATCCTACAGGAATCAGTTTCAGCACCGCTCTGATGAATGAAGGGACAGATATGACAAATGTCAGCATTATGATCTGCGACACTGAGGCATTCAAGATGTGGGGATTTGACATAAAGGAAGACTTCGGGACTTCTCTTGCATATTCTGTATGGTTCACTGAAAATCTTTACAACCATTTTGAGAACAGAGATGCAGCTGAGAATCAGGCTGAAAAGTGGAACGGAAACTTCAACCAGACCAGGATCGATCATTTAGGAGGAGTCTTGGGGAACATTGCCGGGGACAATGCAATGAATGAGAGTATAACACAGTCAAAAGTAGCTGTCATCGTACTGCCGATCGATGATTTCGGTCGTTACAATAATGATATCCTCATTGAAACAGAGGACAATAATGAAGCTGCAAAGGAAGCTTTTGATAGAATATACCGAAAGTTCTCCGATGAATATAATGGCGTATATCTTGAACCCTGGATATTCGGATATGTGGAAGATATGATAGTCGATGAACTTGAAGAAGGTAATTCTACTATCACGCTGCTGAAGATTTTTGCTGTTCTTGTAGTTCTTTTGTCTGTCCTCGGCCTGGTGGCTATGAGTACATACTTTGCTGCAGAGAGGGAAAAAGGAATTGCAATTCGAAAGGTTTTCGGGAGTACGATGTCCGGGGAGGCCCGTCGCAATATTACTGAATATATGGTTCTGACACTGATAGGAAGTATTATTGCAGCCCCGCTAGCGTGGATATTCTGCGGACGTTATCTTGAGGAATTTGCCTATAGGATAGAACTTACGCCGTGGCCATTTATTGTTGCGACACTGCTTGCTATGTTCATTTCCCTTGTGTCTGTACTATGGCAGATCATACGTGCAGCCAAGACCAATCCTGCAGGGGCGCTGAAGAAAGAATAACTTAGTTTTGCCAAATTTTCATTGAAACTTATCTATTTATTAGTACTTTTGCGTAAGTTTTGGCATAATGAAAGGATTTTTAGATAAATTTCATGAATTGAAGATTTTTACTCTTGATGATGCTGCACGTATCGTCAAGAGTAAGACTTATGCGATGACAATATTGAGGGGATATATTGAGGAGTCTCTGGTTGTAAAGATCCGCAGGAATCTATATGGTGTTACAAATCTTGCGACCAAACATATTGAGGCAAACCGCTATGAGGTTGCTTCCGCACTGACCCCTACAGCATATATCTCGTACCATTCCGCCCTGGAGTTCTACGGTATGGCCAATCAGGTCTTCAACACAATGTATGTCGCAAGCGAAAGCAGATTCAACAGTTTTGAGTTCGACGGACTTTCATACATATATGCTAAAAGCCAGACAGACATAGGGATTGAAACTCCGATAATGTCATACGGAATAAGAGTTACCAGTCTGGAGAGAACTGTAATCGACTGTATTGACAGGATTGACAGGTGCGGAGGGTCAGAAGAGATGCTTCAGTGCTTCGGTATGATAATGCATATCAGTGAAGCCAAGTTGATGGAAGTTCTTGCAAGTTATGATAAAGCGACTCTTTATAAGAAGGCCGGATTTGTTCTGAGCAGGTTCAGAGGCCGGTTTAATCTCAGCGATGACTTCTTCCAGAAATGCAGGGAAAGAGCAAATGTCGGCTCTAAAGTGCTTACATCCTACGAAGATTGTACTGAGTATGACAGGGAATGGAATATCTCATATCCTGATACGTTTGATTCATTCGACTATTAAAGAGTATGAGGGCATATAATAGAATAGAACTGGAAAAAGTGGCCAAAGAGACCGGCTTCATAAGGGATAATCTTGAGAAGGTGATCCGCTTAAGCAATATTCTGGAATTTCTCGTATCAAATGATGATTTGAAAGGGAAAGTGACCCTTAAGGGTGGCACGGCGATCAATCTCACTGTGTTTGATATGCCTCGCCTGTCGGTTGATATTGACCTTGACTATTGCTGCAATTCCGATAAGGAGAGAATGATGGCAGACAGAGCCGTCATTGGTCAGGAGATCCTCGGATATATGCAGTCCAACGGATATACTCTTCACCCTTCGAGCAAGAATACACACGCTCTTGATTCGTGGGTATTCAGTTACTTGAACGCCGGTGGAAACAGGGCTAACATCAAGATTGAAATCAATTATATGATGAGAGCCCATATTCTTAAGCCTCTGACCAGGAAGACATCCGTTCCTTTTATAGAAGAGGTAGATGTATATGCCTTGGCCCCGCTGGAACTATTCGGCAGCAAGATAAAGGCCTTGATAGAAAGAGCGGCTCCAAGAGACTTGTATGATGTCAATCGTATGCTTAAAGAGAATATTATTAAGGATGACCAGATGAATATACTACGAAAGATAGTTGTATTCTATCTTGCTGTCGGAGGGAAGAACAAACCTGAAAAGGAGTATTCGTTTGAGAGGATCCGGAACATCAGGTTTCCTCAGATCAGGTCTGCCTTAATCCCTGTACTTAAAAAGACTGAGAAGTTTGATTTTGAAGAGGCTAAAACAAACGTTATCTCATTCTTGTCAGGACTCCTCATCCTAGGAGATGCCGAGAAAGATTTTATAGAATCGTTTAATCAAGGAGAATATAAGCCTGAGGTTCTGTTCGATGACCGTGAAATCGTTGAAAGAATCAAAGAGCATCCGATGGCTTTATGGAAGATGAATGAAGTTGAGTGATTATGGCAAAGAGCAAGGCAAAAATACTTGTTGTCGATGACAACAGCGGAATCAGGGCGGCATTGCAGTTGCTGCTCCCTATGTATTTCTCACAGGTGGAGTTGATTCCATCACCGAAAGAACTGATTAGCAGAATGGCCGACTTCCGTCCGGACGTCGTGCTACTCGATATGAACTTCCACACAGATATCAATACTGGAAACGAAGGACTTTTCTGGCTTTCGGAAATCAAGAAGCGTTCGCCGGATACGGAGGTCGTGCTCTTCACTGCATACGCGGATATCCAATTGGCAGTCGAAGGAATGAAACGCGGTGCGTTCGACTTCATAGTGAAGCCTTGGGATAATGACAAGTTGATCGAGACCCTGAAGAATGCATATAACAGCAGAAACAAAGAGGCCAGAACAGCCGTTCCGCCTTCATCTATGAAAATGTTCTGGGGCAAAGGTGCAGCAATGACTGCCATCAGGCAGATGGTGGATAAGATAATGGCAACAGATGCAACTGTGCTAATTACGGGTGAAAACGGTACAGGAAAGGATGTCCTGGCAGGTGAAATCCACAGGATGTCGGACAGGTCTCTAAGGCCGATGGTGTGCGTGGATGCCGGAGCAATAACGGAGACTCTTTTCGAGAGCGAACTTTTCGGTCATATAAAGGGGGCATTTACAGATGCACACACTGACCACATCGGTAAATTCGAACAAGCCAACGGAGGCACGCTGTTCCTTGACGAGATCGGTAACATCCCGCTACATCTCCAGGCAAAACTGCTTCGTGCTCTACAGAACAGATGCATCACAAGAGTCGGTGACAACAAGGATATACCAGTAGATATCAGGCTTATCTGCGCAACTAACAAGAATCTGAAGCAAATGGTGGCTGAGGGGAAGTTCCGTGAGGATCTGTACTATCGGATCAACACATTTGAACTGCATCTGCCTGCCTTGAGAGAAAGGACTGATGAAATCGCTCCATTGGCAGAGATGTTCATCGCTAAGTTTGCGGAAAAATACAGACGGGATGTCAGAGGTTTATCTGCTGATGCGCTCGGACTACTCAAGGGACATTTATGGAGCGGAAATATCCGCGAGTTGTCAAACTGCATAGAGAAGGCTGTGATACTTTCTGAGAATGAACTCCTTACGGCTGGAGACATAGAGATTCAGCATACAAGGCCATCTGGATCTATTGAGGTTTCGAGCACTGATACTTTGGAGGAGACAGAAGAGAAGGCTATCCGCGCGGCTATGGCTCGCTTCGGAGGAAATCTCTCAATGGTGGCCAAATCTCTTGAGATAAGCCGCCCTACGCTTTATGCAAAACTGAAAAAGTATAATATCTGATGACAACCACAACCGTCATATTGATTGTCCTGGCAGCGATAGTGATATCGTCTGCCATTACTTCTTTGGTCACATCAAGAAAGATGAGGGGCAAGGTTGCCTATATACTGGATGCTCTTGAAGACAAAGAACTGAACTTCCGTTTTGACGAAAGGCGACTCAGAGGACGGAAATTCAATCGTACTCTCAACCGTCTGCGCAACATCTTTGACAAGGAAAGACACGAAATCATCGAGCAGGAAAAATACTTCGGTCTGATGCTGGATCACGTAAAGACTGGAATCGCCGTGGTAGAGAAGGACGGTCGGGTAACCTACTGCAACAACACCGCACTCAATCTTCTTGGTATTGCAACTTTCGGTCATATCAGACAACTTCGGGCAGTAAGCGACTCGCTGTATGAATCGTTCCAGACCATTGCTGACGGCAGTGAGGAAAGAGCAAGTTATTATAATGAGAGCGGCAAAATGACAGTTTCATTGACCGCCTCTGAAGCGACAATCGGCAAAGAAACTGTAAGGATCATAGCATTCAACGATATCAGCAGCGAGATTGCCGAAAATGAACAGCAATCTTGGTCAAAACTAATCAGAGTCCTGACTCACGAGATTATGAATACGATTACGCCGATCGCTTCACTTAGCGATACGCTGCTGGATTTTGATGATACAAGTGGGGAAATCAAAAATGGACTCACTACGATTTCTGAGTCTTCGAAGGGTCTGATCAAGTTTGTGGACTCATACAGAAATCTTACCAGGGTCGCTCCTCCAGTGAGAAAGGCATTCTATTTCAGAGAACTCGTAGAGAGGGTCATCAGCCTGACAAGAGAACAGGCTGTTATGGACGGAGCGGTATGCAAGTATGAAGAGCTATCCGAAGATATCATCCTGTATGCAGATGAGGGGCAGATCACGCAGATCCTCATCAATCTAGTCAAGAATGCCATTCAGGCCGACGCAAAGCATATCGAGATTTCAGCAGAAATCAATCCATCTGAACATATAATCATCAATGTAACTAACGACGGATCCCCTATCAGCCGGGAAAGTCAAGATGAGATATTCGTTCCTTTCTATACGACCAAACAGGAGGGCACGGGTATCGGACTCAGCCTTTCACGTCAGATTATGAGGATGCATAATGGCACGCTGTCTCTTACCAGAAGTGATGAAAACGGCACTGTATTTACTCTGATATTTAAATAATTACAATTTTAAACGTCGATATAGATTTCTGTGGAACAGATTTTGCTTTGTGCTCGGAGCCTTATCAAAACGTACCTATGACAAGATTGTCAAACATCATATTTATCCTGACATTATCCATATTCGTCGGCTCGTGTATGCATCATAATGATGCAGGAGTGCTTATGGACAATGCTGAGGCACATCTGGAACTGCATCCCGACAGTGCGTTCGTAGCACTGGACTCGCTCGACAGGCGCGAACTCAATACCCCTGAACTACGTGCACGTCACGCCCTGCTGTATTCCATTGCACTTGAGAAATGTGGAATAAGCATAATGAATGACAGCATCATCAACATAGCCGTAAATTACTATAGCAGTAAAGGTGACAGAGAAAGGACTGAAAAAGCACTTCTGTGGAGGGACATAATTCTGGAACAGGCCGAAAATATCGAAACGACAGACACTCTGAAGAGGCAGAACGCCAGAATAATACAGGAAAGATACGTCGATAAACTGGAACTTGTCGAGAAGCGAAGACAGACCTGGACCATTATTCTGATATCATTAAGCATCCTTGCATTCTGTATTACATTAATCAGAAAGTATGCCCACAGGCTGAAGCAGAAGCCCGATGATAAGGCAATGGCGCTGATAAGACAAAGACTTTCGGTATTGGACAAGATTCTCGCATCCCATATTTCATCGGATGATAAAGCATACAGGATTTCCGAGGAAGAGATTGAGAACCTTATTTCCGACCGGGAATCGTTCCTGATTTCCACCAAAATAGTCTTCAAGGAGAATCACCCTGAATTCATCTCCACACTCGAAGACAAAGGACTGACCGATTGGGAAATAGGATATTGCTGCCTATACACCCTCGGTCTGAAAGGAAAGGAAGTCGGAGAATTCATACAAAAGAAACGTCACTATATCATCAGCAGTGAGATCCGCAAGAAACTAGGGCTCGGAGAGCACGACACGAACATCGGAATCTGGCTGAGGACGTTGATTTCGGAGACTGAGAGGCTCAAAAATACCTAATGTAAGACTTCTATATCTTCAGGCTTTTGCAATATTTGTCAAACACGCTGTATATAAACAAATTAGAGCCTAATAATATTATCTTAAAAAGATAAATGTAAAACTTTCTCTTCATAATTTTGTATCAAAACCGATACATTTATGACTGAGAAAAGTTTCAGAAAATGCAACACCATCACATCGCTTGCAGTACTTGCCATTGCAGCGACTACCTACCTTCTTACCATAGAACCTACTGTCTCGTTCTGGGACTGCGGCGAATTCATTGCATCGTCATACAGGCTTGAAGTGGGGCATCCGCCAGGAAATCCGACCTGGCAGATATTCGCCAGAATATTCACACTGTTTGTTCCTTCCGAATATGCCGCTGCAGCCATCAATGCGTCGAGTGCAATATGTTCGGCACTAACCATCTTCTTTCTATACCTCACTATTGTTTTCTTTACCAAAAGACTCCTGCAGCGGAAGGTTGAAAATGCTGCGGGCATCATTGCAATCTGTGGATCCTCAGCCGTGGGGGCACTTGCCTACTGCTTCAGTGACACATTCTGGTTCTCTGCCGTAGAGGCTGAAGTATATGCAATGTCATCATTATTCACAGCCGTCGTATTCTGGGCTATGACCAGATGGTACGAAGAGGCAGACAGTCCTCATTCCAGCAGATGGATTATTCTTATATGTTTTCTGATGGGCTTGTCGATCGGAGTACATCTGCTGAATCTGCTCACAATTCCGGCAATAGTATTTATGTACTTTTACCGCATCCGCGAACACGGCAGATATACTTTGAAGAAATTGTGCGTAATATTCCTGCTATCTTGCGTGATATTGGCAGCTATTCTCTTCGGAATAATTCCGATTCTCCCGAAGGCGGCCGCCTATACCGACCTTCTTTTCGTCAATGTATTCGGACTTCCGTTCAACAGCGGGGCGGTTACGTTTATGCTGATATTGTTTGCTGGACTCTTCCTAGCCTTATTCCGGAGTCTTAAGCAAGGCAAGGTCATACTCAATATAGTTCTACTGTGCCTGACAACCATAATCATCGGCTTTTCACTATATGCGACAGTCATAATAAGGTCAAACGCCGATACGCCTATGAACGAAAACAAACCCGACAATCCTTTCACACTGATGAGTTACCTCGGTCGTGACCAGTACCCCAAAGGCCCGATAGTTTATGGAGAATTCTTCGGAGCGGACTATGATATAGTGGAGAAAGAATATTGGGCGAGAATGGGTGACAGATATGTAAAGGGCAATAGCGTGGATGTTGCATATACTCCTGAATCAAAGATGTTCTTTCCACGTATGTGGGACTACAGAGAAGAGTCATATATAGATATCTATAAAAGTTATATAGGAAACAAAGGTATCAAGGTACAGGGCTGCAAAGAGATGAAGCCCACATTTATCCAGAATCTGATATTCTTTTTCGACTACCAGATCAACTGGATGTATTGGAGATATTTCTTGTGGAACTTTGCCGGTCGTCAGAACGACATTCACAGTCCATCACCGGGAGACATTTTCAAAGGTAACTGGGAATGCGGAATAGGTTTCATTGACAGAATAAGATTGGGAGACCAGTCGGATGCCCCGTCATATCTGGCTGAAAACGAGGGAAAGAACCACTATTATATGCTTCCGCTGCTGCTTGGGATCATCGGTATCTTTTTTCAATATTCGAAAGACAAAAGAGGATGCTGGATAACTTTCCTGATGTTCTTTATGACCGGCCTGGCAATTGTAATCTATCTTAACCAATCTCCTCTCCAGGTAAGGGAGCGAGATTATGCATACGCCGGCTCATTCTATTTCTTCAGCGCCTGGATAGGAATCGGAGTATTAGCAATAACAGAGTGGGTACTATCTGTAGTTAGAGACAAAAAGCGGGCAAAATGTGCCGCAACACTGGCCGTATGTGCCTGCGCTGGGATCCCGGCATTGATGGCTGCAGAGAATTGGGATGATCACGACAGAAGCAACAGATACACAGCACGCGAACTTGCGTTCAACTATCTCAGAGGAATCGGAGAAAACGGGATATTGGTCACACACGGTGACAATGACACTTTTCCTATATGGTATGCCCAGGAAGTCGAGGGATTCCGCACAGATGTCCGTATCGTCAACACTTCGCTTCTTGGTGCTGACTGGCATATCGACCAGATGAAGTATGCCTCAAATGAATCTGCTCCGCTTGATCTGAGCATCGGAAAGAGGCAATATTTGCAGGGAGAAAACGAATATGTCCTTATTTATGACCCAAGGGATTCGGTATATCCGCTGGCTGATGTGATGAGAGTATTCCGGCATCCTGAGGCAAAGATACCATTGACCAACGGTGATTATGCCGATTATATTGTGTCCAGAAAGTTCAGCATTCCTGTAAACAAGGAGAATGTAATCAGATACGGAATACTTGATGAGAAATACGCTAATATGATTCCGTCGGAAATTGTATTGACTATTCCGGAGGGAAAAAACGGCATTACAAAACCTGAACTTTTCTTTCTGGATCTTCTTTCGGAATACAAATGGGACAGGCCACTGAATTTTCTCAGTGCAGGAGGAGACATTCAGATCGGCATAAAGGATTACCTTATGTATGACGGATTCACCTACCGTTTTGTTCCTATCAGAAACAAGACTAACCTATCTGAAAGAGGATTTACCGACACGGATGAACTATATGAAAAGTTTACCTCAGTCTATACGTGGGATACACTGAAGAGGAGTGACTGGTTTGTTGACTATCAGAATATATATACATTTACCGGAGTTATGTCCCAGCGCGGAATATTTGCATCAGTAGCAATGGAAATGATTGAAGCCGGCGAATATGAGCGGGCGGTAGAAATACTCGACAAATGCAAGTCTGTCATTCCACAAGAAAACTTTCCTCTTGATATAATCTTATATGGTCTGGGGAACGAAAGAGATCTTATCAGTATGATTGAGGCATATTATCTTGCCGGAGCACCTGAAAAGGGTTCTGCCTTATGTTCATCAATGGCAGATGAGGTACTTGCTTCCTGCGAGTTTTTCCTCAACCACTATGAAGATGCCGAAAATTATTTTGACTCGTGTTACAATGTCCTTGCAGTCCTGGCTTCAGTAGCAGAGGAATATGGAGAGGCTTCACTCGCCTCTTCAATACGGCTCAGATTCAATGAATTACTAGGTTAAAAAGAAAAACTTCGTTATTTAACTAATATTTTAGTTGCACAATTAGAAAATTAGTTTTATGTTTGCATCGGAAAGTTAGGAAGACCGTTCTTTCCGATGCAGATTCATAATGTCATCCCGAGCGATTGCGAAGGATCTTTAAACAATAGTTATGGGAGAAAATATAAGAAACAAGCCACAGGAACTTACAAAGGCGGAACTGGAGATTATGCAGGTGATATGGCAGAAGGAGAAAGTGCTCGTACACGATATCCTTGCGGAACTGCCGGAACCGAAGCCGGCATATAATACGGTATCGACGATTGTGCGAATCCTTGAGAATAAAGGTTTCGTATCGCACAAAGCCTACGGAAGGACGTATGAGTACTTCCCTGTCGTGGCAAAAGAGGACTACACCAATACATATATGAGGACTGTCCTTGACAATTTCTTCGAAGGTTCGATCAGCCGTATGGTGAACTTCTTCTCGTCCCAGAAGTCAATTTCTCTGAAAGAGACCGACGAGATAATGAAGATATTGAACGGGAATAAATAACGACATCATCAAAACCCTGACCATCAACGACTTGCACAAACTACGTGCTCCCCATTGTGCGGCACGTAGTTCAAGCAAGGGATTGATAATCAACCAATTGAAGAATGACAATAATCGGCTACATACTGGAATTGATAATCTGCAGCGGAATCTTCCTGGTGGTTTACCGTTGGCTGCTGGCCCAAAAAGTCAGTTTCGAAATGTGCAGGGCGTTCATACTTACGTCTATGCTGATGGCTGCAGCCATCCCGGCTATGGACATCCCCGTATTCCCGGAGAAGGTCGCCAGGCAGCAGACGGTTCTGACGGGGTTCGATTTCTTCGGGGAAAATCCCGCTGATGAACCAGCCACAGAATCTGCCGTCAGGGCAGAAGTCCAGGAAAGTGCCGCAGCAATTGTTCCGGCCAAGAAGAATATCGACATCAAGGCTGCAGCGGGCATTGCGGTATATGTCATCTATATGATTGTAGCCCTTGCCTCACTCGGACTGACAGTATATAATATAATAAAGATACAACGGCTCCGCAGACATTCCAGACTGACGCATACGAAAGACTATACCCTTGCTGAGCACGAGGACATAAAGACTCCTTTCTCATTTCTCAGGACTATATTCCTGGGATTCAACTACGAGCCTCAGGAGCGCAGGCAGATACTGACTCACGAAGCAAGCCACATACGCCACAGACACTCCTTCGAGCGCATATTCCTTTCAGTCCTGCGTTCGGTCTTCTGGTTCAATCCCTTCTTCTGGATGGCCGAGAAAGATCTGGAAGAGGTGCAGGAGTGGGAGGCTGACAAAGATGTACTTGGCGAAGGATACGAACTTGACGCATATAGAACAACCATATTCAAACAACTCTTTGGTTATAATCCGGATATATCCTGTGGGTTGAATCATTCATTGACAAAACAAAGATTCATTATGATGACTCAATCACATCGTGGCAAAGGGGCCTGGATAAGGCTGGCTGCCACACTCCCCGTAATCGCAGCAGCATTCATTGCATTTGGCTGCGGCACAAAAGAGGCTAAGGCTTCAAACGAAGTTTCAACGAACTTGACTGATGGCACGGAAACGACATATATCCAGATGTGTCCTCCTTGCGACGCTACTGTAAGCAATTCGTTCGGCGCAAAAACGGATGCTTCAGGTGCGGGTACTCATCAGGGCATCGACTATGTCCTTAACGAAGGTGACCCTGTCTATGCGGCAGCAGATGGTGAAATATCATCCATCACACGCGACGACGGTAACGGACTTATGCTTGTACTGAAACACAATGACGGCATCGAGACAAGGTATGCCCATCTCTCCAAGATCCAGATCGTATCGCATCTGAGAATAGAAGGTGGTATGATGACGGTAAACAACACATATAACCTTATCACAGATGGCGACCATTCGAATCAGAAGATCAGCGGAAAGGTGAACCGTGGTCAGTTGATCGGCTATGCAGGTTCTACCGGACGCGCTACAGGTCCCCATCTCCATTTCGAAGTCCGCAAGGACGGAAAGCCGGTGGATCCGGTTGAGATGTTCACATCGGACAAGCCTGTGACCGCACCTTTTCCTATCTATGTTGTCGAAGGAACCAAGAAACCTGGAGAAGAATATTTCGCGATCTGCAACGGAAAACTCTGCAAGATAAATGAAGAGATCGGCGAGGCTGTCAGCAGATATTTTGCGGGTATTGATGATCCGGCGTATGCATCCATCCAACTTGAAGCAGAGAAGGATGTGCCTGAAGAAATTATGGCTAAGGTATCCGAAGAATTGAGAAAGGTTCAGGCATTGAAGGTCAGCAAGACTGTAACTGAGAGTAATCCAGGCGAAATCGTGGTTCTGAAAGATGCTACCACAACGGTGAGCAGAATTGCAAACGGTGCCCTGATAGACGTAATATATGATCCTGACGGAAGCCTGATCTATATCGACGGCGTCAGATATTCCCTTGATGAAATAGCTGAAATAATCGGAGCAAAAAGGGAATCATCCGATAAGCCGAATGCCTTTACTGTCCATATCAATGCTTCTGGCGACACCAGAATGGGAATCATTACCGACATAAAGAAAGAACTCCGTACCATCAATGGAATACGTCTGCTCTATACATTGAACGAAATGGTAACTCCTGACCATCCGTATGCAGAAACCAAAATAGACGAATACCACAAGGTAGAGACCTACAAAGAAAGCCGCAACAATATCATTGTCATCAAGACCAATGCCTCCGACAGATATCTGATAGGAGATAGGCCGGACTATCTTAATGACAAAGCTCTGGAAAGAGTGAAAAGTTATATTCTCAATAAGGAAAACAATCCCGACTGTCCTGGGAAAAATATTAAGGAATTCACTCTGCCGGATGGCAGAATCATAACTTATCCCGTATCCCAGGCAATGATACTGATGCAGAACGATAGAGGAACCAGTTTCGAGGGATATCAGGCGGTAAACGCATTCGTCCAGAAAGCCTATTGGGAACTTCGCAACGATCTCGCTGCAGAACTTTTCGGAAGATCCCTTGCTGAATTGTCCGATGAAGAAATGTCCATCATAAGACTGGCAATACCTATGAATATCTGCGAAGCGGAGCCTAAAGACGTTCCTGCAAGAAAATGAGAAGACAGGAATATCCTAAAGCAATCAGACAATAGTATTATTTCATAGATATTCCGTCTCATATATGAATATTTAAATATGCATTTATGAGACGGATTTTTATTATATCGGCAGTAATATGCCTGTGCTCTTGCGACAAAGAGACCGTAACACCAACATTTGAGTCAGATATATAAAAATTATATGGCGACTACACATTGGCTGATGTTCATTGGCCGGAAATGGCTCTGCACTGACATACGCAACATCAAAGTCACGCTGAGAGCAACAGAAGCGACTTTAAACCTGGTATCAAACTACTGCTGGATCTAGCTAGGATACACTGATCTGGACGATGTATTTCTCTTGAATATTTCTGTATTACACTTTTCCCAGATAATACACACGAAACTAAAATTTTTAGTTAACAAACTACAAAAAATAGTTGCATTAAAAGAAAATTTAGTTACCTTTGTGTCGTAAAGGTAAATCTATATGAAGAAACTGACTAAAAAAGAGGAAGAGATTATGAATCTCTTTTGGGATAAAGGGGCGATGTTCGTGCGTGAACTTCTGGAGCATTATGATGAACCGAAGCCGCATTTCAACACCCTTTCTACAATGGTGCGCAACCTGGAGGCAAACGGCTATGTGAGCCACAAGGCGTATGGCAATTCCTACCAGTACTACCCTGTAATCTCCCGTGAGGATTACGCAGGAAGGACTTTCAAGGGGGTCATAAGCAGTTATTTCAACAACTCATATCTCAGTGCTGTCTCTACCCTTGTAAAGGAAGAGAAGATCACCGTGGAAGAACTCAAGGATCTGATTGAACAGATAGAAAAAGGGAACGCATAAAGACCACCAAGCATATAGATTATCAATCACTTAGGAACTGAACAAATATGACCGATTTCTTAATATATCAAGGAAAGGCTGCGATTGCATTGGCAGTATTCTATATGTTCTACCGTCTGCTGTTAAGCAAGGAGACTTTCCATCGTTTCAACCGCATCGTGCTTCTCGGAACAGCGGCGCTATCATTCATACTCCCCCTCTGCGTCATCACGTTCAAGAAGGTCGTGGTCCTTCCCGCAATGACAGCCTCATCAGAAACCGTCGTCAGTGAAGTGACCGAGACTGTCACTATGGTTCCCGAAGCCTCCGAGCCGATATGGCCGATCATCCTCTGCATTATTTTCGGACTTGGAGCCTTGACTGTCCTGATAAACACTGTCATCTCGATCATCGGCATCAGAAAAATCATCAGCAGCGGAAGCAGCCAGACTCTTGAAAGCGGTGAGACACTTATAATTACTGAAACTGATACAGCACCGTTCAGTTGGATGAAATACATCGTGATTTCGCGTGAGGATTATGAGAGCGGCTACTCTCAGATTTTGACTCACGAGAAAGCGCACATCGCCCTCAGGCATTCATCAGACATCCTTTTTGTAGATATGATCACCGCTCTCCAGTGGTTCAATCCGGCAATATGGATGCTCAAGGCTGACCTTCGTGCCCTTCACGAGTTCGAGGCGGATGATGCAGTCCTGCGAAGCGGAGCGAATATCAAGGAATACCAATATCTATTAATAAGAAAAGCTGTCAGCAAGAGCGGCTACTCAGTTGCTAACAGCTTTAATCACAGTACACTTAAAGCACGTATTACTATGATGTTAAACAAAAAATCATCCCGTATGAGTGCCTGGAAGGCTCTCTACGTCATTCCTCTCGTAGGAATCTCTCTCGCGGCAACTGCCGAGACAAAGGTAGATTACCAGTATGAAGGCCAGGAGCCTGAGGCTGTGGCTGACACTCCCGACGGCAAAGATAATAAAAATTCTTTCAGGGAGAAGAATTTGTCGGAAGGACGCTTCATTATTGATGAAGAGGCCAGCTCAATTACAATGATTTATTTCGACCACAATGGCAATGAACTGAGATCACAGCACAAAGGAATGCCTCTGGGCCAGGATGAATACTACTTCCATAACGGCAATATGGCAACGCCTGCTGCGTATGAAATATATCTGAAAGAGGAAGGTGCTGTCACCTTCACGACATATCGGTCGAATGGCAAGAAAATATTAGGTATAGTCACGCCTAATAACAATTATGTCACAGGCGTTTGGGATGCCACCAAGCATCCCGACGAGCAGGAAACTGTCTATCATATGAAGGGTAAGCAGTATAAGGTCAGAGGAGGAAAGTATGTAGAAATCGAGGCAACTCAGAAAAGTGAAGAGAAGAAAGCAGTGTCATTCCATCAGGTCGCTAAGCAGCCGACCTTCAATGGCGGCGATGCCAATGAGTTCTCAAAATGGGTCAGCGAAAATGTCAGATATCCTGAGAAATGCCGTCAGTCAAGGGTTCAGGGCAGAGTCACATTGCAGTTTACCGTGACTGAAGAAGGTAAGGTAAGTGACGTAAAGGTGTTAAGAAGCGTAAACGACGAAATGGACAAAGAAGCCGTGCGTGTTGTGAGCGAATCACCACTCTGGACTCCGGGAAGAGATGAAAATGGAGAAGTCGTTCCTGTAAGATATGTCTTCCCTGTCATATTCCAGTTGCCAGAATAAGAAGAAAGCATTTAATCATCACCGAAGAATATACCCGTGATGAATCAGATCCTCCCTACACTTTATCGGGAATGTGTAGCCGTCGCGTAACAGGAACAGGTCATCGGTTATATCCATTACCTGTTCGTACAAATGGTCAGAGATGATGATTCCTTTGGTGGCTTTATGCGTCCGGATGAGTTCCTGCATCAGCTCGACATATTTGGGAGCGACATTGGAGAACGGTTCGTCCAGTATGCAGAATTCGGAATCTGAGTTCAGGACCATATACATTTCCGCAATCCTTACCTCACCCCCGGACAACTGGCCGGGGGTCATTCTCTGATATGTATGGAACTTATTGTCGAAGGAGACAAGACCGTCATACTCGACTCCGTACAGCTTGAATGCTTCACCGAGGGTCATATCGGACGGTATGAACACATTCTGCGGAAGATACTTGACCCGTCTGCCGATATGTCCGTAATCCGTTTCGGGTTCATCATTGAAACGGACGAATATGTTCTGCGGCTTTATACCGCCCATAATGCATTTGAAGAGGCAGGACTTGCCACAGCCGTTCCTGCCGAGCACGCCGGTCACTCTGCCGCTCTGCGCAGTGATGAAGGCACTCTGGAGCACCTGCAGTTTGTCAAATTCCAGATGTACGCTGTCAACCAGGAGTCTGTTAACGGATTGCATTTCCCAAAAATCCAATAATGGTTATAAAAAATATGAAGCCGATGAATTCTACTGCAAACGGGATGAGCCGATATTCTTTCCTGCTGATGCCGAGATTGAGATAGAAGTATATGTCCATCTTTCTGGTCATAGCAGTATAAAGATACTGAATGATCGGGATACTGAGCAGTTTCAGCAGTATGCACATCGGGATTGCGTATGGGTTGAAGAAGACAAGGGAAGATAAAGCCAATGTCAGCACAGCAGATATGGCATAAATCACCTTGCCATACCGTTTTGATAATCCTATTTTCCTGAATATTGTCATATCCGTCTGAGTTGATTCACACATTACTTAGTATTCCAAAGCGGTTCTGACTCCCAGTTTGCTGAAAAACCCATTGCTTTGATGTCAACTTATGGGTAATCTTGCAGGAGTTGCTTGAGTCTTGTTGTAAACGAACTGCTCGGATTGATTGTCAGGAGCATATATCTGATGATGCAGAGGATGTAATAGACTCTGTCGTTCTGAACTCTTGTGTTGATGAATCCGTGTGACGTTCGTTTGGGGAACCCTCCTGTTACTCGCAAAGTCTTATTCCAGAGTCTGCTGTGGTGTGCGCAGATGTTTCTTACATACACGAAACTGTGAATTCAGGATTCAAGGACGGTATCCGCTAGTCCGAAATGGTTTGCGATGTTACGTTTTGTTCTACCGCCGTTAAGATACTTGAACAGTAGGGATAGTGTTCCGAAAGAAGAAACTTCCATTGTCATCCAACTTGGCGGGAACTGGTTGCTGTATGTCTTTTTGAAACCGAGTATCTGGTCGTCATCCGAGCGTATCAGTTCGGCTTCGATGCCTGATAGTATTCCGGAGTACTTCGTCTGATTTGAAAACAGAGTCTTGTCAGTAAACCAGTATGGGGAATATGTATGAGAGAGTTCCTGTGAAATTATTGTTCTCAAGGATATCTCTATCTTTTCCATTTCGGCGCAGATGAGTTTTCTAAGGGCTGAATCAAACTTGTAGAGGGTATAGGCATCCTCGAATGCGAACCCGATCTTAAATGTACCAGTATGTTTGTTTTGAATAAGAGGCTGAAGATAACTCTTGAATCGAAAGAAACTGATATGGTCAAGCAGGTGTGATGCTTTTTTTTCATCCTTGAATGCCAGTCCTCTGCTTTTAAGCAATTGAATTATGCCTCCTGTGGTCAGCGGAGAATCATTATAGAGCGTCTTTGCCATATAGTATAAAATAAAAAGTCCACCCTGAGCGCGCTGTTCTGACGGGAAGCGGGGTGAACGTGTTGCTGCAAAGATATGAAAATTATTATTACAAAGACAAACTTCTCTTGAAAAATCAGCATTTATAACATTTTCAACACCTTCACAATAAATATTCTACCAGGCAACATCTGCACCAGATTCATAAATCAGTCGCCATCTTCGAGTTGGAAGATTTCGTCAGCGTGTCTGCCGAAGTATCTGGCGATCTTCAGAGCAACGACCGTCGAGGGCATATATCGGCCGGTCTCGATGAAGTTGATGGTCTGTCGCGACACTCCGACAGCCTCGTCTATCACTTAAAAATAAAAAATTATCAATTTTCTTGATAAATTTATTGTTTTTCAATAAAAGGGTCTTATATTTGCATATCGAAAAACAATAAATACTTATTGATTATGAAAAAGAACTCAACAAAATCCCTGAAATGGCTGAAAGGTCTGACTGCGGCAGTCAGTATCTATTGCTGCATTTACATCATCCTCCTGACAATCCGTGCAATGTTTTACATCGGTTGGATAAATATCGGTCCGGAACCGGTGAAATGGATAGAAGGTCATGAAGGCATTCAATACACCGTATTGTCTATATGGTGGTTCACTGGCGTTGCGTTCAATCTGCTTATGTTGATATTCGCCATCAATTCGACAAGACAGCTCAAAGCCGGCACACTCTTTCCTGTTTCCAACGTAGGAGTCCTTTTCGGCTGTGCAGCGGCACACCTTTTCTATAAGATTGCCACCCAGAATATGCCTGTTCTGTTCGAAGCGAGAAGGTCAATAACATTTGACCTCGGATACGACGAACTTCTGATCACGTCCTTCATCTGCATTTTCGCGATAGTTTACAAAATTGCCGGAATGATTGCAGAAGAAAACAGTCTCACAATCTAAATTCCCCAATTATGAAAGAAAAGACAATCAAAGCCATCAAAGGCATATCCATCGCCGTCTTAGTAATGATAGCACTCGAAACAGGGCTTGACACATACTTCTGGAGTGAAAGATGGCGGAATGTGGAATGGAATGCAGAAATCATCGGCTGGCAGCGCAGAATAATCATCAGCAATATAGTAATGACATATCTTCTTGCTGCCGTTATGGTGACTTTCATCATAAACATATTCAGAGGATTAAAGAAAGGGGTCATATTCAGCAGATGCAATACCACCGTTATATTTGCTGGCGCTGCCATCTACACCCTATATTCTTTCTATGCATATACAGCAATGAATGCGGCAACTGCCAAGCACGTAAACTCCATTGACACCGACATATTCATATATCCTCTCCTGATCATTATCCTTGGACTGCTGCACAAACTCGCAGTAAAAGCCAGTGAAGAAAACAATTTAACCATCTAAAGAAGGAGCGACTATGCCAATTATAGTAAACGTAGATGTAATGCTGGCCCGGAGGAAGATGTCCTCCGGAGAACTGGCGGAGAAAATCGGGATCACGGCCGCAAACCTGTCCATCCTCAAGACTGGCAAGGCGAAGGCCATACGCTTCACGACCCTGGCTGCTCTCTGCAAGGCTCTTGACTGCCAGCCGGGAGATATCCTGGAATATCAGCCAGGAGACGAAGAATATGAAGATTAAGTATGGGACAATCATACTTCCGTCCGGTTTGTAATAGTAGTATTTCCATAGTGTTACGTCTTATTGATAAACCAACATATACTTGAATGAATAAGGGAAAATTCATCATATATGCCGTACTCATCCTTATATGTCATAACATATCAGCCCAGGCCATTGATCCTGAAAGGTATCACAACAACATTGAAGCGGGAGTCGGCATCCAAGGAATACCTAACAGTCATAACGGGGTGGATCTGAGGCTGGACCTCTCATACGGATACTTCTCATATAAAGGAATCGGATTCAGGACAGGAGTTACATATACCCCGGAAATGCTGGAAATCGGAAAGGCAGTCGGAATCCCGGTCGCATTCGCGTGGAGGACATTACGGCTTGACAGATCATATTCAACCGACCCTATAGATTACGGCAACTATGATCCTGACTATATGCTGCATCAGGATTATTCCGATTATGTAAAAGAACAGATAGCCAGTGGACTTCTGCGCTTCATAACCCAGATTGCCAGCAACATCGAAATAGATGCCGGAGTGACTCCGGGATATCTCTTCGGCAAAAGAGCGGATTCATTCTATATGACAGGAGACTTAGGCCTCAAGACATCGTGGCGTATCTGGCGGTTCAACCTCAGCATAAATCCGGCAATGCATTATCTCCTTACGGACTCGGTCAATATGGGTACACATAAAGTCCGGCTGAGTTCATTCGAAAGATGGCAGTTATCATTATCATTCAGCATAAACATAATGATTTGATTAAAGACAATGAAAACGAATTTCACACTCCCCCTCTACATTTTAGTTATAGGCCTGATGCTCAACAGCCTATGCTCGCAATCGGCGATTGCTCAGGAGCCGCAGATTATCGGAGGATATCTTCTTGATGGCAAAGATAGTTTCGAAGAACTTGAGGCAGCGGTACTCACTGAATCCAAGTCTAGGGAAAAGCACCTGGGCGGCAAAGGAATGAAGTTTCCGGGAGGAAGCATATTTATGACTCCGGAAAGCGTTGGCAAAGAGATCGGAAGCCTTGTGAAGACAAAGCATCCGTTTCTGGTCAAGACCATCAGTTTCACCGTCGAAGAGAACCGTATGGAAGGATGCAAAGCAAATCTCAGGATATACAGGATGGAAAGCGGCGACCGTCTTGTGAACATAGTGACCATACCTATATATCAGGATATTCCGAAAGCCACCAAGGGAAGGCATACAGTAGGATAGATGACAACATACTTAAAGAAATAGAAGAATAATTATGAAACAGATATTGACAACACTATCAGTTATTGCAATGTCATTGATAATGTCGCAAATATCAATGGCACAAGATATAATCCACACATACGATTCTGCACCTATCAGGGCGAAGATTCTTGAAATAGGTGACGATTATATGTACTACAAGACCTGGGACAACCCCGACGGGCCTCTCTACAACTTGTCATTGTCACGGGTCATAAAAGTTGTCTTCGAAAATGGCACCACAAAAGTCTTTGCTCCTGTTACTCCATATATATGTCCAGGAAGATACGGATCGCATCCGATGAATTACAGATGGGGACACTACTACAGTCCGTACGGCAGGATGTCGCAAAATCAGATAGCCGATTATATAGGATATTCGCTATATGGCAGTGAATATATGAAGGCAAAGGATCAGTATCTGTGGGGAATGTCCCTTACGTGCATAGGAATAAGCGGAGTCATTATGACCATCGCCACCCATATTGCTTTCATCAGGAGAGATGAATTCATCAATCAGCACGGAATGGGAAGTTCCGGAGGATATGGACTGGGAGTCGCAGCAGGATATATTGCAAGCGCAGGATGCATCGGAGCAGGAATTCCATTATGGGTAAAGGGAAACAAAGGATTGAGAAAGATCGCTGACGATTATAACAGGACATACGTCAATCCGGAAAGAAACGGCCATAGTCCTAATCTGACACTTGGAGCGACAGGTAGCGGCATAGGACTGGCATTCAACTTCTGAGTTTTATAGGGTTGATTTGCCATAATGATTATAGTATATAACTGATGCCCCGTCATTCAGTAAGCAAATGCTTCTGCAATGACGGGGCATCAGTGTATAGAATCTGGTATTCTAGAATTTGAAACTGTCTTTAAGAGCAGTTGTCTTATTGAAAACAAACTTCTCTGGTATGCTGTCCGGATCCTTGAAGAAGTATCCGACACGTTCGAACTGAACCGCGATGCCTGAATTATCCTCGAGAAGGGCTGGTTCGGCATAACCCTTTCCGATCACAAGAGACTCAGGATTGAGGTAGTTCTTATAGTCCTCACCCTCTGGAATCTGTCCCATCTGAGCCTCTGTGAAGAGTTTGTCATAGAGTCTGAGTTCCACATCCTTTGCGTGCTCAGTTGACACCCAATGGATAGTGCCCTTTACAGAACGCCACTCGCCTGCACCAGGTTTTGAAGTAGGATCGTATGTACACTTGATCTCCACAATATTGCCTTCTGCGTCCTTTACAACCTCCTGACACTTGATGATGTATGTATATTTCAGACGAACCTCTCCGTCCGGCTTGAGACGGAAATACTTCTTAGGAGGCTCTTCCATAAAGTCGTTTCTCTCGATATAGATCTCGCCAGTGAAAGGAACCTTGCGTGATGGTCCTTCAGGATCAGCAGGATTGAGAGGAGCATCAAACCACTCTACCTTGCCAGGCTCCCAGTTGGTAATGGTAAGTTTGACCGGATCCTGAACAACCATATAACGGTTAGAGCGTTCATTGAGATCCTGGCGCACACACCACTCCATCAACTGGAGGTCGATCAGTTGCTCACGCTTTGCCACTCCCACTTTCTCTGCAAACATACGCATTGACTCTGGAGTATATCCACGACGGCGGATACCGCAGATGGTAGGCATACGAGGGTCATCCCAACCGCTTACGAAATTGTTCTTCACAAGTTCGAGGAGTTTACGCTTCGACATCACAGTATAAGTAAGATTGAGTCTTGCGAACTCATACTGATGTGACGGGAATATACCGAGTTTCTCGATGAACCAGTCATAGAGAGGACGGTGTACATCGAACTCAAGAGTACAGATCGAGTGAGTGATGTTCTCGATGGAGTCTGACTGTCCGTGAGCATAGTCGTACATCGGATAGATGCACCACTTGTCACCTGTACGGTGGTGATGAGCGTGAATGATACGGTAAAGGAGCGGGTCGCGGAAAAGCATATTCGGATGAGCCATATCAATCTTCGCACGAAGGACCTTCTCACCGTCAGCATATTTTCCTGCCTTCATATCACGGAAAAGTTGGAGATTCTCCTCAACGCTTCTGTTGCGGTAAGGGCTCTCTGTACCTGGCACCTGGACTGTTCCACGTCCTGCACGGATTTCCTCCTGAGTCTGGTCATCGACATACGCCAATCCCTTCTTGATAAGTTCCTCAGCCCACTCGTAGAGTTGGTCAAAATAATCGGAAGCATATCTTTCGTTTTCCCACTCGAAACCGAGCCACTTGATATCTTCCTTGATCGAGTCAACATACTCCGTATCTTCTTTTACAGGGTTTGTATCGTCAAAACGGAGATTGGTCTTTCCGCCATATTTCTTTGCGAGTCCGAAATTGATGCAGATACTCTTCGCGTGTCCTATGTGAAGATATCCGTTAGGTTCAGGCGGGAAACGTGTCATTACCGATTCACACTTTCCGCTTGCGAGATCAGCCTCGATGATCTCCTCCAAAAAGTTGAGATTTCTGGTCTCAACTGCGTCCTTGTTTACCTCTTCCATATCTGTTGGTAATTTGAATTTGCAAATAATCGGGCAAATATACGGAAAAAATGCTTTATTCGCTATATTAAAGAGGTAAGTTGCTGTGAAGATTAATGTGGTGAAGAGTGCAATGACATCTCACATCCCCAGAAAGGCCTCGGACTGGTCGTCTCCAGAGTCCCGTCTTTCCGTCGTAATGCAGCGCGCTTTACTTCTATGGTATATGTCCCGGTCTTCATATACTGGAGAGTTATGCGAGGCGAAACATCCCCAACTTTGTTTCTGTCAAGTTTTACCTCCACTTCAGCGGTAGCGAAATGATTATACTGCTCCTTTCCATCTTCACCATATATCTTGATGGCCAGATCCCCGGCGCCAGGAACGGAACCAAGCAGAAGATATATAGAATCATATTGATCCAGACTGATGGAATGAGGCGAAAGATACAATTCCCCCCACTGACTGGTAAATGTTGTTACGTATCTGCAATCAAAATCATCTATTGTAGGAAGCACCGGGTCATAATCTTCTCCGTAAAATGCCTTCAGAATAGCCTCTGCACATTCCGGATCGCTGAATGCGGGAAATGAACGGGCTACTCCATCAGAGAGTCCCATCCAATAGAATGTTCCCATCCTGTAGTCTTTAGCCTTCTGCACGAAATACCGTATGAACTCAGCCCTGGACTCCGGTGAAGGATTTTCTGTGAATGTTCCCCATTCCCCTATGATTACTGGAGCCCCTTTCAAGGCAAGGTGAGTGTGAAGAGCATCAAACATATCATCTACTTCGGTTCTCATAGAGGCCAGATTGTCGATGCCCGGATATGAATGGATCTCGAAGATAAGATGATCCTTCAGAACATCTTCCGGCAGTTTCATTTCCTTGAGAGGATCCTTCAGATGGTCGTTCCAGGTACCGCCTCCGGAACAGGCTCCATAGGTATTCACAATGAGGTTACGGGCTATATTGTTGCCACCTGTAGCCCTCACAGCGTCAACGAATGACTGGGCGTAGGAATTGATGGCTTGATATGCATCAGCGGCAAAATCAGAATCATATCCTCCATTGAATGAAGCAAAACACCAGGACCGTCTGGTATCAAGCATCTCGTTATAACTTTCAAAAAGAAGATGATGGTCGTAATCCTTGAATTCTTCCGCAATCTGAGTCCAGAGCGAGGTAAACCTTTCTCGTTCACGTTCATACTCTTCCATACCGGCATATAGCCAGACTCCTTCTCCGGCTCCTGTATCGTGATGTACATTAACGATGCAGTACATTCCGGCATCAATGACATAGTCAACAATCTCGTGCACCCTGTTCATCCATTCTTCATAAACCGTCCCATCAGGAGAGATATGGATGCCCCAGGTGACGGGAACACGGATTGCACCGAATCCTGCCTGCCTGAACATCTGCATAAGTTCCGGAGTCGTCCTCGATTGCCCCCAATAGGTTTCCCAATAAAGCCAGTCATCACCCCTGCCTCCCTCGGCAGAATACGCATCCAGAGTATTCCCCAGATTCCATCCGATACGAATATTTTCTACAGCCGAACAGGCAGTCTCCCATCCCGGATCATTGATTTCCGGCTCATCCGGCTTATCCTCAGGTTCCGGCTCATCCGGTATAACTTCCTGAGGCTCATCAGGAAGTTCCTCTGGTAACACTTCAGGAGTGCAGCAATTCAGAAGCGACAGCGCAATACCGGTAAACAATGTAAGCCTGATTGTTTTCATAATTTTATGAACAGTTTATTTTCCACAAAATTATGAAATTTATGATACATAAAGCAGCGAATGATTATATTTTGTATTTTTGCAGCCGGTAATAATCAGAACAGCATTATGATAAAATCAATGACAGGCTACGGCAAGTCCGAGGCCATATTGGAAACAGGTAAGATTACAGTGGAAATCCGTTCCCTCAACGGAAAGACTGCAGATATAAGCATCAAGACATCCATACTTCCGAAAGATAAGGAAATGACCATAAGGCACAAGATTGCCGATGCTCTCACGAGAGGTAACATTGATTTCTTTGCCACGTTCGAGCCCAATGCTGCCGACAGCGCAAAGAAAATCAATATGGATCTGGCTATGGAGTATTACCAGCAGATTTCAGACTTGGGAGGCAGACTGGGAGCCCACAACCTATGGTCACACAACCCCAACGACCTCCTGGCAATGATTCTCCGTATGCCTGAGGTGATGGATGCAAAGAAACAGGATGTGATCACTGAAGACAACTGGCACGTGGTTGAGAATTGCATTG
Organism: Candidatus Cryptobacteroides sp.; assembly: GCA_045635205.1. Lineage (GTDB taxonomy): Bacteria > Bacteroidota > Bacteroidia > Bacteroidales > UBA932 > Cryptobacteroides. The sequence goes on along the minus strand of JAZRBS010000035.1, from coordinate 51,185 downwards.
ATGAGGCTTTGAAGAACATCAATGATTTCCGCGCCAGGGAAGGAGAAATCCTTTGCAAGGATGTCACTGAAAAAGTGAACAACATACTGGAATACTCTGCACAGATCGAGATGTTTGAAAAGGAGAGAATCGATGCTGTCAGGGAAAAAATTTTGAGCAGGTTTGCTGAACTTAAGGCCGAACCGGATCAAAGCCGTCTGGAGCAGGAGATGATATTCTACATCGAAAAACTCGACATCAACGAAGAAAAGGTACGCCTTCGCCAGCATTGCCGTTATTTTCTGGACACATTGGCCAATGAACCGAACCCTGGCAAGAAACTTGGTTTCATCGCTCAGGAAATGGGACGTGAGATAAACACCACAGGCTCTAAAGCCAATCACACAGAGATACAGAAAATCGTAGTGAAGATGAAGGATGAGTTGGAGAAGATCAAGGAACAGAGCCTGAACATACTATAAAGCGTGACACGCAACACACTGCATCTCAACAAGTTACGTAAAATGCCTGCTGCACAGATGCAGCAGGCATTTTACGTAAACCCATATTAATCAGCGACTTACGCGCCACGGTTTAATGCTCGTGATCGTGGTTGTGGACTACATCACGGGATGTATCGTTGGTCAGGAGTTTGCCCTGATATTCTCCTGTGAGAGTTTTCAGGAATGCTGTGATCTGGTCAACCTCAGCCGATGTAAGTTCCACACCGCTCTGATAGATACCCATATCACGTACAGCCTCTTCGAGAGTCTCACGTGTACCATCGTGATAATAAGGCCAGGTGTGTTCTACATTACGCAGCCCCGGCACCTTGAAACGATGACGGTCGCGCTCAGCCTGGGTTTCCTTGAAGCGTCCATTATCCTCAACAGTGAGTTCAAGGCCGCGATCTGCAAAATAATGACGACGGAGTCCCATAAGTTCGTATGACTGGCCACCAAGATTCTGTCCAACGTGACAAGTCGCGCAATCATATTGCTTGAAAAGTTCATATCCATTGAGTTCATCAGCAGTCAACGCCGAATCGTCTCCTAATAGCCACTTGTCAAAACGTGAATTCGGAGTGATGAGTGTCCTTTCGAATTCCTCGATTGCATCTGTGATGTTCGCCTCGGTAAGTCCGTCAGGATAAACCGCATTGAATGCCTTCGAGAACTCCCTGTCGGCCTTGAGTTTCGCGATAATATCATCGAACGATGGAGATGCCATCTCTACAGGATTGAGAGGAGGTCCGGCAGCCTGAGCAGCAAGAGTAGCCGCACGTCCGTCCCAGAACTGAACGAAATTATATACAGCATTATATACAGTCGGTGCATTTACTCCGCCAAGTTGGTCGTTGACACCGTGGGAATACTGATGATTGTCAACACCAGCAGTCTCAAGAGCGTGACAGGTCGAGCAGGAAACGGTATTGTCAATAGAAAGGCGAGGATCGTGGAAGAGAGCAAAACCAAGAGCAGCCTTGGCATCATCCACCTCAATACTCTGATCTATAGGACGTACCGGCTCTGCTGCACGGTCTGCCGGAAGATTGTCTGCATACATTTCAATACGCTCATTACGTATCCAATCAAGCACGATATCTCTCTTGGCAGAGGTGAGTGAACTGCCCCAATGCACAAGGTAATATTTAGGCATCGGCATCCTGTCATCCAGAACGACCTTTTCAATCTTTGCAAGATCGACAGCAGAGAATTCGCCGTCTTCCTTCAATGACTCCATAAAAGGCCTCATATCGTATGCACGATAGCCGGAATCTATATCCTTCATCACGATTTTTCCGGCAACAGGGAAATTGGCATAGAAAGGAACCTTCGGATCGGCTGAGTGACAACTGAGACAACCACCGTCCTCGAATATTCTGTAAACCCGCTCATACTGAGGCAGATCGGCAGAAGGGACACGGTTGACGGCCCTATAGACCACAACCATTACGGCTGCCGCAACAAGCAGCAGAACCGTCAATAATCTTACTGTTTTTTTCATACGCATCATATAAGTTATCGATTATAAATATGCACACTATCCTGGGCTGTCGGCAGGTAATTTACACCCCACCAGCACATCTGCAGGCATATAAAACAGAATATAAGGAGCAGGCATAAAGCCTTACGCGAACCTGAACCAAGCAGACGCAGATGGATGTAAAGCATATATGCAAGCCAGGTGACAAGAGCCCAGGTCTCCTTTGGATCCCAGTTCCAGTAATGTCCCCAGGCTTCCTTGGCCCAAAGAGCGCCGGAAAGCATTCCGAACGTGAGAAATGCCATACCTATATAAACTAGGGTGTCTGCAGCAGACATCACATTATCCTTTGATGAAAAAAGCCCCGCCAAGGCAAGCAGAAAAGCACAGCCAAGGAAGGAATATGAGAACATATAAACAGTCACGTGGGGTATGAACCACGGACTCTGAAGCGCAGGCATCAAAGTCTGGTCGTGTATCTCAGGACGGAATATGTTGATCATTATGAAAACTGTGGCAAGAACCGTCGAGAATGATAGTATCCATCTGTACCTCCAGCGCAGATATGTAAACAAACCGGCAAAAAGCGCAAAGAAAGAATACCATAGACGAGTCTCCCCCATTGTCCTTAATGGAGGCCTCTCGAGATCGATCCATAACAGAACTATGAACGTCGCCATCACGGCAAGAGCAGCAGCAGCAAAGCCTACGGCCACAGCACGGCGGCGACGATATCGAAGAGACGACTCCGCCCAATGTTCATTGGCTGCCGCAGAGAACGCCGCTCCTGACAGCGAGAGAACCACAGCAGATATGCCGAACCATATAAAACTATCCCAAAAACCCATATCAGCCCTCCTCTCCATATCTTTTGCGAGGTCCAGCCACAAAAAGCAGCAAAGCCCCAGTCAGCATCATAACAATGCCGGCAACTGCTGCATATTTCCAAGGCTCGCGTACAACCTGCAATATACAAGCAGATGAATCATCGGCATTATAGCCTGTCAGATAAATATCTTCTCCGACAGATCTGGAATAAGGCTTGTTGACGCGCAGATCTGCCGGGACACCATCTATCAGTAAAGAAGCCTCATACATCGAAGGAGTCCCATTCTCATACACTTCCATACGGAAGTCCTTCAATTCAAGCCCGTAATCAAGCATTGTCATACTGCCATCCATCCTGAAAGCCTCATTCACCCTGACATCTCTGACGGCACGGATCCTCAATGTCTCTGAATCCGGAGCCCCCCAGAATGCCGCTGAGACAGCAAGCAGGACACCGCAATGATTGAGAATGAATCTCCAGCGTATCGCGCCCGATCCTGCTCCAGTGGCAGCCGGTGCCCTCCTGCCGCGTAAAATGACAAACAGGAGTACACTTTGGAAGTACAGCAGAACAAATGCAAAAGGCCAACTCTGAGTTATGGTTCTGACTCCTGTAACACCTATGATAAGGCAGAAGACAAGAAACAAGGAGACAGCGCATAAGGTCGCCCCTTTGGACAACATAAATCTGACAAAGGCGGATTTACGCTTCGACCGCCACAAAGTCACGATTCCGAAAGCCCAGATCAAAGCAAGAATCAGATTGAGAGGGAAAGCAAAAAAACGGACAGGAAGATTGCCCACCATCAACTGAATGGCAGAGAATGCAGCAAGACAAATGATCAGAATGATATATGGCATTGCGTTTCCGTTTATTGACAAAATTAAATAAAAAATCTGAAATCCGCAACAGCATAAGCGATTTCACCACTTATTTGATAACCTATTAAACCAATCGCTTTGAGGTTATGATAAAAATCGTATCTTTGCAAGTATAACAACTAAACCTGAATCGCAATGAGTCCAGAAGCAATTCGCAATCTTGACGCTCTCAATGTAACTATGAACGGAGGTTCGACACTTCTCAACATAGTTCTCGCTTTCGTAATGTTCGGCGTCGCTCTCGGCATCAAGCCAGCAACATTTGTCGATATCATAAAGAATCCTAAGTCTATTCTGACTGGAATCGTCTGCCAGTTGATACTTCTGCCGGCACTTACATTAGTGCTGATTATGATTTGCGGAGACTTGATTTCTCCGATGATCGCTCTTGGTATGATACTGGTAGCCTCCTGCCCGGGCGGCAACATTTCAAACTTCATCACCTCCCTTTCCAGAGGAAATTCGGAACTTTCGGTATCGCTAACAGCATTCAACACTGCAGCCTGCATATTCACAACTCCACTGAACTTCGCATTCTGGGGAAAGATGTATCTCAATTTTGCAGGCAACCGCAACTTAGGTACACTACCGGAACTTGAAATTCCGCTTGGCGACATATTCCAGAGCATATTCATTATTATGGGTATTCCGCTCGTACTCGGAATCCTTTGCGGACAGTACCTTCCAAAGGTGACAAAATTCCTGAAGAAGCCTCTTCAGCACCTGTCCATCATAGTGTTCATCGCTATGGTCATCATCATATTCAAAGGCAATTTCGATGTCTTTATGAAGGCCATAAAGTACATATTCCTCATTGTGCTTATCCACAACCTTCTTGCACTGGGCATCGGATTCACCACAAGTACCATTCTTAAACTGCCGTATAAAGACAGAAGAACCATAACCATTGAGACCGGAATCCAGAACTCCGGACTCGGACTCATCCTACTCCTCAACCCAAATATCTTCCCGGAGGTCGGAGCGTGGGCCAATAATGGAGGAATGCTCGTAATCACTGCCTGGTGGGGTGTGTGGCACATCATTTCAGGCCTGACCCTTGCATTTATATGGAGACTTCGTGGTAGAAAAGAAGCAGAGGAAGAATAATATGGGAAGAAACAAGATATACGAAAAGGATTGGCGATACACACTCCTGAAACCTGTTGTTGACTGGAATCTCAAGCACAGTTACAGAAAGGTCGAAGTAAGAGGCAAGGAAAACATTCCTGAAAACGGTGCCGTAATGATAGCTCCGAATCATTGCAACACTCTTATGGATGCTCTGGTGATACTGAGGGCATTCGACGACCCAACAGTGTTCGGAGCCCGAGCGGATATCTTCAACAAGTCGCTGATTGCCAAGATAATGTACTTCCTCAGGATTCTTCCTATGGTACGCCAGAGAGACGGTCTGAGAAATGTTCTCAAGAATCACGAAACTCAGGAGACTATAGTGGAGACCCTGGAACATCAGGTTCGTTTCTGTATGTATCCTGAAGGACGCCACAGACCGGCTCATTCTCTCCAATCTCTTGGGAAAGGTACATTCAGAGCAGTACTTGCTGCCAATGCCAGATTCGGCGACAGAATGCCTATATATATAATTCCTGCCGGTATCGAATATGGAGACTACTTCCGCTACAGAAGTACTTCCCTTGTCACATTCGGAAAGCCTATCAATGTCACGGAATATGTAAAGGAGAATAATGTCGAGAACGAAGTCCAGTTGATAGAGCCTTTGAAAAAGGAACTGGCAGCCAGGATGTCCGGACTCATAACCTTCATAAAGGATGATGAAAATCTGTATAGGAAATGGGCTCTGACCAAGATGCTGGCTGTATCTGAAGGCAGGATGTACGGCAATTACGGCACAAGCCTATATGAAGGAATGCTTGCCAACAGAGAGACTGTAGCGAAGATTGAAAAAGGATTTGAAGCAGATCCTGAGGTTATGGCGGAACTGCTGGAAAAGGTGGAGGAATTCGAAAAGAAGAGACGCAGGAAAGGGCTCTCTGTTTACTCATTCAGCAGAAAAAACAGCCTCACGAAAGTTCTCGGGAAGACACTTGCCGCAATCATAGGACTGCCATATTACATATTCAGTGCAATTGTAAGCGCTCCTATGTGGATCACATACAGACTTCTCAAGAGCAGAATAAAAGACAAAGCATTCCACAACACAGTTGGATTCGGTGTCAAACTGGCTTTGGGAATAATTCTTTTTCCAATCTATACAGCACTGGCATTCTGCCTTATGCCTTGGCCATACGCACTTGCAGCTTGCCTTCTGACCATCCCTTCATACAGTTATTTTTTCGATTATAATGAGGGAATGCGCAGATTCATCTCAGATATTAAAGTGCTGGGGGACAAGAAAATGAGAAAACAATTCAAGGAGATCGTAAAGAAATTTGATAAAGTGAAATAATAAAACTTCATCATTATGAAAAGAACATTCATCACAGCGTTTGCTGCAGCACTGCTCTGCATCCCTTCTTTTGCAACTGAGACCGGAACCGCTGACAGCGAGACCAAAGACGCGAAGAAGAAAAAAGAGGTAAAATACAACGAAAAGGGAGAAATCATCAAGACCGGCACGAACTTCGGTCCGCTTCCTGTCGTAGCATTTGACGCCGACCGCGGATTCCAGTTCGGAGCCTTGCTCAACCTCTACAACTTCGGTAACGGTGACACATATCCCAATCCTAAGTCAACCTGGTATTTCGAGGCATCTGCATATACAAAGGAAGGCAGTGTCGGAAGTTACAAGTTCATTGTCAACTACGACAACAAGACACTCATTCCGGGAGTACGAATGTCTATATGCTCAGGATATTACAAGGATGCAGCCCTGGACTTCTACGGATTCAACGGATACGAGAGCAATTACATTGCTCCTAAGCAACTTGCTGAAGAAGGTGATTTCAAGTATCTTGATGACGAGGCCGGTAAGAAACTGCAGGAAAAAGGAAAATATCCTAAGGGATTCTATCGTTTCGGACGCGACCTCATCAAGGCTAAAGTGGATTTCACCGGAGAGATTCTGAAGAATTTCTATTGGGAAGCAGGTTATAATTTCTCTTGGACCAAGGCTTCAGATTTCACTCCAAAAGGATACGAAGTTCTTGCTGGCCAGGATTTCCAGAATGGAACCACCCTGTTCAATCTCTACAAGGAATGGGGAATAATCTCCCCTGAGCAGGCAAACGGAGGCATTATCTCATCCATCCGTGCGGGACTTATGTATGACAGCCGAAACGTTGAGAATAACCCTACCAAGGGTATCTGGGCAGAGGCTCACGTCATTGCAGCACCAAAGTGGCTCGGAACCACAGATCCTCATTACAAATTCTGCGTTACAATGCGACAGTATCTTCCTATCGTTCCGGACAAACTCACATTTGCCTACAGGGCTGCATACCAAGGCACTTTCGGAAGCAATGCTCCTTGGTACGCAATGCCTTTCTACACCAATATGGGTCCAAAGGCGGATAACGATGGCTTCGGCGGATACCGCACAGTCAGAGGTCTGATGCTCAACAGAGTACAGGGTCAGGACGTAGGATTCTACAACGCCGAACTCCGCTGGAGATTCATCGACTTCAAACTCTGGAAACAGAACATTGCTTTTGCAGTCAGCGCATTCACCGACGGTGCGCGCGTGTTCAAAGGCTATGATATAGAAAACAAAACCGGAAAGTATCAGGAACTGTATGAGCAGTTCGTTGATGTCAACAGAAGAAATGACGGCTTCCACGGCTCGGCTGGTGCAGGTCTGCGCTTCATAATGAACCAGAACTTCATCGTTGCATTGGAATATGCAAGATGCTTCAACAAGCAGGATGGAAACGGAGCATTCTACATCAACACCGGATTCCTTTTCTAAATATTGTATATCCAAAAATATTTTGATATTTTTGTGCTTTCGTGCCAATTTCACGGAGGCACATTTTTTTATTTCTAACCCTAAATTTGTTAGTAGTATGGATCAGTTTACTCAGAATTATGTGGATGGATTTATGGCAGATCTCATAGCCAGGAATCCAGGAGAAAAAGAATTTCATCAAGCGGTTAAAGAGGTTTTGGAAAGCGTCGCTCCATATATTGTAGAACACCCCTACCTTATGGATCAGAAGATCCTGGAAAGGATCGTTGAACCGGAACGCATCATAATATTCAGAGTTCCCTGGCTTGACGACGAAGGAGAAGTACGAGTAAACCGAGGATATAGAGTGCAATGCAACAGTGCTATTGGTCCATATAAAGGCGGAATACGCTTCCATCCGAGCGTAAACCTCAGCATTATGAAGTTCCTTGCCTTTGAGCAGACTTTCAAAAACAGCCTCACCACTCTGCCTATGGGAGCCGGAAAGGGAGGTTCCGACTTCGACCCTAAGGGCAAATCCGACAATGAGGTAATGCGCTTCTGCCAGAGTTTTATGACTGAACTTCAGAAACATATCGGAGCCGACACCGACGTTCCTGCAGGTGATATAGGAGTAGGCGGACGTGAAATCGGATATATGTTCGGACAATATAAGAGACTTCGCGACGAATTCACAGGAGTCCTCACCGGAAAGGGACAGATGTGGGGTGGAAGTCCGCTCAGGCCTGAAGCGACAGGTTACGGTACCTGCTATTTTGCCAGTGCAATGCTCGCCACTCGCGGTGACAGTTACAAAGGCAAGACAGTGGCGATCTCAGGATCAGGTAATGTAGCACAGTTTGCAGCCCAGAAAGCCCTCCAACTTGGAGCAAAAGTTCTTACGATGTCAGATTCAAACGGATATATATATGATCCTGACGGCATCGATGAAGAGAAACTTGCATACATTATGGAACTCAAGAATGTATATAGAGGCCGTATCAGAGAATATACAGAGAAGTATCCGACAGCCGAATATCACGCCGGAGAGCGTCCTTGGGGCGTAAAATGCGATATAGCAATGCCTTGTGCCACCCAGAACGAACTCAATGAAGAACAGGCCAGAACACTCGTTGCTAACGGATGTATCTGCGTCGCTGAAGGAGCGAATATGCCTTGTACACCTGAGGCTATCGAGGTGTTCCAGAATGCAAAACTTCTGTATTCGCCAGGAAAGGCTTCAAACGCAGGTGGTGTGGCTACATCAGGACTTGAAATGACCCAGAACTCGATGAGGCTCAGATGGACAAGAGAAGAAGTTGACCAGCATCTCAAGCAGATTATGACAGATATCCACGAGGCTTGTGTGAAATATGGTACTGAGGAAGACGGATATATCAACTACGTAAAAGGCGCGAATATAGCCGGTTTCATCAAAGTTGCTGAAGCGATGATGGCTCACGGTCTTGTATAGCAAACAAAAAAATCGTAAATTAGCAGGCTGTTTTATCTGAAACGAGGATATTACAGCCTGTTTTTTCATTCAACATCATACCATTAGACATTATGCATATCGGAATAGCCGGAAATATAGGATGCGGAAAGACCACGCTTACAAGAATGTTGTCGCAGCACTATGGATGGACACCCAAATATGAGGCTGTAACATACAATCCATATCTGGAAGACTACTATAAGGATATTCAAAGATGGTCGTACAACCTTGAAACCTATTTTCTGGCTCAGAGATTCCAGGATCTGCTTGAGATTGCAAAATCTGACGAGGTCATAATCCAGGATCGAACCATTATGGAAGGTGTCCATATCTTTGTCGCCAACAATAAGGCAATGGGAAATCTTTCCGACCGTGACTTCGACACATATATGCAACTTTTCAACCTAATGATGTCGATGGTAAGGGAGCCGGATCTTCTGATATATCTGAAATCTTCAGTACCGACCCTCGTATCTCAAATACAGAAAAGAGGACGAGATTACGAAAAGAGCATAAGCATCGAGTACCTGAGCAATCTGAACGACAGGTATGATGAATGGATCGGCAACTATAAGGGGAAAGTCCTTATAATCGAAGCAGACGACCTGGATTTCGAACACAGACCGGAAGATTTTGCAATGATCACTGACAAGATCGACGCTCAACTGTTCGGCCTGTTCTGATCCTACATCAGCATTTCTACAAGACGGTCATAATATTTTTTTGACACTGGTATGTGCATTTCTTCACGGGCATCAAGTTCCGCGAAGATTATTCCATCCTTATCCTTGCGCAAAACCCTGACGTGAGAAGGGTTGACATAATATGACCTGTGGCATCTGACCAATCCGTGATCCTGGCACAACTCATCCAAAGCCTTCATAGAACTACGCAAGACATATTTTCTGACCTTAGCATTTTCAACGTAGAAAATATTGACATAATTCTCCTCAGCAGTAATGTAAAATATTGAAGATGAAGTCAGAACAATCTTAAGATTATGTCTCTCGTCATAGAAACGCATTCGCTGGCTATCAGAAGTATCTTCATTTGCTGTCTTATTATGATACTGGTAAATACGGATAGCGAGAGCCAGTATCGTATAAGGAAAGACAAGAGAAAGACAAAGATACTGAAGCGCGAGAGCCAAGGTTTCAAAATATGGCACAGGACGATGCAGCACAAGCCAGAAGTAAAGGGCTACAAAAAAAGAAGTGAATATAACCTCAGCAAGGCACCAGAATGCGTACAGAGTGTAATTGATTTTCAGAGGCAGATAATAGTAGAGCAGCCTCATCAAGACCGTTGCCAGGAAAATGATGCAGGAGGCAATGGTAAGATGTACCCCATACCATTCCTGCCCTAAGAAATCAACAGAGGAGAAAGGCCTGTACATAAGCATAAATGCAAAGAAGAATACAGGCAGAACAATAATATGTAGCAATTGAGGAATGAACCTCCTGAAAATCCTGGCGACCTGGCTCATATTTAATCACAATTTTGGTGTGACAAAAATATAAAATATACTTATTAATCCCAAATATTACATTTTAATCCCTAAAATACCCCTAAAATAACTTTTTCGCCCCAACCGTCACACATATTTCCTTCTATGGAGGAATGAGTGTAATTTTGCACATACAGGTTAAAGATAAAACCTGATACCAAGTTAAAGTACATTAGAAAAGGCTGTCGTGAGACAGCCTTTCTCTTTTATCAGAATCCAGGAAGATCCAGGAATAGAGTCGTGAGAAGCAGAAGAAAACCTGCGAGGATCATAAACAGTATGAATTTCCATATCCATCTGAACCATTTTTCGTATGGAATCTTTGCCACGGAAAGCACAGCCATCAGAACCCCGGAACAAGGAGTTATCATATTGGTAAAACCATCCCCGAACTGAAAAGCAAGAACTGTCGCCTGACGGGATACACCTATGAGATCGGAGAAAGGAGCCATAATCGGCATTGTGACAGCCGCCTTCGCAGAAGCAGACGGTATGAAGATATTGATGAAAGTCTGGATCCCGTACATTGTGCCCAAAGCACCGACACGTCCGGATTCTTCAAGAGCGGAGGCCATTGAATTCAGCATTGTATCAATTACCTGTCCATCCTTAAGTATTACGATTATGCCGGCAGCAAAGCCTATGATAAGAGCGGCAGAAAAAATATCTTTCGCTCCAGCAATGAATTCCTTGGCTATATCATCGGCCGAATACCCTGCCGCCATTCCTGAAGCAATGGCCAAAGCAAGGAAAAGTGCACATATTTCTGGAAGATACCACCCATAACCCATCACTCCAACGACCATAAACACAATGGTAAATATCAGAAGATTGAGTATGAACATTCCCGAGGATCTACGCAATGATAAAAAGGAAGTAACCGCAAACAAAGCCGTCAATGTCCACATAAGCCAAGGGGCATTATGCGTAAACTGACCTATGCTTACAACGCAGGAAGAGCCGTAAAATAGCGAGAAAAGAACAAGAGCAGCAGTTATCAGTAAAAAGCATATCCAGGCTTTGGCATTGCTTCCGGTACTTTCTACAATACTCTCAGTCTTTTCCTGAGCAATCTCTACTGGCTTCCTGACTCTGGATGCATACCATAGCGTAAATGCTATAGCAATAGCCATAAGCACGATCCAGCATATTATCCTATACTCTATTCCGGAAAACAGGGGCAGACCGGACATATCCTGAGCGATTCCTATCGTAAAAGGATTAAGCATTGCTCCGGCAAAGCCCACGTGCGCTGCGACATAGACCATACATACTCCTACGAACTCATCATAGCCCAACGATCTGGCCAATGGAATGACTACTGCAACAAAGGCAATAGTCTCTTCGCTCATTCCGAATACCGCTCCAAATAGTCCGAAAAGCAACATCACTAGTGTAATGACTATATTTCCGGCACCTAGCCGACGTATAAGCCTGTAACGTTCGAGCCCCTGGATCCTGGATATTATCTTCATAATACCCTGATCCACAGCCTTGGTACTGTTAACTACCCAGAATGCGCCTCCTATGACAAGGACAAAGGCTATTATACCGGCTTGCTGGCTGAAACCTTCATACAAAGCCGAAAATATCTGCCAGGTCTGAGGATTGCCTCCCGGAACAAACCAGGTTGCAACAGCACACAGTATCAGAACCGTGAAGATGATTACGTATGTATTCGGAACTTTGAACTTTCCCATTATCTTATGAATGTATCGCCGACTGAAGTACTTCAGTGAGAGTCGGATGAGTGTGAATTATACTTCGGAACTCTTCCAGAGTCGCTTTCCGTGCAATCATAGCGCAAGCCTCCTGAATGATATCGGATGAATGAGGGCCATAAAGATGACATCCGAGGACTCTACCTGCCTCATATTGGGAAATGACACCTTCCTTAGGTTCTGCAGCCACAACGACCTTACAGAAACCATCTGTCTGTCCCATTGTAACAGCCTTGCCATTGGCACGGAAGAATGACTTGAGACATCGCACAGGTATAGCCGCTTCCTTGCACTCATCCTCAGTCATTCCGACACTTGCTGCCTCTGGAAAGGTAAACACCGCTGCCGGCATAACTGTCAGATCGATATCATTCCCGACTCCCATAATATGATCAAGAGCGACGATACCCTGGAATGTTGCAGCGTGAGCCAGCATCATCTTTCCGTTGATGTCACCGACAGCATAGATATGCGGAATGTTCGTCTGCATCGAATCGTTAACTATGATACCACGAGGTGTGTAATCGATTCCTACATCTGCAAGATTGAGAGAATCGACATTTGCACGACGTCCCACTGCCATCAGCACCTTATCTGCCTCAATACTTTCTTCCTTGCCCTTACGTATGAATGAAACAGAATATACACCCTCATTCTCTGCAATGGAAGTCACTTGAGCCTGGGTATTGATTTCAATCCCCCTCTTGCCAAGACTCTGCTTGAGCCTTTTTGCAAGATCAGTATCGAATCGTGGAAGAATATCCTTACAATATTCCAACACCGTCACTTCACTGCCGAAACTACGGAAAATCGATGCGAATTCAAGCCCTATGACTCCTCCTCCGATGACGCAGATCCTTCCAGGAACCTCTTCTATATCAAGTATTTCACGGGATGTCAGAATCCCAGGAAGATCAGCACCCGGAACTGGAAGAGATGCAGAGACTGAACCTGTCGCTATGATTATATAGTCAGCAGAAAACTCCTGAGAAATTCCCTCGGCAGAAGCGACAATTACCGTATGCTGATCCTTGAAAGAGGCCTTTCCTCTTACGAGGGTGATCAGTTTATGGCCAAGAAGACCTTCGACTCCGGCGCGCAACTGCTCGACTACGGCATTCTTCCTTGTAATGACAGAGCCAAAATCAAAACCGTATGAAAGCCCTGTCACTCCGAAGGCCTCTGCTTCCTTCAATCCGTCAAGAACCTCTGCATTCCTGCAGAAAGCCTTGGTTGGGATACATCCTTCATTCAGACAGGTTCCTCCGACATTTCCGGACTCTATCAGAACAACTTCCACTCCCCTTTTAGCAGCCAGCAATGCAGTCTCATATCCGCCCGGTCCGGCACCAATGATTATTATTTTCATACAAATACAACTATATTGTTAATATATAGGCGCAGCCTATACTTCGCTGATATAGCGAAGTATAGGCTGACGAGCAGCAGTAGTCTCATCAAGACGACGTACAGGCGTTGTATGAGGAGCGGTCTTGAGCGACTCAGGATCAGCAATCGCCTCTGCAGCAATATGTTTCATTATTTCAATGAATCCATCCAGGGTCTCCTTGGACTCTGTCTCTGTAGGCTCGATCATTATCGACTGATGGAAAAGCAGAGGGAAATAGATCGTTGGGGCGTGGAACCCGTAATCCAGGAGCCGTTTGGCAATATCAAGAGTTGTGACACCTGTCGATTGGTCAGCCAGGCCGTCAAACACGAATTCGTGCTTGCAGACTGACTCGATCGGAAGTTTGTACACATCCTTAAGCGATTCCTTGATATAATTCGCACCAAGGACAGCAAGAGGGCCGACCATCTTGATATTCTGCTTGCCCAGCATCAGAATATATGTATAAGCCCTCAGGAGAACCCCGAAATTGCCCATAAAGCCGGAAATCTGACCGCAAGCCTGACATCCGCACTTACATTCAGGAGCACAACCGCAGGCGCAGCCGAATACACCGGCACCTTCCGGCGAAGATTCACATCTGCAAGTGCCGTCTGCAACATACAAAGTACCGTCCTGAGCCTCCATCACCTTAGGAACAGGAAGATGAGAAACAAGATGGGCTGCCACTCCAACAGGTCCTGCACCAGGTCCGCCGCCTCCGTGAGGAGTCGAGAATGTCTTATGAAGATTAAGATGGAGAACATCAAATCCCATATCTCCGGGACGTACGACACCCATAAGAGGATTCATATTCGCACCATCATAATAAAGCAGGCCTCCGCACTGGTGTACAAGTGAAGCAATCTCTTTTATATCCTTCTCGAAAAGGCCGAGAGTGTTCGGATTGGTCATCATAATTCCGGCAATAGTGTCATCAAGAAGAGGCTTAAGATCCTCAACATCAACGAGTCCCATTGCATTTGACTTCACCTGCACGATCTGAAGGCCGCACACTGCAGCAGAAGCAGGATTGGTTCCGTGAGCACTGTCAGGAACAATAATTCTGGTACGCTTGTGATCGCCACGTGATATATGATACTGACGTATTACCATAAGGCCGGTGAGTTCTCCGTGCGCCCCAGCAAAAGGATCTAGCGTGAACTCAGCCATACCGGTAATCGCCGACAAAGCCTCGGAAAGATCCTTATAAAGACGCAATGCACCCTGAACTGTAGGAGCAGGCTGCAAAGGATGAAGTCCGGCAAATGCAGGCATAGCGGCAATCTCTTCATTGATTTTCGGGTTGTATTTCATAGTACAACTGCCGAGCGGGTAGAAGCCCGAATCAACTCCGAAATTCATCTGGGAAAGGTTGGTATAATGACGCACCACATCCAGTTCACTCACCTCGGGCAGTGCCGGAGCATCAGAACGTCTGAGACCTTCAGGCAGTTCAGAGACAGACTGCTCCCACTTATTTGCCGGCAATGAATATCCCTGTCGTCCAGCCTTGGAAAGATCAAAGATCAGTTTATCGTAGTACTTCATAACTCAAGTCCTTTAAGATATTCAACAACAGCGTCAATATTATCCTTCGATACCTTTTCAGTCACGCAGAAATTCACAAGACCCTTTTCCACCTCTACAGCGCCAAATACACCTATCATCTGGAGAGCGTCCTGAATCTTATCCACAGGAGCCAGAGCCCTGAGTGTAAATTCCTTCAGGAACGGCTTGTCAAATGCCTTTTCGAAAAGACCTGTACCAAGAAGCCCTTCATAAAGGTAATGTGCTCCACCATAGCAGAGTTCATTGACTTCGCGAAGTCCTCCAGGTCCCATAAGCGACATATAGACAGTCACATACAAAGCCATAAGAGACTGATTCGAGCAGATATTGCTCGTTGCCTTTTCACGACGGATATGCTGCTCACGAGCCTGTAGAGTAAGTACGTATGCACGCTTTCCGTCAACATCCTTTGTCGCTCCTACGATTCTGCCCGGAAGTTTACGGACGTGATCCTTAGTACAAGCAAGGAAACCAACGTACGGTCCTCCGAAACAGAGTGGAACACCCAGAGTCTGGGAGTCACCACATACTATATCTGCCCCCCACTCGCCAGGAGTCTTGATCACAGCAAGAGAGGAAGGATCGGAATAGACCATAAACAGACCCTTCTGAGCGTGAACCGCATCAGCAAAGCCTGTGAAATCCTCTATGATTCCATATTTATTGATGCCGGGAACCAGTACTCCTGCCACATCACCTGCAGCCAGTTCAGCAAGCATAGCCCCGTATGAAGTAGCACCTTCGTGACAAGGTATGAAGGACAGATCGATACCATTGAACTTCGCGTAGGTCTTGACGACCTTTACAACCTGAGGGAGAAGTCCTTCAGAAAGGAGCACACGCGTCTTTTTCTTGGTAGATGCCATCGCCATCATCACAGCCTCTGCAGCAGCGGTTGCACCGTCGTACATAGATGCATTCGTGCAATCCATACCTGTCAGTTCCGTAATCATCGACTGATACTCGAATATATAGCGAAGCGTGCCCTGAGACACTTCCGGCTGATATGGAGTATAAGCAGTAAGAAATTCGGAACGGGATATGATATGCTGTATCACCGCTGGAGAATAATGATCGTATGCACCAAGACCGCAGAGACAGAAAAGATTGGTATTGAGATCGGCCAATCCTTCGAAATATTGACGCACCTCGTGCTCGGACATTGCATCCGGCAGATCGTATTCCTTTCGATAGATGAAATCCTGCGGGACATCGGAGTAAAGATCCTCAAGTGAGCCTGCTCCGATTCTGTCCAGCATCTGACGGATGTCATCTTCCGTATGAGGGAAGTATGCAAATGCCATAACGGATGTCTTTATTCGTTTGCGCACATTGCCTCGTATGCAGCAGCATCCATAAGCGTCTCAAGTTCAGAAGGATCGCTCATTTCTACTTTCATAATCCAGTTGGCAAATGCGTCCTGATTAAGAAGTTCCGGTGCATCTTCGAGTTCTTCATTGATTTCAACGACAGTACCTGTCACAGGGCTATATAGGTCACTGGCAGCCTTTACACTCTCAACTGCGCCGAACTCCTCACCCTTTTCAAGTTCATCATCGACCTCAGGCATATCTACGTATGAGAGATCTCCCATAGCGTGCTGAGCGAAATCTGTAATGCCTACGATTGCAACATTACCATCAACCTTTACCCATTCGTGTGACTCGCTGTAATAGAGTCCTTCAACTGTCTTTGCCATAATTTTCTCTTTATTGAATGTTATACTTATTTCTTATAATTAGTTTCGTAGAAGCGCTTCTTGGTCACGATGCCAGGGAAAACCTTCTTACGGATGCGGATTTCCACCTGGGTGCCAAGTTCGGTATATGCCTTATCGACCATTGCCACACATACGCTGCGGTCAGTCGAGATAGAACGGTAACCTGTAGTCACGGTTCCCACTTGTTCTCCATTCACTTCAACCGGATATCCGGCACGTGGAATTGCCTTATCCTGAAGTTCTATACCGACAATCTTGCGGGTCAAGCCTGCTTCCTTCTGTGCCACTATGGCCTCACGTCCTATGAATTCTTCTTTATCCTTCACCTTCACAAACATACCCAGACCAGCCTCAAGAGGAGTGATCTCGTCACTGAGTTCGTGACCGTAAAGCGGAAGTCCTGCCTCAAAACGAAGCGTGTCACGGCATCCAAGACCACAAGGCACTACCCCGGCCTCAAGAAGAATATCCCATATTTCATTTATCGCCGCGTGAGAGCAATAAATCTCGAAGCCATCCTCACCTGTATATCCTGTACGGCTGACGATCATCCTGGTACCTTTCCATTCAGCCTCACAATATGTATAGAAGCCAAGAGCAGCAACTGGTTCCAGTCCGAGGGTCTCCACTGCAAATTTCTCCGCCTCAGGGCCCTGCAGGGCAATTTCTCCCCAACTGTCGGATGCATTGTCCACCTGCACATCATATCCTTCCTTCTGAGCGCATATCCACGCATAGTCCTTTGCGATGTTGGAAGCATTCACGACAAGCAGATATCTGTCAGGCTCGAATTCCTTATATACCAGAAGATCATCCACAACCGTTCCGTTCGGATACAGAAGCATACCATATAAAATCTTTCCTTCCGGAATACCGGCTATGTTATTGGAAAAGATATGATTCACAAATTTCTCTGCATCCGGGCCGCTGATAAAAATCTCGCCCATATGCGAAACATCAAACATTCCCGCACGATGACGAACAGCATTGTGCTCATCGGTAATGGTAGTATATTGGATCGGCATAATGAAGCCGCCGAAAGGGCTCATCTGCGCTCCGAGAGCGACGTGTTTGTCATAAAGACAGGTCTTCAAGAGGTTATCTTCCATTGTATGTATGTGTTATAATTATTCGATTAATCTTTCAAATTTAATCAAAAAATAATCAAACAAGCAATATAAATCGTAGAAAATGAAATCCCCGAAAGATTTAAAGAAACCTTTCGGGGACACACATACTGAAACATTAACCAATTAACGAATCATATCTTCCGGAAGTACCGGCATTGCACCATTCTGTGTACATACAAATGCAGAAACTTCTACAGCACACTTATGCGCTTCCGGAATAGTCTTTCCTCTGAGGATAGATGCTATGAATGATCCGGTAAATGAATCACCGGCTCCCACCGTATCAGCAACCTCAACCTTCGGAGTATTCTGGAACGAGACCGCATCTGCACTGAAGACATAACTGCCGTCAGTACCACAGGTAAGTATAAGCATTCTGAATCCGTAGTCTTTCAGGAGTTTCTTGCAGGCCTCTTCCTGAGAGAGTCCCTGACATCCGAACATCTCTGACACAACCACCAATTCCTCATCATTGATCTTCAGCACATTACACTTTCCGAAAGAATTCTCGATAGTCTCCTTGCAATAGAAATGCTGTCTGAGATTGATGTCGAAGATCTTGTAAGTATCATCCGAGTCAGGCATAGCATCAAGGAAACGGTTGATAGTTTCCCTTGAAACTTCATTTCTCTGAGCCAGGGAACCGAAACATACAGCCTTGCAGTTCTTTGCAAGTTCTTCCAGAGCGGAAGAATAAGGAATATTGTCCCAAGCCACACTTTCCTTGATTTCGTAGCAAGGGATTCCCTTCTCATCCAAAGTCACCTGGACGGTTCCGGTGGGATAAGGGACGGTCTCTAGCCTGTAATCAAGTCCTCTCTGGTCAAACTTTTCCTTGATCTCACGTCCAAGTTGGTCATCACCTATTGCACTTATGGCAAGGGACTTGAATCCGAACTGCCCTACGTGATAAGCAAAGTTCGCCGGAGCACCACCGATTTTTCTTCCTTCAGGTAGGCAGTCCCAGAGTGCCTCTCCAATCCCTATGACATATTGTACGGCAGGAATTTCATATTCATAACTATTCTCTTCTATCTTCCTTACATCAATCTCAGACAGGGCTATGGTCCCTTCACAGAAATACTCTACAAGATACCTCTCAAGCGTCTCGACAGAATCTATTTTGGAAGGATCGAGATAGGTTTTCAGGTTTTCCACTCTCTGCCGAACAGAGGCGACTCCGTGGCGGACAAGTTTCTCCACAGGTGGCCTTATCGCCTTTTCCAATGCCTCAAAATCAGTATCATAGAGCAGAGTGCCGTGTACTACGCTCCGATCCGGCATCTGGTGGAAGGCATTTCCGCTAATCTTCCGTCCATCTACAAGAATATCGTTTCTTCCGGATTTTTCTGCGGAAAGACCGAGCGAGCGAAGACATAAGGTCAGAGAGGTCAGGTATTTCTCAAATATTTCAGCGACATCACCTCTGCGTGAAACAAAGGAAATCATTATATTGCCCATATCGGAATACACACATCCCCCCCCGCTCTTTCTTCTGACCACCTTCACGTCGTGCTGACGGCAATAATCCAGATTGACCTCTGCTTCAAGATCCTGATTTCTGCCTATTATGACGGTAGGAGCCACCCTCCATACGAAGAAAGCCTCATCCTCAATTGACCTCGCCACGAATTCCTCCATAGCGAGATAGAAAGCAAGGCTTCTCTCTTCATTATCAGGCAATACAATGTTTTTCATACCACCGGAAGTTTATTCCGACCAATCCTTGAAAGCATCCATAATCACGGTAGGGCGGCCATCCTCTGTAAAAGCGCCCAACTTATACTGAGAAGGCTTGCATTCGGGCTCCCAATAGAATACGCCCTTGCATCTTCCTTCTGTATCATTTATGGATTCGCGTATCACCCTGGCCAACTGTCGGCGACCTTCCTCCAGAACTTCAGGACGGGATTCATCCACCAGGAAGCCGGTCTCCACAATCATCACATCACATCCGAATTTATTTCCCACATAGCGTATATTCTCTATGCAATCAGTGATCGTTGTCTCTGCATCATCACGGAAGCCGCCATCCATCGCCCAGAATGGATAAAGAGACATTCCGATCATATCCCATTTCGCTCCCCCATCCTTCAGAACACCAAGATTCCAGTCGTAGAGTTCACGATCGAATCCATTGTCGAGATGTACCATCACAACAGCCTCAGGGAATACACTCTTGCAGGCATCATATCCGGCAGCGAAGAGTCCTGCATACTGTTCCGGATTATGAAGAGCGTGTCCCATCGACTCCGTGATAATGGTATTGCCGTTCTCATCCAAGACAGGCCAACCCATTTCGTTGGACTCCACGCTCCATAGAAAACCGTTCCTGGTCTCGTTGCCCACCTGTATCCATTTCGGGGTCACATCGTTGGACTTCAAAAGTTGAAGAACCTCGACCGTATGTGCTGCAAGATCAGCTTTCATCTGCTCATAATTATGGCCGCTCCAGGATGCCGGTATATTCTGCTTTGCGGGGTCAGCCCACCAGTCGCTGTAATGGAAATCTACAAGAATCTCCATTCCTAATTCCTTCGCTCTGAGGCACTTGACCAGAAGATCCTCTTTGCTGCACCATTCTCCGTGAGCAGAAGGATCGACCCATACTCTGAGACGTACGGCATTCAGTCCGAGTTCCTTCATAAGGGCAGTGCACTCCCTCTCCTGTCCGGACGTATTGAAGAATTTATAGCCGCGAGCCTCATACTCAGTTGCCCAACTGATGTCGGCGCCAAGCCAGAACACATTTTCTTCTGAAGATTTATCCTGACAGGCAGTCAGACTCAAGATGATTGCCGAAAGGGCTGAAAATAGGAGATTACGTTTCATAATATCTGTTCTTTTCCGTAAAAATAAGATTTTTCCGTAAAACTTTCAAGCAACGGCATCAAATATGTCAATGACCAAGCAATAAGATAATAGCATCAGTATGGGACTTGACAATGCAAACAAGAAGATCCGCCCTTCACTGAATATGAAGAGCATCTTCAGATGTATGATGGAGGGAGGATACTATCCCACATTCGAGAAAACGCATATTCTCTTCGAAATTGACGACAACGTAGCAGTGGTGGAATATGAAGAGGGAATCCTTTCAATCAGACTTTTCTTCACTATTGACGAAGAGGCTTACGATCTTTTCCTCGAAGCATCAAATACCGCTATGCTGGAAACATTCATAGTCAAACCTGCATTGATGGACAATATGAAGAATATAATGTTCAGTTGTGAGATTATGTGCGATAATGTCAGGGAATTCAGAAAATTCTTCCCACGTACCATAGAACATCTGACTGATGCTCTTGCTATACACAAGGCGGAGATGAAACGTCTGATAATAGCAGAAAATGTGTCCTCCGCCACCATTTCGGCAACAGAGGACACATTCATATCTTCGTCCAAAGGGCTTAAACCCTTATCATAATTATTTCAGTTCCTTCGGAAGTGTTCTTCCAAGCAGGATGACTCCAAGTACTGCAGAGATTACTGATCCTACAAGCACTCCAAGTTTCGCCTGAGCGAGAAGTGCCGCACCGTCTGCGCCAAGACCTGCGTAAGAGAGATCCGCGATGAACATAGACACTGTGAATCCGATACCACAGACTACGCAGACACTGGCAAATGCTTTCCAGGTTGTGTTGGCAGGCAACTTCACGATATTCATCTTGATAGCAATCCAAGAGAATGAGAACACACCTACGAACTTGCCGACTACAAGTCCGACCATAACTGCGAGTCCGACTCCTGAGAAGAGGCTTCCCACGCTCATCTGCGACAAATCAATACCTGCATTGGCGAAGGCGAAGAGCGGAATGATGAAATAATTGATCAGTCCGTGAAGATTGTCCTCAAGATCCTGCAGCGGACTTATCATCTTGTCGGCAGCAGATTCTATACTCTTGAGAGTGTGTATCTGAGAGTTCGTAAGCACGATTGTATTGTGACGGTCATCAATATCGATCACAGGGAACTTTGCCACATTCTCACGGATACGCTCCAGATAATGTCCGGTACCCTTTCTGAGAGTCGCAGGAATACAGAATGCCGTAATCACACCTGCAATGGTAGAGTGGATTCCTGAATTGAGCATAAAGAACCAGAGCACGAGTCCGATAAGGACATAGAAGAACTTCGCCCTGCACTTCATCATATTTCCGATCATCATCACAGCCACACAGACTGCAGACAGTATAAGGAACATAAAATCTATATCAGACGAATAGAAAAGCGCTATCACAATGATTCCGCCAAGGTCATCAGCTACAGCAAGGGCTGCAAGGAAGACCTTCAATCCAACCGGCACTCTCTTGCTGAATACAGAAAGGACACCGAGAGAAAAGGCGATATCTGTTGCCATAGGAATGGCGAGACCTCTCTGCATTGCAGCATCACCCGGACATACGAGCCAGAATATGAGGACAGGTACAGCCATACCTCCGCAGGCTCCGATTATAGGAAGCAGTGCTTTTTCACGGGTTGAAAGTTCTCCTACGAGAATCTCACGTTTGATTTCCAGACCGACTGAAAGGAAGAAGATCGCCATCAGGAAATCATTGATCACCTGACCTAATGTCATCGTATGACCACCGTGGCTGAAGAAATTGAAATTTCCGAGAGAAAGACTGACAGGATTCTGCCAGAGCGAGAAATACCAGTCCTTCACGCCTGGGATATTGGCACACACAAGAGCCAGGATCGTAAAGAAAATGAGTATGACACTCGAATTTACGTATTTCTTGAAAGTACTGATAAAACTGTAGTTTGTAATAGTAGTTGCAGGCATAATTCCCAAATTGTTTAATGATACTTATCTTCTTATTCTGCAAAACGGCCGCAAATGTAGGCATTTTTTTCATTCGTTGTCCGAAAATATCAATTAATTTATCGAATCGAACAATAAAGGCTGTCATCACCAAAAGAATGTTTTCAAATATAGTCACACATTATCGCTTCAGAAATCAGGAAAAGCACTAAATTTGCAGATAACCTGACTATAAAGAATACTATGACGACTGAAGCGATAGCATCACTCTCCATCCTGCTGATATGCTGGATTGTACTGATATTCATTGACGCTGCTGTCAGCGGACTTCTATATTATATTCTCGGCATTTCTTTCCGCAAGGCATTCCTGTACGGGCTTATTTCGCTATGCATTCCACCTCTTTTTATGGTGTATGGAGCATTTATCGAGAGAAACATATTCCAGATAAAAGAAGTGGAAATAGTTTCAGAAGACCTTCCTGAGGCTTTTGACGGATACAGAATAGTGCACATATCCGACATTCACGCACGTTCATTCAAAAGCAGGCTCAACTCGCTGCAGAAAGCCGTGGAAAAAATCAACGGACTTGACGCTGACATCATAGCATTTACTGGGGACCTCATCACGATGTCTTCGTCGGAGATCGACAGTATCTGCCATATTTTAGGTACTCTGAAGGCTGAAGACGGCATCATATCGGTACTGGGAAACCACGACTATTGCATATATGCAGATCCTCGTGAGGCCGGTTCTGAGAAAGACGATGTCCGGAATGTCATCGAGAAGGAAAAGACTATGGGCTGGAACATTCTGCTCAACGAGAACCGCAGGATCGCCAGAGGTAATGACACCATTGCTGTAATCGGTGTTGAAAACATATCACCTTCGAAACATTTCCCATCCAAAGGCGATATGGCGAAGGCATCGGAGGGAACGGAAGGGCTTTTCAGGATCTTGCTTTCCCACGACCCGATGCATTGGGAAATGGAAATTCTTGGGAAAGACTATCCTTTGACCCTTTCCGGGCATACCCACGCAATGCAGTTCTCTCTATTGGGATGGTCTCCGAGCCGATATATGTTCAAGCAATACAGAGGATTATATACGGAAAATGGCCAGCATCTCTATATAAACATAGGGCTGGGAGAAACCATCTTCCCAGCCCGCATAGGTTCGATTCCGGAAATCACGCTCATCACATTGAAAAGCGGATCCTGAACCATTATCCCATTATATATTTTCCTATCTTCGGGATGCTCTGGACAGCGACAGAGATTGCGGATACCGCTATGAACGCTATTACGGTGGATAAAAGAATCTCGACCGGTGTAGTCCAGAATCCAAGCAATCCGTCATTTCCCGATCCAAGCCAGTTCCTTACAGCACCAGCCACAGGGACAAGCACGAGCAAATGAGACAGATAGATTCCATATCCGGCTTTTGAAACAGGAAGAAGAATTTTCTTATAGAAACCTCCTGCACTCTTTATCTTCCTGAAAATCAATATCCACGCAATGGTCATAAGGACGACACCTATAGTATCGTTACACCAGGTAGTCTCCCAATAGACTGCATCATTGATAATTCCAGACGCAGGAAAAACTCCCTCGGAAGTCTCATATACTCTTCTGAGAAATCCTCCGAATGTAATCGCGAATCCTCCCAGCCAGGCAGGCAAGGCAACAGCAAGAGTCTTTCCCCAGGAAAGTTCACCGACGAACTTGCGGAAATAAAGTCCAAGCAGGAGATAGCCGATGAACCCGCTCATATAATAGAAAAGTCCATATCCGTTCCAACTGGCCTCGCCCCATAGAGGATAAAGCGCCTGGCGAGGTATGCCTGTCGGACCATACGCAAATGCAAGCGGCTCAGACGACACCCAGTCACGGATGAGCGGAATGAAGGTAGTGAAAAGCCAGATGGCAAGATATACCTGAAGTTCCTTCTTACCGACCTTTTCCGCCCAAGGAGAAAGAAGAGGCATTATCAGATAGACTCCTATGAGCATATAAACAAACCAAAGATGGCCTGCAGAATAATTGAAATTCAGCAACAGATTCTTGAAATTCGAGACTGGTTCTCCCCAGACAAACGCATATATAGCCAGCCAGACAACAAAAGGAATAAGTATTCTGACAGCCCTTCTTTTGAAGAACTCACCTGCCTCATAATGGAGTGGGAACTGCAGGAAACTCGATGCCACTACAAAAAGCGGCACACAGGCACGCACGAAGGAATCAAAGAAAGATGACCAGAAAGCATCTGCACTGTTAAGAATCAAGGATCCATCTCCGCCAAGATAAAACGGCTCTGTACTATGCACAAGAATCACCATAAAGCAGGCTGCGACACGCATCCAGTCGATCCAGATTTCTCTCTTGGGAGAAGTGGTTGAAATAGCGTTTTCCATAGATATCAGATATTTACATATAATTTTGCAAGGTAATCATAATGCTCGCCCTCAGCAATCAATTCAGCAGAAAAACCGTTTTCCTCCGCATAGAAGGCAAGTGTCTCAAAATCGACATAAAGCCAGTCGAAAGGTTCGCCCTTCACTCCTTTATATTCCATCTGATAGTCCAGGAGACCATAATAGTCGTCTGCAAGATCTATCATAAGACTTCCATCCTCCTCCTCAAAAAGATAGCGCAGATCGCTGGAATCAATGAGCAGGCTTCCTCCCGGAGAGAGCAGTTGTCTTATTCTGGCAAAGAAAGCAGGCATATTTTCAAGTGTTCCGATTATACCTGTGCCATTCATAAGCATCAGAATGGTATCGAATCTATCCGCAAAGGACTCGTCATACAGATTTACATTGCGTGCATCTACACCTCTGCGTTTCATAACCTCAACAGAAAGTGGCGAGATATCGATAGCAAGAGCCTCTTTTCCCATTTCCTGCAAAGCAATACTGTGGCATCCGCTACCTGCTCCGACATCCAGAATCCTGCCCCGAGCCTCCTCCAGGGCAATCTTCTCAAGTTCAGGCATATCATCGAAACTGCGGAAAAGATCTTCGGTCGGGATTTCATCATCTTCAAACATTGAAGAGTGAACTATCAGTGTATCAGCCTCACCGCTGAGGTAATAATCATATATCGCCGCTCCCATAGGGTCTGCACCGGCATTCAGTAAAGATTTGTCCATAATTCTACAAAAATACAACTTTTCGTCGGAAAAACCATCCCAAGCATCTTCTAAGGTACAATTATGGATATCCTGAAGTTGAAGGACTTAACAGATATCCCGTATGAAAGTACTTGTAGTATGCAATAACGCCTTCTCGAAGGGCAACGGCCTGCACACTGTGATGCAGTCATTGATTCCGAGACTAAGGAATGCCGGCATAGATGTCCGGCTTATGTCAACCTCGAACGAAGATTCCCAAGGTCCTCAACCTGAATATCCCCTTGAACACTTCAAAGTGCCTCTGTTCGATTCACTTATAGCAAATCACAGTTACGGATTTGCCAAGATTGATGGCAAGATGATAGAAGAAGCCGTAAGATGGGCTGATATCATTCATCTGCAGGAAGGTTTTCCTTTGGAATCAAGAGTAGCACGCAGCGCCAGCAAAGCAGGGAAAAGCATCGTAGGCACATTCCATCTTTACAGCCAGAATATTCTTGCCAACGCACTGATAAGCAACAAGGAAAACTTTCTTAATTATATACTGATGTATATCTGGAGAACTGGGACATACGACTACTGCAGCGACATTCACTGCCCGACAGAGACTGTCAGGCAGCATCTTCTGGAAAACGGATTCAAAGCACGTATGACTGTGATTTCCAATGGGATAGAAATCCCTGAAATCTCCATAAAGGCTGCCATTCCTCAAAGCGACCCCACCATCCTCCTATGTATAGGAAGATTCGCTCACGAAAAGTCACAGATGACCCTGATCGAGGCAATGAGATATTCCCGTCACGCAGGAAGCATCCAACTTCACTTTGCAGGGAAAGGGCCTTTGCGAGACAAATATGTCAAGGCTTCCGGGCAACTGCTTGAAGAAGGAATCCTGACTCATCCGAGCATTTTCGGATTCTACACCAAAGAGCAATTGAAGGAACTGGCCAGAAAGGCCTACCTCAACATTCATTGCGCCACAGTGGAAGTGGAAGGGCTGTCCTGCCTGGAGGCAATAAGAGAAGGAGTCGTGCCACTGATTGCAACCGGGCATCTTGCCGCCACATCCCAGTTCGCTCTGAACGAGAGAAGCCTCTTTCCAGAGCAGGATGCGAAGGCTTTGGCCGAAAAGATAGACTGGTGGATCGAGCATCCGGAAGAGAGAATGAGAATGGGACAGGAATATGCCGATTCTGCAAGAAAATACAACATAGAAGATTCCATCTCCAGAATCATTGATATGTACAATAAAGCCTTGACATCGTGAACATTGCATTTTTTATCGCTTCAACTTTGGCTGCGCTGACATCCTATAGTCCGAATATTGGGGAATTGACGGAAATCGCGCAAAGTTCTCCCGGCGAAGGCAGACCTCAGAAAAGGATTCTGGTCTATCTTCCTCCCGGATATGACACTTCTGACAAAGAATATCCTGTGCTATATCTCCTTCACGGAGCCAGAGGGAACGAAACCTCCTGGATAAAGAAAGGGGGAATCCTTGATGTCATAGACAGTCTGACAATGTGCGGGAAGATGCAGGAGACAATAACAGTGTTCCCGAATATGAACCAATATGACAATGAAGAGGACTATGCTGATTCGCGTCCCAAAGGTGCCTGGGAATCATTTTTCGAAATGGACGGAGAAGCGGAAAGCCTGTTCATCGATGATGTGGTCAGACTTACAGACAGTCTGTTCAGAACAATTGCTGACAAGGATCATAGGGCAATCGCCGGGCTATCACTTGGAGGGATGCAGACAATCCACATATCAGCAGCAAATCCCGATATGTTCGGATACGTAGGTGCATTCTCCCCGATCGTGAACAGCATCGTCAAACACAGCGGATATTCCCGATTCTATAAAGGCATCAAGAAGAAGTTCAAGGAGCAGTTCGCCAATCCGCCACGTGCATATATGATAATGATAGGCAGGAACGACTTTCTGCTGCCGCATATCGAGTCATTCAACAACTATCTGAATGAAAAGGGTTACCCTCACGAAATGTACATTTCCTCGGGCGGGCATCAATGGAACAATTGGAGGGTCTACTGCATAAAATTTATGGAGGGACTGTGGAAATAGGGAGAAAAGCACTATCTTTATCGATGCTTAACAATACCTATTATATATGAAGACCTTGAATATATTTATCGCAAGCCTTTGCCTGGCCGCTGCGGTTTCCTGCGCTCAGCAGCAGAATGTTGTGGAAGAAGACAGCAATGCAGTCATCGAAAACATAATGTCCCGAAGAAGCA
The DNA here is from genome assembly GCA_045635205.1 of Candidatus Cryptobacteroides sp. GTDB lineage: Bacteria > Bacteroidota > Bacteroidia > Bacteroidales > UBA932 > Cryptobacteroides. Next base: position 22,955 of record JAZRBS010000035.1, on the reverse strand, counting down.
TAAGAGCATATAAGGATTGTCCTGTCGGGAGAGACACAATGCAGATCATTCTGGAATGCGGAATAAATGCTCCGAATGGTATGAACAAGCAGTCCTGGGAGGTGAGAGTCGTTGATAATCCTGATGTGATGAACAAGATTATCGGCCTGATGGAGGAAGGAAATCCCGAGACTAAGCCGGGGATGGTCAAAGGATGTTTCAGAGACGCTCCTGTAATGATTTTCGTCGCCAATGATCCGTCATACGACTGCTCTCCTATAGATTGCGGGCTTCTGTCGGAAAACATAATGCTTTCCGGATGGTCACTCGGCGTAGGATCTGTTTGTCTGGGAAGCCCTATAAGATTTCTGAAGAACGCTCCTGAAGCCTTGAAGGTACTTGATTTCAGCGAAGGCTACACACCTATCATCTGCATAGGTATGGGATATCCTGCAGAGAGTCCTGAGGCCAAGCCAAGAGACTTCAGCAAAGTCAGATTCGTAGAATAAAAGGCAGCCTATGCCCTCAAAGCCAATCGGTGAGACAAGATTCCTGAGTTTCTTGTCTCACCGATTGGCTTTATCACATAAATTTAACTTTTCCGGTATCGGTGATACATAAAACACCATTATTCTGTCACACCGGTTTTAAAACAATGTTTTTCTGCAACTATTATGTTGGAGGAATAGCCAAAATTCATATATTTGTCTGACTTTCATACATTTCAGATGTGAGATGTGCTGATGGAGCGAAGAGAAAGAATGTGTTAAGACAAATGTTATGAAAAAGACTTATCATTTATGCCTTTCGGCAGGAGAAGAGGTTATGTTCCGTGACCTCGAAGATTACAACAGAGGGCTCAACTGTTTTGCTCTTGCACTTTACAAAACAGGTTCGGTTGGAATCGTAGAATCATTTATGGCCACCCACTGTCATCTGATGGCAGAAACAGAAGACCCGGAAGGGTTGATGTACAATTTCCGAATGCCCTATTCCAAACTGTTCAATCACAAGTACGACAGAAAGGGAAAGTTGGGTGAGAAGCATCATTTCCAGATGGAGATTGTCGGGTTTAATCATAAGATTGCAGCAGTATGCTATACGTTAAGGAATCCCGTGCATCACGGAGTCGTACCTATTCCATACGCTTATCCGCATTCAACTGCAAACTCGATTTTCAGAAAAGAGATGGGTAAGGATGCTGATTACAATCTTCTGCCACAAAAAGCATTTTATCGATACTTAGGAAGAAGAGCCTGTTATCCGGATTCATACAAAATGAACGTAAACGGTCTGCTAGTCAGAGAAAGTGTCCTGGATATTCCTCAGGTAGAGAATCTGTTCGGAACTCCACGAGCATTCGACTACTATATGGGAAGAAAGACCAGTGAGGAATGGATGAAGGAGCAATTGAGGGACAACAACAATCGTCCTCCTGTGACTCTGGAAAATATTGAACATCGAATTCAACTTCAAAGTCTTCCTCAAATGCTATCGTATGAAAATGGAAAGGCTGATTATCGAAAGATGTCCGATATTGACTTATGCCATATTGTGGACTATGAGATTCTTCCTGAACTAGGCAAACAATCTGTATATCAACTCAGCCCAAATGAAAAACGTAGAATTGCCGAAATACTTTACAGGCGCTTCCGGGTCGGAGAGTCTCAGATAAAACGATGTCTGGCAATGGTGTATTAGCGGTGTAACAAGAAATAAACTATTTATGTATCACCGATACTGAAATAGATTATTTATGAATAAAAACTGAATCGGTGAGACAAGATTCCTGAGTTTCTTGTCTCACCGATTCATTTCAAGATTATTTGAGGAGGGAGGCTACGGCCTCCATATCGACTTTATCTTTCCTGTATGCCTGAGGGAAGGACAGACCGTCTCCAAGCAATTCAAAATCCATCGACTTGGCATACTCGTTGAGTTGACGGACACTTGCTCCCGCCCAGGTGTATGAACCGAAGGCATAGAAACGGCGTCCTTTTATCAGACGCGCCTGAAGAGCCTTCATAAAGGTCTCCGCCGGAGGAAATATTCCGTTGTTGTAAGTCGGTGACCCCACCACTATCGTATCATACTTGAACACATCACGCAAGGCTCCGGACAGGCCGAGTTCACCGGCATTGTTTCCGGCAAGATCGTGAATGGCGTATGGTATGCCAAGCGCTTCAAGTTCCATTGCCAGAGCATCCGCGGCCGCTGCAGTATTTCCATACATCGAAGCGTATGCGATACACACTCCCCTTTCCACTTCATAACGGCTCATCTTGTCATACAAAGCGACAACAGACTGCATATTCCTCTCCCATACCGGGCCGTGAGTACTGCATATCCTCCTGATGTCCAGGCTGTTGAGTTTCTTCAGTGCCGTCTGCACCGGATTGCCGTACTTCCCTACGATGCAGGCATAATAGCGCATCATTTCCTCCCGGAAGATCTCGAATGTGTCATCTTCATCAACTATATTCCCATCTACAGCCCCGAAGGTGCCGAATGCATCACCGGAAAAGACAGTACCCTCCTCTTCAAGAAAAGTCACCATTGTCTCAGGCCAATGTACCATCGGTGCCATATAGAAACTCAGGCTGCATCCTCCAAGACTGACCTTCTCTGCCTCCGCTACAATCCGCACTCTTTCCTCAGGAACATTGTGATATCCTTTGAGCATAGGAAGTGTCTTTGCATTTGCCAGGATCACCAGCGACGGATACATCTCGAGCATATACGATATCAAGGACGAATGATCCGGCTCCATATGATTGACCACCAGATAGTCTATCTCCCTGTCTCCGATCGCTTCATTTACATTTCCGATGAACTCCTCTTCAAATCCGCTCTCTACCGTATCGATCAGAGCGACCTTCTGATCCACAACAAGATACGAATTATAACTCACTCCCAGCGGAAGAGGCCACAGGCCTTCAAACATTACCTTATCGTCATCGTTGACACCTACATAGAATATTCTATCGCTTATCTTCTTCATTACATCGTTGTTTCTTGAATTACACACAAGAAGACTCCCGACCGTCCATCGGGAGTCTCCATAAAATATCATCAGATCTATTCAGTTGCAACAGCCAGTGGAGAAGGGACATTATATACTCTTGTCGCCAACTCCTTGTCAAGCATATACATACCGTACTTGTTGCCCTCCACAGCCTCGAAAGCATCTATCATCTCTCTTGCAGACTCTTCTTCCTCCACCTGCTCGTCAATGAACCAGTTCAGACGGTTGATCGAAGCGTAGTCACGGTCTTCAGTTGCAATAGCAGCAAGATTATTGATCAGAGCAGTCACCTTCCTCTCGTGCTCGAGTGTCTGCTTGAACATATCAAGTACAGTATCCCACGAAGAAGGCACCCCCTCAATCGGAAGAAGTTCCACCTTGGCATCACGTGAATTAAGATAATTCATAAAGATACGGGCGTGAGCCTGTTCTTCCTGGAACTGCACATAAAACCAGTTCGCAACTCCTTTATGTCCCTTTGCCTCAGCATCAAGTGACATTGCAAGATAAAGATAGGCAGACCACATCTCAGCATTGATCTGAGCATTGATGGCATTGTGTAAGTTATTGCTGATCATAATCATATCCTTTTAAGTGTGAATATAGGGTTTATTTTTAACAATTCTAAATTAATATACTGCAAATATAGTGAAAGAATCACAAATACCAAAGTTTTTTTATATATTTGCGAAGATAAAAGGCATTTCTCTGAATGAGTATCAAGACCATTTCTACAAATATAGGCAAGGCATTGCTCATCAATGCCTTATTTATGTTTATAGCGATCCTGATATCAGTATATGAAGGAATGGACTCAGGATTCACCCCTCTTGCCATAAGCCTCTGCGTGACATTCATCACCGGTATGTTCCCGTTCATTTTCGTTAAAGACAAGGGAGAGACATCGCTATCATCCGGATATCTGACCATCGTATTGTCCTGGCTGCTTTCATTTGTATTCGGAATGCTGCCATACGTTTTATGGGGAGGTGAATTCACATTGATAAATGCCTGGTTTGAAAGCGTTTCCGGCTATACGACCACCGGTTCGACAATACTGACAGACATAGAATCACTACCCCAAAGCCTTCTCTTCTGGAGATCATCCACACATTTCATTGGTGGACTGGGCGTAATAGTATTTCTCCTTATGCTCATTCCGGACAGCAGCCCGGCAAAACTGAAACTCACTCATCTGGAGTTTTCAGCACTTTCTAAGGAAGGATACAAATACAAGTCGGGAACTACGGTAAAAGTTGTGATCGCAGTATATACAGCGCTGGCAATCGCTGAAACTCTTCTTCTCTGGGCTGCAGGGATGACCCTGTTCGATGCCGTGAACCACGCATTCAGTACGGTAGCCACCGGCGGATTCAGCACGAGAAACACCTCGATTATGTACTATGACTCGATAGCCATAGAAATAATCATAACAGTCTTTATGGCATTGTCTGCAATGAATTTCGGAGTCATATTCGCGACATTTGCTCAAAGATCACTGAAACCTCTGAGGAATCCTGTGACGAGATATTATTTCAGCGTCATTGCCATTTTCAGTATAATCATCACCTTGTCATTAAAGTTTCAAGCCGGATATGACTCCTGGGGAAATGCAGCAATGGACTCCATTTTCCAGACAGTCAGTTATATATCGACGACAGGATTCGGGCAGACTGACAATGCCCTCTGGCCTCTGCTGGCCAATACTATACTTCTTTTCGCTGCCTTCCATTGCGGATGTTCAGGATCTACAACCGGAGGTATAAAGGCAGACCGAATGTACATATCATTCAAGGTAATATACAGCGACTTCAAGAAAAGACTGCATCCAAGTTCTCTGTTCAGAACCAGAGTGGGCGGCAAAGCGCTCGACGATGAAATCATATCATCGGTATTTCTATATATCGTTCTTTATATATTCGTAATACTCGCATCATTCATCATCATACTCATCTGCGGAGTAGATATAGGAGAGGCGTTTTCCGGAACTGTTGCATCACTTGGCAATGTCGGTCCGGGTACAGGGTCTCTCGGCACGATGGGCAATTACGCTGCGATGCCGGCAATGGCCAAGTTCGTATTCACTATAGATATGTTCTTCGGGCGTGTCGAGATATTCCCGATCCTTATCGTTATTTCAATGATTTTCAAAAGATCCAGATGACACCCTGCATAGCCATAATCGAAAGGAATACCTTATGTTCCATTGCCTTGAGAAATATTCTATGGGAAGTTTTCAATAATGTGGAAGTCCATCTGTACAATACGATGGATCAGTTCATACGCGATTCCAACAGGCATTTCATCCATTTCTTTGTAAATGACGAAATCCTTTTCAGGAATATCGACGAATTCATAACCTTGAGGAAGCAGACTACCGTATTGACTGATGGCCCAGGAAGAAGGTTCGAGTCTTTCAATGTGCTGGACATCTCGATGAGCGAGAGCGAAATCAGAAACAGAATCCTCCAGACACAACTTGTAAGCAGATATGAAGATCCCGACGAGAGGCAAGTGCGCAGGCAGGATAACTTTCTTTCATCAAGAGAAAAGGAAGTGCTGAAACTTATAATCAAAGGCTTGATAAACAAAGAGATAGCCGAAGTCCTCAAAATCTCGGTTCCGACTGTGATATTCCATAGAAACAACATCTGCGAAAAACTTCAGACCCGTTCGATCGGGAAACTGACGATTTTCGCAGTGCTGTCAGGGATAATGGATATCAATGAAATCTAAGATTCTCGTGCGCTATGCTCATCAGAATGACAGTCTGAGTTTTCTGAGCCTTGAGAGATCGGATGAGCCTCCGTAATAGATGATGTATTCGCCGGATGCGCCTTCCATCCTGCCCGTCTCAGGGTTGAAAAGATCAATATTTTCAGGAGTCATCGGAATTTCAACCACGACTTTCTTTCGCGCCTTGATATTGACTCTCTTGAATCCTCTAAGGCTCATAACCGGGCCGTCAAGATCATCAGCCTTCCTGATATATACCTGCACGACCTCATCTCCGTCTCTGCGGCTGGCATTCTTCACCGGTATCCTCAGGACACCATCACGGAGCCTGGCTCTTCTGTATTTGAATTTGCTGTAACTCAATCCGTGACCGAACGGGAACAAAGGTTTACCCTTGAAATAACGATAGGTATGCCCTGCCATATCGTAATCGCCGAAATCCGGCAGATCGGCATCAGAAGCATAGAATGTAACAGGAAGCCTTCCAGCCGGATTATAGTCTCCGAACAAGACATCTGCAACAGCCTGACCACCAGCCTGTCCTGCATACCACGCCTGAAGTATTGCATCACAATTCTCTGCTTCAGGAGCAAGAGCGACGGCCGATCCGGACAGATGCACAAAAATCACCGGTTTGCCGGTCTTGCTCAACTCTGCTATATATCTCCGCTGAGTTTCCGGAAGTTCGATCGACGTCCTGTCACCTCCGCGGAATCCCTTGTAATTGACCCTCATCTCTTCTCCCTCCAGTTTTGGAGAAAGGCCTCCAACGAAGATTATCGCATCCACATCATCAAACCTCGACAGATCAATCTCTGATACCTTTTCACCTCCAGCACGCGAGAGAGCCTCATCGTGATAGTTGCCTTCCGTATCGCTGTACTGACCTATATCAGAAGCCTCTGCCGCTATCTCACAACCTTTGGCATATACCACATTCTCTCTGCCGACCTTGGAAGTGATGCCTTCAAGTACAGTCACAGTCTTGCGCGGAATGCCGTTATAATTTCCCCACATCACCAGAGAGTCCGCAGCATTCGGTCCCACGACCGCGTATCTGGCATTCCTATCCAAAGGCAGAATGCCACCCTTATTATGAAGAAGAGTCATTGTCTGACGAGCCATTTCCAAGGCCAGACCGCTATGATCTTCGCAAGCAAGAAGATCGTGGGAGATACCGTTCCAGGACACATCTGCCTCACAATCCATTTCACCCAACTCAAAACGTGCCCTCAGTATTCTGAAAACTGCTCTATCCAGATCTGCATCTGTAACTTTCCCATCCTTATATGCCTGCACCAATGACGGGAACGAACTTCCGCACTCCAGATCGGCTCCGCTGCGCACTGAATATGCCGAAGCAGATGCCGGATCGTCCGGAAATATATTGTGGCATCCTTCTTCGTGAAAGTCACGCACAGCCCAACAGTCTGTCACAACAATGCCGTCGAACCCCCATTGTTCGCGAAGAATCTTTATCAGCAATTTTTCATTTCCACAGCAAGGCTTTCCCTCGTATGCATTATAGGCGCACATAACTTCCTTGACATCAGTGGTTTTCACAAGGCGCTCGAACGCATAGAGATAAGTCTCGTTCAGATCTCTCCAGGATAAGTCCTCCACGTTGAAGATGTGACGTTCATACTCAGGCCCGCTATGAATGGCAAAATGCTTGAGGCAAGCGTGCAGTTTGTCATATTTCTGAGTCGTATCGCCCTGAAGTCCATTTACAACCGCGCGCCCCATCACAGTCATAAGATACGGATCCTCTCCGTATGTCTCCTGTCCCCTGCCCCAACGCGGGTCACGGAATATATTAATGTTAGGAGTCCATACTGTGAGACCGTGATATCTCTGTACGCCTTCTCCTTCTCTGGCTATGTCAAACTTTATCCGTTGTTCTGTAGAAGCGGCATCAAACACTTCTTCAAGAAGTTCATCATTCCAACTTGCAGCCATACCTATCGACTGCGGAAAAACAGTCGCAAGTCCATTGCGGGCAGATCCGTGCAAAGCCTCATTCCACCAATTATACCGCCTGATGCCGAATTCAGGAATGGCTGGAGACTCATAATTCATAAGTGATATCTTCTGCTCTGCAGAAAGCCGTCCGAGCAGGTCCTTTGCTCTTTCATCAGCACTGAGCGATGCATCCTGATAAGGATAGGTCTGCGAAGATGCCGTCAAAGAAAGCGCTGAAACAAGACAAAAAAGAAGGAAACGTTTCATAGATAGCGAATTTTCCCAAATTTAGTGATTTTATCTCATATATTTGCAACATTATGCTCTACTCCCCGTCTTATAGATGAAAACGAAACTTAATGAAAGACACTATTGACATAGAAAATGTATATGACACCTATTCCCGACGGTTATACAACATCAGTCTGAGGATTATCGGGAACAGTGCTGAAGCAGAAGAAATTATGCACGATTCGCTGCTCCAGTGGTGGAGGTTCAGAAGAAAAAACGAAATCCGTGATCTCCCGGGATGGCTTGCTAGCGTCTGCATAAGGAAGTCCATCGACAGGCTAAGGGAAAGAAACAGGTGGTGCGGATTTCTGGAATGCTATGAAGATCCAGCGCAGGAGGAATCTCCTGAAGAAATGGAATACAACATTGCGGATATTCTTATGGCATTGTCCGGACTTCCCGACAATTATAGGGTCATAGTATCGCTACATCTATTTGAAGGTTTTGATTATCAAGAGATTGCACAGATTACAGGTTGTAAGGAAAATACAATAAGGAGTCTATATATGAGAGGCCGGCAGAAACTTGCGGAAGCCATAAAGAACAAAAGGCTATGAACGGAATTGAAAGTTACATAAAGGAAAACATTTATAGGGTAGATGCTTTTCCGGTACCGGAAGGCAGCAGGAGCGTCTTTCTTGTAAAGGTGATGGCAGAAAGGCGTCGTCGCGGACTGAGGAGATTCGCAGTAGCAATCTCGTCAATGGCAGCAACGGTTGCAATCGCACTGTGCCTTGTCCTGAGCAGCCCTTCAGACGATATCGAGAAATATCACCGAAGGCTTGCAGCAAAAGAAGCGGAAATACTTACAGTGATATCAGAGACCTTCCCGGAGAATCTTGAGGAGGTGATGAATACCATCAGAGCAGTGACATCTGAGGCAGTTCCTCTGGAAGAGCAACTTCCGGAAGATATGGAAGAAAAAAGCAAGAAACTGATTCTCAAGGAATACTATGACATCAGATACAAGGCACTGGATACAATACTGGAACAATACACAGCAACATATTAAAACGAACAGATTATGAAAAAGTTATTATTGACAATCGCAGCAACATTATCATTCCTTGCTCTTGGTGCGGAGGAAAGGACAAAAGTCTATGAATTCGGTGACATCACAAGACTCGATGTAAGTTTCCTATATGAAGTCCATATCACAGAAGGTACTTCCGGAAAGGTCACAGTAGTATATGAAAGCGATTACGAGAAACATCTGAGGGTAAAGTACCGCGAAAGCGAGTCATTGCTCCTGCTGCATCTGAATGACATTCCGAACAAATTCAAGAAAGGCGATCAGCCTTACATCAATGTATATATTGAAATGGATCACATTGATGCCATCACTTTGATGGGAGCCAGCAAAGCGTTTTTTGACGGTGAGTTCAAAAGCGACAATCTGCGCATTGATATGTCCGCGGCCGCCGGGCTGTCAGGACTTCAAGTGGAAGGAGAGAATCTCAATATGCTCTGTTCGGGAGCCGCAAAGACAGGGATAACCGGTCATTTCGAGAGAAGTGTGCAAATCGAGATGAGCGGTGCGGCCAAAGGAAGGCTGGATATAAATACCCGGAGACTGAGTGGAGAACTCAGCGGAGCCAGTGCATTGGCATACGAGGGAGATGCAGATGATTGTGAATTCGAATGCTCCGGAGCCTGCAAACTTGAACTAAGCGGCAAAGGAAAGCATCTCGATCTGGAAGGCTCGGGAGCGTGCAGACTCAACACAAGATATTTCACTGCAGATGAGGTGAGCCTGGAGTTGAGCGGAGCAAGCAGAGCGGATGTCTATGCTGAGAAAGTCCTGAGATACGATGTCGCAAGGACCTGCAAACTGACTTATTTCGGAGATCCGGAACTGGTCAACCTCAGTAACGACGAAAATGTAGTCAAAGGATATTAATCCTCCTGTCTGCGCAGAGAGAAGAAAAACTGAAGTCCTCCCCACTGACGGTTAATCACACGTATGTCGCCACCGTGGAACTTCACGGCATTCTTCACAATCGAAAGTCCAAGGCCGGATCCGCCGACATCGCGGGTGCGGCCTTCTTCTATACGATAGAAACGTTCGAAAATATTATCCAGATGTTCTGACGGAACACCTTCTCCGGTATCATAATAAGTGAGATAGCAGAATTTCTCGATGACACTGTAGCATTCCAGATGGATGACTATATCGTTTCCTGCATATTTAAGGCTGTTCTCAACCAGATTCCTGATGATAGTATATACCAATGTCTTGTTTCCTGTCAGGACTGTACCCGCACTGAGCATATTCTCCACCTTAACATTCTGAGACGCAATCCTGTCGCGAAATTCTTCAAAGACCTCGTTTGCAACGTCGTACAGATCGATATCTTCCTTCTGGAATTTAGACGATTTCTCCTCCATCTTGCTGATAAGTGCCATATCCGTGATAAGTTCAGCCAGACGAAGTGTCTGATTATAAGCCTTTTCGATGAAATCCTGTTTCTTTTCAGGAGCCATATCAGGACAAGCGATCAGCGTCTCCAGATATCCTCTTATGGTAGTGACAGGAGTACGCAGTTCGTGCGCAATATTACTGGTCATCTGCTTCTTGAGCCGGCTCTTCTGCCTTGCTTCTGCTTCCGAGACCTTTTTATGCACTCTCTGATAGATAATTCCGGCCACGACAGCCAGAACGACTCCTATAAGTATATATAACCAAAGATATTTCATCATTCAGCACAATTGAACACATAGCCGTAGCCGGTGCGGTTTGTAAGATAATTCTTGCAGGAACCGAGTTTGCTCCTGATTCTGGCGATGTGCACATCTACTGTTCTATCAAGTACGTATGGCGCATCTTTCCATAATTCATCAATTATACTCTCACGGGAGAATATCTGTCCTGGATGGGAAGCCAATAACAGAAGTACCTCAAACTCTTTCTTGGAAAAAGGAACAGCCTCTGTACTGACATAGACCACCTTCCTTTCCTTGTCAATCCTTACCTCACCGACCTGTATCATATCAGATGTTCCCTCCACTGCGGCAGATCTTTTCAGGACAGCCTTCACTCTGGCTAATACTTCCAATATGGAAAACGGTTTCGGAATATAGTCGTCCCCACCTGCCGAGAAACCGGCAAGAAGATCGTCCGGATCAGTCCTTGCCGTAAGAAATATGATAGGTATTTCGTTATGACGTTCATTTCTGAGCACCTCTGCCATACGAAGCCCCGACATCCCGCCCATCATCACATCAAGCAATATCAGACAATGTTCGGAAGACAGCATCTCCAAAGCCTCCTCTGCGGAAGATGCACAATCCACATTATAACCGGCATTCTCCAGGTTGAACTGAAGTATTTCCCTTATGCCGGCCTCATCATCAACAATCAGCAACTTCTTTTCCATATAAATCCTATTGTTACGCAAATGTAACAAAAACTTAACACAAAACATTAGGCAGATATTGAAAATCGCCTTACCTTTGCACACGAGTTGATCAGAGAATCATTCTCAGGTTCTCACAACTTATTGGTTATTAGTTTTAGTGTTATTAATTATGTGGTTAGTATGAGGTTCCCCGCGGGATGCGGCGAGCCTTATTTGTTTTATTACACCCATCAAAGAGGCAGGATATAAAACAGAACCGCCGCTCCTGTCTCAGGTCACGGCGGCAAATAAAGTCTTTCTGTTTTAAGTTCGGATATATGAAATTATCCGATTACCTTGTGTGTGATACAAAAGTCGTTATTATTCAAACGATTACAAAGTGCAGTTTCCGCTAATAACTACGCTAAATCCGACCATATCCAAAAATATTATTATATTTGTCGGGAAAACGAACAATTATGGGTACTTACACTTTCAGAGAATACGGACAAGATAGGATCACGATATACGAAATCAATGGTAAAATTGACCTTGCCGCCCCTATCAGAATACATAATTATCATCTGATAATGCTCACTTCCGGTGAAATCACAGTGAATGTGAACTTCAGGGTATTCGATATGAAACCGCATTCGACACTGCATATTTCTTCCGGTGAAATCATAAAACAAATATGCGCCTCTAAAGATGTCTATGGTTTCCATATAATCTTCAGTCCGGGCTTCCAGACAGAAATACGCACAACCCGCAAGTCCCCTATAAGCATCCAGTTGAAAAAGGAATTTCCTTATCAGGAATTCTCAGATGCAGAATATTCATTTCTGGAGACATCCGTAGCCAGGCTGATAAGATATGTAAAGAACACAGACCATCACTATCAGTCGATAGTGATTAAGAATGAAGTGCATAACCTGCTTCTGGACATATCCGACAAGCGAAGGAAAGAGCACGCTGAACTCAACACCAATGCCGGCCATCAGGAGATGATCAGAGAACGTTTCCGCAATCTGGTGGAAGGAAACAGCGACCGCCAGCATAGCGTGAACTGGTATGCAGAGGCAATGCGGATATCCCCGGATTACCTATCTAAAATCATCAGGGAATACGACGGGAGTTCAGCCAAAGTATGGATCAATAGAGCCATTATCAGCAAGGCGGAGTTTCTGATGCGCCAGTCAGACCTGACACTGAAGGAAATCAGCGACAGGCTCAATTTCCCGGATCAGTCAGGATTCGGAAGATTCTTCAGAAGTAACACAGGAAAATCGCCAAAGGAATTCAGGCAAGAATTGTATGATCTAGAAGGATCTTCACTCCCATAACAATCAGAATGACACCGCCAGCAAATTCAGCCTTCGATTTATAGCGGCTGCCGAACACATTGCCGATATAGACTCCTGCAGCAGAGAAGATTGCGGTGGTAAATCCTATCATTAAGACTGCAGTCCATATATTCACTTTAAGGAACGCAAAGGAGACACCGATAGCAAGAGCATCTATACTTGTCGCCACCGCCATAGCAAGCATAGTCCTGAACGAGAAATCAGGATCGACAGTGCAGCACTCTTCTTTGCCTGACGCTTCTTTCAACATATTGCCGCCTATGATCGCAAGAAGGACAAATGCAATCCAATGATCGACAGTAGAAACTAAATCTGCGAAACTGACTCCCAGGAAATAACCGGCAAGCGGCATAAGAGCCTGAAACCCACCGAACCACAAGGCTGTAAGCCCGGCCTGAGAAGGACGTACCTTACAGACGGAAAGTCCTTTGCAGATTGATACAGCAAAAGCATCCATCGATACACCGACCGCAATTATCAGAAGTTCCCCAAATCCCATAACTTTAGAATTCCACAGTAAGTTGTCCGAGGTTCAGACCCCACTTCCAGTTCTGGACCACAATGACATCATTTCCATCAAGATCCTTGACTACCTGTTTCTTGTGAAGCAAGGTATGCGAATGTCCGCCTACAATAACATCTACATTACGTGTTCTCGAAGCGAGATCCTTATCCTGTCCATATCCAAGGTGCGACAGACAGATAACCATATCGCAATTCTTTTCATTCTTCAGTAAAGCGGCAAGTCCGTTTACGACACCGACAGGATCCTCATATTCAAGATCATCCGCAATATCACGATCCACCACCTCCATTATGTCTGTAAGAAGACCTATCACGGCTATCTTCTTACCAGCCTTTCTTACAATTTTATATGGCTTTACAAGACTTTCCAGAGGCGTCCCGTCAAAATCATAATTGGCGCATACGACATCGCTCTTGAGATTCTTCAGGCGACGGGCAAGTTCAGGAATGCCGTTATCGAACTCGTGGTTGCCAAGAGTGACGACATCAAATCCAAGGGCATTCAGAACATCAATTTCAATGTTTCCTCCAAGTTCGGTAAAATAAGAGGTACCTTGGCTGAAATCGCCGGCGTGAAGAAGAATGACGTTCCTCCTGCCGTCTGCACATCTGATGCTATCTATACAGGCTGCCTGCTCTATTACGCCTCCCCTTCCGCTATATTCACCCGAGCGCTGCGGGTCGATATGGCTATGAGTATCGTTAAGATGAAGTATGGTCAGATTCTGCGCGCCCAGCGCAAATGAGGCCAATGCAGCAAGCGTGGCCGCTAAAACTCGTTTCATCATCTTCTCTCCTCCAAATCTTTAATCACGACACGTCCGTCTGTTCTGTAACTTATCGGTCTGCCTGCCGCAGTCTCCGAATATACATACTCCAGAACTGCATCAATAATATCCTCATCCTCAAATACTGTGATGGAAACAGCATTCTGCCCCAGATTAAGGCCGTCACCACCGGCAAGAAGGAAGGAAATCGTAGCAAGACCATAAATCTTTTCGTCATCAATGGGTTTACCCCCTATCTCCGCTGAAACTAGCCTGCCGTCTTCAGCCACGACCCTGACTCCGCCAAGTACCTGGAAACGTCCGGCTGCCATTTCTTCAAGAATCTGCCTTATCTGTTTTCCGGTATGCTCGACATAGACTAGTTGATTCTTGAAAGGAAACATAGAAAGCATATCGTCAAGGATAATGTCTCCCTTAGGCATATCTACCCGGATTCCGCCGAAATTGGCAATGCCCACATCCACTTTCTTTCCAGCAAGTTTCTCTGTCCTGGCCATCAGCAGATCGACGAACCAGTCGGACAGTGCACTTTCAGGATACTTCACAGACATAGCCTCCGATGAATATCCTATGACATCTTTTACTCTGGCCATTTCAGTCTGGGCAGCGATTACAATTCCTGCCACCTTGGCTACTGAAGACTTTCTGGCATACTCTTTTCCGTCAGGAGCGATATACTTCCCCTTTTCGAATACACCTAATGCCTCTGCAACATTATCCTTGGACGGGGAGATACATCCTGTTCTGCTCCCGTCCATAGCGATATGTTTCCATTCATATTCCTGCGAGTGCACTTCAGTCACAATCGCAACCAAAGCCACAAACATCAGAAGTCTTTTCATAATCAGTTCTGTCTGAGCCATTTCCAAAGATCCTTGAAAGTAGTCTTCTTGCCAAACATAAGAATTCCGATCTTATATATCTTGGCAGAAGCCCATCCACAGAGAACGAATGTGGCAACGAGAAGGGCTATTGACAAGGCCAGTTCCCATCCCGGAACACCGAACGGAATCCTCGCCAGCATCACTATCGGTGATGTGAAAGGAATCATCGAGCCCCACCAGACAACAGGACTGTCAGGTGCATTGAAAGCATATAATGCGATGAAGAATGCAAGAAGAAGCGGGATGGTCACAGGCATCTGCAACTGATTGGTATCTGCCTCGTTCTCCACCGCAGATCCGATGGCCGCAAAGAAAGACGCATAGAGAAGATATCCGAGTGCAAAATAAATGATGAAGGCAAGAACCATCTGCACCCAATTGATATCTCTAAGAGTGCTGAGCACGGCACCAAGGCCTTCCTCCTCCTGCATAGCCTGAGTCATTTCTGCAACATCCACTCCGCCCATCTGAGCCGTCATATCCATCATCTGCTCAGTCTGAGCCGGATCTCCCATAATGGAATCAAAGCCCACGAAAGCCGAGAATCCACCGACAAGCACAAGTGTAAGCACAATCCACAGGAAGAACTGAGTAAGTGCCACACAGGCAACTCCAATGATCTTTCCGAACATAAGTTCAGTTGCCTTGACTGAAGACACCAGCACCTCGACAACGCGGCTGGCCTTCTCTTCGATGACACTTTGCATAACCATTCCTGAGAACATTGCTATGAACATATAGATGATGATTGAAAGAACCATCGAAATGATCATATACACCTCGGATGAAGTGATCTTTTCCTCTCCTGACTCGTCAAGGGTATATGTCGCTATAGACACATCAGCCTTCACATCCTCAAGAATCTGCTTCAGGTCGGATATCTCGTATTGAGCAAGACGATAGTCCTCTACGGCATCATTTACCTTAGAACGTACCCCTTCCTTCAATTCCATACTGAGAGGCTTCTCGGAATATGAAGCCACGGTCACAGTCTTTTCGAGAGAATCTATCGGAGATATCACAACAAGGACATCAAGACCAAGTTCCTCGAATTTGACCTTCATACTATCAACCGGTTCAGCAGAATAATCGGTATAATCAACAGCCTCATCATCAACAAGATACGGCATAACAATACCTGATTGATCGACCACAGCAACCTTCTTTCCGCTGTCCTTTGCCATAAACATAATCACACTTGGGAGTATGCACATCGCTGCAAAGAATATCGGTACAAGGAAAGTGGTGAGAAGGAAAGACTTCTTCTTTACACGGGTCAGATATTCACGTGAAATTATTGTAGAAATATTTCTGAGTTTCATACGCTATGCCTCCTCTGTTACAAGTTTAATGAATATATCGTTCATTCTAGGGACCAGTTCCTTGAAAGAATTTACTGTCACATTCTGAGCAATTATCTCCTTAAGAGCACAATTGCCGTCCTTAGTCCCTTCCAGAGCCAGAACAGCAGTATGGCGTCCGGCATCATCCTGATCGGAAAGGACACTGAACACGCCCGGTACAGAATCCAGATGGCCTCCTGTATAGATAAGTTCAACATTATTGTTTCCATACTTGTGACGGATCTCGTCAACTCCTCCAGTGATGACTACGCGAGATTTGTTGATAAGAGCGATATTGTCACAAAGTTCCTCCACAGACTCCATATTATGGGTAGAAAGTATGATTGTCGCACCTTCCTGCTTAAGCCTGAGGATTTCCTCGCGGATGATCTGGGCATTCACAGGGTCAAAACCGGAAAACGGCTCGTCCAGAATAAGAAGCGAAGGCTTGTGAACCACTGTCGTGATGAACTGCACCTTCTGAGCCATACCCTTTGAAAGTTCCTCCACCTTCTTGTTCCACCAACTCTCAATTCCGAATCTTACAAACCATTTCTTAAGTTCCTGCGCAGCCTCTCTCGAACTCATACCCTTCAGACGGGCAAAATACATCGCCTGCTCTCCGACTTTCATCTTACGATACAGTCCGCGCTCTTCTGGAAGATATCCGATCTTCTCAACATCATCCTGAGTGATAGGACGGCCGTCAAACAGCACCTCTCCCCCATTCGGGATGGTAATCCTGTTTATAATACGTATAAGAGTGGTCTTGCCGGCACCGTTTGGGCCTAGCAAGCCGAAAATCTTTCCTTCCGGAATGTCAACCGAAACCTTGTCAAGAGCCACCTTTTCACCGAAACTCTTGCTTACATTGTTACATTGAATCAATCCCATATATTATAAATTTAAAATTCTTGCAGTCAGTTCAACCATCAATTCTGCGGAAGAGGCCTCTCCGACATCTCCGCCCTTTCCCTTGAAGTCATAATCTTTCAGCAATGCAATCACGGCCATACACTTCCTGACAGGATAATTCCTCACAGCAGTGTCATACTCGCTGAAGAAATATGGATTAACCCCCAGCACCTTCGCCTTCACATCATTTGCCGGACGCGGATTCTTCTGCAGAAGTGCTCCATACTTCAATACCTTATAAAAATAAGCAAACATCGCGCTGACAGCCATAGGCATTGCAAATTTCGCCGACGAACCTATATATGCCGCAACACGTAAAGCCTTTGCCGAATCCTTATATGCCAAAAGTTTATTGAGTTCGAAAATGCTGAACTGACGGCTTATGCCCACATTCTTCTCTATATCCTCCGCACTAACCTCTCTAACATCCTCAGGAAGATTCTTCAGCATCTTCTCTGTCTCAATAGCAATCTTGTTCAGATCGGTACCGGCGTGTTCCGCAAGAAGAGCAGCAGCATCAGGAGCGATCTTCAAGCCTCTGTTCTGATAGAACATCGAGATCCATTTAGGCATCTCATAGTCTCTTAATGCCTGAGAATCAACGACAACACCGACCTTGGCCACAGTCTTATACAGCGACTTCCTCTTATCTGCCGATGCACAGTGCATAGCAAGAACGAGAACTGTGGATTCAAGAGGCTTCTGGCAATAGACCGCCAACTCCTCCATACCCTTCATCATTTGAGCCTCCTTTACGACAACAAGTTGACGCTCGGCAAACATAGGATAACGTCTCGCAGCAGTAATGATGGCCTCCGCATTCACATCCGCGCCATAACAGACTGTCTGATTGAAATCCCTCTCGCTCTCGTCAAGGCAATATTCCATTATCGCATCGCAAACCATATCAACATAATACGGTTCATCGCCCATCAGGAGATAGACGGGCTTGAATACCCCGTTGCGAGCATCCCTTACGATTTCCCTGCAAAGGGAATCTGTCTCTGTAAATCCTTTTGCCATAAGTTTGCAAATATAAGAATATTTCATCAAATCACATCAATGAGCGAATTCAGAAGCAGCCTTAAAGCCTGAAAACGAGCGGAACAATTCACTTTCTAAAAATTTTTCAAAATAAAATTGCTGATTCAGAAATTATTATATACCTTTGCCGCTTGTAGTCCACACCACACTACACCACACTAAATTTGATAATCACAATCAACATTTATAACATTATGATCAAAAACACATTCAACTACGAATCTCCCGAAGTTAAAGTAACGGAGATCATTGCAGAGGGAGTGCTCTGCGCAAGTGTCCCAGGTTATGGAAACGGTTCCTTTGAACTATATGAAGAAGAAGAATGGTAATTAACTGCTAAAATTTAATTGTATGAAAAAGATTAACTCATTTATACTTGCAGCATTTACTATTCTCTCCGCTGCATCTTGCCAGAAGGAAATGATGAACCCTAACGATACTGAGGCAAATGGTACTCCATTCAGTTTCGAGGCATCACGTGACATTGACACCAAAACGACTCTTGTAAAACTTGAGGAAGGTACAACAACATATTGGACTCCTGGAGACAAAGTTTCCGTTTTCGACAAAAACGGAGCAGAAGTTGAGTTCAACACTGCAATAACAGAGAATTCAGCATCAGCACTTTTCTCTTGCAAAATGATTTCATTGCCAGAGGATCTGAATATCCACGCAATATATCCGAACAGAGGTGGTAATGCTACATTTAAAGATGGTGTAATCAACAATCTTAGAGTTGGTGGTACTCAGAAAGCAATCGCAGGAAATTTTGATCCCGAATTTGCAGTAGCATACGCATCTGGACAAATAGTAGATTTCGTAAATCCTCCTGTTCTTAAATTCAAGAACCTCCATACTCTTGTGAAATTTACAGTAGGCGGTGAGACTGCTCCTGAAACTATTTCACTTAAGTCTTTCGCTAGCAGAATGTGCACTGGACTTTTCTATTACAATACTACTAATGGAGAGACTGCGTGCACCGCTGGTGGACACGAAGTTACCTTGATTGCTCCGGAAGGTGGTTTCAAGGTAGGAGATACCTACTATATTGCACTTGTTCCAGGCGCTACAAAACAACTCACCCTTTACTTTGATGGGAAAGTGGCATTTACTGCCGGAGAAGGAGTCATAAAGACTCTTGAAGCAAATAAGATATATAATCTGGGAGAGGCAAGTGTTGAAGCGGAGCCAGAAATTGAGAAGGATCCATCCGTAAAAATGAATGCAACATTGGTTGCCAGCAAACAATCTACAGCAGACAATTCTTGGCTTACAAGCCTTGAAGGAGGCAAAGCATCTATGGATAGGAATGCAGCATTTGACGGAACTAACGTATATATTGCAAATGTAAACACCACCACACCTGACATCTATGTAATACCTGTAGCAAATCCTGAGAACATATCAAAGGTAAATATGACAGGAGTTGAAGGTGGATATTTCCCAATGTCCTGCGTTAGAACTATTGCAAACGGAGATTCCCAAATTCTTCTGGCAAGTAATATGGGAATGAATGAAGGGGAGATAGTTAAGATTTATGCTTGGGAAAATGGAATTACCGAACAGCCTACTGTATTATGTAACAATTGGACAATACCAGGTTGGGCTCCAAGACGATTCGGTGATCAATTTACAGTATGTGGAGACTGGACGAAGGGCGAACTTTGGTTCAGATCTCAAAGTAGTTCAACAACCGCCAGATATAATATAGAAAACGGAGTTCTTAAGAATCCTGGTAGTCCTGATGGCTGGGGCAATCTCTACGGTGGATCATATCTCGGTTCTGTATATCGCCATAGTATGTCCTCAACTAACATATTAGTCGTCCCAGGAACAGAGGCTGCAGCATTATATGACTTTAATGGAGTTCGTACTGATCTGAAGCGTGTCTATGGATATATAGGAGGACTTACTCCTTTCACTTTCGATGGAAAGAACTTTATAGCATACGTTTCTCTTCCTGAACAGGGTGCATCAAAAGCAAAACTCGTTGTTATCGAAGATAACGAACAGAATTTTGAAACAGCACTAAATGACAATCTGATAGTATTTGAGGCTGATATCAACAGCAATGACAACAATCAGACTGCTGGAAATTCAGGTATGGGTTGTAACGTCGTTACTACTGGTGGCAAAACATATCTCTTTGGTCACGCTCAGAATATTGGATTTGCTGTTTATGAGATAACTGGTCTCGACACATATTCGGCTGAATAAAACTACTTTAGTAAGTAATAGAATTTCAACAAAGAACACCGGCTCACCGGTGTTCTTTTTTTGGTATCAGCCCAACTTGAACTGCCGCGACGCAAACGTAATGCTCGCTATATCATCGTAACAAAATCAGAATCTATCAATAAGTAATCCAGCACTTCAATCTGCTACCATAACTATCAGTTGCAATATGTGGCAATAGGCACCCGTACTATATTTTATGCACCTGCCTGACATAAAAAAAGTTAAATAAGGATAAAAAAAAGAAAAAGTTTACATTAAAAAAGACAAAACATTGAATGTAAGTATTGAAATTTCTTGATTTTTTGCTCAATTTTGTCAGCAAGGGAGAGAGCATAGCACATAGCATATAAGTTTTTAATGGCCGTACCGGCTTATGTTTAACCTCTAACAAAATTTATATGCTAAAAGAGTTCAGATATGCAGACCTGCTTGACGATGACGTTTTCAAGTTGGTTTTCGGGCGGGAGTCCAGCAAGGAAGTAATGATCGAGTTCTTAAATCTTGTTATTGATGACAGAAGAATCATTGACCTTGATTTTATGGACAAAGAAATGAAGACGGTGGATCGTGACAAGAAGAATTCCACCTACGATATGTTCTGCAGGACTGATGACGGATCAAGGATCATAGTCGAAGTTCAAAGACGCAAACAGCCGTTCTATCCGGAAAGAGCGCTGTACTATTCGACTTTCCAGATACAGAATCAAGTCGATGCTGGTGCAAGCAACTATGATTTCCTGCCTGTTTATGTAATCAACATCTTGAATTTCAATTTAGATGTAAACAAAGGGAATCCAGAAGTGAAGACAATTTACAGGCTGTATGAGAGAAATGCTCATACCAGCCTGACCGACAGACTTACTTTTATTTTTATTGAATTAAGAAAATTCGATAAAACAATCGGCGAATTGACTGGCAACATACTTGAAGGTATATACTTTTGTCTGAAACATATATCGTCATTGACAGAGCGTCCGGAAAGTCTCAGACAAGACATTTTCAGGAAAATATTTGAAGTGTCGGAATTAATGAATATGGATTCGGCTATACGCCAAAAAGTAATTGAAAAAATGACTACTGAAAGAGATTTAAAGAATCAGATGGACTGGGCACGAAAAGAAGCCATCGAAGAAGGTCTGGCAGAAGGAATAACAAAAGGAATGGCAGAAGGAAGGGCAAAAGGAATAGCAGAAGGAAGGGCAGAAGGAAGGGCAGAAGGAAGAGCAGAAGGAATAAATGAAACCAGATTAGAAATTGCGAGAAGAATGCTTAATAAGGGTATGCCGGAAGAAGAAGTCGCAGATCTTACAGCACTGACGCTTGAGGAACTACAAAGCCTATAAAATAAAGCCGCATACCCGGAAGGATATGCGGCCATCTTAATCAAGTCTGAATCTTATTCTGCTCTTTTCTCTTTTTCTTTAACAAGTTTCTCTTTGAGAATGTCAGCGCAGTCAACCACTGCGTCTTCGAAGGTCTTCGCATTCTTCTCAACCACGATTGTACGACCTGGGATGCTGACCTGAACCTTAACGTTCTTGTTCTCGTGGTCTGGAAGCAATGAAAGCGCAATATCCACTCCTGTTACTGCATCGTAGAACTTCTCGATACGAGAGAACTTCTTGTCAATAAAGTCCAACAGTTTCTGATCTGCATTGAACTTGATGCTCTGAACTCTAATCTCCATTTTTACCTCCGTTTTTTGCCCTTGGGTGGGCTGATTTATAAATAGTCTTCAGCCGGGCGATATTACTGTGAGTATAGACCTGGGTTGCCGCCAATGAAGAATGTCCGAGAAGTTCCTTGATGGAATATATTCCGGTGTCCTGATTAAGCAGTTCCGTAGCGAGAGTGTGACGAAGGACGTGCGGTGATTTTCTTCCGGATATGCCCTTGACATCAGCAAGCGCGCTCTTCACAGCCCTGTCTACATATCCAGGATATAATGATTTACCTTTATACGTGACAAGAAGCGGCTCTTTCAAAGACCTTTTCCCACCGCACACCGTCTCAACTGCATCCAAATATAAGGAAATTTCTTTATATAATAAAGCAATCAGCGGAATTTCTCGCATTTTATCGCCTTTACCAGTCACTTTGACAATATTTCTGCCAAAATCAATACTTCCTATAGTGAGTGATATAAGTTCTGCTCGACGAAGACCCAGATTATATAAAAGAGATATTATCAGTCTGGCAAGACGATCTTCATACAGTTCTTTGCCGCTTGGAGTATCCCAGCCTGCCTTGAAAGCCTCCAGATCCATCAGATCATCTTTTTCTAAGATACGATCAAAATATTCCGTCATTGCCTGTTTCCGGAAATACACCGGCAGACGCTTCTCGACCTTTGGTTTTGTAACCATGCGGACAGGGTTGGACTTCAATTGTCCTTCCTTCATCAGGTAACGGCAGAAACTGCTGAGGGTGGAAAGATGCAGGCTCACTGTCTTGGCAGAAAGTCCTCCTTCAATAAGCTCGACTTCGTATTGTCTTATCTCCGACCGGTTCAATGACGCAAGC
>JAZRBS010000034.1:0-1996 GCA_045635205.1 Candidatus Cryptobacteroides sp. | reverse complement strand
AAAATCAAGGTCAATCACAATCCTATTACAATCCTATCACTATTTCTTTTCCGTCTTCATAGATTTGCCAGCTAATTACTAATTATTGCAAAGAACAGCAAATAAATGAAAACACATGAAAAGCACTGTATCGTATGTGGGAGAACATACCATACTATCCGTTACAAGAATCGCTTCTGCAGCAGAAACTGCCAGGATAAGTACAAGAAGTATAAATACCAGGTTCCGACAGAACGTCAGGAAAATGGCGAAGATTACTTAGCTGCCAAGATATACAATAAAGTTTGTCCAATATGCGGAAAGGACTTTGTTGCTAGCCGATCTAATCAGATCTACTGCTGTCATAGTTGTTCTAAACTAAGTCGCAGATACTCACCTGAATCACCACATGACCTAACACTTATAACTCCGAAGAAGGAATATCATCCTGACTCCGGCAAAATGTATTATAATCTGAGCTGTGTTCACTGTGGCAAGAATTTTAAATCTCAGAAGATTGATACAAAATTTTGCAGCAGAGAATGCGCGAGTAAAGCAAGACGCCAGGAAGAACATAACAGAAGGCAGACAGATTACTATAACTCACAAATCATTTCAAGTATAACTGCTCGTGTAGGTAAATATGCCGGTAATGAATATTTGAGGATATCCGAAGCAGCAGAATTCCTGGGAGTTTCTGATAAGAGTATCAGAAGGTACATCCAGGATGGTGAGATTCAGGTTTTGAGAACTCCTGGTCTCATTTTGGTCAAGACAGAAAGCTTGAGGAATATATATGCTAACAGGGTGATAGTCAGCGGTAAAAGCAATTCACGCAGTGATCTTTCACTGGACAGAGAATCGCGCGAATATCTTTCCATAACTGAAGCATCTGAATACTTCGATATCAAAAGGAGCACTATCGAACACTATTTTAGAAAGAGGAAGCTTGATTTCAAAATGATTGGTAACGCGAGATATTTTCTAATATCTGATATCCGTCAACTGATTGAGGATTTCCGTCCGGACCAGCATCTTCGCATAAGGTACTGGTATCAGGTGGAAGATATAATGGAGACGTATATGATGACCCGAAGACAGGTTTACCAGTTTACATCCTATTATGAAATACCTCATAAGAAATCAGGAAAGAAAGCTTGCTACGCCAAGGTTTCTGTCGATAGGATCTGCAGACCATGGTTGTTTGACAAGTCGATGTATTATTCTTCTGATGACCTCTGCAACAGCCTGCATATATCCAAGCACAGGCTGTACCATATTGTGACGCTTATGGAGATACCGAAGATCCGGTGCGGCCGCAATGTCTGGATCCTGAAGTCAGCATTCGATGAAGTAGTAAGCAATTAATCTCAATAACTATGAGCAAAGTAAAAGTTGAAATCAGAAAGAGAAATCCAAATAACGGCAAAGCATATTTATATCTCGAATATAGTCCAGCATTGTATAATCCTCTAACAGGCAAGGAAACTAGAAAAGAATCCCTCAAGCGTTACATTGTAATCGATCCGCTAACGGAAGAAGACAAAGAGTACAATGCTGAAGTATGGAAGCATGCAAGAAAGATCAGGAATCTCAGAATGAAGGCAATCATGAATAAGGAACTGAAGATCTTTGACGACTGCAGGCTGGATGAAGATTTTTTGGAGTACTATAAACAGAGGATAAAGCTTAAAAATCCGACATGGCAGCATTCCTACAAACACTTCAAGAAGTTTGTAAAGAGCAAGTGCACTTTTCGTGACATAAGGTATAGGTTTGCAGAGTCATACAAGGATTACCTACTCAATAAGGCAGTGATATCAAGCCCTGTAGGCAAGAAGAAGAGAACGCTCTTGCATCAGAATACAGCCAGCAAGTATTTCGTCCATTTCAAGTCCATTGTTAAGGATGCATATATCGAGGGTTACATAAAGGAAGATATCAGTTTGCATTTCGCAAAAATTCCAACTCGTCGTTCTCAGAGGGAATTCCTTACCCAAGAAGAATGCAAAAGACT
>JAZRBS010000033.1:0-12393 GCA_045635205.1 Candidatus Cryptobacteroides sp. | reverse complement strand
TCCATCTTGTTGCTGACCACAACACCTATTCTTTCCTTACGAAGATTTCTTTCCATGAGAATTCAATAATTTAGTTCTGTGACTCTTTCTCAGCAAGGATAGTCATCATACGAGCGATGTCCTTTCTTGCCTTTGCAATCTTAGATGTGTCCTCTAATGGAGAGATAGTGTGGTTAACCTTCATTGTGTCGAGGTTTGCCTTCTCGATCTCGATGCGCTCACGCAGATCTGCGATCGACATTTCGCGTACTTCTGATGCTTTCATTGTTCTTTCTCCATTAAATTATTCCACATAATCTCTACGTACTACAAACTTAGTAGTAACAGGAAGCTTCTGAGCTCCGAGGCGGAGTGCCTCCTTTGCGATCTCGAGAGATACGCCCTCAGCTTCAATAAGGATACGGCCTGGGGTTACAGGGCATACGAATCCCTCCGGATTACCCTTTCCTTTACCCATACGCACTTCGGCTGGCTTCTTGGTGTATGGCTTGTCAGGGAAGATTCTGATCCAGATCTTACCTTCACGCTTCATATAACGTGACACAGCCTGACGGGCTGCCTCGATCTGGCGTCCTGTAAGCCAGCAGTTCTCCAAGGTCTTGATGCCGAACGAGCCGAATGCAAGTTGGTTTCCTCTCTGCGAGAGACCTTTCATACGGCCTTTCTGCTGCCTTCTGAATTTGGTTTTCTTTGGTTGTAACATTGCTCTATTACTTTTAATGAAAATATTTCACAATATCCCTAACTAATTGAGACTCAGTTGGTTGGGTGTATTGATCCTCAATTAATGGGTTGCAAAGATAGTCATTTTTTTCGAAACAGCAATAGCACTTCGAAAAAATTTTACATATTTTCGACCAAAGTTTTTGAAACCTAAATCGCGCATTTTCACCGACTTACGAAAGGTGTTCACAAAAACTTACAAGCATTTTCGACCACGGTCAATTTCACGTAAATCAACTTTGGCACGAGGATGCTCACCGACCCATCATCGCTATAACGAGAATCTACCGGAAAACGCCCATTTGAAGCGGATCCGAGATAACACATCGGCAAGGATTTTGCATATAAAAACAGGTTTGCTAACTTTGCAGAACATTGACAATTTCAAAAATGAGAAAAGCCGTCAAATATCTGATCGTAGCACTGGCACTGGCTCTGATGCCACTGCCGGACGGCGATTGTCACGCTCAGATATTCAAAAGAAAGAAGACGGAAAATAAACAGCCTAAGACAGAGACGGTAACCCAGAGCAGTACCACACAGAATAAGTCTGCCGGGACAGACGACCTGCTTGAATTCTTCGTGGAAGGCAACGACACAATATATATAGACCAGATCCGAGCATCAAAAGTTTATGCCAGGGTACCGAAGATGAAAGGCCGCGAATGGCGCAAGTATTACCGTCTGGTACATAACTTCAGCAAGGCATATCCATACGCTCTGGTGGCAAGGAAACTTGTCACTGAAGCCGACAGTGTCATAGCCGCCGACCGGCTCAAAGGAGTGAAAAGGGAAAAATATATCAACACCGTACAGAAAGAACTTTTCGAAGTGTTCGAAAGTCAGATGAGAAACCTCACTGTCAGCCAGGGAGCCCTGATTATGAAACTCATAGACAGAGAGGTCGGAAGATCATCCTATAATATAATAAAGGGATATAAAAGCGGTATGGCAGCAGGATTCTGGCAGGGAATTGCCAAATTATTCGGCTCAGATCTGAAGAAACCGTACGATCCAGAAGGAGAGGACAAGGCCACCGAAGAACTCGTCAAGATATGGGAAGACGGTGATTTTCCTGCATTCTACTGGTCTCTGTTCTGGAAAGACCCACCGGTAATGCCTATACCGGAGAAATATCTGTAACAGAATTTCCGTCAAAACAAAGATATGGAGAGGAATGGATCCAGTCCTTGAGGATCATCAGACGGGCACCGGAAGGGAGTACAATATCGACCCCGCAATGGTAATGTCCGAATATGAAATAATCCACCTCATTCTCAGCAGAAAATTCCACGGCAAACTTATACAGAGGCTCCTTTTCTCCTCCGAACTCATATTTTACATCGTGAGCAAGACGATTGTTCTTCGACCATCCGTTCCCGAGCCTGAATGCAAGCCAAGGATGCAGGGTACTGAAGAGGATCTGCGCCAGTCGGTTATGGAAAAGACCTCTGAGGAAACGATATCCGAAAGGAACCGGTCCCAGTCCGTCACCGTGACCGAGACAAAAACGCTTGCCGGCTATTTCCACCACACAAGGCTGGGTCAGTTTTATCATACCCAGTTCTTCGAAATAACCGTATGTCCACACATCGTGGTTTCCTTGGAAGAAATACACTTTCACACCTCTGTCGATAAGCCTCTGTATTGCCGCAAAAACACGGACATACCCCTTCGGAACAACATCACGGTATTCATACCAGAAGTCCCAGATGTCACCAAGAAGATACAATGCCTCCGTCTGTTCTGGAAGATAGTTGAGAAAATCGGCAAAACGGCATTCCCGGCCTTCAGGATCAGCAACCTGAAGACCAAGATGAACGTCTGAAACGAAATATGTGTATTTCACGGACATTTCTAAGCGAAAATGAATATGCAGGCTGCCGCAACAAGGCAATAAAGGGCAAACCAACCGAGTTTAGCCTTCTTGACAAGAGCAACCATCACTCTGCAGGCGAACAATCCCGAAAGGAAAGCCGAAATGAACCCGAGCACAAGCGGAAGAGCTCCCACCGACGATGATCCGAACTCACCGCCGACAATCTCAAGGAATGTCTCTCCGAGGATCGGAACAAGAACCATCAGGAACGAGAACTGAGCCATCACTTCCCTACGGACACCGCATATAAGTCCCGTAGATATTGTAGTGCCCGAACGTGACAATCCCGGAACCACGGCAAAAGCCTGACCGAGCCCCACAGCAAAGGCCTGCCAGTACGAAATACCGTTCCTATATTCATTGACAGGGAAAACCGACTTTCTGCCCGGCCTGGAAGCATAATCCGAGAAGAACAGAAGAAGAGCTGTCACAATCAGGGCAACTCCTACCACCTGGATGGATCCGAACAATGATTCCACCTGATCTTTGAAGAAAAGCCCCACAACGAGAATAGGCAACATAGACACGACCATCTTCAAAAGATAATCAGTCTGGTCATTGCACACTAGCACCTTCCTGCCCGCCTCATTTTTTTGTATTTTCCAATCTTTCAGACCACAGAAAAAGCCTTTGAGAAGATCGAATATTTCCTTTCTGAATACTATTATAGTACTGAGAACCGTGGCCGCGTGCACCATTGTGGTGAACAAAAGGTCATCGGTAGTCTCGACTCCGAGAAGAGCCTTTCCTATTTCCAGATGTCCGCTGCTGCTGACAGGAAGAAACTCAGTCAGTCCCTGCAGCAATCCTAAAAGCACAGCTTCAAACCATTCCATAACTTAATCCTTGAATACTTTCATAATTGCCACGACCTCTATGACGATACCGAGTATAATGACGATCGGAGCCGCCACCATCCTGCGGAAATCGAACATAGCATAATTGAACACTTCCGGATCATCACTTCCACCTCCTGTCATAAGGATATACCCTGAGACCATAACAATAAGTCCGATAAGAAGTAATTTAAGACCTCGGAAGGTAATTGGCATTTTTGTATTGTTTTCCATTATGCATTGTTTTAGATTCCCGACCGAGATCGGGAACAACATTAATAAAGTCCGTTTTATCAATAGTAAAGTTCGTCTTTTCTGAGTGAAATAAGTTTGTTCACTACAAAATATGTGCTTGCAAGACATATAACAAGTCCCGCCGCGATCACTATGCCGATCACTACCAGAAGGAGTTCAAGACGGAATATCTCGAAAAGTTGTGCAAAACTGCTTCGCATCAGGAACATAAGCCCCACCAGTATGAATATTGCAATGAACGCGGAAAACAGTCCTTGGAAAGCCGACTGCACAAGGAATGGTGCACGGATGAACGACCTGGTGGCGCCAACAAGTTTCATTGTATGGATAGTGAATCTTCTGGCAAACACATTTAGTCTGACCGTGTTGTTTATCAGAACAAAAGAGATGAACAGAAGAAGAGCAATGAACACACCCAGAATCAAGGATATTCTGTTAAGATTGGCATTCAGGGCATCGACCAGAGAACGCTGATACACCACTTCATCCACAAGCGGACTGGCGGAAATTTCAGCCCTGACCATCTCCAGGCTGTCTGCCGAAACATATCGCGCATCCAGAGTGACATCGACCGACACCGGTATCGGAGAAGTCTCGAATACATCAAGAAAATCCTCTCCGAGTTGGGCTGCAAGTTCCCTCTGTCCCTGTTCCCTGGACACAAAGACTGTACTTTTTATATATCTTTCCCCGTCAAGTTCATCCTTGAAGCCAAGCGCCGCCTCGTCAGAAACATTCTGTTTCATCAGCACAGACACCTGCATATTTTCCTTGAAATAATCCGATACGCTCTTAGCATTGACCAGAAGCATACTCGCCACACCCACAAGAAGCAGCACCAGACTGATGCTGATGACTGAGGAGAGATAGGCATTCATAAGCCTCCTGCGCATTATCTTATTCTCTGCTTTACCCATACGAAAAATCCAATCGGGGTCAAAGATAATGAAATATCAAAAAAAAATCTTACCTTTGTAGAGATTTTGTCATTAAAATTAAGCAGTATGGGTAATTCGGTCAAAAGAGTACTGTTCGTAAACTCGGAGATAACACCATATCTTCCGGAGTCTGGAATCGCGAACATCGGAAGATATCTTCCTCAGGGCATTCAGGAAAGGAAGAAGGAGATCAGATCATTTATGCCGAGATACGGCTGCATTAATGAAAGAAAGAACCAACTACACGAGGTGATCCGTCTTTCGGGAATGAACATTGTCATTAACGAAGTTGACAGGCCGCTCGTTATCAAGGTAGCATCCATATCTGCTGCCAGGATGCAGGTGTATTTCATTGATAATGAAGATTATTTCCACCGCAAAAGCGTGTACTGCGATGAAAACGGAGAGTTCTTCAAGGATAATGGAGAAAGAGCCATCTTCTTTGCAAGAGGAGTGCTTGAGACGGTGAAGAAACTGCGTTGGGCACCGGACATCATCCATTGCCAGGGATGGATCTCACATATTCTTCCGATATATCTGAAGAAGGCCTACATTGATGACCCGATATTCTCCGGCAGCAAGGTTGTTCTTTCCATATATGACGACACACCGGCTTCATTCCCTGAAGATTTCAAGGACAGAATCGCATTCGGAGGAGTTACGGAAAAGGATCTGGAGGTTCTTTCCGATCCGACTGGCATAAATCTTGCGAAACTCGCTGCCGACTATTCTGACGGTATTATCCTCGGTTCGGCAGATGTTGACGAAGAGATTGTCAGATACTGCAAGGAATCCGGCCTTCCGATACTCCCATACAAAGCAGAGTCAATGGAAGACGGCTCGTACATAGAAGATTACAACAGTTTTTACGACAGTTTATAATGAATTTCAAATTTTTCGGCAGAGTCAGCCGCCTTGCGGCTATCGGTGCGATACTGCTTGGCTCTGCGTCTTGTGTGAAGATCGACGAATCTCTAGGAGAGAACTTCATACCTACAGACCAGAAATGGGATGTATTTACTCCTGAAGCAGCGGACCTCAAAGATATAAGAATGCAGATGTCCGACAGTCTTTCAGGCTACAGCACGACAAGATTCACTTTCGGAGCCGTCAATGACAGCCGGTTCGGAACAAGCGTAAAGAGCACAAGTTTCACACTTGTGCCGTTCTACGATACGCTTGATTTCGGAAAGAATATGAAAATCAGACAGTTCCATTTCACAGCAGTACGTGATACATTCTCAGTTGTAAGAAAAGAGCAGGCAAAGATGCTCCAGAATGTACACGTATCGGAACTGAAAAAGGCTCTTGACTCCACTGTTCTTTATATGGGAGCCTTTATGAATCCTGAAATACGCGAGGAATACCTCAACACAGCAGAACAGATCACAGTGGGTACCCCTGTATATGATGGAGGCGACTCCCTCTCTTTCGACTTCAGCAAAGAATTCGCTGAAAGATTCGTTGAAAAGATCAGAACCGCCGACCTCGACAGTATGGATCTTTATATCGAGCAGATGCCAGGCATATACATCACCACCGACATTCCTGAAGGAGAAGGCGGAAGAATCAATATGTTCAACCTTGGCCTGCTCACATCAGACGGCTATGTATCAGGTAATTACGCACAACTTAAATTCACAGCGGAGTATGACTACTCCGAAGAACCGGTTGACACATCCTTCCTTTTCTTCTTCGGCCCGGCTGAATTTATGGATGATGAGGATACACAATATCCTGCTCAGTTCGCATTCAATGCAAGTTCACACGAAACATACGGCCAGTTCGGTAAAGAAGGTGTTACCGCAACGGATAAGATTCTGATTGAGGGAGGAAGCGGTATCAAGCCTGTAGTCAAGGCTACGGAAATCAAGCGCATACTTAACGAACAGTTAGCCATTGCCGGCATCAATGATCCTTCCGAGGTAGTGATCAACAAAGCCACCATCATTCTTCCATACGAAGTGGAAGGCGATTATGACGCATTGGACAATTATCCTTTGATACTCAGTCCGACCGTTCGTCTCAGAAGTTCTGAAGGTGGATATGTTTCATACGCAGGACTCACAGATTCAAGCATAGAATCGGAAAACCAAGGTGATATCAACAGATCCCTGTCGATGTACTCTCCTGATATAAGTCATCACGTACAGGAAATCCTCAAACTGGACGAAAACGACAAGGATTACGCAAAGAATATCGAGAAATATGACATCTGGTTCCTCATTATGCACGAAGAGATACAGCAGAGTTCAAGCAGCAACAGTGCAATGGATGACTACTACCAGAATCTTATGTACAACTCATACTACAACAGTATGATGTATGATCCATACGGATATGGCTACGGCTATGGAGGATACGGTGGATATGGGGGTTACGGTGGCTATGGTGGCTATGGCGGCTACGGCGGATATGGCTATGGAAGCAACTACTATAACTATTATATGATGGCTATGTATGCAAGTTCATACGGAAACAGTTCATCATCAGGAACTTCCTCTGTCGAACTTGACAAGGACAGATACTACTACGGAGTTCTTAACGGCCCGGAAGCAGCCGGAGCAAAGCCACAATTGAAGATAACGTTCTCGGCACCGAAGACAGCCGAAAGATAGATATACGAGAAAGAGCCGGTCTGCTGACCGGCTCTTTCTGTTTATTTCAGACGTAAACTATTTTGCGTTTACCTTGTCCTCAATGTACTTGATAGCGTCGCCTACAGTAGCGATCTTGTCACCAGCGTCATCATCTGGAATCTCGATATCGAACTTCTTCTCGAAATCCATAATGAGTTCAACGATGTCAAGTGAATCAGCACCGAGGTCGTTCGTAAAACTTGCTGTCTCAGTTACCTCAGAAGCATCTACGCCGAGTTTCTCAACGATGATTGCCTTTACGTCTTCTGCAATGTTAGCCATAACGTTAAATTTTTAATTAATAAATTAGTATTTTAATACACGTACTTTCGCTAAAAAAACGGTGCAAATTAAATAAAAAAAAACGAGAAATGAAAATTTTACATATAATTGCAAAGGTTGGTTGAGAAAAAGCGAGTCTGAGAAGATAACAACCTACTATGAGAAACACACCTAAATGCTTGGCAGCGACTATTTTAGGGCTATTTGTATTTTCCTGCACAGAGCCGGCACCTGTAATCCCCGAAGCACCAGAATAAATTCCCGAAATCCCCGGACAAAAGCCAGATGACAAACCAGAAGATAATCTGGAATTCATCGAATCCGTGCCAGATACCGTCACATTTACCAATGCTGAATTCATCTACAACGGTGATGATATAGGAGAAGAAATCAATGTCGATACAGCCTGGCACAACGATGACTATTATTTCAGGTATGAAGATCCTGTGATGTATTATTCTGAATACAGAAAACTGAAGTCTGGAACGATATGCATCAAAAAAGCCTCAAACGCGAAAAACATTTTCTCTCTAAAGGCCGACATAATCCTTCCTGACGGGAAAGATTTCAAAGTCGAACTACTTTCTACTGAGTTTGAGCCATACTCTCAATCCGTTGATTGAGTTCATAAGATAGAAAACCCACATTATCACCATCACTCCGGCGTGTGCCTCACCGCGCGAGATACAGACACACCACATCACAACGCTTACAACATTTGTGATGATCCACAATGCCCACTGTTCCATAAACGCCAAAGCCATAAGTGCCTGAGCCACAATACTCAGTACTGTGGTTGTGGAATCCTTGAAAGGTTGCGGATCACCAAAATGTCCCAGGATAAATCCTCCCGCAACCACTGCTACGGCGCAGCCTGCCGCAAGAACAACACGTTGTCCCCAGGTGAATCTTCTTGCCTTGACCTGCACTCCGTTTCCTTTGGACTCAGCCTCGGAAACAGCCGCTCCTCTTTTGCGCCATTGCCACCAGCCGATAAACTGCATCGGCACATAATACAGAGCATTCAGGACTGCATCGCCATACAGTGAGGCTTTATATGATATGTATGCATATAGAGACACAT
The DNA here is from genome assembly GCA_045635205.1 of Candidatus Cryptobacteroides sp. Classification (GTDB taxonomy): domain Bacteria; phylum Bacteroidota; class Bacteroidia; order Bacteroidales; family UBA932; genus Cryptobacteroides. The sequence goes on along the minus strand of JAZRBS010000033.1, from coordinate 3,757 downwards.
TCACCAGCCCGAAAAGATAATTCCAGATACTGCCTTTGGCTACCAGCACAACGCAGAATACACCAGTTATGCCGGCAACAGATCCCAAGAGATCAAGGGTGCCGGTCATAATTGAATAAACGATGTTGGATATGATGACTCCTGTTATCAGGAACCAGTCATAAAGATTCAGTACCTTGTTATTCATCAGTATTGTTCAGTTGTTGCAATATTCTTTCTGCGAGCGACTTTCCTACCATCTCGGACAAATCACTTAGCGAGGCAGCGGCAATACGGGCCACACTTCCGAATCTGAGCAGAAGTCTCTGTTCTGTCTTCTCCCCGACTCCCTTGATTCCCTTCAATGCAGACTCCACCTGAGCCTTTCCGCGAAGTTTACGGTGGAATGTGATTCCGAAACGGTGAGCCTCATCCCTTATATGCTGTAACACCTTGAGAGCCGGAGAATTACGATCTATGAACATAGGATAAGGGTCGCCCACGCGATATACTTCTTCCATCCTTTCAGCAAGGGCTATCACAGTGAGTTTTTCTGTCAATCCTAGTTCCGCCAAGGCTTCGTATGCAAAAGCCAACTGCCCTTTTCCACCATCTATCACCACAAGTTGAGGGAGATCCTCAGGATTTTCCATAAGCATTCTGGAGTATCTGCGGTTCACGACCTCCTTCATTGTTGCATAGTCATTGGCTCCCACCACTGTCTTGACTTTGAAATGCCTGTAATCCTTCTTCGAAGGCACTGCATTTCTGAAAACCACACAAGCAGAAACAGGATTTGTGCCCTGTATGTTTGAGTTATCAAAGCATTCGATATGCACAGGGAGTTCCTTCATTCCGATCTGCTTCTGAAGGGATTCCATCACCATATTGCGATATGCATCCGGATCTGTGTGTTCCTGCTGCTTGAGAGCGTTCAGACGCATTTCCTTCGCATTTCTGGCACTGAGTTCCAGGAGGGCAAGTTTATCTCCCCTCACCGGCACACGGAATTCTATATTCTGCAATTCCATATCCGGCTTGAAAGGCACCACTATTTCACGCGACAAAGTACCGAACTTAGCCTGTATTTCTCCAATGAACATTGCCAGTACACTTTCCTGCGGCTCTTCTATCATCAGTTTAAAACCCAGATTAAGAGACTGCACCACGGCTCCTCCACGGATTCTCATAAAGTTGCCGAAAGCCTCCGGACCGTCCACAACAAGCGAAAAGACATCCACATCGCCCACTATAGTGCTCATAATCACCGACTTGCTATAGTGCTGTTCGAGAGACTGCATCTTTTCTTTAAATATCTGTGCCTGCTCGAATTCCATATTGGCTGCCGCCTCCTGCATCAAGTTCTTGTAATGCTGGATTATCTCCCGTCCACCTCCCTTGAGAAGTTTCACAATCTCCTCGATATTCTCATTATATTCTTCCTTGGAAATGCCACCGATGCAGCATCCAAGGCATTTCTTGATGTGGAACTTCAGACAAGGACGGTATTTTCCCCTCAAAATGGCATCAGAAGTAATCTTCAGATTGCAGGTACGAAGAGGATACACATTATGAAAGAACTCCACGAGATTACGCGCGTGAACCACACTGCTGTAAGGCCCGAAATAACTGGATCCGTCCTTCACCATCCTTCGGGTCAGGAACACCTTTGGAAAGTCATCCGCACTTACGCATATCCAGGGATAAGTCTTGGAATCCTTCAGAAGAATATTGTAGCGCGGCTTGAATTGCTTTATAAGATTATTTTCAAGGAGGAGGGCATCGGCTTCCGACTCAACAACGGTAAACTCTGCATCGACTATCTTTGACACCATCACAGCAGTTTTGCGTGTAAGTCGCTCCGCCGGCACAAAATACTGTGCCACTCTTTTGTGGAGATCCTTAGCCTTGCCCACATAAATCACATTCCCCTCGGCATCATAATATCTATAGACACCCGGGGAATGCGGAAATAACTTTATTTTTTCTTGTAGAGTCACTTATTTCAAATATTCTTCCACAGCAGCATTTATGCCTTCTGCACCGTGGAATCCTCTCTTGAGAATGGTACCGTCAGGACCGATGAGCATAAGATGAGGAATGCCTTCGATACCATAAATGTCTGTAGGCACGCTACCAGCATTATTGATATGCAACCAGTTCATTCCAAGTTCTGCAGCAGTATCAAGGGTCACATTATAAGGCTGACGCTCCCATACAGCAATGCTGAGGATATCGAAATCCTTGCCTGCATATTTGTCATAGACTGCCTTGAGATTAGGGATTTCCCTCTTGCAAGGTCCACACCAAGGAGCCCAGAAATCAACAAGGATATATTTCCCCTTACCTACATAGTCAGAGAATTTCACCTCTGCATACTTTGGCTGAGGAGGAATGCTGCGTGTGGTACCCACGACAGAATTCACTGTAAAATCAACAAACGGCTTGCCCTCTGCAGTATTTATCCTTGCTGTGATGGCGTCTTGCATACCTTTTACGAACTTATGCTCCTTCAAAGCCGGTGCAAGAAGATTGAGAAGCGAATCAAGTTCTGTGTCCTCGAACTCTCCACGGAGGTTCTGAAGAGCAAAAAGAGATACGAAATTGTCTGTATTCTCCGTGTAAGCCTTCACGTTATATTCCTTATACTCAGCAAAGAAAGTTTCGAAAAACTCTTCTACAGCCTGCTTTTTCTCTTCATCTGTCTTGTCCTGAGCCTCATTTATCTCTTTCTGTCCTGCTCTGTATCTCTCTATATATCCTTTTTCAGCAGCATTGAAAGCATTAAGTCTTTCCTGAACGGAAACCGCAGGATAGGCTGAAGTAACAGTTGTCTCTTCGTCAAGAACTATAGTAAGCGGTGTTCCGTCCGAAATGAAACTGGTTCCGTAATTGGCAGCGGAAAGAGTTCCGATAAGAGTAACATCTGCTGGAACTGTAACTGCGAACTTTCCGTCAACGACCGGAACAAGTGTATCAAGAGCCTCTCCCAGAACTATATTGACTTCTGAAATTCCCTCAGGCACAACTGTACCGGTAATTTCAGTAACCTCGGACACCTTACCGCCGCAAGATGCCATCAAAGCGACTCCCAAAGTCGCGAAAAGGATGCTTCTAATCTTCATATCAGTATTGTTTTAATTTTAAGGTGAAAACCTGTCAAAGATAATAAAAAGGGTTGGCATTTGAGCCAACCCTTCGTAAAATATGTAAGTAACTATATTACTTGTTTTCTCTGCGTCCGCCACGGCCGCCACGACGACGGTCATTGTTGCGTCCACCACGGTTGTTGCCAGACTGCTGTGCCTGTGCTACAACACCTGCGTTAGGAGAGAGATCCTTCTTTCCGTAAACCTCGCCATTGCAGATCCATACCTTGATACCGAGTACGCCTACCTTGGTGTGAGCCTCAGCAAGTGCATAGTCGATGTCAGCACGGAATGTGTGGAGAGGTGTACGACCTTCCTTGAACATCTCGCTTCTTGCCATTTCAGCACCACCGAGACGACCGCTGATCTGAACCTTGATACCCTCAGCACCTACACGCATAGTAGTTGCCACAGCCATCTTGATTGCACGACGGTATGAAACACGACCCTCGATCTGACGAGCGATTGAATCTGCTACGATGTGAGCATCAACCTCAGGCTTCTTAACCTCGTAGATGTTGATCTGAACATCCTTCTTGGTTACCTTCTTGAGTTCCTCCTTGAGGAGGTCAACTGCCTGTCCGCCCTTACCGATGATGACACCTGGTCTTGCAGCGTGGATAGTTACA
>JAZRBS010000032.1:0-6171 GCA_045635205.1 Candidatus Cryptobacteroides sp. | reverse complement strand
CCACGCTTCTCAATCTCACCTACTGTGATGTGGAGTTCCTCAGCAAGTTCGTTCTTCTTGAGTTCAGTCTGTGGTACGAACTCGTGGAGAGGTGGGTCGAGGAGACGGAAGGTAACAGGCTTAGCGTCCATAACCTTCATTGTACCCTTGACAGCAGCCTTGATGAATGGCTCGAGTTCTGCAAGAGCAGCCTTACGCTCATCGTCAGTCTTTGCAAGAATCATCTTGCGGAGTTTTGAAAGCGGAGTCTCAGCGTTCTGACCGTAGAACATATGCTCGATACGGAAGAGACCGATACCCTCAGCACCGAAACTGATAGCGCGTGCAGCATCCTCTGGAGTATCTGCGTTGGTTCTTACGCCCATTGTGCGGAACTTGTCAACGATCTCCATAAACTTCACGAAACGTGGGTTGTCAGATGCATCCATTGTGTCGATGGCAACATCATAAACGTTACCCTTTGCACCGTTGAGTGAAAGAACGTCACCCTCGTGATATTCCTTGTCAGATCCCTTGAACTTGATTACCTTGTTCTCAAGGTCGATGTGCATAGCCTCGCAACCAACGATACAGCACTTACCCCATCCACGTGCCACGAGAGCAGCGTGTGAAGTCATACCTCCGCGCTGTGTAAGGATACCTGCGCAAGCACGCATACCCTCTACGTCCTCTGGTGAAGTCTCCTCGCGTACAAGGATTGTAGCGATACCCTTGTCAGCAGCCTCCATAGCAGCCTCGGAAGTGAATGCGATAACACCTACAGCACCACCTGGAGATGCAGGAAGACCGTTTGCAACCACTGTAGCCTTCTTCTCGGAAGCAGGGTCAAGGATAGGGAGGAGGATCTCGTCAAGTTGAGCAGGGGCGATACGGGTCACTGCTGTCTTCTCATCGATCATACCTTCCTCGAGCATATCCATAGCCATATTGAGGGCTGCAAGACCAGTTCTCTTACCTACGCGGCACTGGAGCATCCAGAGTTTTCCGTCCTGGATTGTGAACTCGATGTCCTGCATATCGTGGAAGTGGTTCTCAAGGTGGAGACGGATGCCGTCGAGTTCCTTGTAAACTTCAGGCATAGAAGTCTCGAGAGATGCAAGGTGCTGGTTGTGCGGGTTCTTTGTAGCCTCGTTGAGAGGGTTTGGAGTACGGATACCAGCCACAACGTCCTCACCCTGAGCGTTGATGAGCCACTCACCGTAGAACTTGTTGTCACCGTTTGCAGGGTTACGTGAGAAAGCCACACCTGTTGCAGATGTTGAACCCATATTACCGAATACCATTGACTGTACGTTTACAGCAGTACCCCACTCATCAGGAATACCCTCGATGCGGCGGTATGCAATGGCACGCTTTCCGTTCCAAGACTTGAACACGCCACCGATAGAGCCCCAGAGTTGAGCCTCTGCTGAATCAGGGAACTCAGTGCCGAGAACTTCCTTGACGCGAACCTTGAATCTGTCGCAGAGATCCATAAGTTCCTCAGCAGTAAGGTCTGTGTCTGAAGTATAGCCCTTAGCGACCTTAACTTCTTCCATCATTCTGTCAAGTTGCTGACGGATACCCTGGCCATCTGCTGGCTCGATACCCTCAGCCTTCTCCATTACGACGTCAGAGTACATCATAATGAGACGACGGTATGCGTCATATACGAAACGTGGGTTCTGAGTCTTTGCGATCATACCAGGGATAGTCTCAGAGCAGAGACCGATGTTGAGGATTGTATCCATCATACCTGGCATCGAACTGCGGGCACCTGAACGGCAGGATACGAGGAGAGGATTCTCCTTGTCGCCGAACTTCATACCCATAATATCTTCTGTTTTCTGGAGAGCTTCTGCTACCTCAGCCTTGAGAGCCTCATTGTAGCCTCCGCCGAGTTCATAATACTCTGTACAGCACTCTGTTGTAATTGTGAATCCTGCAGGAACAGGGATGTTGAGTGTACACATCTCAGCAAGGTTTGCACCCTTACCACCGAGAAGTTCACGCATAGTTCCATTACCCTCAGCGGTCTTGCCACCGAAGCAATAGACTCTTTTCTTGTTAGATTCCATAATTTGTAAGTATTTGATTATTAATTAATAATATCAATTAGAATAAAGATACCGGATTTTCTTCGTCTAAAACGGAAAAAATCCGGCGCGAATTTAATCATTTTTCTTGATATATCAGCAAAGAAATTAGGGTAAATCAGTCCTCTCCTTCGCTGGCCTGTTCAAGAAGCGATGCAAGGATGCACGCAACATCAGCCCGTCTGCTTTCCTTGAAACTTATCCCAGTGCCCTGAGGATCGGGATGACCTACCGGATAATAGGCGACATCCTGCAGAATAAGTTGTGAATCAAGGTAATCATAATCATTGTCATTGATCTGGATCAGTACTCCGGGAATCTCTCCGAAAAGGAGCCTTGTCCTGTCTGTTTCCTGATACGAGGCCATAAGACCTCTCAAGTCTATTTCTAATCCGCATTCCTTGCACATAGTTGCAGCCGCTGTCGCGAGTCCTCCGTCGGAAACTGTGGCTCCGGCAATCACGATGCCATCTTCAATCAGTTCCCTGACTACCTCATAGCAGTCGATGAAATAATCCGGATCCTGGATATGAGGGCCTATGCCTCCGTTATGTCCTTGGGTCTGAGCCAGAAGCGAACCTCCTATCCTGTATGAGCAGGTGTCGAATGGTATGTAAATCAGCCAGTCTGAGGCGTTTGGTCTTAGTGATGAAGCGCATCGGCGTTCTTCCGATATCCAAGGATGGCGACTCTGGAAAGGAGAATCTTTCAGACAGATTTCATCCTGGATTTCCTCGTTGTTTTCTGCTTCATTGTCCGGGAGCCAGGCATAAAATTCCAGATTGCTTTCTGCATCAGTTTCTTCAAATACATAGTCGTTGAGTCTTACGCCAAGGTCGAAGACGTATGAACTGGTGGCTTCAACTGACTGGTAGAATGCAGCCATATTGCCAAGAGGACGTATGTTCCAATTCCATTTTGCCCATAAATCAAGATTTCCCAGACGGAAGTGTCCTTTATTCCATATCCTGTCTATCAATGCTTTAGCAACTCTCTGTCTGCTGAATGCTTCAGGGTATAAAAGACGGAAAAAGCGTTCCTTTCCGGCCGCTTTGATGCAATCTTCCAGATACTTCAGGTCATTTGAGGAATCATATCTGAATGAAGTAACAGGCGGATCGGTTGACTCATCTATAATGTCGTCAAATCTTTGGCTTGCCGGAGGAGGGTAGTTTCCGTCCTTCATACATTCACACAGAAGTTCGGCAGGCGTAGCATCGAATCTGACACCATCGATGATATATTGTGAATATAATACTGATTCTTTTTCTGTCATATAACTCACACATTGTGGATAAACTTTGTAAAAATAGTTAAATTTGTATTCATAACAAACAGTTTCTTGATTATGGAGATAATTTTTTCAGAAGAGGCATATAATGAAATGTTGGGAAAACTATTCGTAAGGTTTCCTTCATTTCAGAAGATAGGAGCCGGGGCGTATAAGCCCGGCATAGCGAATATGGAGTTTTTTGATCAACTTGCGGGGCATCCGCATAAGCAATACAAGATCATTCATATCGCCGGCACCAACGGCAAAGGGTCGGTGTCCAATATGCTGGCCTCGGTTCTTTCGGCCGGGGGACTGAAAGTTGGATTATACACTTCTCCGCATATCCTTGACTTCAGGGAAAGGATGCGTATTGTTCAGGATGGTATATGTACATTGATATCAAAGGAATATGTCTGGGATTTCGTGCATAGATGGCAGGATACTTTCGATCATCTGGATATGTCCTTCTTCGAAATCACCACCGCAATGGCTCTGGATTGGTTCGCGGCTCAGAAAGCCGATGTCGTTGTACTGGAAACCGGTCTGGGAGGCCGTCTGGACAGTACGAATATCGTCACACCGTTATTGAGTGTGATAACGAACATAGGTCTCGACCATTGTGACCTTCTTGGAGACACCTTGCCTGAAATTGCATTTGAAAAGGCCGGAATAATCAAGCCTGCAGTGCCTGTGGTGATAGGTGAAAGCCATCCTGAAACGGACTCTGTCTTTGAACGTAAAGTATTGTATACCAATCTTCCGGAGCCGGAGTTTATGGGTAATCGTACAACCATTATGTCGCTTCTGACCTTTGCGGACAAGACCTTACCGACATTGTGGGAAGAGAGTGATGAAATCCTTGCCGAAATGGACCTTCAAGGTGAGTACCAGAGGAAGAATCTCCGGACTGTCCTGACAGCCCTGGATGTCCTCGCATCCGGAAGCCAGTCAGACGTAACAGGCTCCCGGATGCGTGATGCCATCATCCATACGGCGGAGCGTACCGATTTCCACGGTCGTTGGGAGAAACTTTCTGATGATCCATACGTGATCTGCGATATCGGACATAACGAGCACGGACTTAAATATAATTTCGCCCAACTGGAGAAGATGAAGGCAGAAGGAAAATGCTCCCATCTTGTTATGCTGTATGGCTCCGTTGCCGACAAGGATGTCGATGCCGTCATTCATCTTATGCCTGCAGATGCAGTCTATGTCTTTACTCAGGCTCAGGGAAAGCGGGCTTTGCCGGCTGAGGAAGTACGTGGCAGATATCTCTCTTATTGCGCAGAGGTCGGGCGTCTGTCTCCCGAGATTCATTGCTGCGACACGGTCATTGAGGCGGTAAGACTTGCATTCAGACTTGCTTCTTCGATAAAGGAATCCGATCCGGATGCCCAGCCTCTGGTTTATATAGGTGGCAGCACATATATCGTATCGGAAGCCGTCGCTATGCTGAAAGGATAAGCAATGTTTTTGGGACGTCATTCGTCTCTGGCCTGTACCTTGTATTTGTACGATCTGGAATTTTTAAAATTTAGATCGTATGAAGAAGATTGTAATATTTCTTGCTGTGGCTGTCTTGAGCGGATTTGCTGCAGCTGATGCAGATGCCTGTACTGGAATATCCCTGTCTGCGCTTGATGGCAGTCAGGTGGTTGCTCGAACAGTAGAATGGGCGGCAACACCGATGCAGTGCGGCTATGTCGTTGCACCACGTGGACATTCGCATCAATCATATACTCCTACCGGTGAAAACGGTTTGAAGTATTCTGCGGTTTATGGCTATGTAGGCATCTATACCGAGTATGAGCCTTTTGTAGTCGAAGGTGTCAATGAAACCGGACTGTCGGCCGGACTGTTTTTCTTTCCGCAGTACGGTGATTATGCTCCGTATGACTCCACGCAGAATGACAAGACCCTCTGCGATATGCAGTTCGTGTCCTGGGTGCTCTCCCAGTTTTCGTCTATAGATCAGGTGAAGGAGGCTCTCGGCAAGATAGATCTGGTAACTCTGAACCATAAGATCGGAGCCGTACATTGGAGGATAGCCGAGCCGAATGGCAGGATGGTGGTTCTTGAGGTTGTGGCCGGTGTCCCTCATTTCTATGAGAACACTCTGGGCGTGCTGACCAATGCTCCGGGATTCCCTTGGCATCTGACCAATCTCAACAATTATATCAATCTTGAGCCGGGATCTGCTCCAGACCACGTGCTGAAGCCAGGCATAACCCTTCAGCCTCTGGGTCACGGCAGCGGAATGCTTGGTCTCCCAGGAGATTTTACTGCACCATCAAGATTCGTACGTGCGGCATTCTATCAGACAACTTCTCCTGTATGGAGCAATGGCTTCGAGACAGTGGTGCAGGCCTTCCATATCCTGAACAACTTCGATATTCCAATCGGAAGCCAGCATCAGAAGGCAGATATCCCTAAAGGAATGCCAAGTGCGACTCAGTTTACTGCTGCCACCGATCAGACAGCGATGAGGTTCTATTACAGGACAGCCTGGAACAGTAATATCAGATGTATCGATCTTAAAAAGATTGATTTCAAGTCAATCAAATACCAGTCTCATCCTCTTGATAAAGTTCAGGAACAGCCGATCGAAATGGTGGATGTGAGATGATACCCTATATGAATGAAAACGCCTCTCTACATCGTAGAAAGGCGTTTTTTCTGGTGGGAGCAGAGGGAGTCGAACCCCCGACCCTCTGCTTGTAAGGCAGATGCTCTAAACCAACTGAGCTATGCTCCCGTTTGCGGTGCGGACGGGACTCGAACCCGCGACCCCCGGCGTGACAGGCCGGTATTCTAACCAGC
>JAZRBS010000031.1:0-60955 GCA_045635205.1 Candidatus Cryptobacteroides sp. | reverse complement strand
CCAATTATGATAAGTTCAAACTTTATGTGGGCGATACAGGTCTTTTCATCACTCTTGCTTTCTGGGATAAGGACTTTACCGAGAACGTCATATATGACAAGTTGCTGACAGATAAGCTTCCGGTGAATTTGGGATATGTATATGAGAATCTTGTCGCCCAGATGTTGGTGGCTTCAGGAAACAAGCTCTTCTACCATACGAGAGATATGAATATTTCGACCTCTTCGCCCAGGAGGGTGTCAATGCCGTGTATGCCGGACACCATCACAGCACCTATGCTGGTGAGTATAAGGGAGTCCCGATGAAGATTCTCACCGCTGTCGGCGTCCAGCTCGGCCCCGACAAGTCCTCTTTCCGTGTGATCACCGTCGAAAACGGAGCAGTCTCGGACGAAATCGTTGAACTGAAATAACCAGAGATGCTGCCCTCTTCGGAACCCGTCCTCAAAAGAATCGCTGTGCAGAGATTGTTGGTTAATAATGAAAATTAATTAATTTTACGTCCGATTAAATTGAGATTAATGAGGACGATTAAAATTTTAACCTTGTTTCTGTGCTTCATTTCACTTGAGATGTCTGGCCAGGGCCTGATGTTCAATGGTATGGAGAATCCGATCGATGAAAGGACTTCCTATGACGTTTTTGTCACGAGGAAGCCTAAATTCAATGATGTCCTTAGAATAGAATTTTCCTTGTCTATGTATCTTCCTTCCGATTTCGGATATGTGTTGAGGATAAAGAATAACGAGGATGAGAGAATTTTTAATCTTCTCTATTCCGGTAGGGACTGGGACAATGCCTGTCCTTTCCGATTGAATGAGGAGGGAAAATCCACGATAATAAAGGCTGACCTTCCTCACGATTATATAGAAATGGGTCAGTGGATGCAGGTGTCATTGGAATTTACAATGTCAGAAGGTAAGGTCGTACTGCGTGTGGATGATTTTGAGTATGAGACCAGTATCGCTCCAATGTCCTCAACCTGGCGCCCTGTCATCAATTTCGGAAAGAGCGATTATATGATCGATGTCCCTTCTATGGCGGTGAGGAATCTAACAATCTCCGACGGTAAAAAAAGATATTTCTTCCCGTTGAATGAGTCGGAAGGTCTGGAAGTCAACGAAATAAGCAGAAAGGCTTATGGTGCGGTAAGTAATCCCCAGTGGTTGATGCACAAGTCCTATAAATGGGATGAGGTCGCTTCGTTCTCCTCTCAGACGCGGGCCGGAGCGAATTATGACCATATAAGGAAATGTCTGGTGTATTTTAACAGAGATTCCATCAGTGTCTATGATTTCATAAACAAGGAGTCGCGTAAGCAGGTGTACGAATCCCAATGTCCGGTGAAACCCTATCTGGGCAGCAGCTTTATCAATCCGTACGATTCCCTGCTGTATGTATATGAGCCATATGTAGAGGATATTTCGTCGCCGGTCCCAACGATGGCAGCTTATGATCAGGATGCAAATGTCTGGACAATAAAGAGTGATGATACACTGTCCATACGTTTCCATCATCATAGTTCATACCTTGATGAATCCAGGAAGAAATTTGTTTTCTTCGGCGGATTTGGCAGTATGATATATAATGGAGACTTCTACTCGTGCGACCTGAATGACTTCAGATGGCAGAAAGATACTCTTCCTGCGGGTGACCGGATATATCCGAGATATTTCACTTCACTCGGGTATTCTTCTTCTGAAGATGCCTTATATGTCTTTGGGGGAATGGGTAACGAATCCGGGGAGCAGATAGTGGGAAGGCATTATTTTTATGACCTGTATCGACTGGACCTGAAGACAGGAGTCAACGAGATGATATGGGGAAAGGATCTTCTTCTGGACTGGAAGGAGGAGAATATGGTTCCGGTGCGTAATATGGTTCTGTATGATGGTGGGTTCTATACGATGTGCTATCCCGAATTTCACACCAATTCATATCTGCAACTCTATTACTTTGATATAGCAAATGCCACCTACAGCAAGCTGTGTAATAAGATTCCCATCCGCTCAGATAAGATATCCACGAATGCCAACCTTTATTTTGACCAGGACCTGCGCCTGTTGATTCTTACCGTCATTGAGTCTTCAGACGACATTCAGTCTAACTTGAGGGTATATGCTTTGTCTTTTCCTCCGTTGACAGATGCGGAGTATCTGGCAGCTTCGCGTAAATCGCGTGTGTGGGTTATCGTGGCAATATCTCTGCTTGTTGTCCTGGTACCTGTATCCGTTGTGTGTACCCGGACCCACAGAAAACGTAAAGGAGACAAAGTGAATCTGATGATTCAGGGACGTAAGCGGTATCTTGTTGAGCAGAAACCAAATTCAATATGTCTGTTTGGTGGTTTTTCTGCTCTGGATGTCAATGGAAATGATGTGCCGTTTCCGTATCAGCAGAAGAAAATGTTGTGCCTGATAATCAAGTATAGTCTCGATGATGGAATCTCCTCAGTACGACTCAGCAAGATAATGTGGCCTGATAAGTCTGAGGATAAGGTCAAGAATTCCAGGGGAGTGGCAATCAACCATTTAAGAAAATTACTGGAGAATTTTGAAGGTGCTTCCCTGGTTTATGAAGACAGCCATTTCAAGTTGTGTTGTTCTGGAAACTTCTGCTGTGACTGGATGGAATTCAGTAATGAGTCATTGAAGGAGCAGCCTGATATGGATAAAGTGATGTCAATAGTGTCCAGAGGAAAGTTTCTGCCTTTCATTGAAGACCCTATATTCGACTCTTTTAAGGAGAAGACCGAGTCTCAACTTATGAATATGCTTGGAGTGGAGATAATGAAGTGTTATGAAAGGAAGCAGTATATTAATGTCGTGGATCTGGCAGAGGTTATTTTCCAGACAGATTCACTCAATGAGCAGGCTATGATATGGCAGCTTAATGCCTTGATAAAACTCAAGAGAACTGAGGATGCCTTGGTCAGATATTCTGCATTTGTCAAGGAGTACAGCACTATGTATGATGCTGAGTATGAAAATGATTTCAAGAGTCTCATAAAATGATATGCGGCGGGGTTAAATCATAAAAATAAAATTAATTTTAGAGTTAATCCATTAATAATCCTAAAATTAATCTGGGTCGTGTATGTTTGTGCCATTAATCACAAACAATTACTAACCACTATTTTTATGAAAATCTCAAAAATCTCAAGTCTCATAGCCGGCATCATTGCCGCTTGTGCTATGACAGTGGGTTTTACTGCATGTCAGGAAGACCCGGCACCGCAGCCTGAAGTGAAGGGTACTATTCAGGGAACTGTAATTGACAATCTTGATAATCCTGTTGAAGGTGTAACCGTAGAGGTGTCAGATGTTGAAGGAACAGTCACAACCGCTGCAGACGGTACATTTAAAGTAGAGAATGTTGCTATCGACAGACACACCCTCAAGTTTACAAAGTCCGGTTACCTTGAGGCAAGTACTTCTGTTTCTGCTGCCAAGTTTGTTGACGGCGTAGCAACAGTGGACGTTACCCTTCAGATTGCGAATGCCAGGATTTCCGGAAAGATCCTTGATGCCCAGGCCGAGAACACACCACTCGCAGGAGTGCTTGTAAGCATCAGTGAGACCAGAAATGTCACTACAGGTGAAGATGGAACATTCCTTTTTGAGGACCTCCTTATCCAGGATTATACTCTTACATTCACTAAGCAGGGCTATCCTACTGCGACCAAGACCATAGCTCCGTCTGATTTCGTTGATGGCGTAGCTCAGGTGCCGGACTTTACAATGGGAGCTTCTGAAATTCTCCGTGGTCTGACAATCAATGAACTCAAGAATGCGGAGGTCTGGTACTATAATGCATATCGTGGAGGTAGAAACGGGGATGACTACCCTCACTTCGACTGGTCAACAGACTTTATGTGCACACTCCATGGATTTGTAGGCTGGTGGGAAGAGCAGAATGAAGGAACCACAATCCAGATCAGGAACCGTCAGGAGGATGGCGACTGGGAGCGTCCGGCTGATGACAAGATGTTCGACTCATTCCTCTATGGAAGCAAGATGATCACCGAGGACAACAAGATTCTCACAATCAAGGCGAGAACTCATGCTGCCTCTGCCGAAGCTCCTTGCCATTGGGGTGTGATGGTGGTAGACCTCTCAGATGCAAATCCTGCAGCAGTCCTCGTTGGAGACAAGCAGACTCTTGCCAGCGAAAGCTACACTGATATTGACTTCGATCTCAGTGCCTATGTAGGTAAGGAAATCATAATTGCTATCGGAACCTTCCGTATGGAGACAGGAGACTACTGGAAGCAGCTTGTTCTTCGCCGCCTGGCATTCGGTCCTCAGGCAACTTATGAATGGGACTGGCTCGCCGGTACAGAAATCCCAGGTCTTGAGGGTTGGAAACTTACTCAGGAAATGGTTCGTTCAACTACTCCTATTGCTCAGACAACTATAACAGGTGTGAGCGAGGTTGGCGGTAACCGTGACAATTACAGAGATGCTTACCAGTCTTGGAAGGATGCCGGTCATATCGGATACTGGTGGTCTTTTATGCCGGTCAAGAAGGATCCGGAGCCATTCCCAAGCGAAGGATTCGTCATCAAGACAAGACACGATGCATCTGTGGATTTCACCAAGCCTGAAGCTTACTTCTATGCCAAGTATGCAATTGCAGCAGGAGCAGACAAACTTGTTCTTAAGGCAAGAAACTTCAATAGCGCAAGTCCTACATATTTCGGTCTGGTGGCAATTACCGAAGATATGACTGTAACTCCTCTCATCCCTACATTCACTCCAGGTGAAGGGGTTGCCAATAATCTTGGAGAGGCAGTGGCTGGTCAGCTCTTCAAATTCATCAATGAGGATGGCAGTCAGGGAAATCCTGAGAAGTATGCTACATTCGAGTATGACCTTTCTGCTTTCAACGGAAAGAATGTAGTTCTCGTACTTGGTGTAGTCAAAGGCGAAGACTCGGGTACAGAGGATAAGCTCTGCATATACAGCATCACTCTTGAATAAGCATCTTTCAAATATGCCGTTGCAGGACATTTTTGCCCTGCAACGGTTTTATAGATAATGAAAATGAATAGTCAGAAAGTACGGTTCCTATGTTCCCTCCTTCTGATTTGCCTATGTGTATTCTCCTGCTCCAACGAATCCGGTCCTCAGCAGGGTGGGGAGACAGACGCGGCAGATCAGAATCTTCTTCGTTCAATGGAACTGGTGGACGCGGCTGTCGGAAATTACTTTTCCAATGAGTCGATGTCGATGGCAAGGTACTATAATCCGTACACTCAGGTTTCTTCGCAGGAAAGGGCCAGCGTATGGATGTATACAAGTGCAATCGAGGCTGTCAATTCGATACTAAGAGCCCTTGAATCCCAGAAGAGGCTGGGACGGACCGCGTTGTATGACAAATATAACGCGAGGTATACCCAGCTGCTGGAAAAACTTTTTGCAGGTCTGCAATATTATAAAGGTTCCTTTACGCTTGTTTCATACACTCAGACCCGAGAGTGGTCCGTGTATGCCGTCAACCGTGCCGGAGCTCCTGGAACAGCTGATGTAAGCGGTATATTGAATGTTTATGATGATCAGCAGTGGCTGGTAAGGGAACTCATCGAATCGTATCACCTCACCGGAAACGAGACCTACCTCAAGGAGGCAGAATATCTGGCCCAGTATGTCCTTGACGGCTGGGACTGCTCGTTGAATCCTTCAGGGAAAGAATATGGAGGCATAACCTGGGGACCTGGCTATGTTTCAAAGCACTCCTGCAGCAACGGCCCTTTCGTGAGTCCTCTGGTGTGGCTTTATGAAATATATGAGGGCAGTGAGGAAACTGTTACTTATGGATATATAAAGCCTGACAGGTCACGTGCGGTCAAAACCGTCAAAAAATCGGATTATTATCTTGAATTTGCAATGAAAGTCTATGATTTTCAGAGGAATAATCTCTTGAGAGAGGACGGCGTATATGATGATATGTTGGGAGAAGATGACACTCACGGACAGGTCGTCTATGAAGAAGTGGGCGGACAGAGATATCGCAAGCACACCAATCTTCATAGGCGTGTAGGACCGGCATACAGTTATAACAGCGGTACAATGCTTTCAGCTGCTGCAGATCTTTACAGAGTGACCCGGGACAGCAGGTACCTTAGTGAACTTCAGAGCCTGGTGGCGGCAAGTTTCAAGTATTTTGCCAGACAGGACAAAGAAAAGCAGGGCTTTTATTCCTATGATGTTTCCGGATTCAACAACTGGTTCAACGGGGTGTTGATGCGTGGTTATCTGGATGCCTATCCTTACGATATGAGTGCAGAAATTCCATTGCAGAGTTTCCAGGACAACTTGGATTATTCCTGGGAAAAGTATGGGTATGAGAGAATGCTTCCGACCAATCTCCTTTTGGGTTGGGGGTCAGACCGCAGCAAGCAGAATGTCGAGGGAATGTTCACTTTTGCATTCGCTGCTGAATATGCTGCCCTCGCCAGATTTAAAATAGAGTATTAGTATATGAAAGGTATAAAGTCATATCTTGGAATTGCCTTGGCGGTCATCTGTTTATTATGGATTCCGTTTACGGCATATTCTCAGTCCAAAATCACTGTCCGAGGAGTTGTCCTCGACTCCGATGCGGTGCCTGTGATAGGAGCCAGTGTGATGGTCAAGGGCACATCGCAGGGTGTCCCTACCGATCTGGACGGCAACTATGTCATATCAGTGTCTGCTGATGCAGTACTGGAATTTTCTTATATAGGATATTCTTCGGTTCAGGAAAAGGTTAACGGCAGGACGAAGATAGATGTGGTTCTGAGCGAAGATAGTAATTATCTGGAAAGTGTGGTGGTAGTGGGTTACGGCACCCAGAAGAAAGGATCTGTGATCGGTGCCGTCTCAGGTGTCGGTTCAGATGATATCCTGACCACCAAGTCAGAAAACCCGCAGAATATGCTTACCGGTAAGATACCGGGGCTTCGTGTGTGGCAGAAGAGTGCCGAACCGGGAACCTATAGTGCCAGCTTTGACATTCGAGGTATGGGAGCCCCTCTCGTAATCATTGACGGAGTGCCACGCTCAGTGCAGGAATTCCAGAGGCTGAATGCTTCTGATATTGATAATGTGTCCGTGCTGAAGGATGCTTCTGCGGCTATTTATGGAGTCAGAGCGGGTAATGGCGTAGTTCTGGTCACGACCAAGAAGGGTGCAGAGGGTAAGGCAAAGGTGAATTATAGCGGCTCTTTCACTTTCCAGACCCCGTCAAAGATGCCCGCTCTCACAGATGTCTATGATGCTATGACTCTTTGGAACGAGAAGAACTTGAATGCAGTCATCGGTGGCTCGGTGATATTTACAGAACAGGACTATGAGGATTATCGGTCAGGCAAGAAGATGTCTTCTGACTGGAACAGCCTCATTATGGCGAAGATGTCTCCTCAGACACAGCATGACCTCAGCATCTCCGGAGGAACGGAGAAGATACAGTATTACATTAGTTTCGGATATCTGTATCAGGAAGGATTCTTCAAGTCCCGCGACCTCTGGTATGATAAGTATAACCTTCGCTCGAATGTCACCGCAGAGATAATAAAGGGAATGAAATTCAATCTCAACCTCAGCGGTCTGATAGATAAACGTCATACCCCTTATTCAAGTTCAGTGGACATCATCAGGAACTACTGGTCTCAGGGTGTCGTGAATCCGGCGTTTGCCGATCCGGATCAGACTATGCTCAATTATGCTGGTCTTGACCTTCAGAAAAATACAGTTGCTATGATGACATCTGATGTATCAGGATATAATCTGTACAATCAGAAATATTTTCAGTCATCGGCATCTTTGGAATATGACTTCGGTACTCTTACTGATGTACTGAAGGGTTTGAGCGCAAAAGCACTCTTCGGCTATGATTTCAAATACAATCAGGACGAATCGTTCAGGAAGGAATACTATCTATATGCCTGGAATGACAAGACCCAGTCATATGATTCGCAGGTATATAACGAGAGTACGCCGAATAATCTGACGCGTGCTTCATATAATCAGCAGCAGACCCTGGCCCAGTTCATCCTTAACTATGACAGGACTTTTGCAGAAAAGCACAAGGTCGGTGCACTCATCGGCTATGAAATGCAGAAGCATAATGCGGATAATTACTACGCCTCAGGTGACCTGGCCTTCGGTACCCCATATTTCACCTCCTTGTCAGGAGACAACCAGTTGGTGGGAATAGACAAGGGGGCATTCTATGAGGTTATGTATCAGGCTGTAATAGGCCGTCTTAATTATTCATACGCAGATAGGTATCTTCTCGAGGCTCAGTTCCGTTATGACGGATCTTCAAAGTTCGCACCCGGCCACCAGTGGGGCTTTTTCCCATCAGTTTCGGCCGGATGGAGGATTTCGGAGGAGCCTTTCTTCAAGGAATCTGCCCTGTCCTTCATCAATCAGCTGAAGGTCCGTGCCAGCTATGGTGTGCTGGGAGATGACAACAATATGAACTATGAGTGGATATCCGGCTATACATTCCGAGGAGGAGAAACCCCGGATGACGGAAAAGGCTGGTACCAGGGATATGCGCCGGGATATATGTTCAACGGCAACTTCGTCTATTCAGTGGACCCGTCATCACTTCCTAACCTGAATATTACCTGGCTTCGTTCCACAACCTTGAACATAGGAGCTGATTTTGAGGCCTGGAAGGGAAAGCTGGGAGCTTCATTCGACTATTTCCAAAGAATCAGAAAGGGAATATTCAGTCGTAATTCGGTGGGCTTGCCTACGATTGTCGGAGCTTCGGCTCCATATGAAAACCTCGACAGCGACAGTCATCTTGGTCTCGAACTGGAACTCTACCACAAAAATCGTGTAGACGATCTTTCATACGAAATCAAGGCGATGATGTCCGTAACAAGGCAGAAGCATCTCGTAGCATCGCAGAACGGAGGTTACGGAAACTCCTATGAGAAATGGCGTAATGATAATCTGAATAACCGTTATCAGGGCGTCCAGTTCGGATATGAGGCTGCAGGACGATATGAGAGCTGGGATGATATCTGGAGCTATGACATCTACAAGGAGAACAATCTTCTTCCTGGAGACTACAAATATGTCGACTGGAACGGGGACGGTGAGATCAACGGTTATGATGCCCATCCGATCGCCTTTGACCAGACCCCTTGGATGAACTATTCGCTATCTTTCAATATTGCGTGGAAGGGGTTGGATTTCAGTATGTTGTGGCAGGGTTCGGCCTTGGGCTCTATGAAGTATTCCGAGCCTCTCTATAATATATGGGGAAGCACAGGAGGCGGAACATTGGTGCAGTATCTGGACCGTTGGCATCCTGTGGAAACCGGTGCGGACATATATGACCCAGAAACTGAATGGATACCGGGATATTACGGATTTACCGGGCACTATCCCGACGAGAATTCTTCATTCAACAGAGTCAGCACGGCTTTCCTGAGACTTAAAAGTGTGGAGATCGGTTATACCATCCCTAAATTCAGGAAGGCTCAGAACTTTGGCTTGAGAGTGTATGCGAATGCCTATAACCCATTGACAATCACTGCTGTCAAGTTTGTAGACCCGGAACACCCGGATAGCGATATGGGACGAATGTATCCTCTTAACAAGACTTATACTATTGGTCTTTCATTGTCATTCTAAACCGTTAAAATCTGTAAAAGTTATGAAGAAATCAATATTATATGTTCTTGCGGGGCTGTTCTTCCTGATGTCTTGTCAGGATATGTATCTGCCACCTAAAAACACTCTGACAGATGAAGACCTGATGTCCTCGGAAGCAGGATTGTCTATATATATGTCGCGTCTTTACAGTCAGATGCCTTGGGAGGATTTCAAGTATATGGCACAATGGGGTCTTCCTCGCAGGAGTTCGTGGCTGGGATGTCTCGGAGTGGAAGGTACCGGAGAAGCTGTGAACCGTGATGGAGTGTGCACATCGTTCAGAGGAGAGGATGACCCGTGGTGGGGTTCTGCATACTCGCTGATAAGGGACGCAAACAAACTGATAGAGGGTCTGCCTGCCTTCAAGGAGAATTATTCCAATGAGGCTGTTTATAATGACTATATAGGACAGGCTTACTTTGTCAGGGCGTACTCATATTATCAGATGGCACGACGTTATGGCGGAGTCCCTCTTGTGACTGAGGTGATTCAATATCCGGCTTCGAGCGATAAGCTGGAGAAGTACCGTGCCTCCGAAGAGGATACCTGGAATCAGGTCCTTGCGGATTTTGATATGGCAGCAGAACTTATGCAGCCGACCAGTGCCCTTCGAGGCTATGCAAACAGATATGTAGCCCTGGCATTCAAGGCGGAGGCTATGCTTTATGCCGGTTCGGTGGCAAAGTACAATTCGACCGTCAGCGGCAATCTTACAGGCATAGGTTCCAAGTCGGGTAACAGGGTCATCGGATTTGGCGATAATGCTCAGGAATTGTCCAAGAAGTGGTTTGCAGAAGCCTACAAGGCAGCTCGTGAGGTTATGACCGAAGGCGGATATTCTCTGTATAAGAAGGCTTGGGTCGCAGGTGACAAGACAGCTCAGTACAGAAATATGGTGGAGATGTGGTCTGACCTTGCAAGTCCGGAGAATATTCTCGTGCGTGAGTATGAATACCCGACGATGACTCATGGTCTGGATGCCTACAGTTCACCGTTCCTCTGGCATTCTCCGCTGGCAGGAGGAACCTGCCCGACCCTGGACTTCCTCGAGTTGTTCGATGGTCTGGAATACCATCCGGATGGAACGCTCAAACTGACAAGCGGTTCAGCAAATGACAAGGGAGAATATCTTCTTTTCGAATCTCCTATGGATCTCTTTGCCAATGCGGAGCCGAGGCTCAGGGCATATGTGATCTTCCCGATGGATGAATTCCGTAAGGAGGTGATAGAGGTGAGGGCCGGCATCTTCACAGGTGGCTCGGAGAATCGTGTGCCGCTCTTGTTCGGTGATAACTATTCTTATGGTGCGGCGCAGATGAAATATGCTGACCTTCAGGTATATAAGGGCGGTAGCAAGACCTTGTATCTTGGTGCTCAGCCGACCTCTGGCATTGAGACGGTCGAAGTGAACGGACAGCAGATGCCTGCGACAGGTTCGTGCGGAGTGTGGCAGGAATATTATGAGTCCACAATCACAGGCCTCCATATGCGAAAGTATCTGAATGAAGATATGACGGTGGAAGATATCGGAGAAGGCAAGTCAGCTCAGCCGTTCATCCTTATGCGTTACGCTGATGTGCTTCTGGCAGTGGCTGAGTCAGCTGTCGAACTGGCAATTGCCGGTGTGACCAGTCCTGTACAGGGAGATGATATGCTTGCTGTGGCGACCGAGGCGATAAATGATATCAGAGAGAGGGCCGGTGCGGACCTCCTGACATCCGGACTGTCAGCTGATGAGGCAAGCAGGAATATCGTAAGACGCGAGCGTCGCAAGGAACTGGCCTTTGAGCATAAGACCAAGTGGGATCTTCGCCGTTGGAGAGTCCAGCACGAAGGGGCAAAAGACCTTTTCTGGGGTGTGGAGAAGGATGCTGATATATTCAGCAGTGGATCGAAGTATCGTTTCCGTGCACTCTATCCGTTCTATTCCACAGTCAATGACAAGTACTTCTTTGATGCTCATTTCGTGAATGTGCGTCCTCAGGAATTCGAGTTCAACACGATAGACTACTATTTCTCGATACCGTCTGGAGAAGTGTCAAAGAGCGCATATATAGATCAGCAACCTAATAGATAATTCAATATGAAGACAATCAAATATATATCGTTAATTCTATGTCTGATGACTTCTGTCTCCTGCTCATTGTTTCAGCTGGACAACTATGAAGCGCCGTCAGAGACACTTCGTGGTGAGGTTGTTGATTCTGCAACGGGAGAGCCGGTGCTGACAGACCAGGGCTCGGAGGGAATCAGAGTGAGGCTGATAGAGACTTCCTGGGAGGGAAATGTCACTCCTCTAGATTTCTATTGCCGTCCAGATGGAACATTCCAGAATACAAAGCTTTTCGAGGCGGACTATAATGTCAGGGTGGATGGCCCGTTCCTTCCCATATACCTTGAGGATAAGGATGGTGTACCTGTGGTAAATAAGACACAGGATATACATCTTAAAGGAGAAAAATTCCTTACCTTTGAAGTGTCTCCGTTTCTTAAGGTTGAACTTGATGATATGGCGATGGTCAGTGACGGTGTGATTACGGCACGAGTGAAAGTGACCAGAGGCGTGTCTAAAGAAGACTTCAAGACACTTGTTTCCCAGAGCGGGAACTATGACGACTCCTATCTTAATATGACTGATATCCAGCTCTTTGTGAGCCAGTCCTCGTCTTGCGGCTATAGAGCCAGAGATGAGAGGTGGTCAAATGAGATCAAATATACGGGAAAGGAGTTTGATACATCATTCGGAAAGACCATCACCATCACGTCAAATCCGAAGAATCCTATCCCTTCAGGAAGGAAGGTGTTCATCCGCGCGGCAGCAAGAATAAACTATGATACACCTGCCGGAAGCGGAACCAAGAGGTGGAACTATTCAGAAACAGTAGAGGTTGATATTCCATAGAGATATGAAGTACAGAAATATATTATTTGCTTTAGTCTGTCTGGCTGTCGTGTCGTGTTCGCACAGGCCGGAAGCGTCGGTGGGTGATCCTGTGGATAATGTCAGTGTCCTTGTTGGGACAATGTCCAAGCATTCGCTTTCCACAGGCAATACCTATCCTGCTATAGCGCGCCCCTGGGGAATGAACTTCTGGACCCCGCAGACAGGCACGATGGGGGACGGATGGACCTATTGTTATACGGCAGACAGGATCAGGGGATTCAAGCAGACCCATCAGCCTTCACCGTGGATAAATGACTACGGTCAGTTTGCCCTTATGCCTGTCACAGGAGATCCTGTCTTCAACCAGGATGACAGGGCGAGCTGGTTCTCGCATAAGGCGGAAGAGGCCAGACCATACTATTATGGGGTCTACCTTGCCGATCACGATGTTTACGTCGAACTTACTCCTACAGAACGGGCAGCAGCCTTCCGTATAAAATATCCGGAAGATGATAAGCCATATCTGGTGGTGGACGCCTTTGACAATGGCTCATACATCAAGGTCATCCCTGAGGAGAACAGGATTGTGGGCTATACGACGAAGAATTCAGGAGGAGTCCCTTCGAATTTCAGGAACTGGTTTGTGATCGAGTCCGACACACCTTTCGATTATGTACGTACCGTATCGGACGGATCAGTCCAGTCGGAAGATACAGAATCGCAGTCCGCCCATTCGGGGGCTGTGGTCGGTTTCTCCCTGAGTGGGGACAGGAAGGTGAACCTCAAGGTGGCATCGTCATTCATAAGCATCGAACAGGCTCTGGTCAATATGCAGGAACTTGGCGACGGTGATTTTGACCGTATAAAGACTGAGGGACGTGCCCGCTGGAATGAAATATTGGGCAGGATCAGGGTTGAGGATGACAACATCGACAATATCCGCACCTTCTATTCGTGCCTCTATCGTTCAGTCCTTTTCCCTCGCACCCTGACAGAAACTACGGCAGAAGGTGAGCTGGTGCATTACAGCCCTCATACAGGCGAGGTCTGCCCTGGATATTTTTTCACTGACACAGGCTTTTGGGATACTTTCCGATGTCTCTTCCCTCTTCTGAATCTGGTCTATCCGGAGATGAATGTGAAGATGCAGGAGAGCCTGGTGAATGCATACAAGGAAAGCGGTTTCCTTCCGGAATGGGCAAGTCCGGGACATCGTGGCTGTATGGTGGGCAACAACTCGGCTTCTGTGGTGGCTGATGCTTATGTCAAGGGAATCCGTGGATATGACATCGAGACCCTTTGGGAGGCTCTGAAACATAGTGCCAATGCGGTCCATCCTTATGTTTCGTCCACCGGACGTCTCGGATGGGACTGGTACAACAGACTGGGCTATGTCCCAAGTGATGTGGGCATCAATGAAAGTGCAGCCCGTACTCTTGAATATGCATATAATGACTGGTGCATATATACTCTCGGTGAGGCTCTCGGCAGACCTGAGGAAGAGATCGGTGTCTATAAGGAAAGGGCTATGAACTATAGGAATCTGTATCGTGAGGAATTCTCGCTTATGAGCGGACGTAAGGCAGATGGCTCGTTCTCAGATAATTTCAGCCCGTTGAAGTGGGGCGGAGACTTCACGGAAGGCAATGCCCTGCACTATACCTGGTCTGTGTTCCACGACCCTGCAGGACTTATCGCACTTATGGGAGGGGAGGATGCGTTCAATGCAAATATGGACAAGGTGTTTGAAATCCCTCCTCATTTCGATGACAGCTACTACGGCTTCACCATCCACGAGATCCGCGAGATGCAGATTATGAATATGGGTAATTACGCCCACGGAAACCAGCCTATCCAGCATATGCTCTACCTCTATAACTGGAGCGGTCAGCCGTGGAAGGCACAGCAGCGTATCCGCGAGGTGATGGACAGGTTCTATACATTCAGTCCTGACGGATATTGTGGAGATGAGGATAACGGTCAGACCTCGGCCTGGTATGTCTTCTCGGCGCTGGGCTTCTACCCTGTGTGCCCTGCGACGGACCAGTATATCCTCGGAACTCCGCTCTTCAAGAAGGTCGAGGTAACTATGCCTGGGGGCAAGTTGCTGAGAATCAGTGCTCCTGATAACGGAAAGGAGAATTTCTATATTTCAGAAATGAAGGTGAATGGAAAGAGATATACCCGTACCTATCTTGAGCATAATCTCCTGACGAAGGGGGCTGATATACGCTACACTATGTCTGATCAGCCTTCGAAGAACCGCTCAGTTTCGATGGAGGACAGGCCATATTCATTCTCAAATGAAAGATAGTTTATGAGAAAACTTGTGATTTTTTCCCTTGCATTATGTCTGGCAACAGTTGCTGCGGGACAGGAATTCAAATGCGGCAGACCCGATGAGGAGGATAGGCTGTTCAGGTCCGAGGCCGTTGAGGCCAAGATAGACGAAGTGACCCGCCTTCTCACCAATCAGAGGCTCATCTGGATGTTCAGGAACTGTTTCCCCAACACTTTGGATACGACAGTCCACTTCAAGGGAGAGGACTCTGACGGATTATACGACACCTTCGTTTACACCGGTGATATCTATGCAATGTGGCTCAGGGATTCAGGTGCGCAGGTGTGGCCGTATGTCCAGCTGGCTCCTGAGGATGAACATCTTCGCCATATGCTTGCCGGGGTGATCAACCGTCAGTTCAAGCTCATAAACATTGACCCGTATGCCAATGCATTCAACGACGGTCCTACGGGAGGGGAGTGGCAGAGCGATATAACCCAGATGAAGCTGGAGGTCCACGAACGCAAGTGGGAGATAGATTCGCAATGTTATCCTATAAGACTGGCTTATCATTATTGGAAGACCACAGGTGACGAGTCCGTTTTCGGACCTGTATGGCAGGAAGCCATCAGAAATATCCTCAAGACCCTGAAGGAGCAGCAGAGAAAGGAGAATCTCGGTCCATACCGGTTCCTCAGGAAGACAGATCGTCAGTTGGACACCAAATGCTGTGTGGGATGGGGAAATCCCGTGAATCCGGTGGGACTCATCGTGTCTTCGTTCCGTCCGTCGGACGACGCCACGACATTTGACTTCCTTGTGCCTTCCAACTTCTTCGCAGTCACCTCGTTGAGAAAGGCTGCCGAAATCCTGACCGCGGTCAATAAGGATGAACAGACTGCATCTGAGTGTCTGGAACTTGCGGACGAGGTGGAGAAAGCGCTGAAGAAGCATTCAATAGTCAAGCATCCTAAGTATGGAAAGATATATGCCTTTGAGGTGGACGGATTCGGCAACTGCTACCTGATGGATGATGCCAATGTCCCAAGCCTTCTTGCTATGGCATACCTTGGTGATGTCCCTCTGAATGACAAGATCTATCAGAACACCCGCAGATTCGTCTGGAGCGAGGATAATCCATATTTCTTCAAGGGAACTGCCGGTGAAGGTATAGGCGGTCCTCATATCGGATATGATATGGCCTGGCCTATGAGCATTATGATGAGGGCCTTCACGTCACAGAATGATGCCGAGATCAAGGAATGCATTGAAATGCTTATGCGAACTGATGCAGGCACAGGCTTTATGCACGAGTCCTTCGACGTGAATGACCCGAACCACTTCACCAGACCTTGGTTCGCTTGGCAGAATACCCTCTTCGGGGAGCTGATCATAAAACTGATCGACGATGGAAAGCTCGAGCTGCTCAACTCGATAGAGATATAGAAGAAACAGGCCTCTCAGTCATTGTCGAGAGGCCTGTTTCTTTCTGCTGGCGCTTCAAGGCTTTACCTAGGTTTTGAAAATGTGAGAGTTCGTTATACAAACTATCTTTGGGTAGAAGCTGTGGCAGTAGTGCCAACAATCGAATATTACAGAACGAAATAGATAGTAGATTAAACTTCTGTATGAAGTCGATGAAGAAATATTTATCTTTGTTCCTGATGCTGTTCTTATTTGCAGCATCAGGATTTAATCATAACGCTATGGCAGACACGCATATTTATAGAGGACGATATACAAATACTTCCGATATCCTTTATACCTTTGATGGCTTCTCTTTAAAGAAATAGAATAAGGCGGGATGAACGAAATGTTCGTTCCGCCTTGTTCTCAAATACTGAAAAACAAAATAGTTTGTGTTCCCTCAGTGTTCCCGAGAAACAAAAAGCACTCACGAAATTTTCGTAAGTGCTTGATTTTCAAGTAGCGGGACGCAGGATTGAACTGCGGACCTCATGATTATGAATCATGCGCTCTAACCAGCTGAGCTATCCCGCCATAATGTTTTAGAACTTTGTTGAGATAGAAGGACTCGAACCCTCACTGACAGAGCCAGAATCTGTAGTGCTACCATTACACCATATCTCAATTTGGCTTCCCTTTTTTAATTTGGGACTGCAAAAGTACAAATGTTTTGTTAAAATGCAAAACTTTTTGCGCTAAATCCTGTAATTTTGTTGAAAGTGGCTCTTATTGTGGTCGTTTTTCGTACCCACCGTGAGAGTAAAGTTGCCCTATGTGCTCTCTGAGGCATATCATTGCTGATGGTGGGCCGCAAAAATTACCACCGTGAGTATAGATGCCTATCAGGAGTATAAATCACAGTCTGTCAATGTATAGAACCCCATCCAGATGGTCGCATTCGTGCTGGAAAATGACAGCGGTGAATCCGTTGATCGTGTCTCTGACTGTCGGCAGGGGATTCCTGCTGAAATGGTGGCGGATCTGACGAGGGGACCTTGTTGCTGTCAACTCCCCAAGAGCGGGCTGGTCGGTGTATTCTATCACGATTTCCTGAGAGCGGAGGACGTCGCCGCGTCGTCCCGGTACGGAGAGGCAGCCTTCAGACCCTGATGCCGTGGAGTCCGAAGCCCATACGATGCGGATGTTCGGATAGACTTCGAAAGGATCTCCGGCTTTGTCGAATCTCTGTACAGCAACGATCCGGCGGTTGAGGCCCACCTGCGGCCCGGCAATGCCGACTCCGTCCTGCGAGGGGTGTGTCACGGTTGCTACCATCAGACGGGAGAGGCGTTCGTACTCGGGTGTGAGCAATGCCTCTGCAGACATATCCGTACTGATAGAGCATAGGACTGCATTGTCGAGGCTGTCTTCAACGGTGAGTACGCGCATAATGCTGTCGGCTCCGTTTATGAGTGACCGCTCTTCATCTGTGAAGCCTTCGCTAGGTCTGTTGCAGGATACGGACAGGAGTATGGCCGATATAATGGCCGTGATGCCTAAAGTTTTGCTAGTCATATTGTTTCGTCGGGAAAACTCTAGTCCTCACGCCCCAGGAGCGCCACTGCATACACCTCGCACCCTTCGCTGCGTCCCACAAATCCCAGTTTCTCCGTAGTGGTGGCCTTGACTGATACACATTCGAGGGAAATGCCCATCACCGAGGCGAGGCATTCGCGCATAGGCACAATGTATGGCGCCAGTTTCGGCCTCTGCATCGCTATGGTTATATCCACATTCACCACGTGCCATCCCTTCTTCCCGATCAGTTCCATCACCCGTTTCAGCAGAATCTTGCTGTCGATACCTTTGAACTCGTCTGATGTGTCGGGGAAATGCTTCCCGATGTCTCCGAGAGCCAGTGCGCCGAGAAGCGCGTCACAGAGCGCGTGTATTGCCACATCCCCGTCAGAGTGCGCTATGCACCCGATCGGGCTTTCCACCTTCACTCCTCCAAGCCACAGAGGAAGTCCCTCTGCAAGGGCGTGGACGTCATATCCGTTGCCTATTCTTATGTCCATATCAAAATAATTTCCACAAATTTAAATAAAAAACCTTAAATTTGCTTTTTACACAAAGTGCCACCAGCGTTTTCACACCGAAAATGCACAAGATAAAAGTTATATGGGATTCAGTTTCAACTTTTTCGGAACACAGGAAGTGCGCAAGTTCAATTACAGGCCGCGTTTCTATGATCCTGAGGCAGAGGAAAGAAGGAAGAAGTATGGAGATTTCACCAAGCCGAAGGATGAGAAATATGTTCCCGGCAATGTCATAAAGGGAAGTCTTCGTGACGGAAACTATCAGAGAACCAAGGAAATAGGAAGGAATCAGAAGATTGTGGGAATCATCACGATGATTCTGCTCTTTACCGTGGTGTATCTGATCTATAAGTATTTCCCTATTCTGATCGATTCCCTTTCACAATAATGATTCGGATCCCTTTTCTCAAAAGAATATGGATATTAGGATATTACCAAGCAATATAGCGAATATGATCGCTGCGGGGGAGGTCGTGCAGAGGCCTGCATCCGTGGTGAAGGAACTTATGGAGAATGCGGTGGATGCTGGGGCGGATCAGGTGACTGTGGTGATACAGGATGCCGGAAGGACGCTCATCCAGGTCATCGACAACGGATGCGGTATGTCTCCCGATCAGGCTGTGCTGTGCTTCGAGCGTCACGCTACATCTAAACTCCATACTGCTGAAGACCTCAGCAACATTCTCACCTTCGGTTTCCGCGGTGAGGCTCTTGCTTCCATTGCGGCAGTGGCCGAGGTTACTCTCAAGACCCGTCGCGAGGATGATGAGGTGGGGTGCCAGGTGGATTTTGCGGATTCCCGTCATTTAGCCACCAATGAGATAGCGACCCCGCGTGGCGCCAGTTTCAGCGTCCGCAATCTTTTCTACAATGTGCCGGCAAGGCGCAAGTTCCTCAAATCGGACAATGTCGAGTTCAAGCATATAGTGACGGAATTCATCCGCGTTGCCCTGACTCGTCCTGATATAGGCTTCACGCTCACCCACAACGGCAAGGATGTATATGTTCTGAGGCCTGCCAAGTCGTTGAAATTCAGGATACAGGATGTGCTTGGGGCCAACATTGCCAATGACGTGGTCGATATAAAGGCCGAGACATCCGTAGTCGGCGTATATGGCTTCACCGGTCGTCCGGATGCTGCGAGAAAAGGGCTGGGCAATCAGTATTTTTTTGTCAACGGCAGATATTTCAAGAGCCCTTATCTGCATAAGGCGGTGATGAAGGCGTACGAGAATCTCATCCCGGAAGGATATACGCCTCCATATATAATTTATCTGGAAATAGATCCTCAGTCGATAGATGTGAACATACATCCGACAAAAACAGAAATAAAGTTCGAGGACGACAGCGTGGTGTTTCAGATCCTTTATGCCTGCATAAAGGAAGTTCTGGGCAAGAATTCATTCGGAGAGAGCATTGATTTCGATAGGGAAGGCGTACCGGACATCCCGGCATTCGGCAGGAATTTCGACGAGTTCCGTCCTGTCAGGGAGCCTCAGTTGGGGCTTGATGTTTCCTATAATCCTTTCGACAATGACGGTTATCCGTCCGAGGAGTCACATATCGCGAATACAATAGTGTCAGGAAGTGACAAGCCTTCGTTCGTATATCCGACTTCAGCCTTTGTGGAGAAGAGGGATGATTATGGAAAACTTTTCGAGGACAAGATTTCTCCCACCAGATCCGTGCTCATTCTTCAGGATAAGTATATTGTAACCACCGGACGGTCAGGATTGATGATGATCAATATCCGCAGGGCGATGGAGCGCATACTTTACGATCGTTTCCTGAACGCGTTGTCAAAGAATGAACATCTGACCCAGACGTCGCTTTTCCCGGTGACGGTTCAGGTAGGTGTGGAGAATATGTGTATTATCAGCGAGCATTCACAGATGCTTGCGGATCTGGGATTCGATATCGCTCCGTTCGGGACTGATACCATTGTGGTGAACGGTGTTCCCGAGGGATACAGCGCCGAGGCTGGCAAGGTGCAGACTATGGTAGGTGATCTGCTTCTCATATTGGCGGAAGATCACAGTGCACTTCCGGAGATGATGACTGCCAATATGGCATCACGTTTCGCCAGATTGGGTGCTTTCAGCGGCGATCCTGTCACAAATCCGATGGAGGCACAGAGGTTGATTGAACAACTCTTCGCCTGCGAGAATCCGGAATATACCAGTGCAGGTCGCAGGGTGATGACCCTGATGCCGGTCGAAGATATTGACAAGAAATTCTAAAGAAATGAGTTATTATTCATACGAAAACAGGGGCGGCTTTATGTCGAATGTGCCGACGGCTGTCAAGAACATAATCATAATCAATGTGCTTGTTATGATTATGACAGCGTTGAATGAGAATTTTATGTACGAGAAGTTCGCACTTTTCTACCCGACCTCTCCGTTTTTTCATTGGTGGCAGCCTCTGACGCATATGTTTATGCACGGAGGATTCTGGCACCTTCTCTTCAATATGTACACATTGTGGATATTCGGAAGTGTGCTGGAAAGAGTCTGGGGCGCAAAGAAATTCCTTGTTTTCTATTTCGTGACAGGCCTTGGTGCCGCCCTTATCCATACAGGTGTGGAGTGGATTCAGATGCAGAACTGGCTGACGGAAGCCGCACAAGGCTCGTATGCAGCCCAGGCATCAATCCACGCCCTGAAGATGACCCCTACTGTGGGAGCCTCCGGTGCGATATATGGCGTACTGATGGGATATGCTATGCTTTATCCTGATTCGGTACTCACCCTTATCTTCCCTCCTATATCTTTGAAAGCCAAGTGGTTCGTGCTTATATTTGCAGCTATTGAACTTCTCACAGGCGTGACCGGAACAGGTGGCGGAATCGCTCATTTCGCGCATCTTGGAGGTCTGATCTTCGGCTTCCTCCTGATATGGTACTGGAAGAAGAACCATAAATTATACAGCAGGATGGACTGATGGCCAGGAAGAGGAAAATCAGGATATTCGGCATCACCTCCCGTGTGCTGATGCTGATTGTGGCAGCGCTTCTTGCGCTGTCATACCTTTCCATTGTCATCAATCCTGCCAGGATATGGCTGGTGTCGCTTTCGGGAATATTTTATGTCCCTCTGATGACGCTCAATCTCATTCTTCTTCTCTGGGCGCTGAAACGTCGTTCGAGGTCTTTTCTTATTCCGCTGCTTGCCCTGATTCCGTCATTCTTCTTCATCGGAAGATATGTCCAGTTCAATTCAGATGAGGCTATAGATGAGCCGGTTGCAGGAAATACGGTGAAGATACTCACTTGGAATGTAGGACGTTTCAACCTGCAGGACAAGGACTCCGGGATATCTGGAAGGGAACAGTGCATCGATTCCGTGTTCCGTTTCATAAAGGAGCAGAATCCCGATATAATCTGTTTGCAGGAGTTTTCGATAGGCAACAAGGAGAGGGTGAAGGAATATCTTCAGCGCAGATTCAAAGGGTATGATGCGGAATATTATCTCTTCCCAGATAGGGGACGCTCTTTCGGCAATGTCACATTGAGCCGTCTTCCTGTCGAAGGTAAAGGAAAGATCAGGTTTGAGGAAAGCGCCAACCTTGCTATTTATACTGATCATCTGGCAGGGGACAGGAAGTTCCGTGTATATAATTGTCATTTCGAGAGTTACAACGTGTCTCTCACCGGTCTGATAAGAGCCGTGGCCAGGCGCGACAGCACAGTGATGGCTGAGACTGGTACTAAGGTGAAGCGTTCCATAACCCGTCGTCCGAAGCAGGTGGACCGCGTGTTCGAGGATATAGAGAAATGTCCTCTTGATGCTTTCGTCTGCGGAGATTTCAACGACAATCCGATGTCCTATACCTACTACCGTATGACCAGGGACCGTAAGGATGCCTTTGTTGAGGCAGGTGATGGCTTCGGTGCCACATATTCTTTGCTATGGCCGATGTTGAGGATAGATTATGTACTTTATCCTGATGATTGCAGAGCCGTGGAACACGACATTCCGCGTGTCGCATACTCAGACCACTATCCTGTCGTGACGGAAATAGAAATATAGTTTTATCATCCTTGGAGAAGGATTCATAAACGGGAATGATATGAATCAGGAAATACAGAAAGCCCTTGAAGTCCTCCGGAACGGAGGCATAATCCTCTATCCCACAGACACAGTGTGGGGAATCGGCTGCGATGCGACCGATCCCGAGGCGGTTGCTAAAGTGTATTCGATAAAGAAGCGGGAAGACAGCAAGTCGCTTGTACTTCTTGCGAGCGACATAGATATGATATGCCGTTATGTGAAGGAGATTCCGGAGATGGCGGTGCAACTCATCGAGGTCAATGACAAGCCGATGACGATAATATATCCCGATGCCATATCCGGGGAAAATGGAAATATGAAGGCTGACCGTCGCTGTCTGGCATTCAATACCGTAGCACAGGATGGGACAGTGGGCATACGTATCCCGATGATGGATTTCTGTCAGCAACTTGTCGCAAAGTTGGGTCGCCCTCTTGTTTCCACTTCTGCAAACATATCCGGCGAACCTGCTCCGAAGTCGTTCCAGGACATTTCCGAGCCGATACGCTCTGCTGTGGATCATATAGTCGATCCTTCTTTGGAACGCGGTTCCACAGGCCGTTCCTCATCCATCATCAAGGTCGGCCTCGACTACTCCATCGAAATAATCAGAAAATAGGAGGAGGGTAAATTATTGTCCTTCAGCAACTTACTGCTTCTGCGTGCTCCCCATTGTGCAGCACGTAGAAACGATAAGTTACAGATAATCAGTGGGTTATTGTTCTCCTACATATAGCGGAAGTACGCAGCGGAAGCGGCTGTAAGGGCAGCGGTCTCCGTGCGCAGACGTGATGTACCCAGGTGAACCGGAATGAAGCCTTGCTTGAGAGCCAGTTCGGCTTCCGCTTTTGAAAAGTCACCTTCCGGGCCGATCATCACTATGATTTCCTTTGCCTCGCTACTGTCAAGCACTTCCTTTATGCTTCTTCGGGGAACTCTCTCATCTTCAAAGCAATAGGCAATCAGACGGAGTGCGTCCTTGGAGGCGTTAAGGATGAATTCCTTGACGGAGACAGGTTCATTGACAGAAGGAACAGAGGCCTTGAGAGACTGCTTGGCAGCACTGATAAGAACCTTTTCTATACGGGCAGTCTTGAGCACACGTCTTTCGGAATGTTCTCCTATGACTGGAGATAACTCGTCAAGACCGATCTCGCAGGCCTTTTCTGCGAACCATTCGTACCTGTCGTTATTCTTTGTCGGGCATACTGCCAGATGAAGTCTGTACGGATGTCCGCCCCAATCGTTTTCGTGTGAAACAACGGCTGCTTCCACTCCTTTCGGGCTGTCGGAAATAATCCGGCAGCGGTAAAGTGTTCCACATCCGTCGATTACGGAAATCTCATCTCCTGCCCTGTGCCTGAGTACCTTGACACAGTGGCCGGACTCGTCCTGGTCAAGCCTGCATATTCCTCCCTGTATGTCTCTGCTGTAAAATAGTTCCATTCTATTGTTCAATTCTTCTTCCGTTCAGGGTACCGTTGAATTTAAATGTCATATTTCCCAAACCCTGCTGTAAGTCGACTGTTATTTTTCCGGAGAACGTGCCTGTAGCCGTATCTGTCCCTGTCCTTGAGAGTATGTATTTTATCTCTCCGTTCATATTGACTCCACTATTCATCTCATTGAGGGTCTGTTTCAGGATCAGATTTCCATCTTTATCAACAGATACTTCATTATGGTAGTTCTCGGAGTCTCCATAGTCAATGGAGACATCTCCGTTTTCACAGTCATATATTTCGACAAGCATATATTCAAGAGGAGCATTGCCGCTCAGGTTTTCCCCGGCAAATGATGACGAGTACTCAAGATTTCCGCTGAATAGCCATGATGTGCCGTTCCAGCTGACACTGTTCTGACTTACGCTTATGGTACGGGTCTGACTTTCCCCATACATATTCGTACAACTAAGGACTATCTGGCCTTTTCTTTCCTTCGTACTTTCCTTGGCTGTGATTGTCAATGTGTTGCCATTGGCGGATGTGCTGCACCAATCCGGACTTGATGACACCTCCCAGACAGATTCATCTCCTATTGTTATTCCCACCTGGGCGGTGCCGCCCTTCTTGTCGAAGGAGATAGACGATTCGCTTGTCTCAAACCGGATGCCCTTTGTCGTGAATGCGACAGGTGTGCTGTAATATGTCTCGAAAATGGTCTGTATGTATGACATTGCATAATATGTCGTCGCCTCTTCCAGTCCATTGATGCTGACAGATTTGAGCTGATCGGAAGTCACTATGGTTTCACTCGTCCCGCCTCCGCTGTAGCTGAATCCCATACTTGCATAGTGACCACCTGAAGAACTGTTGAGCTTATAGGTTCCAGACAGCTTGGCTGAAGTCTCTGATATGTTGCTGACAGCCACTGTGAGGGTGAACGGCTTCTTCTGACTGTACTGTGTCGAGGTTAAAGCCTTCATAGAGCTGCTTACGCTTGAACTTGCGTATGACAGATAGTATTCGGTATTATGTTCATCAGATCCGAAATCAGGAATATGTTTGAGTATTGTTTCGGTAAGATACCCGGAAACCTTATATGATTTCTTGCCAATGAACAGGTACTGGGATCCTGTCAAACCTTTGATCTTTATTCGGTCGGTGATAAAACCCGTAAGAAGTGATTCCAGAGTTTCATTTGCTATCTCCTCCTGTTTCTTGGGGTCATCATAATACAGGAAAGACTTTATCTTGGGGATAACCAGGTTTGTATACAGGTCGCATACCATACCGGCCCCTTCCGATATCGGTCCGAGAAAACTGATTGAACTTCCCAAATCTGATACTTTTGAGGATAACTCATCAAGGTGCTTTACGAGAAGCTCCCTTACCTCATTTTCAAGATCATCGGCCTTAGTAACTGCTTTTGAAGATTCCGGAAGATCGATTGAAGCTATTGTCTCAAAACTGCCCGTCTTCCAATCCACCTTACTCAGAACAAGCCTGTCAAATCCTGCAGCGGCAGATGAGACAAGAGCTTCATCTCCCTTTCTTCCCGTTATCGGATCATACTCGGTTATGATGATGTTGTCCTCTGATGCCATAAGGAGCAGACTTTCACCTGTAAAGCTGTCCATATAATGGTATGTAAGCACATCCTGATTGTCCGGATCGTAGATTTCGATAAGGGAAAAGTCCAGAAAATTGATGATCTGTCGTGCTACAGGAGATTGGACTGTGTCGCATCCCAGAAGGACAACGACTTCCAGCTTCAAGGCTTCGTCATCGTTGAAATCTTTCGAACTATGTTTCGAGCACATAGTAAGCGATAACACGGTAAGAAGTATCCCTGTGAGTATCAGTATTCGGTTTTTCATAGGGCTGGTGGATATATGATGATTGCAAATATATACAAAAAGCAGATGCAAACCATAAATATGTATCGATTCTGATAAGTTATGCTTAAATTTGCGGATTATGAAAAGATATCTTTCACTTGATGTTTTCCGCGGACTGACTGTCGCATTGATGATTCTGGTTAATAATCCTGGATCCTGGAGCAGGATTTTCCCTCCATTGAGACACGCAGCGTGGGATGGTTGTACGCCTTGCGACCTTGTTTTTCCGTTCTTCCTTTTCTGCGTCGGTGTGTCTATGACATTTGCCTTGTCGCGCTATAATGCACTTGATGGTCAGGCTCTGAAAAAGATTCTGAAAAGGGGAGTGCTGCTATATCTTGCAGGGCTTCTGCTGACTGCATATCCCTTTTATCCTTATAGGATGGATCCTGATCTCACACTGTGGCAGAATTATGCGCAATGGCTTGGTAATCTGAGGCTTGTGGGCGTGTTGCCCCGTATCGCTATGTGCTATGTCCTTGATTCTGTCCTTGCTTTATGGCTTACGAAACCAGGGAAAATATGGGGAGCGATAGCAGTTCTGTCCCTGCTTCACGTTGGTCTGCTTCTTCTGTTTGCCGGTCCCGAAGGGGCATTCTCGCTTGAAGGGAACTTCGGACGCAGGCTGGATATCGCTCTGTTCGGAGCGGATCATATATATCACGGCTATCATAATGAAGCAGGTCAGAGAGTTGCGTTCGACCCTGAGGGAATCCTCGGGGTGCTGACAGGCTCCTGTACGGTTCTGGTCGGTTATCTTGCAGGCGGAATGATTAAGCAGATGCAGAATGAGCCAAATGATACTGCATCAGGATTCAGACTGGTTTCTAGATTCTATACTTACGCAGCACTTTCCCTTGCCTTTTCATTGGTGCTGAACATCGTAATTCCTATCAACAAACCTCTATGGTCTGTCTCATACGTGTTCTATACGGCGGGCTGGGCTATGTTTGTGATGGCTTTTCTTATCTATTGTATCGACATCAAGGGCATCCGCAAGCCATTCTTCCCTTTCCAGGCCTTAGGTATGAATCCATTGGCCATATTTATATTTTCCGGACTTCTTGCCAAGTCCCTCTCCGCATTCCTGCATTGGGACAGTGCTTCAGTGTTCGGTGCAAACGAGTGGATGTCGCTTCTTTATGCATTGCTGTTCGTGCTTGTGCATCTTGTGCTTGCTGTGATACTGTACAGAAGAAAGATATTCATAAAACTTTAGCGTGATGTTCATAGGACTGATTTCTGATACCCACGGCGTGTTTGACGAACCATTCCGTGATTTTCTGGCTCCGGTCGATCAGATCTGGCACGCGGGAGACTTCGGGGGAGGCCTTGATCTGGCAGCCTCAATAGCCTCTTTCAAGCCGCTGGTCGGTGTCGCTGGCAATTGTGACAATTATGATCTCCGTTATACCCATCCCCTTCATCGTTTCTTCGAGTGCGAGGGTATGAAGGTTCTGATGACGCATATAGGAGGATATCCCGGGAAATATGATCCACGGGCACGGAAACTCATAGATGAGTATCGTCCTGACATATTCGTATGCGGACATTCGCATATATTGAAGGTGGTGCGAGATACGCGTAGGAATATGCTTGTAATCAACCCCGGAGCGGCTGGAATACAGGGCTTTCATATTGTAAGGACGGCACTGAGATTTCATATCGAAAATGGTAGTCTGAAAGATATGGAAGTCTTTGAAGTGGATAGGTAGAAGCGACTTATGAGAGTTTTATCAATAATTATTTGTGATTTCAAAATGTAAGTTGTACATTTGCCGAATAGTGTTTTGTTTAACCCTTTAATTAAAATGACTATGAAGAAGGTATTTATGTCTATGGCAGTGGTTGCTGCAATGTTCGCTGCTGCATCTTGCGCTTGCAATAATCAGAAGGCTGCTGAGGAGTGCGCTGCAACTGAGTGCACAGAATGCACAGAGTGCGACGGATGCCAGAAGGCAGATTCTTGCGCAAAGGAGTGCTGCGACTCAACTAAGTGCGCTCAGTGCGACAGCACTTGCGTTGATTGCAACAAGGCTGAGTAATCATCCCTGCCATAACAGACGGTTTATTCCGTTCTGCTGAGATATTGTCCTGCAAAGAACAATATCTTTTTTTGTATATAAGGGGCTCAAAATGACGTTTCAATCAGGAAACTATGTAAATTTGCGGTATAAAATATAAGAAAGATGGCAACGGTTAAGACAAAGACGGTTTGGTTCTGCAAGGAGTGCGGAAATGAGAGTTCGAAGTGGATGGGCAGATGTCCGGCGTGCGGGGAATGGAACACGATGGTGGAAGAGACGGTGGCGACAGGTAAGAAAAATGCCTCTGCAGCGGTGTCTGTGCCGGGTTCCGGCCATAAGCCGATGCCTTTGTCAGAGATCGATTCTTCAGTGGAGAACCGTATATCCCTCAATAACGGCGAAGTGGACAGGATCCTCGGAGGCGGTCTGGTGGAAGGCTCGCTTGTGCTGGTCGGGGGAGAGCCTGGAATAGGAAAGTCAACTCTTTCTCTGCAGATTCCTCTGCATTGTCCTGCTCTCAAGACATTGTATGTGACCGGTGAAGAAAGCGCCAGACAGGTAAAACTCAGGGCTGCCCGTATCGGAGGTGATGATTCCAATTGCTTGATATACAGTGAGACGCAGATGGAGAACATAATTGCCCAGGCGCGTTCGGTGATGCCTGATCTGATGGTGGTGGATTCCGTACAGACGATGTTCTCGCAGAATGTGGAGTCTTCTCCCGGTTCGGTTACGCAGATCAAGGAGACTGCCTCTATGCTTCTCAGGTTTGCGAAGGAGACAGGAGTACCGGTTATCCTGATCGGACATATAACGAAGGAAGGCAGCATCGCCGGGCCGAAGATATTGGAGCATATTGTCGATGTTGTCCTTCAGTTCGAGGGCGACAACAGAGGCACATACAGACTTCTCCGAAGCATAAAGAACCGCTTCGGATCGACTTCCGAACTTGCGGTGTTCGAGATGACCGGCAAAGGTCTTAGGGAAGTCAGCAACCCTTCGGAGATGCTCATACCTATGCACGAGGATGGATTGAGCGGCGTTGCGGTAAGTGCTATGCTTGATGGAACCAGGCCGTTCCTTATTGAGGTTCAGTCACTTGTGAGTTCCGCAGCTTACGGTACGCCTCAGCGTAGTGCCACAGGTTTTGATGTCCGTCGTCTGAATATGCTTCTTGCCGTGCTTGAGAAAAGAGCCGGTTTCCGACTCAGTGTCAAAGATGTCTTCCTCAATATGGCAGGTGGGCTCAAGGTGAGTGATCCGGCCTGCGATCTTGCCGTTATAGCAGCCGTGCTTTCTTCAAATTTCGATTTTGCCGTACCGTCAGATATCTGCTTTGCAGGTGAAGTCGGGCTCAGTGGTGAGATCCGTCCGGTGGCTCAGACCGAGCGTCGCATCATAGAGGCTGCACGTCTTGGCTTCCGCAGGATATATGTGTCATCTTTCACAAATCTGGAAGGGATTGACCCTCAGGGATTAAAGAATATCGATATTGTCAAGGTAGCCGATGTTCCGGCTCTCTGCCGCTCTCTTTTCAAATCAGAGTAATGGATTGTTTGGTATTTTCAATAATATGAATACCTTTGTACATCTTATTTGATTAACTATGGTAAAACATTTTCTCCTAAAGGTGATGGCATTTGCCTTCACTTCTTTTGCATTGATGTCAGTCACATCCTGCGTCAATGAAAAGTACGACTTGTCCGAGGATAATCTCAATCTTGAGGTTACTCCTTTCCAGGACGGTCTTGTTCTTCCAATCGGAAACACTGACACATTGAAACTCAAGGAACTCCTTAAAGATCTGGATGCAGATGTGCTTCAGACGCTTGAAAACGGAGCATACGCTGTCAGATTCAATGATTCATTCAATATGTCGGAGGAATTGGCTTCTCTGACCGATATGGTCAAGATTGATGATGTGGAATTTTCGCGTAAGGTGAACTTCGAACTTAACAGCGCAGATGTGTCTGATGTCAAGGTGGAAGAAATGGATTATTCGTTCGATTACGATATATCTTCTTCTTTCAAGGCTCCAGAACTGACATTGCCTTCAGTATCGGAAAATCTTCAGCTTTCTGCAGGTCTGGCTCGTTATGCTCCGGATCCTGATCAGATGGCGTTGAAGGAATTCCCGAGTGTCAGCCACGAGACCCATCTTATGTCTCTGAACGACTCGTTCCATATTCCTGATGCAATGATCAATGATAATCCGGTTGCAGTTGACGGTGCTTTGCTCGCGCAGAACATACATATAACTGATGAATTTGATGGAACGCAGAACATACATTTATATATAGAACTTCCTAAGGGTATCAGTTCCGTTGAGGAGATCGTCCTCCATTCCGGAGCCAAGATGAAGGTGACTCTCGAATTGAGGAATTCTTTCCTTCTTTCGGGAAGACTGATCCCTCAGATTGATGTGGACCTCCATAATATATTCCATCTCGATAAGAATCACTCAGACGACCACGCTCATCTTAATGATGATTTCGTGCTTTCCGAGAAGAATAATTACAAGCAGACAGTGGAGTACAGCATCACTTCTCTTGCCATAAATCCTAAGGATTGGGAGAGAAAGAATGCCGACAGTCCTTGTGCTCTTGATAAGGATTATCTCCTGCCTGCAAAGGGAGGTATTCTGCTTGAAGATCTTTATACCACCACTCGTCTTTTGGAAAACAACAGACAGATCGATCTGTATATGAAGATTGAGTTTGTCGATCTTCAGATCGATGATGTCATTATGACCGTTGATCCTGTGACTGTGTCTCAGTCAGATGAAGTGTCTCTGACTATGGATGATCTCGAACTTCCTGAGGAGGTGGAGGAGTTCACCGAGGTTATATTCACAGAGGATTCAGGTTTCAAGATTGATATCAAGGCTGAGAATGTATCTCGTATCCGCGGACTCAAGGCAGATCTCGAAAGCCTGGTTCTTACTTTCCCGGAAGAGATACAGGTGGAAGGTGCAAATGCTCGTAATCAGGTGATTTATAGCAATGTGGATCTGTCAAAGGGCTTGTCTGACAATGTCAGGATTACAGGAATCGAGATGCCGGCACCGGTTGGCGGCAAGATAGTTTTCTCTGAAAACATAAAGGTGGAGGCTGTTGCAAAGGCCGACGGAACAATCCACAGTGCTGATCTTCCTGCACGTGATGCAGATGATGTCAAGGTTCTTGTTGATGTACGCTCCGATCTGGTTGTCGAGGATTATGAGGTGAAGGTCAAAGGTTTCGAGTACGAACTCGATATAGAGCCGGAGGAGATTTCTGTGGAACTCCCTGAGGATATGCTTGATCTTGGAGATATTCTCATTACTCCGGAAGGCAATCCAGAAATCTCTATCGATATTCAGATGCCGGAGATGGATATGGATCTCATTCCATCCGATGCTGGCGGTCTTTGTCTTGATTTCCCTGATATGTTCGTATTCAAGACACCTCTCCCTGCTGAGTATAATTTCAATGCAACAGATAATTCCATCACTCTGCGCGGATCATTCCCAGAGCAGATTACCCTTCCTGTCGAAAAACTTTGGCTTGTTCCTCAGAAGGATGAGACTGACGGAAAAGTGTATGCAAAGGGCGAGGTAAGCCTCTCTGGCGGTCTTTCTGTTGATGCATCTCTGATGAATAAGGAACAGATCGAGCAGATCACTGCACCAGGAATGAAGGTGTCTGTCAAGGCTCATATCCCTGAATTTATTCCGTCAAAGGTCGCTCTAGACAAGTTCGAGACAAGGATCAGCGAGAAGATCGACATCGACCTGATGCCTGCAGAGGATATGCCGAAAGAAATTGTTTCCATAGGAAGGATCGAACTTGATGATGTCTATCTCAATCTTATGCTTGATGCTTCATCGCTACCGGATCTCGGCTCGACAAAACTTTCGCTTGACTTCACAGTCGGATTCCCTGATATGATAGAAGTGAGCGGAGTGGAAACAGATGAGGCAGGCAACATCAAATTGAATGGAACTGTAAATAAGGACGGTCAGATCAAGGTGGATCCAGTGAAGATCGAGGCTCTCAATCTTGAGGGGGTCAATATCGAGAATGGTATCAAGGATGTAATTGACCTTGCCGGTTCAGTGACGCTTACTGATGCATCGCTTGATGTGAACGAATGGCTCGGAAAGGAACTCGAAGTGGAGTTCAAGGCTGATATAAAGGATATTGATATTGCCAAGGTTACAGGAAAGGTTGATTATAAAGTCGATCCTGTGGTGGAGGCTGTCGATCTGGCAGAGTTTGCTGAAAGTCTCGGAAGTGCTGCTGAAGAGGCTGAACTCGACTTCAACCACGTTCATCTTGCACTTGAAGTCAAGACTAATCTCGGTGTTCCTGTAAATGCAGAGATTTCCCTTGTACCATACTACAACGGTGCACCGGACGAAAAGAAAGCGGTGTCAGTTCCGGTATTGTCGTTGAAATATGCTGAA
Organism: Candidatus Cryptobacteroides sp.; assembly: GCA_045635205.1. Classification (GTDB taxonomy): domain Bacteria; phylum Bacteroidota; class Bacteroidia; order Bacteroidales; family UBA932; genus Cryptobacteroides. The sequence goes on along the minus strand of JAZRBS010000031.1, from coordinate 28,763 downwards.
TCTGCAGATAAGATGGCTGTTACCAAGTACTGGCTTGCGAACCCAGGCAGTGAAGATAGATGTCCTGCCGGATATGAATTCGTCGAGGCAGATATTCTCAGCCTTCTTAGAGATATTCCAGAGAAACTCGAATTCAGGCTTGATGCCGCAACGGATTCGTCTAAGGAATGTGTTCTGGAGCCTACTGCTGATTATGTTCTTACAGCAGACTATGCGTTCGAACTTCCTCTTGAGTTTGGCGAAGACTTCAATATTGTTCTGAAAGATACTCTTCAGGGATTACCTGATTTCCTCGGTCAGGCAATATCCAATGGACGAATCAAACTTGCCGGTAACATCACAAGTTCACTTCCGCTTGGCTTGGATCTCAGCATCAATATGATTGACTCTGAGGGCAATATCGTTCCGTTGGCAGAGAATTGCGGAAAGCAGAAGATCAAGCCTTGCAACAGTGACGGCTCTGCTCAGAAAACTGAACTCGAACTTATGCTCGGACTTGCTGCAGGCGCAGCCAAGGCTGATGTAGCAGCGATGGAACTTGTATTCAAGGCTACGTCGGCAGGAGTATCCGGAGTGCCTGTGACTGAGGAGTCATTCCTCCACGCAGAACTCAAGGCGGTGCTTCCTGAAGGACTTACCCTGGATCTGGGCGATTTGATGGAAAAAGAAGATGAACAGTAAAAAGCAGAGAATTATGAACAGAAAGAATATAGCAGTTGCAGCATTTATGCTGTTTATGCCACTCATAATGGGTGCACAGGCTTTGAAGGGTAGTTATTTTCTGGATAACTCTCTGAACAGGAATAAAATGAATCCTGCATTCGCTCCGACTTCGGGCTATTTCCAGATACCTGTGATCGGTAACACGTCAGTTGGTCTTTTGTCCAACCTCGATCTTCAGACATTTATGTATCCGATGAATGGTCAACTCTACACATTCCTCAATCAGAATGTGTCATTGGCCGACTTCGATGCTGCTCTTCCGAACAAACCGTATATGGATGTGCAGACTGATGTCAACATTATAAACTTCGGATGGAAAACCAAGCGTAACAGTTTCTGGACTGTCGATCTCGGGGTGCGCGTAAATGCGGATGTGGATATACCTGGCGATCTGTTCAGGTTCCTGAAGAAGGGAACCGGAACAGAGGGCAGTACTTTCGACCTTGGTTCGCTTAATATGAATGCCGCTGCGTCTCTGCAGGCATCTGTGGGCTATTCAAGGGATATGTCTGATGTCCTGGAGGGATTGAGAGTCGGAGCGAAGGCTCGTATGATTTTCCCAGTGGCTTATATGGGAGTGCAGTTGGATAAAGCCAACCTTGTTACAGGTCTTGACAAATGGGTCATTGATGCTCAGGGAAGTGTCTATACCGCAGCAAAAGGACTCAATGTCGCTGGCCCGGACGGCAGCCTCGATTTCGGATATGAATTTGGTGGTGCGCTTTCAGGATTCGGATATTCATTCGATCTCGGAGCGGAATACAATCTCAAGTTTGACGGATTCATCAATGGAGTATCGGTCTCTGCTGCTGTAACCGATCTGGGTCTGATCCATTATAGTGCTTCGGCAGCCAAGTCATATAATGCCGGCGGCAGCCTTGAATGGACAGGTTTGCAGGTGTCGATGGACGAAGGAGCGATGGATGCTGCATTTGAAGAATTGGGTAATGCGGCAAAGGATATGATCAAACTCAAGGACAACGGTTCCTCTTCATTTACACGTTCTACTCTTCCAAGTTTCTATGTAGGAGCAGAGATGCCTTTCCTGAATGAAAAGATGAGTGTGGGAGCCCTCTATTCCGCTCGCAGAAGTTTTGCACACACCAGAAACGAACTGACACTTTCATATAATGTCAATCCGGTCAACTGGTTTGCCTGCGGTATAAACTATTCATTCCTGAATGTCGCGAAGACTCTCGGATGGATATTGGAATTCACACCGAACAAGGGACCTTGCTTCTATATCGGAAGTGACTATATGTTCCTCGAGATGGCGAAAGCACCTGCAAGTCTTGGAATCGGTGCTATCCCGACCCAGTGGCGTTTCAATCTCCACTTCGGACTTGCTGTAGCATTGTAGGGATCCGCTCAGGAAAATTCTTAATTGGCAGCCGCTAAGGCTGCCATTATTTTATCCATAAGTTGACGCACTTTCCAGGTAGGTGCAGTGCAGTTGTTCACCATAATCGAAAAGACTATGGTCTCTTCCTTGCAGCCTTCAGTCGGGATGATGTAGCCGCTGTAGCATCTGACTCCGGTCATCGAACCGCTCTTTACCTTGATTCTTGTCTTTACATCTTCCGGACAATTCTTCATATTGGCTGCCAATGTGCCGTTGGAACCGGGTGATGGAAGGGTATATACATAGTCTTCGAAATATGGGGAGGACATCATCGCGGTCAGGAATCTGCAGAAGAAGTCCGGCGAAATGTGATTCTGTCTTGACAAGCCGCTTCCGTCTGCCATCACCGCTCCGTATGATGTGTCGATGCCCAGACTCTGCAATGTGCCATTTACGGCTACGTATGTGGAATCGTAGCAGGCACTGCCGGTGACACTCTTTCCAATGCTTCTGAACAGGGTTTCGGCAAAGAGATTGTTGCTTTTGTGGTTGGTCTCGAAGGCTATCTGCCTGAGGGTCGGGGAGAGTGTGGTTCCGATGATTGTGATCTGTTCGGCAGGAACCATCTTTGTCGAGGTGCATAGCCTGAAATCCGCCGGACCGTCCGAAGTCATACCTTTGCCTTTCAGATAATCGGCGAATATGCTCGCAATTGTATATTCAGGAAATTTGTTGGTGCAATCGACTCTTTTCTTTCCGCGGTCTATGCCGAATGTGCCCCTGATTTCTGCGACTGGTGCAAGGTCGCTGGCATACATATACAATTGGTCGCCTGTGCCGGCCTTGCCTGTGGTGCAATTGTATCTGAATTCCATCCAGGGAGCCTCGGGATATGAAGGTGCGATTTCTACTGGATCTCCGACTTGTTTGCCTGCATTGGCGTAGAAGGACTGAGTGTTCTCATAGAACATAAGCCCTGTGGCTCCCGATCCGTAATATGTTCCTATGTCGCTCCACAACCAACTCGGATGTTCGGGCATACCTTCAAAATATCGTCCGTCGCCTATGATTTTTCCTTCTATGCGTCTGATTCCTGCATCTCGGATGAATTTCTCCCAACTGCAGAAAAGCCTGTCAAGAGATGTGGCTATGGAGTCTTTTGAGCCTGTGGTCGGGTCTCCTCCTCCGATGATGTAAAGGTCACCTTGAAGGACTCCGTTACAGATGCTTCCGCTATATCCTATACGTGTAGTGAATTGATAGTCAGGGCTTAACAGGTGCAGTGCCGCTCCGGTGGAGATAAGTTTCATATTTGATGCCGGAATTATCAGATTGTCGGCCTCAATGTCAATGAGGGTTCTTCCGTCACCGGTTCTTGCACAGATTCCTACCGTGGCAGATGTCAATGCCTTGTCACTGATGATGGCATTTATTGATTCCTGAAGGGATTGTGCGGAAGAAGTCGCGCAAATATGCAACAAGGATATGAGGAAGATGATTATTATGAAATTCTTTTTCATACTATGTTAATTTCAGCAAAAATAATAACTTTAACTGAATGTTGAGCGGAAAATCCCTCTCTGACAGTCTCCTGGCCGCTCAATGGTATTCATTCCAGACCTATTGAGCGGCTGGAGTGCCTCCTATGGCCACTTTTCCGCTCAATGGATTACGACGGCAATAAAAAAGAACCGGCTCCAGAAATTCTGAAACCGGTTCTGATTCGTTTTACGATAATTACGCCTGCTTTGAAACCACGGCGCTGAGTTTCTCGCAGAGAGTGTCAAGTTTCTCGAACATCTCTTTAGTGAGGCCGTTGTAGAAAGCCTTCTTTGCTCCTTCAGGATGGTTTGCGCGCTGCTTGAGGTCGTTGTAGAGGTCAACTGCCTCGTCAATTATCTGTGCGATCTCGTCAGCATCCTTGTGCGGGTTGAGCGCTACGAAGAGAGCGCAATCATCAATGAATTCGCCAACGAAATACTCGATGTCTTTTTTGAAAACTCTAAGGTTCATAGTCAATACGTATTTAAAAGTTGTTATAACGTCGGCAAAGATATAAAATTTATCCGAAAATCCCCCCATTTGTTTTTACTTGTAGGTAAAAGTGTTATCTTTGTAACTCAAATTGTATGCGACTTATCTCTGACTGTGGAATCTCGCAGACGATAGTCTTAAGTATTAGAATTGAAACGGTCTTATAAAATCATCCTCATAGTGCTTTCGGCGCTATGTTCTTTTGCCGTCCCTTCCGAGGCGACAAGCACGACTGATTCATTGCGACGATCCACTGTTTCATTAAAGACCAATCTGCTTTATGACGCTGCTCTGACTCCGTCTGTCGAAGCTGAATATGTCTTCGCTCCCCATTGGTCAGTGAATGCGGAATGCTCGATTGCCTGGTGGAGCCGTAAAGCCGATCATAAATATTATCAGCTGATGCAGTTCAGCCCCGAGATCAGATACTGGCTCAATCCGGACATATCACGTAGGGGACATTATTTCGGAGCCTTCGCAGGTGCCGGACTCTATGATCTGGAAAACGGCAAGGAAGGCTATCAAGGGGAATTCCTGACTGCTGGCTTGAGCTATGGCTATATGTTTCCTATAGGAAAGAAACTTTCTATGGAGGCCGGCCTTGGTCTGGGATGGCTTCATACCCAGTATGATGAATATATTCCGTATGAGGATCATTATGTATATGTGCGAAGAATCCGGACAAATTATCTGGGGCCTGTGAAGGTAAAACTGGCTATTGTCTGGCATCTTGGAAAAAAGGATAGAAAGGGAACGGAATGAGGGGGAGAATGATATATATGTGCATCCTCATACTGTCATTGTGCGGGTGCAGAAAGGAACTATGCTATAATCACGACGAGCATTCTCTCGGAGTGAGGATTGATTTGCGTACGGATTGGGAACTTGTGTGGGAAAGAGATTATGGTTGCGGATGGGAAGGCTGCTGGAATCCGGAATGGGGATGCGGATATGAAGATTTATGTCCAGGTATTCCGGAGGGAATACGCCTGATAGCATATCATAAGACTGATGGATATAAGGATTTCAATATCGATCCGCAGGGAAAGAGGGTGACACTGGGAACTGAAGGTGAATATTCATTCCTGTTGTATAATAATGATACAGAGTATCTTGTGTATAGTGATCTGTCCTCTTCCAAAGAGGCTTCGGCTACAACCCGAACGACCTCGCGTGCTGAATTCAAGTCTCCGAATGAGGGGGAGCGCGTCATTAATCAGCCCGATATGCTGTTTGGAAGGTATATTGAAACTATGCTGGTGGAAAGGAAGATGGAGACGGAAGTCGTGCAGCTTGAAATGAGGCCATTGGTTTATACATACTTCGTACGTATGGAATTCAGCCAAGGCTATGAATATGTGGCCAAAGCTCAAGGTCTCTTTGCCGGTATGGCCGAGAAGGTATATCTCTATGACGGACATACCGGGACAGAGTCTGCATCCATTATGTTTGACTGCGAAGAAGGTGAGGGTTTTCTGTCTGCCAAAGTGATGACCTTCGGCGTGCCTGACTATCCTGGCGATCATTACAGCAAGGGTGAGGAGGACGGAAATGAAGATTATATGATAAGATTGGATGTACTGATGACAAACGGTCTGTACAAGACATTCGATATCGATGTGTCTGCACAGATGAAGAATCAGCCCAGAGGTGGAGTGATCCTCATTGAAGGATTGTGTATTACAGATGAAGAGGGAGGCATTTTCGAAGGAGGAGGATTCGGAGTCGGGGTGGATCCTTGGGGAGATACGATAAATATTCCGTTGAAATAGAATATTAACAATAATTATAATTTTAAAAATTACATTTATGAAAAAGCATTTGTTAATTTTTGCAGCACTTGTAGCAACGATGACAGGCTGTGTTAAGAATGAAGTTATGGATGTGTCTGACAGTGGAGAAATCTCATTTGATACCTATGTCGGCAAACACACGCGCGCTGTGGTTATCAATGGTAGAACCGATTTGTCAAGGTTCTATGTTTATGGGAATATGACCAATGTTGATGGCACAGGGCAAGAGCAGGTTTTCAATTGTGAAGACGTGGTGTGGTCCGGAACTTCTGCCCAGAACGGACACTATGAATACAATGGTGGTGTTTCGACAATGTGGAAAGCAAACAAGAAATATTATTTTGCAGCAGTATCCAATGGTAATGCAGCCTTCAGGGCTGAAGATGTAATCGGTCAGGAAGTTTTTAATTCTGATGATGTGGTGAAGTTCAGTTATGTATATCCTGAAACGGGAGACAATCAGATCATCATTGAAGATTATACTGTAACGGATAAAGACCTGATTGTCGATATAGCAGACCCGATCGAGACAGGCGAATCTATGGTAGGCAAGGAAACTGTAACCTTTGATTTCAGACATATTCTGACACGTGTGCGTTTTGTTATAAATAATGGCGATGCTGTCGGTTCGAATCAGATTGTAGCGGTTCAGGATCTCAAGTTTTCAGGAGAGAAGACAGGAAATTGTACATATAAACTTACGGCTCATAATACTCATACAATTGCTTGGGGTGATTTTGGCAGTGATGCTGAATATGAATATACGGTACCTAATGTAGATCCTGCTGAAGATGATGAGTATGTGATAACTCCATCAAGCAACAAGTCTTTCGGACATTTTGTGATTCCTCAGTCAAATAAGGACATAAATGTAACTTTCACACTGGTTACCTATCACAGGGAAGAAGATACTCCAGGAAACTATACCTATACGAGAACTCACAGCCAGAACTATACTTTCCCATTGAAGTATGATAACGGTAATAATGATTATAACTGGCATCCTGGAAAGGTTTATCAGTACACAGTGACACTCGTCGGAACGACAAGTTATATCCGCTTCGATGCAAATGTGGCTTCCTGGAATTTTGATATCAGCGGTGATGGAAGTTCTAATTCCGCTGATGATATCCCGATGACAAAAAATTAGCATAAAATGAAGAAACATCCTTTAGTCCTCATTTATTTCCTCATTCTGAGCGGCTGTACAAAGACTCCTGTCGATGTACAGCCACAGGATGACGCATATCCTATAGTATTTGAGGATGTAAGGACAAAGACATTGATGACAGATTTCAATCTGACCGCCTTCCGGGTGTGGGGAGAGACCTCCCCCGGAGCGGCAGATGTCTTTGATGGAGCAGAGGTGACCGGAGTCGATCCTGATGAATACGGCAGGATGGACAACTGGGAATATGAGGGTGACAAATACTGGCTGCCGGAGAAAACCTATGACTTCTATGCGGTAGCCCCTCTGGATATTCCTGTTGAATATGCATCAGGAGACTATGGCTTTGAATATGCGATGCCCGATAATATTTCTACCGATCTTGAGCAGGACAGCGGTCATATAGATGTGATTGCTGCTCATCATAGACGCCGTACCGGGGCTATGACACAAAATCCTCCCGATGTAAATCTGGAGTTCGGGCATAAGCTGGCCAGGATCAGTATCAATCTCAGCAAGGCTGCTCTTAACAACAGCCATACGATGAAAGTCAGGAACATTTACCTTTGGGGTATGAAGAAGAGCGGAACATATAGATTCGCTTCGGGATGGACAACTTCGGATGAAGCCGGTGCAGTATCGCTTACGGATCTTGACGTGGAACTTCCGGATAATGCTGCACCAGTCACAATAGGAGGAATATATGCTGTCCCCCAGGATCTTTCCGCAGATCAGGTCAATCTGCTTGTGGAGTACACATATTCCCACGGTACAAATACTTCTTCAAGGATTCTAAGTTCAGTTCTGCCGGTTGATGTGGTCTCGGAGTGGTCTGAGGGCAACAATTACACATATTCAGCTGTTCTTTTTGTCGAACAGGACATAAGGTTCGATACGCCTATGGTCGAACCTTGGGGAACGGAACAGGTGGGAGGAACGATAATCATCAGGTGACGGAAATGAAAAGATTATTCTGCATATTGACTTTATCCCTTGTTGCACTGGCGGGTTGCGACAGGGGAGACCTGTCTCCTGAGAGACCGCTTTCTTATATTTTCTTTGATTCACAGGTAGATACCAGAGGAGAGCTCGTTTCAGATATGGAAGGAAAGGACTTCGGGGTCACAGCCTTCAAGTATAAAGGTTATTGGGATGTCGTGAGTGCCGGTCAGATCAGGCCTAACGTATTCCATAAGCAGCTTGTCCAATGGAAAGGAAATTCCCACCAGTATGATGCAAGCGGATCTGCCCTTAATCCGTCAGGGGCATCTCTGATTCCTTGGGAGGGTGAAGGAACCCTGTATTCATTCTTCGCATATTACCCGTACAACAGAGTTACGGCGAGCGGTATTGATGTGGACGGCGAGCCTTATATCGATTATACACTCAATCATTCCGATATGGTGGATGTTATGACCTCCTATAAAGTAAAGGACGTTGACAATTCACTTTCAAACTCTGTCGGATTCACAATGAAGCACAGATTATCCGCGATAGATGTGCATCTTGGAAATTATATCAATGATGTGAACGGCAAGGCTGTGACAGTCAGGATAAGCGACCTTACCGTCACTTTCGACAATCTTTTATATGACGGCGTGTCTCTTTGGATGGATCCTGAGTATAGTCACGATGGATCGGTTCTTGAGCCGGGAGTAAAGTCTTTGACAGCAGCCTCTTCTCCTTCTGCATCCTTTACGCTCCTTTCTGGTTCGCAGTCAGCGTCTGTGTCGAAAGACCAGAGGGTAAATATAACGGGAGATAAGGGCAAGACTCTGATCATAATACCGCAGAAAAAGGCCGATGGGGCATATCTCAAAGGAAAGGCTTCGTTCAAGTTCTCATTTGCAGACGATGAAGGGAACCCCATTGCTGTTCCGCTTCTCAATCCTGATGGCGAAGGTTTGGTTGATGTTTCATCCGGAACCAGAAACAATATCCCTTTCGATATGCAGAAGGATATCGCTGAGGGACAGAAATATTATCTTCAGCTGATCTTTATGAACGGCTTGATTACGATGAATGCCACCTCAGGAACTTACTGGGATGACAAGAGAATCAATATAGAATTTGAATGATGAAGATATACGCATATATATTAGCCATAGCTGCAGCTTTTGCAGTCTGGTCTTGTTCTTTTGCGGAAATGGATCCGTCCGCCAAGATCGGAAGTGATGGAAAGGTGCAGTTCGTTCCCCGTATTATGCCTTTCGGTGATATTGAAACCAAGGCCAACAAGACAGCTGAGGAACAGAAGGTCACATCTATGGCTATGGCCATATTTGACGCATCCGGCAAATGTATATATTTTCAGCATTCCGTCGGTTCGGACATTTCATTTCTTGTCGATCCAGACAACCTGAAGGAACGATATCCTTCCAAAGATCTGACCTCGTGTTCGGTCTATGCCTTTGCGAATATGCCGGAACTTGCCTCCTTGTCCGAGTCAGACTGCATAGGACGGACGTTATCTTACTTTACGGCATTGGATACAGACGTTACCGGTGTCCTGGTCCCGGATGAGGGCTTCCCGATGATGGGAGGCCGGACTGGAATCAATCTTGATCCGGACGGCACTCTCGAATACCTCGTAAGTCTGGAAATGTACTGCTCCTATGCGAAGATAACCGTCAATATAGGAGTCAATTCGCCTCTTGACCTTCCGTCGGGACATTCTTCGTATTTTATTCCTGCAAGCTGGGAAGTGCATAATGTGGCATCAGAGGTTGATTTTGATGAAAATGTCGAGACCTCAGCCTCTGTTCTGGAGGATGTGTTTTCACATTCTTCATTCAAGGGCTCGCAGGCAACATCTTCAAGCTCGGTGTCTTTCTCATTCTATGTTCCGGAACGTCTGATAGATCCTGCGTACAAGGGTAGCTTTGTCTATCCTTTTGTCGAGGCCAACGGAGGAGTGCTCAGACCGGAAGATGAAGACCTTAGACAGAGATTTAAGCCATCTCTCGTCGCAGAGGCTCAGAAGGCTACCTATGTCAGCATATATGGAAGATTCGTCAACCATCAGGGGCATAGAAAGGATGTGAAATATGACATTTATCTTGGAGAGAACAATTACGATGATTTCAATGTAAGGAGGAATATCGAATATACCAACGATGTGACGATCCTGTCTGCGACCAATTATTCCGATCCCGAGATATTGAATGAGATTTCATACGATGGTCGTGTGTCATTTACAGTACAGCCGGCATATACTGTCCTGATGGAAAGAGAAACCTTGCTGGATGCCCATTTCGAGGTTCTTCCTATCTATGTAAATGTAACCAACGGAACCGTAAGAGTGAGCATAACGGATCCAAATTCCACCCAATGGCTCAGATTAGAAAACGCGCCTAAACGAAAGTATTTCACTTCGGATCTTCTGACGGATCTGAAGAACAGTTCAAGTTGCGACCTTGGTGCAGGAGAACATTGCATATGGCTCTATGTGGATGAGAATGTGGAGACGACCAATGCATCCATCAAGGGAAAGACCATAAGGATCGGCAGGGATGATGTGCGTTCTGCTGTACTCAATATCTCATATTTCCTATCCTCCATCTCAGGACAGCCGGCGGAATCTCAGGACTATACGATTGCCCAGCGCTATCTGTATCCGGTCAGATTCACCAGTTCTTCACCGGCGCGTGATACGGTGTATAATATTGAGTATCACGAGGAATACCTCTATAATTATGATCCGAAGGACTCTTTCGGAAAGACCGAATTCGAAGGAATGGCCTGGGGATTGGACGGACTTGATATCTCCAACACCAACAGATACAATATTGCCATAGAAGTTTCTGGTGGTATATTGGATTTCATAACTGGCGTGGTGAATAATAATATCGTTCCTAAATATTCCCCATACTATGATTTCTATCTGCCGCGAGATAATTATGTCTTGAACAATGAGACCATCGATGTGGGGGGAAGAGCCTTCAAAGGACATCTCTTTTCACGTTATCTGATAAGAGGAGCAAATAAAAGTTCTGATCCGTCCTTGCATATCGGAAAGCTTACATTGGATGAGGATCCCAAGAGTGCTGTCGAATATTGTCTGAACAAGAACAAGAGAGACAATGCTGGAAACGTCGTTGATACCTGCTGGTATCTGCCTGCAGTCGATGAAATAGAAGAAATAACAAAGGGAGGCTATGAAGTGTTCAAGGTTTTTCAGAACAAATATTTCTGGTCGTCTCAGCCTTCATATTACAGGCATACTGCAACTATCAAACCTTCGACCGCATATAACAGATCTGGAATCTATATGACGGAAAATACGTTCAGAGCCCGTGCTACCAAGGTCAACTATGACGGAAATGGAGATTTCACCAATGCATATAGCGGTGTTCCAGGATCATATTCATCAGGAAATCTGACTTTGGATCAGGAAGGTGGATTCTGGGGTTATGGAGGAACCTGGTATGATACCTACTCACCGACTACCGGGCAGTACACCGACAGTCAGATGTATGAAGAAGGCAATATGAGCAGATCGCAGATGAACCGCGTACGCTGCGTCTACAATCCTAAGTAAGGGAATAATTATAAAGTCATCGTATTCACAACTATTGCTTCGTCATTCAGTGGTGTGCTGCTTTTAGGAGTGTTTGTGAATGTGAATATCCTGTCCTGCTCAGGCGATGTATCGTTGATGTCTCTTGTGATAGCCGCTGTGCCTTCGTATGTCCAACTCCATCCGCTTTCGGATACGACCCATTCTCCTGAATAGATTGCTACCCTTCTGTTGACTTCCGGGTTGCCGTCTCCTGTCAGTCTGAGCATCATATAGATCTGCTCCGGGTGCTGTGCATCAGCGATATCGAAGATGGCGCTGTCGCCATTCTCAAGCCCTGCTTTCTGTATGGTGATGAAAATCAGTTCATATCCCAATGCAAGGCAGGTGTAGCATTTGAGTGACTGACCTCCGGGTGTGGTATATACCTGATGCAGTGCATTTATGGCGTCTCTGTATCTTTCAGGAAGTTCATCAGTTGCAGTGTCGCTGGTGTTTATGTTTGTGCCTTGATCGTATTCGGTGTCTTTTGTCGGATAGTCTTCGACCCAGTACAATTAATCCGTCGGTACGTCAAAGTCTGAAATTTGCATCTGGCTGATGTCAGGGAGGTCGATGCTCGTCCCGTTTCCATTGGCAAAGATGTCATCGGCACCGTAGTCGGCCAGATAGCCATATACTCCGAGGGTTTTGTCATCTGTAAAGTCCAATGTCGCGCCAGAATACAGGATATGCTTTTCCGCGATATCCGCATCATCGGATTTCGTGGGAGGGAAATATCTGCGACATCGAACCTGATGGCATTCCTGCTTCCGCTGCTATGCTTGGAGGAATCCCTGTCCGCGCAGGAGATGCACGATAACAGGATCATTGTCAGGGTTATATGTAAAAATATCTTGTTCATCAGCAATATTCTTATGCCTGATGTTTCAGGCGACCGGTACCCAAGGCGGCGGTCAGGCCACCTTGGATAATAATGATTTAACTGATAGTAATATCTGCTTCAGGATTGATATCAACCCAGTCAGTTACGTATGGCTCGAAAGTGATGGCATTTGTTCCGAGGCTTATGATGATATTATAAATATATCGCTTGCCCATTTCCCACTCTGGAACATTTACATCTGTAAGGTCGACTGCCTTGTTCATTTCTACAGGAGCACCGACTCCTTCGTATTGAATCTTATATGAAACATTGAGTTCCGCTGTCGCCAATGTCTGAGGAAGAAGGATGAAGTCTGTGTCGCGATAACCGCCTGACGATGCAGTATGCTTATCTGTATTGTATGCGTCTGTAGAAGTCCAGTATCGGGTAGTGGTGATTTCCTTTAATCCGTAATATGCTACGTATATTGTGGTTTTTGTACTTGGCTCATCCCATTCCGCAGCCGATGTTGCAAGATTACCATCTGTGATACCCTGATTGAAGGTTGATGTTTTGCCGATATTCGAAATACTGAGGCCGGTAAGAGTGATTGTCGCTCCATTAGCAGTTTTATAATCTTCTTTGGTCCTTACGGAGAAAACTATAGAAGAAAGTGCGTGCTTGAATGCAAGATGGACTCCGGTATATGAATCATCTGTAAAGTCTGGGTTCTCATCTGTTATTTCCGAACCTGCTGTTTCATCGTCCAAAGCTTGTTTGTCGTATGCTCTTTCGCTATAGAGAAGGTCAATCTGATCGGTAGCAGCATCGGCTACGCTATAGTCTGGAAAATGAACGCCTTCACCATCAACGGTTCCGTTTACACTTGACGGAGCGTATGCGATGAAGGTGAGTTTTCCATCAGGCCAATAATAATTGGTTGCCGGTTTCCAAGTGCCGCCATTGCGCGATACTTCAACTCCATTCATATAAGTGGTACCTGCTGCCCAAGTTGTGTATCCGTTCTCGTCATACAGATTTGCCCACACCTTGAAATTTGGCCGCTATTTATGGATGAATGGTTGATAAATGAGGATGAACTACAAGACGTTCAGAGCCTGATGGCTGCAACCAGCCTATGAGCATTCTCATAATAGTCCGCATCACCGGGGATCAGAGAATTGACGCGGACTCTGTGTGATGAATGTATGATCCTGTTGCTGCCCAGATATATTCCTACGTGTGTGATACGCATCGGTTTTTCATCAGTAGCCGGAGTCCCGAAGAATACCAGATCTCCTCTTTCAAGACCGGCAGTCGCTTCAAGAGCCGCCTCCCTGTCATACGTCGGTTCACCTTTTTCATCCCTGGCCTGACGGGAGATCTCCACTCTGGTGCCGCACTTTACCTGCTGGGAAGCGTTTCTCGGAAGCAGTATACCGTTCATTATATGGCATATTCGTACCAGACCACTGCAGTCGACACCCTTTGCGGACATTCCGCCCCATAGGTACGGCACGCCAATAAGCTTCTCCGCTTCGGCAATTATATTCTCCGTCATTTCCGGGGATATGCTCTTTGCCGAACCTTCTCCCATAGCAATCGACACGAATCCGTTGTGATGTTTCAGTTCCTTGGATGGTACATATCCCGTCTTGCCGGATGGAAGCATCACCTTTGTCCATTTCCCTCTCAATTCCCGGCCGGGGTCTGCAAGTCGGAGCACATCTCCCCCCACCAGGTCGCATATTGTCGGCGATTTTGCTGATGGTTTGGTGTGTATATGTCCGTAAAGTTCCTGATATATGACCTTGGGCGCTTCCTGATATGCCTTAAGTTCTTCTTCCGTCATCTCCACGAGTCCCTGATCTGTGCACCAGGCTTTGTATGGCTGAGGTGTGACCACTTCTCTCCAATATCCCTCTTCTGCAGTGATTTCCACCACAGTACCCATCAGTTCCTGGGTTTCAAGCGGGGATTCATAATCAGGCTGCAACCTCAGATAGCTTGTGGAAAACTCCACCACAGCCATCCTCTTCTCCTGAGCCTCCGCGGCAACCCCTACTATAACCCATACCAATATCAATATAATCTTCCTTTTCATAATCCGTGTCCTGTAAAGTGTTAATACTCAATTATTTCCTTTATATGCCTGCTGTCGCTGTGCAGCAGGCGTTTTGCGTAACCTCTTGATAGATAGCGCGTTGTTTGTCACCCTAGTTGACTCCTTAACTCTGCCTCTGATGTGGAATATGACAAAAATAGGAAAAATATGTTTATTTTTGTGCGTATGGAATCCGGATATGAAAAATACGCCTTCCCTGATGGGAAAAGATACAATTCCTTCGTAGGCTACTTCAAGAAGAAATATGGCGAACGTCTTCAGAAGATAGTTCTGGATGCCGGCTTTACCTGTCCTAACAGAGACGGCAAAGTGGGGCGCGGAGGATGTACATATTGTGACAATGCAGCGTTCCATCCATCCTATAGCACGGCCGGAAAGAGTCTTCATCAGCAGATGGATGAGGGCATTGAATTCCATAAGGTGCGCTATCGTACCACAGAGCATTATCTTGCATATTTCCAGTCATTTTCAAACACATACGCACCTTTGGAAAGGCTTCAGGCGCTTTACCGTGAGGCTTTGGAACATCCGCAGGTGGTCGGTATTGTCATCGGAACGCGACCGGATTGCGTCGATGAACAGAAACTTGATTATCTGGCGGATCTGGCGAATGGTAAGATTCTTGACGGATGGAGCCGTGAAATGTCTGACGGTCAGGTCAGAACATCCCCTATAGTAATAGTCGAATACGGAATAGAATCCTGCAACGACATTACATTGCAGCGTATAAACAGAGGGCACGACTTCGAGACGGCTCGCAGAGCGGTGGAGATGACAGCATCACGAGGCATCGATACGGGTGCTCATTTCATCCTCGGCCTTCCGGGGGAAAGTCGTCAGATGATGCTTGACTCCTGTGCCCTGATCAACGGACTACCTTTGAGGTCCGTGAAATTCCATCAACTCCAGATCGTGAAAGGAACCAAGATGGAAAAGGAATATGCAGAAAGACCGCAGGATTTCGAACGATTCTCCCTTGATGAATATCTTGACTTTTTCGTGGATATGCTTGAGCGCCTCCGTCCTGACCTCTTCATCGAACGCTTCGTCGGGGAAGTCCCTCCGCGATTCGTGAATGAGACTCCTTGGGGGCTTATCCGCAATGTGGAATTGCTGAGATTGCTGGAAAAGCGTCTGGAAGAGCGCGGTTCCTGGCAGGGCCGGCTGTTATGATGCTTGTGCCTTCCTATCCTTGATTGGTGGCCTATAAGTCGCTGTCTCATAGTTAATTACGTAAAATGCCTGCTGCGTTCGTGCGGCAGGCATTTTACGTAATCTCTTGTCAATCAGCATCTTCCGTGACACCTCGCACTCTTGTTTCTTAGATCTGCCTCTCCATTCCTCCAGCGCTTTCCCTCATCACCTATAAAATAATCCTTTTTCCGGATAAATTGCAAGAACATAAAATTTATTCACCACATTTTTCTTTTTTTTATGTCCATTCTCCTCGTTTCCCGGTAGTTTTGTCTGTGCCTGATGCGTGAGCGTGGTCACGTAAGGCTTTGGCTATCAGTTGCTTGTGGATTATGCCTGCTGCATATATACAGCAGGCGTTTAACATAACTATTTAATTATTAATATTTTAAGTGTTTACTTATGAAGAGGAGAAGAAGATTTGTTGATGGAGAGTGCAATCACATCTATCAGAGGACATTGAATGGGTTCAACATTTTCTATGATTTGGAGGATTATCTGGTCTTTTATATGATTTTATCCACATCAGCGCGGAAGTTCCGTGTCAGTATTCTCAAAATATGTCTGATGGTGGATCATATACATATTTTGCTTGAGGCAGATTCCTGTCAGGAGATGTCGGGATTCGTGAGATACTATTTCTCTGTATTTGTCCGTGAGTTCAATGACTCCATCGGGCGTGAGGGGCAGTTGATGCATAAAAGTTTCGGAAGTGCCCCTAAGAAAGGGGACAAGAAGACCAGGTCTGCAATTGTCTATATCGGAAACAATCCGGTGGAGAAAAAAATGTGCTCCAGCGCAGAGGAATACCGTTGGAATTTCATAGCATATCTGGATAATGATAACCCGTTTTCACAAGATATTCCCCCTCGCAGGCGCAGAAGGATTCTCAGGAAGGCAATGAAGGAGGCTGCGGCAGATGCTTCTGCCAATCGTTATATGAATTTCCCTAGGTTGAGGTGGTATATAAGCCGTCTCAATCAGGCAGAAAAGGAATTTCTCACCGATTTCATTATCTCATTATATATGCCTGTTGATAAGGAAGCGCTTCTGTATTATTATTCGGATCTACCGCGTATGGTGGAGGCGATGAAAGCAAGTGCCGGAAGCGACTATGACATCAGGGAAAAGGTGACGCCCCATTCCGATCTTGTCTATGACCGGATGATTGAGGTGGTACGGGCTGAGACCGGTCTTGATATGGTGCGTAAGGTGGTGATGCTTCCCGAAGAACGTAAGATCGAACTTGTTACCAAACTTCAGAAGGCAATTCCATCGGCGCAACTGTATCAGATCTGCAAGTTCTTGCATCTGAAGACCGAAAAGCGGTGACACGTAAAGTGTTTGCTCACAGTAATTTATGTAAAATGCCTGCTGCGCGGATACAGCAGGCATCTGGCGCAAAGCGCTATCAGTCAGCGCTTTGTGTGCCACCGGGCGGAGGCTGGGGCGGATAGTTGATATGTCTGGCCAGGCAAGTCCGCTGACTATAAGTCGAAATCGTCGAAAAACCCCTCAATGTCTTTAGACTTTCCGAAAATATTGTTACATTTGCCAAATTTTATTTAGCGATGCAGACATTTACTAATTCACCGATTATTGAAGGATTGACCTTCGACGACGTTTTGCTGATTCCTGCGCACTCCGAGGTGCTTCCAAGGACAGTGGATGTGTCTTCCAAGTTCACGAGAGATATCACTCTTCAGACTCCTATCGTTTCTGCCGCAATGGACACTGTGACCGAGGCGGAACTTGCTATCGCTATGGCACGTGCCGGCGGTATAGGAGTAATCCATAAGAATATGACTATTGAGGAGCAGATGAATCAGGTGCGCCGTGTAAAGAGGGCAGAGAACGGAATGATCTATGACCCTGTTACAATTCATCCGGATGCAACTGTAGGACAAGTGCTTGGAATGATGGCGCAGCATCATATCGGAGGTATCCCGGTAGTTGATGATAATGGTTATCTCGTTGGAATCGTCACAAACCGTGACCTTCGTTTCCATAGGGATCCGAAGATGCCTGTGTCTGAAATTATGACAAAGGAGAATCTGGTGACTGCATCAAAGGGCATCAGCCTGCCGGATGCAACTGATATTCTCCGTCAGTACAAGATAGAAAAACTTCCTGTAATTGACGCAGACGGCAGACTCGTCGGTCTGATCACTTATAAGGACCTTATGAAGATAGAGGATAATCCTATCGCATCGAAGGACAGCAAGGGACGTCTTCTCGTGGCTGCTGCCGTAGGTGTAAAGTCAGATACCATCGAGCGTATCGAGATGCTCGTAAGTGCTGGCGCGGATGCTGTGGTGGTTGATACCGCTCACGGACATTCCCAGGGTGTGCTCAATGTGATAAAGAGTGCTTGCGAGGCTCTTCCTGATGTACAGATTGTTGCTGGTAATGTCGCTACCGCAGAGGGTGCCAAGGCTCTGGCTGATGCCGGTGTCAGCGCTGTGAAGGTGGGTATCGGTCCTGGCTCTATTTGTACTACCCGCGTCATCGCAGGTGTGGGTATGCCTCAACTTTCGGCAGTGATGATGGCATCCGAGGCTCTCAAGGGCACAGGTGTTCCTGTAATTGCTGACGGTGGTATCCGTTATTCCGGTGACGTTGTGAAGGCTCTTGCTGCAGGTGCAAGCACGATTATGGCAGGTTCACTCTTCGCAGGTGTCGAGGAGTCTCCAGGCGAGACAATCATTCTGAACGGACGTAAATACAAGTCATACCGAGGAATGGGCTCTCTTGAGGCTATGCAGCAGGGATCGAAAGACCGCTATTTCCAGGATATGGAAGAAGATATCAAGAAACTTGTACCGGAAGGAATCGTAGCACAGGTGCCTTACAAGGGTACGCTTAACGAAGTGGTTTACCAACTCGTCGGTGGTCTCCGTGCCGGTATGGGTTATGTCGGCGCTCCAAATATAGAGAAACTCCGTGACGCGAAGTTTGTCCGCATCACTAATGCGGGATATCTCGAGGGACATCCGCACGATGTGACTATCACTCGCGAAGCACCGAACTATTCAAGGTAGTCTGCTGATGAGGCGGATTGTCCATACGATCGCAATCTTAGGGATCGTCCTGCCGGCTTTAGTGTCGTGCAGGGCGATTTCATCCTTTTTTAGTGACGATGAGACAGTCGCTGAAGTCGGAACCGTAAAACTTTACAGAAGTGAACTTAATGCCGTGATACCCAGGGGGATGGCTGCAGAGGACAGTACTCGTATGGCGCGGCAGTATATAAATGCCTGGGCTTTGGATCAGGTGTTCCTTGTGCTGGCTGAACAGCAATTGTCCAAGTCGGAGAAAGATGTCTCAAAGGAACTTGAGGACTACCGGAAGTCTCTTCTGAAGTATCGCTATGAACAATTGTATGTGAATGAAAGACTCGATACCTCTGTGTCGGAAGATAGGGTGGAGGAATATTTTGCCGCCAATGCAAACAAGTTTGAATTGCACAGACCTGTAGTCAAGGCTCGTTATCTGAGGATAGCGTCCGATTCGCCGGTTCTGGCCAAAATTCGGAAGAAGATGGCATCAGATCAGGTGCAGGATCTTGTGGACGCAGATAGTCTGGCTTATTCTTCCGCGTTGAAATTCACCACTTGGGGCAATTCCTGGATTGACGTGGCATCCCTTGCAATGGAGTTCGGCACCGACTATGTTTCAATGATGGCGTCGATGAAGGGGGGCTGGATAGAAATGACGGATAGCACGGGAGTTATGAATCTTGCATTTGTGTCGGAAATGGTTCGTGCTGGAGAGACAGCACCGCTGGAATATTGTGAAATGCGGATCAGAGATATGATTATAAGCGCACGCAAACAGTCTTTGATAACGGGTTTGGAACAGGATTTGCTCAAAGACGCGCGCGAAAAAGGGCAGTTTGTAATTTTTTAAGAAATTTCCAAGAATATGAAGGGTCTCCATATTATGAGATTTGTTGCCGCTGCAGCGGCTTTCGCTGCTGTTTCTGTGGCTGCTTCTGCACAGAAATATCAGAACGGACTGGTAGACAAGACTGTTGCAGTGATCGGAAACGAGGTCATTATGCTTTCTGACGTTGAAGAGGAGGTCAAGAATCAGAATTATGCCGGATATATGTCTGATAAGACAGGAAGGTGTGAAATTCTGGAGAATATGATGATTTCCAAACTCTTCCTTATGCAGGCAAGAGTTGACTCCATCGAGGTCAACAATGAAATGGTGGAAAGGAATCTTGATGACTATATGGCCAATATCCTCACATATTACGGTGGTGAGGAAGGTGTCGAAAAGCAGTATGGAAAGACTGTGTATAAACTTCGTCAGCAACTTCGCAAGGATCTGGAAGACAGGACTCTGGCTCAGCAGATGCAGCAGGAGGTGGCTCAGAAGGCACCTTCATTGACACCATACGACGTGCAGCAGTATGTTGACAATACGGATCCGGAAGATCTTCCTATGGTGCCTGTGATGTACCAGTTGAGTCAGATATGCATATATCCCGACCGTGAGGCGGCCAATCTTGCTGTCAAGGAGCGTCTGCTTGCAATCCGTGAGCGTATCATCAATGGCGAAAAGTTCTCGACCTTGGCTCGTATATATTCGCAGGATCCGGGAAGTGCGCGTAAGGGAGGAGAGCTTGGAATGGCATCCAAATCCATTTTCTGGCCTGCTTTTTCCGATGCTGCAATGGCTTTGAAGCCTGGAGTGGTGTCGCAGATTGTCGAGACTCCTGACGGATTCCATATCATCGAGGTGCTGGAAAAGAAGGGCGAGATGTTCAATGCCCGCCATATTCTTCTCAAGCCTGAATATACATCGGAAGATATGCAGAAAGGTTTCCGTGTACTGGACAGTCTCAAGACAGAACTTGCCAATGAGGCTGTTACATTCGAACTCGCTGCCAGATTCTATTCAGAGGATCCGGCTACCAGGACTAACGGAGGCCAGATGGCAGATCCGAATTCCGGCTCTTCTTATTTTGAAATCGATCAGTTGAAGCCTCAGGACTATGCCGCAATCAAGAATCTCAAGGAAGGTGAGGTGTCGGAGCCTTTCGTTTCACTTGATAACGAAGGTCGTGACGGCAACACTGTATATAAAATCATCAAGGTCGATAAGATCATTCCGTCACACCCGGCTTCATTCGTCAATGACTACACCCTTCTTCTTGATCAGGCGACAGGGGTGAAAAGACAGGCGGTGGTGGATGAGTTCATCAAATCAAAGATCAAGTCAACTCTGATAATAATTGACCCTCTTTTCAAGGATTGCGTATTTGAACGTGAAGGATGGTCGGAGAAATTCCGCAAATAAAAGCCTATGCACTTTTTGAAGAAACTGATATTCATTCTGACCTCATTGGCACTCTGCCTGCCTCTTTCCGGACAATCCAAGCAGGAGACCAAGGATAGCCTTGTCGTGCTCCTCAGTTCGAAATCCGCCCAGACAGTCGATCTGGAAGGCTCGAGATTCAGGAAGGTGGTCGGCCCTGCACGCTTTCTTCACAACAACACCTATCTGATCTGTGATACGGCTTTGTGGAATGTGGAGACGCAGATCATTGATGCCTGGGGTAATGTCAGCATTCTTCAGGAGGAGACAGTTCTCACCAGCGACAACCTGAAATACCTTGTCGATGAGAACCTTGCCCAGTTCAGGGGCTCGGTCGTCCAGTTGACTGACAAAGATCATAATACGTTGAGGACCAGACATCTGGACTATAATACGCAAGACTCTGTGGCCGTGTTTATGAATGGTGGAGCAATGCGTGACAAAGATGGCCAGATCATAGAAAGCCGCAACGGAACATACGATTCTAAGGTCAAGAAGTTCACATTTGAGAACGAGGTCAATATGTTCACCGATTCCATTTTCGTAAAGACAAGGGAACTGGTGTATGAGTCCGATCTGAATCTCGCCACATTCGGCTTTGCTACGGATGCCTGGCAAGATGATAATATGCTTTCATCCAACAGGGGATGGTATGACAGGGGACAGGAACTCTTCTTTTTTGCCGATGATGTTCACGTGATGTCTGAAGATCAGGAGGGATGGTGCGACAGTCTTTTCTTCAGCAGGCTTACCTCAAATGTGGAGATGCTTGGAAATGCGCAGGTGACCGATACTACGAGAAATGTCTTTGCTCTGGCAGGACGACTGGAATATGTGGATTCCGTTTCCAAGGTTACTATGACCCGTAAGCCGGCCGTCATTTCGCAGAATGATGAGGCTGATGGATCGGTTGATACCGTTTATCTCGGTGCTGACAAACTTGTATATTATACATTACGGAAATGTGATATAAGTCCTTCTGTGGTGGAAGATGCCGATAAACGTCTGGCTTCTCTTGATGTGGATCCTGTCGGAACATTCCGCCGCAAGGCCGCGGAAGAAGCAGCCAAGGCTGCAGAAGAGGCTGCTAAGAACGATCCGAACCGTCCGCCTCAAGGTGCAGGCCAAAGTCGGGGGCAAGGTGCCGGTCAGGCTGCCAGGAGGGCATCTGCAGCACCGCCTGATGCATTGGCATTCCGACTCCCTATAGATACTCTTTCTGTGCCTCAGGTGGTGGATAGTCTGGCTCTCGATATGCCAGCGCCTGATTCGCTTCTGGCCGCTGCGCCTGTAGAGCCAGCAGATGAACCTGATATGTCAGAGTATCGTATGCAAAGCGATTCTTTGGATATATCTGATACCTTGCAAACTGATGCTCCGGCAGTATCTGATTCATTGATGCTTGCGGATTCATCTTCTGTCCTTGACTCTTTGGCGTTGGCAGATAGTCTTGCGCTTGCTGATTCTTTGGCTCTGGCTGACAGTCTGGCAAATCTCGATACCACAAAGATAGGTTTTCTTGAAGCCATAGGTAAGGTGAAGATATATAAGAAGGATATGCAGGTGGTCTGCGACTCGCTGCTTTACTGCGATCTCGACTCCCTTGCGCGACTTTTCAAGGAGCCTTTGATATGGCAGGAGGTTACTCGCCAATATTCGGCCGACAGCGTTTCACTCGTGGTTCGAGGCGGGTCGATGGAAAAGGCAAGCCTTATGTCCAATGCCTTCATCACAATCCAGGAGGATACGTCGCATTTCGATCAGATAAAAGGCGCAGAAATGCTTGCATTCTTCAGCGAAAAGGGGCAACTGGAGCGTTTTGATGTCCTGGGAGGAGCATCGGCTATGTTCTTCCTCGAGGAGAACGGATCGTTGGCCACAGTCAACAGGACTGATTCGAAGATGCTTTCTGCGATATTCAAGGATGGAGAAATACAAAGGGTGTATTATTTCGAAGAGGCTAAGAACGACGGCTATCCTGTGGTGCAATTGCCGAAGGAAGAGCAGAGAATGAAAGGCTTCAACTGGCAGCCGGACAAGCGCCCTGCCGACCGCTATGCTGTGACTCCTCTTTCTCTCCGTCCGAGTGAGAGACTGAAATATGCGGCTCATCCTAGGGCTCAGTTCAAACAGACTGATATTTATTTTCCAGGTTATATGGATGATGTTTACAGGCAGATAGAGGTGAGGGATTCGCTTCGTGCTGTCCGTGAACGCGAGAGGGCAATTGCAGAACAGGAGGAGAGTGAAAGAGCACGTCTTGATTCATTGGCTCTGGCCGATAGTCTTGTACTTTCGGATAGTCTCGCCCTTGCTGATTCTCTCTCAATGACTTTGGATAGCCTTGCTATTGCAGATAGTCTAGCCCTTTCGGATAGTCTGACATTGCGGGATTCACTCAGCGTTTCCGATAGTCTGGCTGTTTCTGACAGTCTGGCAGTCAAGGAAATGACTCCTGAGGAACTCAAGGCTCAGGCCAAGGCTGAAAAGGAACGCTTGAGAGCAGAGAAGAAGGCTGCGCTTGAGGCAAAACGCAAGGCTAGACGTGAGGCAAAAGAGGCTCGATGGGCGGAACTCGATAAGCGCGATGCGGAAAAGATTGCTGCCAAAGAGGAAAAACGTAAGGAAAAGGAGCGCAGAAGAAAACGCAAGGCTCTGGAAAAGGCTGCTCAGGAGGTAGCCAAAGATGCTGAAACATTGGAGAAATATAAACTGCAATACCAGAAACAAAAGGCACGTGAGGCTGAGAAGGCAGCCCGGAAGGCTTCTGCAAGGCAGTGACCTGGTGCATTTTGATAGCGAAATTGCCCGTGGTACCCACTAAAATCAAGGTACCACGGGCAATTTTCTGTAATATCTGCTACAACATCTGCTTAATTCTCTGCGTAGAGAGAAATGATGTTGAGGATAACTTTGCTGGCTTTCTCCATACTTTCGAGAGGAACGTATTCCATCTTGCCGTGGAAATTGTGACCTCCTGCAAAAATGTTCGGGCAAGGAAGTCCCATAAAGGAGAGGTTCGCTCCGTCTGTACCGCCGCGGATAGGCTGAATTCTAGGTGTGATTCCCTCCATCTCCATAGCCTTTCTGGCCTTTTCTACGATATGATAGTGCGGTTCAACTTCCTTGCGCATATTGTAGTACTGGTGCTTCATATCAAGAAGGGCGGTGCCTTCTCCATATTTTTCATTGATGAAGTCAACGCATTTCTGCATATATGCCTTCTTCTGTTCGTAGAGCCCCATATCGTGGTCGCGGATGATGTATGAGAATGTTGCAGTCTCCACTTCTCCTTTGAAACTGATAAGATGGAAGAAACCCTCATAGCCTTCGGTATATTCCGGACGTTGATCCACAGGAAGCAGGCTGTTGAGTTCCATACCGATGAGGATGGCGTTTTTCATTTTGCCTTTTGCTGTGCCTGGGTGTACGTTGCGTCCCTGGATACGTATGGTAGCCCCAGCGGCGTTGAAGTTCTCGTATTCCAGTTCTCCGACGCGCCCGCCGTCGAGTGTGTAGGCATATTTTGCTCCGAATTTCGCAACATCGAACTTCACAACTCCGCGTCCTATCTCCTCATCCGGAGTGAATCCGATCTTTATTTCGCCGTGCTTGAATTCGGGATGCTTCACAATATATTGCACAGCATCCATAATCTCGGCTATTCCTGCTTTGTCATCCGCTCCAAGAAGGGTGGTTCCGTCAGTCGTGATGAGGGTCTGACCTTTGTAAAGCGCAAGTTCCGGGAATTCACTCGGTTTCAGACTCAATCCGGGAACTCCTTTCAAAGGAATCTCGCCGCCGTCATAATTCTCTATAATCTGTGGCTTGATGTCTGCTCCAGATGCATCGGGAGCGGTGTCAACGTGTGCTATGAACCCGACGGCCGGAATGTTTTCCGTGCAGTTTGCCGGAATGCTGCCCATTACATAGCCGTATTCGTCCAGTGTCGCCTTTACTCCCATTGCTTCAAGTTCGTCGCGTAGCATTTTCAGAAGGTTGAGTTCCTTGGCTGCACTTGGCTGCGAGGTGGATTCAGGGTCTGACTGCGTATCTACAGCCACGTATCTGAGAAATCTGTCTAAAATCTTTTCCATATTACATTATTAATAAACTTATACCCATAATGGCCATTCCTCCGATGACTCCGGCGATGGCAATGTGGTGCTTCCCGTATTTCTCTGCTGTAGGAAGCAGTTCGTCCAGGGATATATATATCATAATACCCGCTACTGCTGCAAGTACCAGAGGGAACGCAGGACTCCCTCCTGTAAGTTCCACTCCGAAGATGGAGGCTATGCCCCAGCACAGAAGTGCTCCGACGGGTTCGCTCAGTCCGGACAGTGTAGCATAAAGCAGAGCCTTTCCCTTGCTCTTGGTTGCATAATATATAGGTATGGCAACAGCAATGCCTTCAGGGATGTTGTGGATGGCGATGGCGAATGTGATGCCGGCTCCCATTTCAGGATCGTTGAGCGCTCCTATGAAAGTGGCTATTCCTTCAGGAAAATTGTGGATGGCGATGGCCAGTGCAGAAAGAAGCCCGAGCCTGTGCAGAGCCTTTTCATTACCAGTCTGCTCCAATACCCCTATGGCGGCGGTTCTTGCGTCAAGTGACAGCCCCGATGCTTCGTGAGGATTCTCATATTCGGGAACGGCAAAGTCTATAAGGGTGATTATGCCCATTCCTACGAAGAATGCAAGAAGCACGAATACCTTTCCGTGTGGCATTCCCGTACCGGCTATCAGAGCCTGTGCCTCAGGGAACAGTTCTGCCAGAGAAATGAAGATCATCACTCCTGCGCTGAGCCCCAATGCTCCTGCCAGGAAATTGCTGCTGATCTTCTTCTTGAAGAGTACGAGCGCACCGCCGATTCCTGTTGCGGAACCTGCTATCAGTGTCAATATCGTTGCTCCTAAAATACCTGTCATCTTATCTGTCTGATTATCAGTGTAATCTTGTGGCTGCCGGATTGCTATGCTTCCTTCTTGGCCTTCAAGGCTGCATATATCATATAAAAGATGATCGCTGTGTATGGGATGATGGCTACAGGCTCAGTCCAAGGTGACGGTTCCATATACATATCCACATTTGCAAATCTGAGGATTGCGCTTACAACTCCCATCAGTGCACCGCCGGCAATGAATCCTGAAGCAATCAGTGTGCCTTTTTCGGTGCGCTCAGCATTGAGTTCCTTGTCCTTGCTGCGGCTTCCGACGAACCAGGAGATCGCACCACCTATGAGCATAGGCATATTCAGATCGATAGGGATGAACATTCCGAGGGCGAAAGGCAGAGCCGGTACCTTGAAGAATGTGAGGACAAGTGCGATGACAGCGCCTATTCCATAGAGAAGCCAAGGGGCGCTTCCGCCGTTCATCATAGGCTCGATCACGGCAGCCATAGCATTTGCCTGAGGGGCTACAAGGGCACCTTCACCTGTAAATCCGTATGTCTTGTTGAGAACGAGCATAACGCCTCCGACTGTAGCGGCAGCGACAAGTGTTCCGAGGAATTTCCAACTTTCCTGTTTTTTCGGTGTCGATCCGATCCAGTATCCGATCTTGAGGTCAGTGATGAATGCTCCTGCAACAGACAGTGCTGTGCAGACTACTCCTCCGATGATAAGAGCCGCTGTCATACCCGCTGTTCCGTTGAGCCCTACGGCTACCATAATGAGTGATGCAAGGATGAGGGTCATAAGGGTCATACCGCTGACAGGGTTTGATCCTACTATGGCGATGGCATTGGCGGCGACGGTCGTGAATAGGAAGGCTATTATTCCTACTATGAGCAGTCCGACAACGGCGTGCCATATATTGTCAACAACGCCGAAAAGGAAGAATGCGAACACTGCGAGCAGGGCAACTGCGATACCGATCACGATAATCTTCATCGATATGTCTCTCTGTGTTCTGATGACTTCAGCCTCTTCTCCGGTCTTCTTTCTCTTGAATTCGTTCGCAGCCAGTCCTACGGCAGACTTTATCACTCCGAAAGATTTTGCAATGCCGATGATGCCGGCGGTGGCGATGCCTCCGATACCGATGTGTCTAGCATATTCCTTGAATATCTGGTCAGCAGACATATCGCCTATGGTCTGTGTGATGCCTGAGTTCATTAGGTCTATTACCTGTCCTCCCCAGATGAGATTCATAAGAGGGATGATCACGAGCCATACGAGGAAACTTCCGCAGCAGATGATGAATGCATATTTCAATCCTACGATATATCCGAGTCCGAGAACGGCTGCTCCGGTGTTGACCTTGAGCATCAGTTTTGCCTTTTCGGCTACGGCCGCGCCCCAAGGAAGAATCTTGGTGGTGAGCGTCTCTCCCCAGAGTCCGAATGTGGATACGGTGAAGTCATAGAGTCCTCCGATAAGTCCGCTTATAAGGAGGGTCTTGGCTCCTTTGCCGCCACCTTCACCGCTCACAAGTACTTGTGTGGTAGCGGTTGCTTCCGGGAATGGATATTTGCCGTGCTGCTCCTTTACGAAATATTTTCTGAAAGGAATCAGGAAAAGGATACCGAGGATACCGCCGAGTAAAGACGATAGGAACACCTTGGTAAAGTTTACTGTCAGTTCAGGATACTTGTCCTGAAGGATGAATAGTGCAGGAAGCGTGAAGATGGCGCCTGCCACGATGGCTCCCGAGCAGGAACCGATGGACTGTATCATAACATTTTCTCCCAGAGCGTTCTTTCTTCCCAATGCTCCGGAAAGTCCCACTGCGATTATGGCTATAGGGATGGCTGCTTCGAATACCTGCCCTACCTTCAGTCCGAGATATGCGGCTGCAGCCGAGAATATGACTGTCATTATTATTCCGATCGTAACCGACCAGGGAGTAACTTCGGGATAGTTCTTCTGAGGGGACAGCAGAGGCTGGTATTCCTCGCCCGGCTTCAGTTCCCTATGGGCATTTTCGGGCAGTTGTGTCTTTTTAGGTTCCATTATTATATATAGGTTTACATTAGTGTCCGGTAAAAAATTACAAAAGTTCTTTGAAAATATTGAAAGTTAGGTAGTTACAGAGGTTTTTGGCGCGCGCCGATTTGAAATTATCTTTGCCAGACTAACGTAGAATGGCATATGCATAAAGGAAAATACGTGTTCGCGCAGCTTTTAGGCTTCATCGATAAGGATGTATTCCTCAGACTTGCAAACAAATACGATGGTAATCGTTATGTCAAGCAGTTTACCTGCTGGAACCAGCTTGCAGTCTTGATGTTCGGTCAGCTTTCCAACCGCGAAAGTCTTCGTGATGTTGTCCTGGCAACCCAGGCTCATGCATCCAAAGCCTATCACCTTGGATTTGGTAAACACGCTGCCAAGAGCACTCTTGCAGATGCCAATACCAAACGCAATTATCGCATCTTCGAGGAGTTTGCCTATAAGGTCATCGCCGAGGCTCAACGATGCCGAATCGTTGACATCTTCAAGCTGAATGGAAACGTCTATGCCTTTGATTCTACGATAGTTGACTTATGTCTGAGCACCTTTGAATGGGCACTGTTCAGGAAGAAGAAAGGTGGTATCAAGATGCATACATTGTATGATCTGGAAACACAGATTCCAACATTCTTTCACATAACGCCAGCAAGAGTCCACGATACAAAAGCAATGGATGTCATTCCATATGAAGAGAACTCGTTCTACATCTTCGA
>JAZRBS010000030.1:0-33795 GCA_045635205.1 Candidatus Cryptobacteroides sp. | reverse complement strand
TACCTGACCGGTGAGGTCGATCTGCACTGCGGAGTTGATGGCGGTCATCTTAGGGTTCTTTGAAATCACGAACGGATCGTTGGTGTATCCCACGTCCATCATAGCAACCATCGGATTGTCATCGATGAAGTCATAAACCTTCTGGGATCCCATGAGGAAGGTCGATACGAGTTTGCCTTTGTCCGTCACCTTGTTCGAGCCGTTGATGACGCCGCTTTCCACAAGGTCAAGGACGCCGTCTGCGAACATTTCGGTATGTACACCAAGGTTCTTGTGTCCGCCCAGTTGTGCCAGAACGGCATTAGGTATGGCTCCGATACCCATCTGGAGGCAGGCTCCGTCGTCGATGAGTGCCGCACAATGCTTTCCGATGGCGGTTTCCACTTCGTTCGGCTCGCTGAAATGTGCTGGTTCCAAAGGCTCGTTTCCTTCAACGAAGATGTCGATCATATCCATCGGGATCATTGCATCTCCCCAAGCGCGTGGAACATTCGGATTCACCACAGCGATGACTGTTTCTGCGCATTCGATCGCTGCCAGTGTGGCATCCACAGATGTTCCCAGGGATACATAACCGTGTTTGTCAGGCGGACAAACCTGTATCATTGCCACATCGCAACGGAGTGCGCCACATCTGTAAAGTTTCTGCGTCTCGCTCAGGAATACCGGAATGTAGTCCGAATAGCCGGCCTGAACGCTTTTGCGGACATTGCTTCCTACGAAGAATGCCTGATGGAAGAAGATTCCGTTGAACTTCGGGTCAGTATATGGAGCCGCTCCTTCAGTGTGGAGATGATGGATGCGTACATCCTGCAGTTCTCCTGCTTCCCCCCTTCTGCAGAGGGCTTCGATAAGGATGCGTGGAGCGCTTGCTACACTGCTGAAATGAATATGGTCGCCTGATTTAACGACCTTTACGGCTTCGTCTGCCGATACGAATGTGATGTCTTTGCGCATAATTATGTGATTGAATCTTCAAAGATAGAATTTTATTATTAATTTTGTATGATTTCCGTCTATGCTTTGTCGCTTGATGGAGGAAAAACTGGTAATATGCATACAAGAGAAGAAAAACTTGAGGCCTTCGGAAGAATTCTGGATGTGCTGGATGAATTAAGAGAGAAATGTCCGTGGGACAGGAAACAGACAAATGAGTCTCTTCGTCCTCAGACAATAGAAGAGGTATATGAACTGAGCGATGCTATCCTTAAAGGGGAGGAAAGGGAACTGTCGAAGGAATTGGGTGATGTACTTCTTCACGTGATATTTTATGCAAAGATCGGGGAGGAGAAGCAGCATTTCGATATAGTGGATGTAATCAACTTCCTGTGTGACAAACTTATATATCGTCACCCGCACGTGTTCTCAAGTGCTCAGGTGGGCGATGCCGAGGATGTGATCAAGCAGTGGGAAATGCTCAAGACCACAGAGAAGGACGGAAACAAGAGGGTACTTTCCGGAGTGCCGGACGGCCTTCCGCCGCTGCTAAAAGCATATCGTATGCAGGACAAGGCTCGCGGAGTGGGATTTGATTGGGAGAAGAAGGAACAAGTCTGGGACAAAGTGAAGGAGGAGATGGGAGAATATCAGGCTGAACTCGATGCAATGGCAGCCGCTCAGACCGAAGAAGAGAAGGCGGCAGCATACGACCGCGCAGAGGACGAACTCGGAGATTTCCTATTTGCAACTGTCAATGCAGCAAGGCTTTATGGTCTGAATCCGGATACGGCTCTGGAACGTACCTGTGCCAAGTTCAGAAGAAGATTTACCTACCTTGAAGAGCATACCATCCGTCAGGGACGCAATCTGACCGATATGACGCTTGCAGAGATGGATGCCATCTGGGACGAAGGAAAAGCCAAAGGATTATGATGTACGATTGGCAGGAAAGGACAGCGATGCTGGTAGGGGAGGAGATGCTGGAGCATTTCCGTAATTCCACTGTGGCTGTCATCGGAGTCGGAGGTGTGGGAGGGTATGCAGCGGAGATGGTCGTGCGGGCCGGTGTCGGACATCTGATCATCCTTGACAGTGATGACGTGTCGGTAAGCAACAAGAATCGGCAGTTGCTGGCTCTGGATTCTACGGTGGGCAGACCAAAATGCGATGTTCTTGCTGCCAGGCTCAAGGATATCAATCCTGAGTTGGATCTTATAATAATAAAAGAATACTTGGAAGCGGAGAAGGCTGATGATCATCTAGGTGCATATAAGATTGATTTTCTGGTGGATGCGATTGATACATTGTCGCCGAAACTGCATCTGATTAAGTACTGTATGGACAATGGAATTCCGCTGGTGTCCTCGATGGGAGCGGGCGCAAAGTTTGATGCTACCAAAGTCAGGATTGCCGATGTTTCCAAATCATTCAATTGCCCATTGGCCTACATTGTGCGTAAGCGACTGAGATATATGGGCATCAAGAAGGGGTTCAAGGTGGTTTTTTCGGAGGAACTGCCTGATAAGGAATCGATTGTACCTTGTGAAGACCGCAATAAGAAGTCCCAGGTCGGCACGATATCGTATATCCCTGCAGTGTTCGGGTGTGTATGTGCTCAGGCTGTCATTCAAGGACTTATGGAAAAATACAGATAATTTATTATCTTTGCACGATTAAATTTGATATATGGCAGATAATACACTTTTGGAGAAGGTTTTAGGCCTTCAGGATAAATATGAGGCTCTTCAGAATCAACTCGCAGATCCTGAAGTGATTTCCGATATGAAGAAATTCGTTCAACTCAACAAGGAGTATAAGGAACTTACTCCGATCATCGAGGCTGGTAACGAATTCAAGAGAATTCTTGAGAATTATGAGATGGCTAAGGAAATCCTTGCTGTCGAGAAAGATGAGGATCTTCGCGAGATGGCTAAGGAAGAAATCGCGGAGATAGAGCCGACTCTTCCTGAATGGGAGGAGAAGATCAAACTTCTGCTTATCCCTGCAGATCCTCAGGATAGCAAGAATGCGATTCTTGAGATCCGCGGCGGGTCGGGCGGTGATGAGGCTGCCATTTTTGCTGGAGACCTCTTCCGTATGTATTCGAAATTTGTCGAGACCCGTGGCTGGAGAATGGAGATTACCAGTCAGGCGGAGGGCGCTGCAGGCGGATTCAAGGAAATCATCTGCAAGGTATCCGGTGACGGAGTATATGGAGTGCTCAAGTATGAGTCGGGTGTACACCGCGTGCAGCGTGTGCCTCAGACAGAGACTCAGGGACGTGTACATACTTCTGCCGCATCAGTAGCAGTTCTTCCTGAGGCTGACGAATTCGATATCGAATTGAATATGAACGATATACGTAAGGATACATTCTGCTCATCAGGCCCGGGAGGACAGTCGGTGAACACTACATATTCGGCTATCCGTCTTACCCATATTCCTTCAGGTCTCGTTGTTCAGTGTCAGGATGAGAAGTCGCAGTTGAAGAACTTTGACAAGGCTCTTGCCGAACTTCGTACCCGTCTCTACAATCTCGAATATGAGAAATATCTTGCCGAGATTTCATCAAAGAGAAAGACTATGGTTGCCGGTGGCGACCGCTCCGCAAAGATCCGCACATACAACTATCCTCAGTCACGTGTGACCGATCACCGTATCAACTATACGATGTACAATCTTCCTGTATTTATGGACGGAGCCATCCAGGACGTAATCGATCAGCTTCAGATCGCCGAGAACGCCGAGCGTCTCAAGGCTGCGGAATAGCCTCTGGGTTTATGAAGAAGATAAAGAATCCATATCTGGGTCTGGAAGAGAAGGGGTATAATTGTTTTGCCTGCTGTCCGGAGAATCCCTACGGGTTGAAGATGGAGTTTTATGAAGATGGGGACGACCTTGTCTGCCTGTGGAACTCTGACGATCATTATCAAGGTTGGTTAAATACATTGCACGGTGGTATCCAGGCGACCTTGATGGATGAACTGGGAGGCTGGATCGTGAACCGGAAACTTCAGACAGCCGGAATGACGACCAATCTTACGATGAAGTACCGCCATCCTGTGCCTACAGGAAAGGATGTCAGGATCGAGATCCGCGGCCGGATAAAGGAAATGAAACGTAACTTCGCATTCATAGAGGCGGAACTAATCCACGATGGCCAGGTCTGCTCAATGTGTGAAATGACATATTTCTGCTTCTCAAAGGAAAAGGCTGCATCCGATTTCTTCTTTACCGGATGTGAACTGGACGACTGATAAACAGCAACTGTCGGTATATAGATGACGTGCCACCCCCGGCTAGGGGGTGCCCGACCAAAGGGAGGGCGGGGGTCATCGGTATACCGACAGTTGCTGTTTAATCTTCTATTGGATCCAGGAGAGGCTGGACTTCTGTGAAATAACTCAATACATTGTCCGTATATGTCTTTGTCACAGGAAGCGGCTGAATGGCCTCATTGTCCAGGTCAAGCACATATCCGTCGCTTTCCTTGCGCAATGTGGCCACTTTATGGATATTCACGATATATTTCCTGTTGCATCTGACAAGTCCCACCCCTCTGAAATTCTCTTCCACCGTCTTGAGACGGCAACGGAGCATATATTGCTTGAGTTCTCCTTTATTGTCTGTGTACCATACCTTTATGTAGTTGTCATCGGATTCGATATAATACAGACTGTCCGGATTCAAGGATAGTTTGAGTGCGCCGCTGTTATCGAAAAGGGTGATCCTGCTCATCTGTGTCCCCGACTTTACCGGTTCGTCAGTGACTACATTCTCATAATTGAGAAGTCTGATGGTATTGTTCTTATCTATGATGGCGAAATACATACCTGAGATAAGGTACGGTATCCCAAGCGCAATAGTCACATACAGCAATGCTCTTCCGAATACTGTCAATATGGTCTCGGTCTGAGGCTGGGCTATTCCCGTGGTTATGCCGGTATAGAATACAGATATGGTGAGTATTTCAAGAACGCACCAGATGACATATTCAAGATAGTTGATCTCGAAGTATTTCTTTATTTTGTACATCAGCAGGCGGCTGGCTATCAGTGTAAGAATGGACACTGTGATGACTATGACAGTGAGCAGGAACATCACTGAGTCTCCAAGTCCGAACCACGCAGTTTCCGAGAAAGGTATATATATATTCAGGAATACCACCGCGAACAGGACAGAGAATGTAACTGTACCGATCAGTTGGTATTTCCCAAGAAGATATTCAGGAATCTTATCTTTTAGAAACATCTTATTTCAGGTTTTAGTCGAAGCAAATGTATGAATTTTTGCCTCAATTACCAAAAACGGCCAGCCTCAGGAAATAGTCACTTTGACCTTTGGGAAATAAAAATAAGGTGCATTCCGTACGTAATGCCGAAAAAATCAATAACTTTGTATATTTATTGGTAATGGACGATATAGATATGGTCAGAAGAGTTGTTGTTACTGGAACCGGAGTCATTACTCCTGTAGGAAATGATGTGAAGACATATTGGAAGAATCTCCTGGACGGAGTATGCGGCATAGATTACATAAATTCCATACCAGTTGACGACCTGCCGGTGAAGATTGCCGGTGAAGTCAAGGATTTCAATCCTGCAGATTATGGGATTGAACCACCTTTTGCAAGGAAACAGGACCGGTTTACCATATTTGCGGTTGCCGCTGCCTGGCAGGCTGTGAATCAGTCCGGCCTGGATTCCTCGGAGGAGGGAAATATAGATCCATTCCGTTTCGGTGTATATGTCGGTTCTGGCATCGGTGGATTCGCCACACAGGTCAGAGAAACAGAGAAGATTCTCAAGGAGGGAGCAAAGTGGGTTTCTCCGCTCTTCATCCCTACGATGATATCCAATATAGCAGCGGGAAACATTGCAATCAGAAACAATGCGTGCGGCCCCTGCCTCCCGGTTGTTACAGCCTGCGCGACATCGACTCACGCCATAGGCGAGGCCTACAGGGCGATAAAACACGGATATGCGGATGCGATAATCGCAGGAGGAGCCGAAGCGGTAATTATTCCTTTAGGTATAGCAGGCTTTGCCAATGCCAAGGCTTTGTCCAGATCGGAAGATCCTCATTATGCGTCGCTTCCATTCAACAGGAACCGTGGCGGTTTTGTTATGGGAGAAGGTGCTGCGATGCTTGTGCTAGAGGAATATGAGCACGCAGTTGCACGTGGAGCGGAAATAATCGCTGAGGTATGCGGATATGGCAATACCTGTGATGCTCATCACGTGACAGCACCGAGACCGGATGGACTCACTCAGGCTGCTGCGATCCGTCAGGCTCTTGATGAGGCTGGATATACTTCTGAAGATGTTCTGTATATCAATGCGCACGGCACCGGTACGGCTCTGAATGATGTTTCCGAGACTGCCGCATTCAAGATTGCTCTAGGTGATGATGCTTATAAGGCTCATATCAGTTCTACCAAGGGCGCTACCGGACATCTTCTCGGGGCAGCAGGCGCTGTTGAGGCTGTTGCTGCGGTAATGGCAGTCAAGGAAGGAATTGTCCCTCCTACAATCAATCTTGATGAAAAGGATCCGGAATGTGACCTGGATTATACTCCTTGCAGACCTGTAAAGGCAGACCTTACCATCGCTATTTCAGATTCGCTAGGGTTCGGCGGACATAACGGTTGTGTCGCTTTCAGGAAGTATTCTGGAGAATGACGCTGTCAACGGTTCTTTTTTGCTTTTCTTGTCGCCTTGACGGATTGTATAGTCATTTCATCGACCATTGACCTTTTGGCTGCGGCAAAATCAAGGAATGCTGCAATGAGAGGGAACAGGGCTGTAAATGAAAATGACATATCGTTTCTGTTTATGAATATGTCAGTCGCGAGCCAGATCTGAAATCCGATTGCCAACAGTCCTGCGATAGCGCCCACTCGAGCCTGAAGGAAGAATGCCTTGAAACTGGCTGTTGCGGCTATTTGTGCCACTATCATCATTATCATCAAAGACAGATATGCGAGTTTCTCGGAGTATCTGATGACAATCTCGGAGCCTTCTGGTCCTGCGATTGTAGCGAACGTGCAGAAAAACATCGAGAAAACAAGACAGGTTGCAATGATGAAATATAAGGTCTGTATCCTTTGCCACATAATGATAGAGTGTTATATGCTTGTGAATAAACAAAAATAGGAATTTTCAATGGAAAAAACTATATTTGGCAAGACTTTGTAATGGTTTAAGATATGAGAATAGCAGAATCAGAACTTATAATCAACGGCGACGGATCGGTGTTCCATCTTCACCTCCGTCCTGAGGAATTGGCCGACAATGTGATTCTTGTCGGAGATCCCGGTCGCGTGGATATGATCGCTGAATACTTTGAAGAAAAGGAATTCAGACATTCTTCGCGTGAATTCGTTTCAGTTACAGGAAAATATAAAGGAGTCAGAATTACAGCCTTATCCACTGGCATAGGCACAGACAACATCGATATCGTGATGAATGAACTTGATGCTCTGGCCAATGTCGATTTCGAAACTCGTGAAATAAAGCCGGAACACCGTTCGCTGAACATCATCCGCATCGGTACATCCGGTGCCATTCAGCCGGAGATTCCTCTTGGCGCATTTGTCTTCTCACACATTTCCGTGGGCTGTGACGGATTGCTCAACTGGTATGCCGACCGTGATAAGATTGCCCTGACTGATATTGAAGATGCTTTCAAGAAGCATACAGGCTGGAATACTCATCTTCCTGATCCGTATTTTGTAAAGGCCGGTGATAAGATGTCCGCTCTTTTCCGTGATTGCACCGTACCGGGAATGACGATTGCCGCTTCCGGCTTCTACGGACCTCAGGGACGTGTCATCAGAATGCCTCTGGCGATGCCGGATATGCTTGATACCTTTGAATCTTTCCGTTTTAATGATCTCAAAATCACAAACTTCGAGATGGAGGGATCTGCAATTGCCGGTATCGCCGCTCATCTTGGACATAATGCCGGCACAGTATGCTGCATCATAGCCCACAGGCATCATAAGGCAAGTAACCCGGACTACAAGCCGCAGGTCAGAAAACTTGTCGAACTTGTTCTTGACAAACTCGCAGAATAATCATACTGAAAGGCTGCTATAACGGTGACCCCCACCCTCTTCGAGGGTACCCCCTAGCCGGGGGTGGCACGTCACTTATATAGCAGCCTTTCAGTATTGTTACGACCAGGAATCAGTTGCCGTACAACTCCTTACGGGATTGAGGACCTGAACCTTTATATACATCAGGGTCGCTGAGCCAAGCCTCGACGATCCTTTGTTTTTTCTGCATTACATTGGTCTCCAGGAACTTGATCTGCAGATCGACCGTTGTGTCCATAGAACCTGCAATTTCGTGTCCGTAATCAATGAAATGATACATATTGTAACTCAGACCGTATTTTTTGAATCTTTCCACGAGTTTACCGCCTCCGAAGAATCCGAGGTTGAAAACCTTGATCTGCTCGTATGGCACCAGTTTGTCTGCAGTTCCGTGCAGCATAAGGGTCGGGCAAGGATTATCCTTGAAATCAACCTTTCCCTCCCTGGAGAGAATCGCTCCTGAAAAAGACATTACTCCTGCGTAATTGAAGCCAGACGGAAGAACAGAGGCCCATTCGGTTCTGTTGGCTATTTCATATTCTGCCTGCATAACGCTGATGGCACCTGCCGAAGAACCGCTTATGACGATGTTGCCGGGATCAACCCCTAACTGTTCTGCGTTGTCGATGATGAATGTAGTGGCGCTGAACAGGTCTTCAACAGCAAAGTGTATGGCCTTGTCAAGTACGTTTACCTGAGCGACCCCCACTTTGTCCGAACCCTTGAGTCCGAGGCGGTAGTCGATGGAAATTATCCTGTATCCGTTTTCTGTCATTATTCTGAACCATTTGAGATAATCTGCGTCATCCCTTGTTCCGTGAATGAAGCCACCTCCGAACATAAAGATGATGGTAGGCTTTCCGATGCCGAATGCGGACGTTTCACTGCCTTCTGCAGGATCGTAAACATCCATAAACAGGTCGCAAGTGTCTCTTTGGACAAAGAGATAAGTCCCGCTTGGCTTTATCTCCGGTTCTTGTGCGAACATAATTTCATTTCCGATGCCAGCCATAATGATTGCTGCAATGATGATTAATTTCTTTATCATATTTTTCAGATTTTAGTCTTTATCTCCGGTTATCAGTCTTTCGGACGGTATCAGTCTCCGTATAGCCTTGATATGTCTGAAGAAACGGAATGCAATCACTCTTACGACTGTGTAGCACGGTATGGCTACAATCATTCCCAGAGGTCCTCCGATATGTCCGACGATAAGCAGGACGATGAATATTTCTAGAGGTTTCGACTTTATGCTTGTCGAATAGATCACAGGTTGATAAAGGAAATTGTCAATAAGTTGGGTGAAACAGAATATGGCGATGAGGATCGCGGTGAACACCCAGAAATTCACGTCCAGGCCTATAGGGACTGCACTGCTGTATTTCAGGATAAGGCCGAGAATCGTTCCGATCGCTCCACCGAGCAGCGGCCCGACGTATGGGATGATGTTGGTGATTCCGGTGAGGAATGCTATTCCGATGGATGCGTTGAATCCAAGTCTGGCTATCAGGAGCAGGCCGATGAAATTCACCAAAGCGACTCCTGTCACTTCCACAAGCACTCCTATGAAATAGCGTGAAAGAAGGTATCCTATGTCGGAAATAGCCTTTTCAGTGGTCTTTTCGTGTTTGTCAGGTACCAGGGCACATACTATTTTGGTGAACAGACCGTCATCCTTGATGAAGAAGAAGCCGATGAATACGACCGAGAATATACCTACTCCGAAACTTGTGAGAAACGATGTTGCCGAGCCTATCATCGATGATATGACGGACACATCGAATATCTTCTGAAGTTCCTGGATCACAGCCATTTCTATTCTGAAGTCCTTTCCAAGTTGAGGGAATGTGTCTCTGAGGAAGGCGTTCAGGTCGGCAAGAGGAAGCGCTATCTGTCCGGCGGCTCCTTCAATATACGATATGGATATTCCTTTTATTATGTTGCTTACTATCGGGACGATGAGGGGGAGCACCAGAAGTATGAGTGCTATCACTGTGCCTAAAGATAAGGCCGCGAGGAACCAGTCAGGAGCCTTATGCCCCTTTATCCTGATCTTCTTGAGAAGCCCCACTATCGGTTTTGCGATGAGCGAGACCACTACTGCGGCGAGTATATATACGAGTACACTTCTGAAATACCAGCATATTGCGCAGACTATTCCGATACCTGCTGCTATGAGTATGTATTTGGCAAGTTTGTCAACGTATCTTTCTGTCTGTTCCATTGTATGGCGGTTTAACGCAAAGTTATTCTTTTTTCATTATCATACAGCACAGCCGATGAAATTTCTGCGGGAAATCCGACCAAAA
Source organism: Candidatus Cryptobacteroides sp. (assembly GCA_045635205.1). Taxonomy (GTDB): domain Bacteria; phylum Bacteroidota; class Bacteroidia; order Bacteroidales; family UBA932; genus Cryptobacteroides. Next base: position 23,448 of record JAZRBS010000030.1, on the reverse strand, counting down.
GCCAAGGATTGTATGCGGAAAGTTCCTCTTTGGTCCGGAATCCCCAGGTTACACCGATTGTTCTTACTCCTGCGTTGATTCCTGTCTGCATATCCACATCGGAATCTCCGCAGTATATGACCTCTTCAGGTGAGATTCCCTTGACGCCGGTCATCGCTTCCCGGACTATCTCAGGATCCGGCTTTATAGGCTTGCCGTCCCTTTGACCAAGAATCCTGACAAAGGTATAACGGCTGAAAAACTTGTCAACAAGTGCCTCTGTTCCAGTCTGATACTTATTGGATGCTATAGCAAATGCAATGCCTTCTGCTGATAAAGTGTCCAGCATATCGGTTATGCCTGGGTAGGGACTGGTACAGTCATCTATGTGACTGTTGTAATATGGGACAAAATGACTTTTCATCTTCATTATAATTTCGTCGTCCCTCTTGTCTTCAGGCAATGCCTGGCGGAAAAGATTATATATTCCTCTTCCCACCAGCATATTGTATTCCTGTATTTCTCTTTCCGGGCAGCCGCACTTCTTGAGCGCGTAGTTGCAGGCGTTCGCTATGTCCTCCCGTGTGTCCAGAAGTGTTCCGTCAAGATCAAATATTATGAGTTTAGTCATTTTATTTCAAAATTTTTCTGTTGTGCTTTATATTGGCACAATGGTGCCCTACTTTTGCATCAACAAAACGGAAAAACCAAATAATACTACAGATATGAATACCGACAACACTCTCGCTTTCATCAGTTCAATGTTCTCATCTGAAGCAACCTATAAAACCCTGGTCGATATGATCGATGAAATGGGGCTGGAACTTATGGATGTCAATATAGCCTAACGCCATTCCACTGCAGTGCTCTCCTTGTCTTCAGACAGGCTGACGCGGATTCTTTTCAGGTCAGCGGTGTTTTTGCCGGACAGCATTCTGCCTGTTATAATGTGCTCGGATACAGGATCTTCTATGTATTTCTGTATCGCTCTTTTCAGTGGCCTGGCTCCATAGTTAGGGTCGTAGCCACACTCTGCTACCAGATGTTTTGCAGCGGTCGTTACGTTCAGTTCGTATCCTGCTTCTTTGACGCGTTTCTTCAGACCTTTGAGTTCGATGTCGATGATCTTTCCGATATCTTCCTTGGTGAGTGAATTGAAGAATATCTGCTCATCTACCCTGTTTATGAACTCGGGAGGGAAAGCCTTTCTGACAGCCTTTTCCAGCACGGCCTTCCTGTTGCTTCTGATATCTCTTCCAGCAGTGCTGAAACCGACTCCGCTGCCATACTCTTCAAGTTCCCGGCTGCCGACATTGGAAGTCATTATCACTATCGTGTTGCGGAAACTGACCGTTCTGCCATTGCTGTCCGTGAGCCGTCCTTCATCCATAACCTGAAGAAGTACGTTGAATACATCAGGATGCGCCTTCTCGATTTCGTCCAGAAGGACGACACAATATGGCTTGCGCCTGACACGCTCGCTCAATTGTCCTCCTTCTTCGAATCCTACGTAGCCCGGAGGCGCCCCGATCAGTCTGGAGACATTGAATTTCTCCATATACTCACTCATATCCAATCTGATCATATTTTCCTCTGAATCAAACAGATATTCAGCGAGAGACTTTGCAAGTTGCGTCTTTCCCACTCCTGTGGAACCGAAAAACAGGAAGGTTCCGATAGGCTTGCCCGGATCCTTTATTCCGGCTCTGTTCCTCTGAATCGCACGGACGACCTTGTCGATCGCTTCGTCCTGTCCTATGATCCTGCTTTGCAGTTTGGACTTCATCTTCATAAGTTTGCTGCCTTCTCCCTCTGCGATTCTTCCGGAAGGGATTCCAGTCATCTTGGAAATCACTGTCGCAACATCTTCTGCACTCACGTATCCTGTCTTTTTAGGATTCTTCAGCCTTACCATAGAGCCTGCTTCGTCCATAGCGTCAATGGCCTTGTCTGGCAGACATCTGTCAGTGATATATCTGTCTGACATCCTGACGCAGGCTTCTATCGCTTCATCCGTATATATGACATTATGATGCTTCTCATAATTGGTCTTGAGCCTGTCGAGAATGGATATTGTATGTGGAATATCGGTATGTTCGACGACAATTTTCTGGAACCTGCGGTCAAGAGCCCCGTCCTTCTCCACAATTTTTCTGAATTCGTCCATAGTGGTCGCTCCTATGCATTGTATGTCGCCACGTGCAAGAGCGGGCTTGAGCATATTGGCGGCATCCAGACTGCCCGATGCTCCTCCGGCTCCTACGATGGTGTGGAACTCGTCTATGAACAGAATCACATCAGGATTTTGCGCCACCTCATTGATGATGGATTTAAGCCTCTTTTCGAAATCGCCACGATATTTCGTGCCGGCAACGATGGAACCTAAGTCCAAGGAAATCAGCCTTTTGTCGGCAAGTACGGGAGGAATGTCTCCGGTCACGATCTTGATGGCTATACCTTCTACTATCGCAGATTTTCCGACGCCGGGATCTCCGACAAGCATCGGATTGTTCTTGCGGCGACGGCCTAGAATCTGGATGACCCTCTGGATCTCATCTTCACGCCCTACGAGAGGATCAAGCCTGCCTTCTCTCGCAGCCTGTGTTATGTCATAACCGAATTCCTCCAGAGGAGAGACTGCCGGCGCTTCGTCTTTCTTGTCTTCCGCAGCCACTGCACGGATCCGAATGTGCGGGATGTTTTCGTCGCTTTCCTCAGGGTTCCCGTGTCCTTCGACGGCCGTGTCTTTGTCAAGAAGTTCATTACGATCCAGATATTTGTATATATGTCCGTAATCTACTCCCAGGTCGTGGAGGTAGGTGCTTCCGTAAGAACTTCCCACTTTGCATAGCGCTAGAAGGAGATGTTGTGACGAAGCCTGTGAACTTCGTAGTTTCGTCGCTTCTAAGATGGTGAAACTCAGCACATTTTGTGTCCCTCTTGAAAATGAGACCTTGTCGATTTCGGAGTAGGGGATATGCTCGTTTGTGAATATTTTTTCGTCGATGAACTGCTTCATCTCGTCAATGTCTATCATTGCACCGCGCAGAGCATCCACGGCGGTGTTCTCCCGATGACGTATTATGCCCAGGAACAAATGATCCGGGGCTATTCCGTAACTTCCGGTGCGCATCGCTTCTTCGCGGGAGAAGTTTATGATTGAACTGAGTTCGTCAGATATGCTGATTTCCATATAAGCAAAGTTCTTTTGATTTTCATTGCACAAAATTACTATTTTTTTTGTAACTTTGCCAAGATGTAAAATTGAGCATAAAAAGAAAAATTACATATATGGAAAATGAGGTAAAGACAGGTAGGATTGAACAGGTCAATATCGATCAGCAGATGAGAAGTGCGTATATCGACTACTCAATGTCTGTGATCGTCTCCAGAGCGCTCCCTGATGTGCGTGACGGAATGAAACCTGTGCATAGAAGGGTGCTGTTCGGAATGGAAGGCCTCGGACTTACATATTCCAGTCAGACAAAGAAATCAGCCAGAATCGTAGGTGAGGTTCTCGGTAAATATCACCCGCACGGAGATTCCAGCGTTTATGACGCAATGGCTCGTATGGCTCAGGATTGGAGTCTGCGATATCCTCTCGTGTTCGGACAGGGTAACTTCGGTTCGATGGATGGTGACCCTGTCGCTGCTATGCGTTATACTGAGGCAAAACTTGCGAAACTTTCTGACGAGGTTCTTGCAGATCTCGATAAGGATACTGTTGATTTCCAGAATAACTTCGATGATTCGCTCCAGGAGCCGACTGTGCTTCCGACAAAACTTCCGCTTCTTCTCTTGAACGGATCGTCAGGAATCGCTGTCGGAATGGCTACGAATATGGCACCGCACAATCTTTCGGAGTGCTGCGATGCAATATGTGCCTATATCGACAATCCTGATATAACAATAGATGAACTGATGCAGTATGTCAAGGGACCGGATTTCCCTACAGGAGGTATAATCCAGGGTCGCCAGGGCATTAAGGATGCATTCGAGACCGGACGTGGACGTATAGTAATACGTTCCAAGACCGATATCGAGATAAGTGACTCAGGACGTGAGACAATCGTTGTGACTGAGATACCTTATATGGTGAACAAACGCGAGATGATCGAGAAGATCGCAGAACTTGTGGAGACCAAGAAGGTGGAAGGAATCGCATACATCAACGATGAGACAACTATGAAGGGAGTCCGCATCGTGATCAGGCTGAAGAAGGATGCCAATGCCAATGTGGTTCTGAATATGCTTTATAAATATTCTCCGCTTCAGTCAAGTTTCTCTGTCAACAATGTCGCTCTTGTCAACGGTCGTCCTCGTACACTTAATCTGAAGGATCTGATCAAATATTTTGTAAGACACAGACACGATGTTGTCGTCAGGAGGACAAAGTTCGATCTTGAGAAGGCTCGCAAGAGGGCACATATCCTCGAGGGATTGCTCAAGGCTCTTGATGTTATCGATCAGATCATCAATATCATACGTTCTTCAAAGAGCGTTGAGGATGCAAAGAACGAATTGATGGCGACATTTGCATTTACTGATGTTCAGGCAACTGCAATCGTCGAGATGCGTCTGCGTCAACTCACCGGACTCGAAAGAGAGAAACTTCAGAATGAGTATGACGAACTTATGAAGTTCATTCGTTATTGCGAGGATGTGCTTGCTGACGAAAGGCTTCAGATGGGTATCATAAAGGATGAGACTCTTGAAATGAAGGAGAAGTATGGCGATGCCAGAAGATCGGAAATAGCACTCTCTGCCGAGGAATTCAATCCTGAAGATTTCTATGCCGATGAAGATGTGGTGATTACCATTTCGCATCTCGGCTACATCAAGAGGACATCTCTCACCGAATACCGCCTTCAGAACAGAGGTGGTGTCGGAATGAAGGGTAGTGCTACACGTGATGAAGACTTCATAGAGCATATATATGTTGCCAATATGCACAGTACTATGCTCCTCTTCACACAGAACGGCCGCTGCTACTGGCTTAAGGTATATGAAATTCCTGAGGGATCACGCGCTTCAAAGGGACGTGCGATCCAGAATGTCATCAATATCGAGCCAGACGACAAGATCAAGACATATCTCAATGTCAAGAACCTTAAGGATGAGGATTATATAAACAATAATTATATAGTTCTCGGAACTAAGAGAGGTATTATAAAGAAGACCTCGCTTGAGGCTTATTCAAGGCCTAGAGCCAACGGAGTCATTGCAATTACTGTTCGCGAAGGCGACGAACTTCTCGATGCCGTAATGACCAACGGACAGAGCGAAATCCTTCTTGCAGGACGTCAAGGACGCTGCTGCCGATTTGACGAAAGCGATGCGCGCGCCCTTGGAAGAACCGCTTCGGGCGTACGTGGCATAAATATTGATGAGGATGATGAGGTAATAGGAATGATTGCTTACGATCCGACCGCTGAAGACGCTAAGGCGCATAGCCTGCTTGTTGTCAGCGAACACGGCTATGGCAAGCGTTCCGATTTCGATGAATATCGCAAGACCAGCAGAGGAGGAAAGGGAGTCAAGACTCTGAATATCACTGACAAGACAGGAGACCTTGTTGCGATGAAGAACGTAACGGATGAAAACGATCTGATGATCATCAACCGTTCCGGTATCACGATAAGGATGGCTGTGTCGGATATAAAGGTGGCAGGACGCGCGACACAGGGAGTACGCCTTATCAACATCAAGGACGGTGACGCAATTGCAGCGATTTCTGCAGTGAACAAGAGTGAAGACGACACAGAAGAGCAGGTTCAAGAACAGACTAATGAATAAATAACTTAATACCATACTATTATGAAAAGAATTTTGATCGCATTGGCAGTCCTCGTTTCAGTTCAGGTCGCTGATGCACAGACAAAGACTCCAGAGGCAGCCAGAAAGGCAGTCGAGAACGCTGAGGCAGCATCCAAGGATGCAAAGAAGGCTGCAAAGGTTGCAACTTGGACTAAACTTGCTGGTGCTTATATGGATGCATACAATGCTCCTGCAGGAAATGCTTGGCTTGGTGCTTCAAAGCAGGAACTTCAACTCCTTATGGGTGCTGATAAGCCTCTTTCTACAGAAATGACAGTAGTTGGCGGTGAGCAACTTGAAAAGGAAACATATTCAAACAAGGAATTCTACTACAGCCCTGCAGGCCAACTTGTTCTCATCAACGTGACAAAGCCTGTTGTAGAAGATGCTCTTGGCGGAGCGCTTGAGGCATATAAGAAGGCATACGAAGTGGATGTGAAGCAGTCGAAGACAAAGGATATCGTGGCAGGTCTCGCACAGGTCGCTCAGAAGTATCTTGACGAGGGTATGAACAGTTACTCATTCGGCAATCTTGCTGAGGCAAGCGACCTTTTCGAGAAGGCAGCGATAGCATCTGCAACTGCTCCTCTTTCAAAGATCGATACTACTGCAGTTTATAATGCAGGTTATACAGCCTGGGCTATGAAGGACTATGAGAGAGCAAAAGGATTCTTCGAGAAGTGTCTTGAAATAGGTTATCATTATGAGGGTGGCGAAGTTTTCGCAAAACTTGGAGATGTATATTCAAACCTCGGAGATCCTAAGAAGGGTGCTGATGTTCTCGAGCAGGGTTTTGTAATGTACCCACAGAGCCAGAGCATCCTCATCGGTCTCATCAACTATTATATGACAAGCGGTGAGAATGCTGACCGTCTTTTCGTACTCATCGACGAGGCAAAGAAGAATGAGCCTAACAATGCTTCTCTCTATTATGTAGAGGGTAACATCTACAAGGAACTCAAGAATACTGAGAAGGCTATCGAGGCATATATGAAGTGTTCTGAAATCAATCCTGAGTATGAATTCGGTTATATCGGTGCAGGTATTCTTTATTATGAGACTGCAATCGAACTTCAGGAGAAGGCTGCAAACGAACTTGACGACAACAAGTACAACGCAATTGTAGCAGATTTCGAGAAGGCACTCCAGAATGCTATCGCTCCATTCGAGAAGGCATACAACGTGTCTAAGGACAATGGTCTGAAAGTGAATATCGCAGAGTACCTCAAGAACATCTACTATCGCTTCAGCAGCAATGGCCCAGAGTATGAGGCTGGCTACAAGAAGTATGATGAGGTGGTCAAGACAGGTCAGGCTAACTAAGAATAAATCATATTGATATATAGAAAAGGGGAGACGGTTACACCGTTTCCCCTTTTTCGAATGCCTTCACTATTTTTGTAACAAGTGGATGCCGGACGATGTCTTCATTCTTGAAGAATATGGCCTTGACGCCCTTGATGTCCTTTGTCAGTTCTATGCCCTTTAGAAGGCCGGAGTCCTTTTTGTTCGGGAGGTCTATCTGACTTGCATCGCCGGTAACGATGAATTTTGCATCACATCCCATTCTGGTCAGGAACATCTTCAATTGCCCCAGATTCGTGTTCTGAGCCTCGTCCAGAATAACGCAGGCTCTGTCAAGAGTGCGTCCTCTCATATAGGCAAGAGGGGCGATCTGAATAGTACCTTCCGTCATAAATTCCTGAAGCCTTTTAGCTGGAATCATATCCCCTAGAGCATCGTACAGAGGTTGGAGATATGGGTCAAGTTTGTCTTTTAGGTCTCCGGGCAGGAAACCGAGTCTTTCGCCAGCCTCGACTGCAGGTCGTGTGAGTATTATCCTTTTTATTTCTCTGTTCTTCAATGCTCTGACAGCCAATGCGATAGCAACGTATGTCTTTCCTGTACCTGCGGGTCCCACAGCGAAGATGAGGTCGTTCTCAAAATAAGATTTCACCATTTCTTCCTGGGTGCGGTTGCGGGCTTTTATAGGCTTGCCGTCATTTCCGTGCACAATCACAGAGTTGCCACACAGCCAGAATCTCTCAGGTGAGACTTCGCCGTCGAAAAGGTCTTCCACATCGTAGGGTGTAATGTTCATCTTATGATGTCTTCTTTCTATGAGCATCTTCAGTTTGGTCTCGAATTCCTCAATGTCGGTATCCTTCCCTTCGAGGATGATATCATTGCCTCTGGCAACGACTTTCAGTTCCGGAAAGTAACTGCATAATGCCTCGAGAATCTTGTTTGCCGCCCCGTATATCTCTATGGGGTCGATTGCTTCCAGCGTGATGTTCTTTCTTGCCATTATTTATGTTCTGTTTCTTTTCTTACTCTTTCGTATGTTGCTTTCATCTTGTCGTGATCGCTGCCATTCTTCCACTCGTCCTTTCTTCCGATGTATTCATCGACCGGGATTATGATATATTTGTCGTTATAACCTCCAGGTCTGGAACACCATAGGTATTTGAATTCCATCGGAAGAGGCCTGATATCTCCATTCCCGTATCTGACTAATCTTATTATGGCCATAAGTTCCAGTTGAGTGTTCTTTGCGCTCATATTCGACACCGCATTGCCCAATGAATATGCAACAGGGACTGTGCCTATTGTGTCGCGATCCTGTATGACGTGAGGATGAGCGCCTATTATGCAGTCAACCCCATTTTCTACCAGCCATAGGGCAAAATCTTCCTGTGAATCAGAATGCCTTAGCGTATATTCCGTACCCCAATGCGGAAGGGCTATTATATAGTCGGCGTCTTCTTCTTCAGCCTTTGACAACGATCGTGCTATCTTGCTTCTCTCGCCTAAATAGTTGGTCTTCGGCCAATTCGTGTCAAGGCCCGAATTTGTGCCGTAGGTAAAGTTCAGTAATGCAATCCTGATGCCTTTTCTTCTGATCATCAACGGATTGTTCTCTTCCATTTCGCTCTCGTTGCCTGCTATTCCGGTGAACTTGATGCCGTGACTTTCCTCCAGCCTTCTGTAAATGTCTATGGTCCTGTCTGCCCCTTTGGCCCCTTTGTCGAATATATGGTTGTTCGCTGCAAGGAATATATCAAACCCGCATCGGGCGAGATACTCTGCCAGGGTGTCAGGCGCTGAAAAGCAGGGATAGCCTGTGTATGGTTCTCCGGCAAGGGTGAATTCCATATTTGCAATGGCAATGTCAGCCTTTTTTATCTCATCTCCTATCAGGCTGAAATATGATGAGAAATCGTATTCTGAAGCACCTGTGTGGGCATTTATGATCTGATCGGAATGCATCATAATGTCTCCGAGCACACAGATGGTCAAGGTATCCTGTCTGAATATCGGCCTGGCGTAAGAATATGCATTCTTCCATCTTTCGAGCATAATGATCTCTTGAGCCATCGAGGTGTACCCTGATGCAGAAAATATGAAGAATAACACTTCAGCAACTTTCAATAAATATGACCTGGTCTTGCTCAAAATAAACGTTAAAGGTTTATAATGTAAAATTCAGATGATTTCTAACTACAAATATATCAAGAATTATTTTGTCTCAGACTATTAAATCGTTAAATTTGCACGAATGCGCAAGTTTGTATGAATATGAGAAAGTCTTTAATATTGTTGATGCTTGCTGTGATGCTGCTTGCTACAGGATGTGATTTCTTACGTACTCTGGCGGGAAGGCCTACCAGCAAGGATATAGATGCTAAGCGTCTGGAAATTATGAAGTCAGAGGAAGCGGCTCTGCAGGCGCGTCTGGATTCGATCAAAAGGTTGGAGGAAAAGGTCGTTGCAGATTCCATAGCAGCGTTGGATTCCATTGAACATTACGGAATCATAATGGACGGGGCTTCCAGATTTGGAGGCTTGCAGGAAGAAAGACTCTCACGACGTTACTATATAATAGCCGGAGCCTTCCGTGACAGAAGGAATGCGCAGAAACTTGTGAATGAGTCCGTCGATGCCGGTTATCCTGCAGAAATGATTGAATGCAGACGTGGTATGATTGCTGTAGGATTATGCCCTTCAGACAGGATTGCTGAGGCGTATGCTGCATTCAAGATGCTTCGTAAGGAACCGTTCTGTCCTAAGGATTCGTGGATTTTGCTAAGTGAATGAATATGATTTTCCGAAAATTGATATTGACGGCCTTTGCTCTGTCATTCGGCGTTGTTATGTCTGCACAGTTCAGAGAGGGAGCAGTATATGAGGATCTCTATGACGGGGAGACGGTTTCGGCATTGAAAACGCACGTCAGAGAATTGTCAGCCGCTCATCTCGAGGGCAGAAAGGCCGGCTCGGAGGGTGAGAAACTGGCTGCTGTATATGTGACTGATATCCTCAATTCCTACGGAGTAGATGTCTTGTCGCCGGCGGAAGGAGAAGTGTTCGGTATAAGAAAAGAAAGCGGGGATACCTTGACTTCACGGAATGTCATCGGATATGTCCAGGGTTATGACAAGAATCTGAGAGACAAATACATAGTTGTCGGAGCGAGACTGGATAATCTCGGAACAATGACAATGACCATTGATGGAAAACCGTATGAAAAGATATATTACGGAGCCAACGGAAATGCTTCCGGCCTTTCCATTATGCTCGAACTGGCAAGGATGGTACAGACTAATTCCATCCTCTTCAGGCGTTCGGTGCTTTTCGTTGCTTTCGGGGCATCTGCAGAAACATATTCCGGTTCGTGGTATTTCCTCAACAGATCATTTGCCGATACCGGCAACATTGATGCTATGATCAATCTTGATATGCTGGGGACAGGTGATGACGGCTTTTATGCTTACACAGGCTCCAATGTGGATCTTAATGCAGTGATCCGCACTCAGTCTGCTGAACTTCAGCCTATATTGCCGGAAATCACTGCTGCGGAAATATATCCTTCGGATCATCGTGCATTCTTCGATAAGGAAATTCCTTCAGTTCATTTTACTACAGGACGTTATCCGGAACATAATACAGAGAAGGATACTCAGTCTATCCTCGATTATGAGAATATGGAGAGAGAACTGGAGTATATCTATAATTTCACCTTGGCCCTTGCAGGAGATGATAAGGGTTTTGCATTCAGAGAGTCTGATTCTCCTGTAAAAAGTAAAGAGGCGGACGGTATCGTGGCATATAGCGATTGTGATCAGAGGCCTTTATTCTTGAACAGTTACGATCCGGGTCATTTCCTGGAAAAATGGGTATATCAATATCTGAAATACCCGCAGGAAGCCCTTCTGGAAGGTGTACAGGGGCGTGTGATGGTATATTTCATCATAGAGAAGGACGGTAAGGTGACTGATGTGAAGGTTATCAAGGGCGTTTCTCCTGAATTGGATGCAGAGGCTGTCAAAGTGGTGAGCGCCTCGCCTAAGTGGAAGCCTGGAAGAGTGGCGGGAGAAAAGGTGCGTGTAGCGATGACCATACCGGTGGAATTCCGTTTGGAAAAGAAAGGTGGCAAATCGAGTTTCGGAATAAAGAAATAATATTACTTTTGCAAGATATATAATATACCTATGGACTATAATTTTAAGGAAATCGAAAGCAAATGGCAGGCATTCTGGGCTGCCAATGGTACATTCAAGGCTGAAATAGATAATTCAAAGCCGAAATATTATGTTCTTGATATGTTCCCTTATCCTTCAGGAGCGGGACTGCACGTGGGACATCCTCTGGGATACATTGCCAGTGACATATACAGCCGCTACAAGCGTTTGTGCGGATTCAATGTGCTTCATCCGATGGGATATGATGCATTCGGACTTCCTGCAGAACAATACGCAATACAGACAGGTCAGCATCCTGCAGTGACTACAGAAAAGAATATTGCAAGATATCGTGAACAGATGGACAGGATAGGCTTCTCGTATGATTGGTCACGCGAGGTACGTACCTGTGATCCGGGATATTATAAATGGACCCAGTGGGCTTTTCTTCAGATGTTCGGATGCTGGTATGACAATGTGCAGCAGAAGGCTCGTCCTATAGCCGAACTTGAGGAAGCCTTTGCGCAGGGTGGAAGCGCTTCTGTTGATGCTGCTTGCGGAGAAGTGGCTGCCTTTACGGCATCGGAGTGGAATGGGTTCGATGAAAAGCAGAAAGCAGATATCCTTATGCAGTATCGTATTGCATATCAGGGAGAAACAGCGGTGAACTGGTGTCCTGCACTTGGTACCGTGCTTGCAAATGACGAGGTGAAGGAGGGATATTCTGTACGTGGCGGACATCCAGTCGAGCAGAAGAAAATGACTCAGTGGCAACTCCGTGTTTCTGCATACGCCGGCCGCCTTCTCGATGACCTGGAAGACTTGGACTGGACTGATTCGCTGAAGGATATGCAGCGCAACTGGATCGGTAAGAGCCAGGGAGCGGAAATGAATTTCAAGGTTTCCAACGGAACCGAAGAATATGATATGACCATCTTCACCACACGTGCCGATACTGTGTTCGGAGTGACCTTTATGGTGCTTGCGCCCGAGAGCGAGTGGGTGGAGAAACTTACAACTGCAGAACAGAAGGAGGCAGTAGAGGAATATCTCGCAATGGCTAAGAAAAAGACAGAACGAGAGAGGATGACTGAGACCAGGAAGGTGACGGGAGTCTTCTCAGGCTCGTATGCAATCAATCCTCTTACAGGCGATAAAGTGCCTGTATGGATTTCGGAGTATGTGCTTGCCGGCTATGGAACAGGAGCGATTATGGCTGTTCCGGCGCACGATAGCCGTGACTATGCTTTTGCAAGACATTTCAATCTTCCAGTAATCCCTCTTATAGAAGGATGTGACGTCAGCGAGTCAAGTTTTGATGCCAAGGAAGGTATTATGTGCAATTCCGGTTTCCTCAATGGAATGACTGTGAAGGAGGCGATTCCTGCAGCCATAGATTATGTCGAGAAGCACGGCATCGGACACAGGAAGATCAATTATCGTTTGCGTGATGCCATTTTCTCACGCCAGAGATACTGGGGAGAACCATTCCCTATGTATTTCAAGGATGGAGTCGCAACTCCGATGAACCTTGAGGATCTCCCTCTTGAACTGCCGGAAGTCGATAAATTCCTTCCTACCGAGACTGGTGAGCCACCTCTTGGACGTGCAGCGGACTGGACTTACGAAGGATATCCGATAGAACTCAGCACAATGCCTGGATTTGCAGGCAGCAGCGCATATTATCTCCGTTATATGGATCCGCACAACGATAAGGCTCTGGTGAGCCGTGAAGCGGATGAATATTGGAGAGATGTTGACCTCTATATCGGTGGTACAGAGCACGCTACGGGTCACCTCATCTACTCGCGTTTCTGGAACAAGTTCCTCTTCGATCTTGGATATGTATGCGAGAAGGAACCATTCAAGAAACTTATCAATCAGGGAATGATCCAGGGACGCTCCAACTTCGTATATCGTATCATAAATACCAATACATTCGTTTCACTTGGTCTCAAGGATCAATATGAGACCACAGAGATACACGTGGATGTCAATATCGTAAGGAATGACCGTCTGGATATCGAGGCTTTCAAGGCCTGGATGCCGGAATATGCTACAGCGGAATTCATTCTTGAAGATGGTGAATATATCTGCGGATGGGCTATTGAGAAGATGTCCAAATCTATGTTCAATGTGGTGAATCCAGATATGATCTGTGATACATACGGTGCTGATACTCTGCGACTTTATGAAATGTTCCTCGGCCCTCTCGAGCAGTCGAAGCCTTGGGATACGAAGGGTATCGATGGCGTGAACCGTTTCCTCAGGAAGGTCTGGAGAATGTTCTACGACAGAGACGGATTCATCGTTACCGATGAAAAGGCTTCTCCAGAAGAACTTAAGTCTCTCCATAAACTGATCGACAAGGTTCGTACAGATATCGAGTCCTTCTCGTTCAACACCGCTGTGAGTGCATTTATGATTGCAGTCAATGAACTTACGGAACTCAAATGCAGCAAACGTGAGATCCTTGAACCGCTCATCACTCTACTTTCACCGTTCACGCCGCATATAGCAGAAGAACTCTGGGAGGCTCTCGGACATAAGGAAAGCATCACTTTTGCATCTTTCCCTGAATATATCGAAGCATATACGGTTGAAAACAATTGCACATACGCGGTGTCGTTTAATGGAAAGACACGTTTTACCGTGGAACTTCCTGTAGATATGTCACGTGAAGATGTTGATGCACACGTACGCGGTCTCGACCAGACAGCAAAATATGTCGGAGACGGTAATGTTATAAAAGTTATCGTTGTGCCAGGAAAGATTGTCAATATTGTAGTTAAATAAATCTTTTTATAACCTATGAAATCAAGCAAGATGTTGACTGTCCTTTGGGATTATTTCCTGATGACTGTCGGTTCGGTTATTTTCTGTATGGCCTGGACTTCCTTTGTCATTCCCAACGGACTGGCCAGTGGAGGACTTACAGGTCTGTGTACGATATTCCAGTACGGTACAGGAATTCCTGTCGGTCTGACCTATCCGATATTGAACGTTGCATTGCTTGTGTTGGGATTCCTTACTTTGGGCAAAGGATTCGGCGTCAAGACAATCTATGTCATTGCGCTTACTTCCGTCCTTTTTGAGGTTCTTCCGATGTTTCCGCAACTCCACGTTCTTATGGAGGAAAAATTGCTTGTCGCTCTTGTAGGCGCAACAATGGAGTCGGTCGGTCTGGGAATCGTATTGCTTCGTGGAGGCAGTTCCGGAGGAACGGATATCATCGCTATGATGATAAACAAATATTGGCCGGTATCACCGGGAAGGGTATATCTCATCACCGACCTTGTGATCATATCCTGCCTCCTTTTCGTTCCGGGAAAGGGACTGGTCGATATGATATATGCTTACGTGATGATGCTCGGATTCTCTTTTGGTGTGGATTTCGTGCTTCTCGGCAACAAATCTTCTGTGCAGATTCTCGTATTTTCATCAAAGTATGAGGAAATTGCCAATCATATAATTTACGAAGTACATCGAGGTGTGACTGCACTTCAGTCGGTCGGCTGGTACTCTCAGAAAGAAAGCAAGGTGCTTCTCATCGTTGCCAGAAAGCAGCAGATGAATGAAGTCGTCAATGAAATCAAGGCCATAGACAAGCAGGCCTTCATTTCCGTATCTACTGCAATGAGCGTATTCGGAGAGGGCTTTGAGGAAGTCAAGACAGGAATCAAGTTAAAGAAAACCAATAAGACTGAGGAGAAATAAAATGAGTCATTTGAATCAAAAGTCTTCTGTAGCAACGCTGATAAAGGAGTATTTCCTTATTACATTAGGTCTTACATTATATGCGTTGGGATGGGCTATGTTCCTGACCCCTAATGGTATGATCGGAGGTGGTGTCACCGGTTTTGCCGCAATTCTGCAATATGCGACAAATGGAGCCATTCCGATTTCCATCACATATTTTGTTCTCAATATTGTACTTCTGATAATTGGAACCAAGATTTTGGGCACCGGATTCGGAGCTAAGACCATATTTGCTATATTTATGACATCCATAATGCTGGCTGTCACTCAGAAGTTCATTCCTGTGGATTTTGTGGATGAGTTCTCTCAGGACAGCAAGATAGTATGTACGGTTCTTGGCGGTATTATGGCAGGAGTCGGAATCGGTCTTTCTATGTCTCAAGGTGGAAGTACAGGTGGAACTGATATCATTGCCCTTGTCTGGTGCAAGTTCAAACCGGCCTCACCTGGAAGGGTGATTCTCATCATTGATATAATGATTATCCTTTCATCTCTCCTTCTACCATCGTATGACAGGAATGGAACTTTGCTTCCATATCCTGAGAAGGTGGCAATAGTCGTTTACGGACTTATGCAGGTTACTGTCTGCGGTTATGCCATAGATCTTTATATCTCAGGCTCGAAACAGTCTGTCCAGGCATTCATCTTTACTAAGAAAGTTGATGAAATGGCAGATGCGATCGCATTTGATATGAAGAGGGGAGTGACTGTCCTTCCTGCCAAAGGCTGGTACTCAAAAGAGGATAAACAGGTGATTATGGTCGTTACAAGAAAGGCCGACCTCAATCTTCTTTTGAGGTATGTCAAGTCCATCGATCCTGATGCCTTCCTTTCGGTTTCATCTGTAATGGGTGTTTATGGGCAGGGTTTTGATACAATAAAGGTGAGAACCAAGAAACAAAACGCATAAAAAAAGTTAAAAACACATAAAAAAAAGAAAAATGTGACGAATGTCGGCGTTCTGAGGCACTTCAGAATGCCGACATTGCTTATTTTTGTCTGCCCGAAACGGTAGTCAAATCGATGTTGTTTTATGAGGATTTTAGTAATCACTGCGATACTGCTTTCATTGCTTACCATTATATTCTGGCATATATTCAGGAGTGATGGCACCAGAGACAGGTATGTAATACTGCTCCTGTCTTTGGCCGTCCTTGCCATATCTGTCGATCTCCTTACCGGAGAAAAACCACCAGTGACAATAATGATGGATGTGATGCCAGCAGTAGTAGGGATGTTTACTTTGATTTCATCTTTGTGGGAAAGAAGTGCCTCGCAGATATTTGTTCTGCTGATGGCAGTATCTTCGGTTATACCTGCCCTTTACAATCTTTCCTTTATATTCGGATGGATGGATAGTGGCGGAGCGGGATTCTGTCATTTGTTTCTAGTGTTGTCAATTATCCTGCTTGCCGGTCAATTCCTTCTCGGGGTAATCAAGCGCTTGCGTTCGGTGAAGCAGGTTCTCAGGGCTGGAGCGGTATGGACTGGTGTCGGGCTGGCTATCGATGCTTTTTATGTGATGGCTGTGTTGCTGTGGTCTATGGTCTATATATTCGTCAGGCATTTGTCTCAATGTGAAGACAATCCGTTACTTTGGATGTCTCCTTTTATGATAGGAATGACTTTAGCCGCAGCGGGTATCAGGGGGGCGGATGATGTCAAGTTTGTAATATGGCGGAATCAGGAAAGAAGGATTATGGAATCAATGAAAGTTACACAGGTAGAGACAGCCGTCGATCCTGCCGGAATAGATGATGTCTATCAGGATATTTATGAGAGGGTTCTGGCATATTTCGAGGCTGAAAAGCCATTTCTCGACAATGATCTCACTATTAATGATCTGGTGAAGGTGCTGTATTCCAATAAACTGTATATTTCCAGGGCAATAAGTCAGTTTACAGGAAGGAATTTCTGCCAGTTCGTCAATTTCCATAGAGTGAAATATTCGATGGAACTTTTCAGGGGTAATAATGATCTGAAAATACACGAACTTGCTGTCGGCAGTGGCTTCAATTCGGATGTGTCATATAATATGGCTTTCAGACTCTTTATGGGTGAAACACCAGGAGAATGGTGCAGAAAAGAGAGGGACAGAAGGTTCAAGGTCAAAAAATAAGTTGTGGATTCGAATGCGGAAGATTATCTTTGCATCAGATTGAATATTTAATTAAACTATAGTCATTTATGGCAGACGAAAAGATAATATTTTCTATGAATGGGGTGGGAAAGATCCTGCCTCACAACAATAGGGTCATTCTCAAGGATATCTACCTCTCTTTCTTCTATGGAGCGAAGATCGGTATTGTGGGTCTTAACGGAGCCGGAAAGTCAACTCTGATGAAGATCATTGCCGGTATCGAGAAGGGCTACCAGGGTGAAGTGGTCTGGGCACCAGGCTATTCTGTGGGATATCTGGAGCAGGAACCTCAGATGGATCCGGATAAGACTGTGATCGAGGTCGTTCAGGAAGGCGTCCAGGAAGTTATGGATATCCTCAAGGAATACGAGGAAGTCAATATGAAGTTCTGTGAGCCGATGTCTGATGAAGAGATGGCTGCTCTGATCGAGCGTCAGGGCGAACTTACAGAGAAGATCGAGAATTGTGGGGGCTGGGAGATAGACTCTAAATTGGAAAGGGCTATGGATGCCCTCCAGTGCCCTCCTTCAGATGCAAAGGTGTCAACCTTGAGTGGAGGTGAGCGCCGTCGTGTCGCTCTTTGCCGTCTTCTTCTCCGTCAGCCGGATGTTCTCCTTCTTGATGAGCCTACCAACCACCTTGATACAGAGAGTATCCAGTGGCTTGAGGCGCATCTCCAGCAGTATAAGGGAACAGTAATCGCTGTGACCCACGACCGTTACTTCCTGGATAATGTAGCCGGGTGGATTCTTGAACTCGACAGAGGAGAGGGTATTCCTTGGAAGGGTAACTATTCATCGTGGCTTGATCAGAAGAGCACACGTCTTGCTCAGGAAGAGAAGCAGGAAAGCAAGCGTCGCAAGGCTCTCGAACGTGAGTTGGAATGGGTCAGGATGGCTCCAAAGGCGCGCCACGCGAAGTCAAAGGCACGTTTGGGCGCATACGAGAAACTTGCGGCAGACGATGGACGTGAGAAGGAGGCTAATCTTGAAATCTTCATCCCTAACGGTCCAAGACTCGGAAACAAGGTCATCGAGTTCAAGAATGTTTCCAAAGGATATGGCGACAAACTCTTGTATGAGAATCTTAATTTCGTCCTTCCGCCAGCAGGTATCGTAGGAGTCATAGGCCCTAACGGAGCCGGTAAGACTACCCTGTTCCGTCTTATAATGGGACTAGACACTCCTGATACAGGTGAGATCACGATCGGTGAGACAGTAAAGATAGCATACGTGGATCAGCAACATAAGAGTATAGATCCTGAAAAGACTGTGTATGAGACAATTGCAGAGAACTCGGAGTTTGTAAAACTTGGTAAGAGAGAGGTGAATGCGAGGGCATACGTGTCTCGTTTCAACTTCTCTGGTGCGGATCAGGAGAAACTCTGCGGCATTCTGTCAGGTGGTGAAAGAAACCGCCTTCACCTTGCCTTGACTCTCAAGGACGAGGGTAACGTACTTCTTCTTGACGAGCCTACCAATGACGTGGACGTAAATACGATCCGTGCTCTTGAGGAAGGTCTCGAGAACTTTGCAGGTTGCGCTGTTGTCATATCTCACGACCGTTGGTTCCTCGACCGAATCGCTACTCATATCCTTGCCTTCGAGGGTGATTCTCAGGTTTATTTCTTCGAGGGTACTTACTCTGAGTATGAGGAGAACAAGAAGCGTCGTCTTGGTAACGAAGAACCTAAGAGATTCAAGTACAAGAAACTGATGGCAGAATAAAAAGGCTAGAACTGAATCAGGCTGATAGAATTATGAAACCTCGTCTCTTTGTCTTGATCTTAATGCTAATAAGTGCATCGTTCAGGATATATGCACAGGACATATATACCCCTGAAGTGGGGAAGTGTGTCCGGCCGAAGATCAAGACACTGGCAAAGGAACAGAGGGGTGGATATGAGTGCAGGTATATAGAGTTCTCAACCGAGGAGGAAGAGCGTATAAAGGCTTATCTGCTGGTGCCGGATAAGGCTTCGTGGGCGGAGAAATGTCCGGCTGTACTGATGTTGCACGATCACGGTGCCCGCTTCGATATCGGCAAGGAGAAACTTGTAAGACCTGTTTCTTCAGCGCTTCCTGACGGGCAGGATGACCATATAGTGAAATCGTCCCGACAGTGGATCGACAAGAATTTTGATGGAGTATATATGGCCGATTCATTGTCTTCATTGGGATATGTCGTTCTGGTAGCAGATGCGTTGTATTGGGGAGAAAGATCTGTTGACGATGCTCAGCGATGGTCAGAACTGAACTATGGCGTTTCCTCTGGCGGCAAGATGTCTCCAAAGGAGAGTAAAGAGGCTATCAAAACGTTGAAAACCAAGGTCTATGATGGTCAGAAGACTCTGTATGATTCTTTGTATGACTGCGGAATAATATGGGCAGAGAAGATGCTTCGGGACGATATCGCTTCAGTGCACCTTTTAAGACGTCTGCCTTATGTTGATAAAGGTAATATCGGTGCTTTCGGCTTTTCGATGGGAGCGCACAGATGCTGGATGCTAGCGGCTTTCTGCGAGGAGGTAAGATGTGGGGTGGCTCTATCCTGGATGACCTCTCTCGATCGTGAGGAAAGGATGAAACCGTCTGATTATTCGATGGCGGTTATGCCAATGCGTGAAAGGATGGATTTTGGCGATATCGGCCTTTTCCTGGCTCCAAAGCCGATGCTCTTCCTGAATGGTTCCGAAGACCATCTTTTCCCTAAGGAGAAGGTTGAAGCAGCATTCCTTAAACTTCAAGGCCACTACTCCGAGTATAATGCCTCATCCGGCAGTAACTCTACCGAGCCTGCTTTCGAGCCCCTCCAGACAGTGTTTTTCAAAGGAGGTCATCATTGCGGAAAGGATGTGCAGGACTTGATAGTACACTTCTTTGATGAATATTTGGACTGATGCATATATAAAAGAATCCAAGGCTGTATGGCCTTGGATTCTTTTTATTGAATATTTAGAAGTTGAAATATCTGTCAGCGTTGTTGTAAGAGATATCCTTCACCATCTGGTGTATGAACTCCATTTCGCTCTTAGGAAGTTTGCCTTTCTCGAGGTCTTCGCCGATGACGCTGCAAAGAATGCGGCGGAAATATTCGTGGCGCGGATAAGACAGGAAACTGCGTGAATCTGTGAGCATTCCTACAAAGCGGCTCAGAAGGCCGAGAGATGAGAGTGCGTTCATCTGCTTGCGCATACCATCTTCCTGATCGAGGAACCACCAGCCTGATCCGAGTTGGATCTTGCCAGGAGCGGTGCCGTCGTTGAATGTGTAAGCCATAGTAGCCAGCACTTCATTATCCTTAGGATTGAGGTTGTAAAGGATAGTCTTGGTGAGTTTGTCCTCCATCGCAAGCCTGTTGAGGAACTTATGTCCTGCAGCAGCGCACTGCACGTCGTGGATGGCATCATAACCTGTGTCCGGACCGAGAATGTCGAACATACGGGTATTGTTGTCGCGGATGGCTCCGATATGGAACTGCTGTGCCCAACCTTTCTCGTGATCCATTCGTGCGAAGTCAAGAAGGATGGCACTGCGGAACTTGAGCACTTCCTCCTTGGTCGGCATTTTGCCTTTGAGGGTGTTGCGGAATATCTTGTCGATTTCTTCAATCTCGAAGTCTTCTGCGTAGAATGTCTCGAGACCGTGGTCGGAAAGACGGCTTCCCATTTCGTGGAAGAAATCGTGACGCTTGCGAAGAGCATCAAGCAGATCCTGATAACTTCTGATTTCCATTCCGGCCATCCAGCCGAGTTTCTTGATATACTCCTGATACTGCTGAGGCTTCTCTATGACCATAGCCTTGTCAGGTCTCCAGGCAGGAAGAACCTTCACTCCAAATGGATTTTCGTTGATCTGCTTGTGGAATTCAAGGGAATCTGCCGGATCGTCAGTGGTGCATACCACCTTGACATTGAACCTCTTCATCAATTCTTGTCCTCTGAATTCCGGAGTCTGGAGTTTCGCGGTACATTCATCATAGATGGCGCGTGCAGTCTTTGGGTTGAGGAGGTCATATATGCCGAATACTCTCGCGAGTTCGAGATGTGTCCAGTGATATAGCGGATTACGCATCGTATAAGGCACTGTCTCTGCCCATTTTTCGAACTTTTCATAACTTCCGCGACCTCCTGTGATGAAGTCTTCCGGAACACCGTTGCCGCGCATCGCCCTCCATTTGTAATGGTCTCCTCCCAGCCAGACCTCAGTCAGGTCCCTGAACTGGTAGTTGTCTGCAATCATCTTTGGTACAAGGTGGCAGTGGTAGTCGATGATAGGCATCTTTTCCGCACTTTCGTGGTATAGCTCACGTGCGTAGTCGTTGGTGAGCATAAAGTCATCGTGGATGAAAGGCTTCTCGCCGCTGATCATCTCGTCGATGTTCTCCTTGACTTTTGATATGAAATCCATTGTCATTAATATTTAGTGTTTCACAAATGCAAATATCGCCATTGGTGGCTTCTCCGATTATGAAAATTTTACAAAAAAATGTAAAAAATCATCATTCGGGGATAAATATAAGAATTTTTCCGTGAACGGACACGGAAATTTTATATATTTGTGACAAAACGCTAACAATACAACTACATAATACTATGGAAGCATTAAACAGAAAGACGGCCAAGGCCAATCAGTATCCGACAAGGATCATCCAGTTCGGAGAGGGCAATTTCCTCAGAGCATTCGTTGACTGGATCGTATGGAACACAAACCAGAAGACAGACTTCAATGCCGGAGTCGTTGTTGTACAGCCGATAGACAGGGGAATGGTTGATATGCTCAATTCGCAGGATGGCCTGTACCACGTCAATCTTCAGGGCATTGACAAGGGTGAAGCAGTGGACTCTATCCAGATGATTGATGTAATCAATGGGGGATTGAATCCATATACGCAGTTCGATGAATATCTTGCTCTTGCAGAGAATCCTGATATTCGCTTTGTTATTTCCAACACCACTGAGGCTGGTATCGCATTTGACCCGGCCTGCAGGTTTGATGACAAGCCTGCATCATCATATCCCGGCAAACTCACCCAACTTCTCTACCATAGATATGAGCATTTCAATGGTGATATGGCCAAGGGTCTGATCATTCTCCCTTGCGAACTTATCTTCCTTAACGGAAAGGAACTCAAGAAGTGCATCTATCAGTATATCGATCTGTGGAACCTTGGCGAAGGTTTCAAGACATGGTTCGAGCAGGCTTGCGGAGTATATTGTACTCTGGTAGACCGTATCGTTCCAGGATATCCGAAGGATACCATCGACCAGATTCATGAGCGCATAGGCTTCAAGGACAACCTCGTTGTAAAGGGTGAGATCTTCCATCTCTGGGTTATCGAAGCTCCGGAATCTGTAGCTGCAGAATTCCCTGCAGACAAGGCGGGACTCAACGTCCTCTTCGTACCTAGCGAGGCTCCGTACCATGAAAGAAAGGTCACTCTCCTCAACGGTCCTCACACAGTACTTTCTCCTGTAGGTTACCTCTCAGGACTTGATACTGTCAAGGAGTGTGTCGAAGATCCTGAAGTGGGCAAGTTCGTACGCAAGGTGATGTATGAGGAACTTCTCGAGACTCTCAACCTTCCTAAGCCTGAGCTTGAGGCATTCGCTGATTCGGTAGTCGAGCGTTTCGTCAATCCATACGTGAAGCATTTCGTGACAAGCATCATGCTCAACTCGTTCCCTAAGTACAAGACAAGAGATCTTCCTGGTCTGAAGACATACCTTGAGCGCAAGGGCGAGCTTCCTAAGGGACTTGTACTCGGACTTGCTGCAATCATCACATACTACAAGGGAGGAAAGAGGGGAGACGTCGAGATCGTACCTAACGACGATGCGGCCATCATGAACCTCCTCAAGGAACTCTGGGCAGGCGGTGATGTACGCAAGGTCGCTGAAGGAGTCCTCGCTGCGGAATTCATCTGGGGAGAAGACCTCAACCAGATTCCTGGATTGACCGACCTTGTTGCAGCTGACCTAGACCTTATCCAGAAGGAAGGAATGCGTGCTGCTGTGAAAACTGTAATCTCATAGCCTATGGATTTCATAAGGATAAACACGGCGGACAATGTCGCCGTCGCTATACATGATGTCGAAGCTGGTGCCAGCTTCGACATCGATGGTATAAATATATGCACCCAAAATCCTGTTCCGGCAGGTCATAAAGTGGCTCTCGAAGACCTTGCGGAAGGAGCTGATGTAGTGAAATACGGCTTTCCGATAGGTCATCTTCTTGCTCCTGTGAAGAAGGGTGGAGTGATCGATCATACCAACCTCAAGACCAATCTTGA
>JAZRBS010000029.1:0-15732 GCA_045635205.1 Candidatus Cryptobacteroides sp. | reverse complement strand
ACCAAGTCGCATGAGGATTGTGCTGGATGCATTTGTAGGACACTTGTGCATGAATGCATAGTTATCAGCAGGATAGTAATTTGACCATGCGCTGTTAGGGTCAGTACCTGTCTGGTCATAAGTGATACATGCGTTCGCTCTCTCAGTGTCACCCTCAGCAGCATAAGCAGCGATAAGGTCGCGTGAAGGAGTGATCCACTTGATCCATGTGTAAGAGTCGTTCGGATTATAGTAGTTTCTGTGGTACATCATCCAGATCCAGTTACCACTGTCACGGCTCCAGGTCACCTCAAAGATCGACTCTGAAGTATTTCTTACTGCATCGTTATCATCATATGCCCACATCTGACCATAGTCTTCGCAAAGAGTGAAGCCCATGCCTTCCACGATCTCGCAATGCTGGGCAACCTTGTTCCAATCCTGGTGAGCAGACCTCTCGGCATATACTCTCGCAAGCATACCGTGTGCAAACGCTGTTGAAAGCAGGTACTTGTTTGACTGGTCAACAGCCGGACCGTTCTCAGCAGCCCAAGTGAGATCATCGATCAACTGCTGGTAAACATCATCCTTAGCTGTACGAGGCGGATAATACTCGAAGTAGACTTCCTCGACATTCTCAGCTGTAATTGCAGGCGGAATGCTGTTCTGTACTGGAATATCACCCCAGATGAGGGACATCTGATAGAGAGCATAAGCCTTCATGCAAAGACCCTGAGACTTCCAGTGCTTGTACTGCATCTCTGTCATGCTAGGGTCAGTCTCCTTGATGCGATCGATATTACATACGATCTGGTTTGCGTATCCTACTGCCTCCTGGTAGTAGTTCCAGTCGCGCTTCACATTCTTGTTATCACCGTCCTGCTTATTTGCCTCGATAGCCATAAGCTCTCCTGTGGCAGGGTTTCCTCCGTATGCGTTATCTGCACGGCACTCGGCGAATACCATTCCATCCAGGAAGATTCCTTCCTGCATCACGTTGCTCTTGAGCCAGCTGTTGTACATTGCGTCAACAAGGCCGGAGATGTCCTCCTTAGTGGTATACTGAGACTCTGTCTCCTCATCCACCTGGACATTACCCTCGTTGTATCCTGTCTCCGGATAGAGATTCAGTTCACATGATGCCAGAGAAACAATCGAGGCGATCGCCATAAATCTATATATCTTTTTCATACTGCTTCTCATGTATTAGAATTCAACATTAACACCGAACAGAACGGTCTTGACGCAAGGGTAGGTTCCCCAGTCGACGCCCATGCTGGTCGCACTTGTATACTGGCTCATCTCAGGGTCATATCCTGAATACTTTGTGAAGGTGATCATGTTATCCAGAGTGATGTACGGCTGGATGCGTGAGATGTTTGCCTTCTTGAGAGCCGGGTGAGTGATGTTATATGAAAGAGTGATGTTCTTGATCTTGAGATATGAACCGTCCTCGACCCATCTTGTAGATGCCTTGAGGTTGTCAAGTTCTCCACCCTTAGGGATGTCAGTGATCTGACCAGGAGTACGCCAACGTCTGAGGACGCTCTTCACCTGGTTTGCACCTGAGTACATACCCTCCATCTCGATACGTGAAGCATTGTAGATGTCATTTCCTACTGAAGATGTCATCAGGACGCTGAGGCTGAGACCCTTCCAGCTGACATTGTTGGTCATACCGGCTGTGAACCAAGGGTTAGCATTACCGATGTACTGCTTGTCGGCAACGTTGATAAGACCGTCTTCGTTCTTATCCTCATAGATCACCATACCCGTCTCAGGGTCAATACCCTCTGCCTTGAGACCCCAGAACATAGAGAGTGGCTGCCCAGGAGTCATCCTGACGATATTCTCCGAGTGCGCCTCTGAAGTTGAAGTATAGTAATATACCTGCTGGAGATCCAGATGCTCAAGTTTATTCCTGTTCATTGAGATGTTGAAGTCAGTAGTCCAAGACCATCCGTTCTTCTCTATGTTCACTGAGTTCACAGCAAGTTCGAGACCCCAGTTGGACATCTCGCCTTCATTACGATAGATGCTCGGATATGGAGAAGGAAGAGGAACGCTCATAAGGAGATCCTTGGTATATTTATAATATCCGTCAATGGTCACACCAAGTCTGCCTCCGAACATTGACCAGTCTACACCGACATTTGTCTGAGTTGTAGTCTCCCAAGAGAGGCCCTTGTTACCCATATTGGTACGGCTGCCCACTGTAGGGACTGCATCCACGTGGTCGTTTTCCGTCCAGTCAAAATAGTTGATTCCATAGTTCTGAACCCAAGCATAATCCACAAGACCAGACTGATTACCCTGCTGTCCCCAACCGACGCGTACCTTCAAGTCATTGATCCAGCTCACATCCTTGAGCCAGTCTTCGCCTGACAAACGCCAAGCCGCTGATACTGAAGGGAAAAGACCCCATCTATGACCAGGAGCAAGTTTTGAAGAACCGTCAGCACGGAAGTTTGCAGTGATATAGTACTTGCTGTCATAATTATATGACACGCGGGCAAGATAAGACATAATAGCCCACTGAGAATAGCCCTGACTCTGTCCTCTAAGACCTCCCTTGTTACCACCGTTAAGTCCGAAGATCGCCTCATAGTTGTCCGGAGAGAAATGGCTTCTGCTACCCGAAAGGTTCTCCCATCTTGATGTGGTAGCGGAAGTACCTGCCATTGCTTCAAATGTATGCTTTGCATCCCATACGTGATTGTATGTAAGGATGTTATCATACACCATTCTCATATCGTCGCTTCTCTCTGAAGATGCTTCTCCCTTCTGCGTCCTTCCATAAGATGTAGTGACTGGATCAAGGAACGAATAATTATGCACCCATCTGCGGTCCATTGTCACTGTCGACTTGAAGTTCAGGTCTTCGTGGAACTTGAGAGTGATGTTTCCGGTAAGGAGGAGACGGTCTGTCTGGCTGTAGTTGTTCTCGGTTCTTGCCATATTCTCTATAGGTGTAGAGAGATTGGCTCCATAGAACGAATTCCAATAATAGTTAGGATTTTCCTCGCTCCACACCTTTGCGTATGTAGGAGTATTGACTACGGAGAGAACGACACCTGCACGGTTAGAACCAGTACCTGAGATGATACCGTTGTTGCGATAACTTGAATATGCCATATTCACTCCTGCAGAGATCCAATCAAAGAGATCCGCATCGAAACTTGCCTTTACATTGAATCTCTTGTTGTATGCTACCGGAAGTACTCCCTGCTCATCAGAATAACCTGCTCCGAGATAGTATCTCATCTTCTCGCTTCCGTTCGCTACGGAAATCTGATAATTTTGATTGATACCTGTACGGTACGTCTCTTCGAACCAGTCTGTCTCATCCTTAAGTTCCAGTCCATCCGGGAAAGTGACCATATTGATCTCGTTCATAAGATCCATATACTCTGCAACATTGAGCACTTCGTATGTCTTTGCAACATTGGCAAGACCGACAGATGCATTGAAATTGATCTGAGGACCTTTGCTCTTCTTTCCCTGCTTGGTAGTAATGAGAACAACACCATTGGCTGCACGTGAACCATAGATTGCTGCTGATGATGCATCCTTGAGGATCTGCATTGTCTCTATATCCTGTGGCGAAAGATATGCGATCGCATAGTTACCTGTACCTACTGGAACACCGTCCACAACATAAAGAGGGTCGTTTGACGATGCGATTGAAGATGCTCCGCGGACACGAACTGTCATACCGGATCCTGGAAGTCCGCTGGTCTGCTGCACGGTCACACCGGCAACCTTACCCTGGATGAATCCTGAAGCCTCGGTCACGGGACGAAGTTTCACATCATCAGTAGAAACGGTAGAAACAGCCGTAGTAAGATCCTTCTTGCGGACCGTACCATAACCGATCGCCACCACAGCATCGAGCATAATTGCATCTTCTGCTGCCGTAACATCAATTACTGCGCGGTTGTTTACATTCTCTGTAACGGATACATATCCGAGAGCAGAAAACTCAAGTGTCGCTTTACCTGAGCTGACTCTCAGATGCCAGTTACCATCAATGTCAGTGGTGGTACCGTTCTGGGTACCTTGCTCCATTACGGTCATTCCGATTATCGGCTGTCCGTTCTGGTCAACCACCGTACCTTTTACAGAATGCTGCTGGGCGAACACTGAAATGCTCATAAGTAGCAGCACCACCATAGTCAGATATTTTCTCATACGGTAGAATTTAGTTGTTAGTATTAATTGGTTAGTATGTGTGTCTTTCACGGTCTGCGCCCTGCTACGGACACTTTATCAAAACAAATGTAATAAATCTAATCTTAAAATGATCTCACTTGGGGGAAGAAGTGGACTGGGAATTGGGATGCAATTTTATATATTATTAATATTCAATACTTTAATAAAGGCACCATCTTTTACAAATGTGGTGACAACAAAGCCCCGCACCTGGTGGTACGGGGCTGAAAGATGTTTCAAAAACGACAATTTCACGGGCATTTTATTCCCTTGGCGTTACATATTCGGCATCCCATTGCGCTACTGTTTCCTCGTCAACCCGCTTGAATACATACTTGCCGAGGAAGGCATCCGGCGAGGCGTGACGGGAAAACACATCTCCATAACATACCATTTCCTCGTCATTGATCGATGCGATTGTCAGGCCTGGATTCTGACCGATGATGAGACTATTGCCGTATGAAAGATATGTAAACTTATGCATAACAAATTCACGAAGTTCCGGATCAGCATTGCTTGATATATATTCCTTGATGCTGTCTTCCGACTTTACAGCATACATCCGTGCAACATATCCATCTATTGATGACATAATCTCATTCCCCGTACGACCGTCCGGATAGACATCATAAATTCCGGCCTCCACCCAGCCTCCATTGGAGAAGCGAGGAATAAATTCCTCTGCAGGAATGAGGTCGAAAATGAGATTTTCCCCAAGTTGCACATTATTTGGGATTGCAGGGTCGCCACTTAAAGGAGGCTCCATCTCCCCATCAATAGCCTGGTAACCTTTATCGCACGAGACAAGCGCTGGAGCCACAGCAGCGATACTCAATGATATGCCTGCAAGACGCACGGTACGTCCTGCCATTCTGCGACGCGCTAGTTGCGACTCCAGATAACGCACCTCGGCCTCACATTTCGGACAGGTACCGGCACAATCACCCTTGTGCTGACATTCGCTTGTAACATACTCGATCTCATTTTCTTCCGCAATCTTTTTCCTCACATCCTTGAGGACGCTGCAGATTCTTTTTCCTCTTTCCATAATCGTATCTATTTGTTAATGTCTTTTTTGTATTCAAAAATATCAAATCTATTGAAACCCAGCGCCTCAAGAGCAGTTATGCTGTTCTGGCGGTCATTCTCGGAATTATATTCCGGAATCAACGGCACCCTTATCAGACATTTGTCCGCCACGCCATTTTCAGCAAGAAACCTCAGATTCGCGATAACCTTTTCATTTGTCTGCCCGGTATATTCCTTATATATGGCCGGATCCATATCCTTGATGTCGATGACAAATTCATTTGTCACAGGAATCAGTCTTTCGATATGCTCTACCGGAACATTGATAGAGGTCTCGATATTGATCTTCCACTGCTTCGGGGCAATCCTGCGGAACTCTTCGATGAACCGGCTTCTGAGCGCAGGTTCTCCGCCGCCGAATGTCACACCTCCGCCTGTGGCCTGAAAATAAATATCATCCATCTGCACGCTCACCAGAAGTTGCTGCGGAGTCATCATCCTGAAGGTCGAGCCCTCGCGCCAGGTCTGGGGATTCAGACACCAGCGACAGCGCAAAGGGCAGGAATGGAACACTACCAAAGTGGTGATCCCTTCGCCATCTATACCTATGCGATGGCGCGAAATAGCCGATACCGGAGCACTGATCTGATCTTTCATCTTTTTTCTTTGGCTATATTAACGGCAAAGGACGCAAAATACTTCCGCAATTTGCATAAATATTGAGATATGAGGGGAAAATTGATTTGAAATGACAAATATAGCGAATTGGTCGGAAGATTTTCTGACAGATAGACTCCATATCGGCGCTGACATAGCAGGAGTCCTCAGCACCAGCATCATAATAATTGCTATGATTCTGGCAGGAATAGGCATCAACTGGCTCATACAGAGCATTTTCAGATGGATCTCCGAACATAGTTCCAAAGTCAGACGGTCGAAATGGCATCCATTCCTGAACAAGCGCAGGATAGGCCACCACATACTCCTGCTCATTCCCGGACTTATATTATATTTCCTCCCATATCTGGCTTTCGGCAAAGACACCGATATCATCCGCCTGCTCCACAGAGCCGACATCATATATATGCTCATAGTGATGATTATGGTGGGCAACGCAATGCTTCTGGCCTTCCTTGATTTCTACAGAACTACCGACAAAAACCGCAGCCATCCCCTTCAAGGCCTTGTCCAGGGACTGCAGGTAATACTTTATTTCGTCGGTGGCATAATAATAACCGCAGTGCTGATAGACAAGTCTCCCACCGTACTGCTGACCGGACTTGGAGCCTCCGCCGCCGTGCTGATGCTCATATTCAAAGACAGTATCCTCGGATTCGTGGCCGGAGTGCAATTGTCCCAGAACAGTATGATACGCATCGGGGACTGGATACAGATGCCGGACGGAAGCGCCAACGGTACTGTCGAAGAAATCACCCTCAACACCGTCAAGGTACGTAACTGGGACAACACCCTCACTATGATTCCTCCCTACACTCTCGTCAGCGCCCCATTCAAGAACTGGCGTGGAATGCAGGAAAGCGGAGGACGCCGGGCAGACAAATCCATATTCATCGATGTCACCAGCCTCGAAGTCTGCAGTCAGGATATGATCGCCGACATCTGCAAGACCATACCAGTAATGGATGGATGGAGACGCACCCTTCCCGACGGTCGTCTGCCAGAAGGAAGCATAGAAAACATACGCCTGTTCAGGACATATACAGAACTCTACCTGAGGAACCATCCTGATGTCAATGCCACTCTCGACCTGATAGTCACACAGAAGGAGGCCACCCCTTACGGTGTTCCGGTCTATGTGTATTTCTTCGTCAAGGACAAGGCCTGGGCATCATTCGAACGCAAGCAGTCGGACATCTTCGACCACCTGATGAGCATAGTTCCCGAATTCGGCCTGCGCATCTACCAAAGGCCGTGACACCCGCTCCCTGCCAACAGAGGCTACCATCGTGAGCATCAGCCACTTACCTTTGCTACGTGCTCCCCTTTACCCTGCACGTAGTTCGCATAATCCTCTGAGGCACAGTAATTTACCCTCTGCACTCAAAAATAACTCCATTTTTCGTGACACATTTTGTACATTTGTGCGTCATATAGTCAGAAATGGAACTTAACGGAAGAAGCATATTCGGACAGAAGCGGCTGGACTTTATGTTCAGGCTGGCCTGCAGCATCCTCGGAAGAAGCGATGAGGCTCAGGATATGATGCAGGATGTGGCCGAAAGGATACTGCGCCGCCAGGAAAGTCTCGAAGATGTAAGGAACATAGATTCATTTCTGGCAAAAGCCGTAAGGAACGCCTGCATCGACAGGATAAGGCGGCGGAAAGAGACGACACCGAAGATTCCGGATATACCCGACGAACAGAATCCTGACAGGTGGAACGACAGGCAGATCGTCCACAAAGCCCTGTCGAAACTGCCGGAAAGACAAAGGCTGGCCGTCCATCTGAAAGACATCGAAGGATACTCCCACAAAGAACTCGCAGATATCCTCGAAACGGACGAGACAAATGTAAGGACAATACTCTCCAGAGGCCGGAAGGCTCTAAGGGAAATAATAGAAAAGGAGATCGGATATGGAATATGATATGAATAAGATACGGGCGCTCTGTGACAGATACTTCGACGGGGAGACCTCCGCTGAAGAAGAGCAGCGACTGAGGGAATATTTCAGTCGTGCGGAGGATGTTCCGGCTGACCTGAGAGCGGTGAAGGTGATGATCTGCGGAATGGATAACGCCGCTTCTATGACATATATCCCTTCCGGCGCCGGACAACACACAACCCACGGCTCTGTCCGGAAAATGAACATTCGCAGGATAATATGGGGGACAATCGCAGCCGCTGCATCCGTTGCTGTATGCATCACGGTCTTCAACCGCGAAATCTACGGATATAATGCTGACGGAAAGGCAATTACAGATCCGCAGGAAGCACTTGAAGGGACAAAATACCTTGCCTATCTGAGCAGGCTGGAGACAACAATCGATATAGCCCAGATGATCACTCTGGAAATGGAAGACAACAACTAAACAAATAGACAATGAAACGTATCATAACCCTTTTGGCCTTGATCGCAATAGCATCGGCCGCACACGCACAGACAGATTCACTCGTAGTATTCGACACTCAGGGAGACAAACTCGGCATCAGCGTAGCCGGATTCAACATCACCCTCGGAGAGAACGGAAGCGAGCAGAAGACATCGAAACCGAAAGTGAAGAGAGTCACTACAAATTTCTTAGGCATCACCTTCGGATACAACGTGTTGACCTACAAGCCCAACTACGGGAACTGGGCCGGTGAACAGAATTTTATGACAGACAATACTCACGGAATGCGTCTCGGTCTGGAACCTTTCAGCATCCAGGTGTCACTTGACCGCAAACAGACTGTATTTCTCAGGGTCGCGATGAACTCATACGTCGAAAATTACAGATTCAAGACTCCGATGACTCTCATCAATGATGAAAATGGAAATCTTCTGCCCCAGGAGATAGAAGGGAAGGTGAAGAAATCCAGAATAAGCGCCGGTTATTTCGGACTTTGTGCAGGACTGGGCTTCAAGATCAGCCGCCTTATGTTTATGTTCGACTTCAATGCCGACCTGCTGTCGAAATCCATTGCAATGTACAAGAATCCAAAGAAGACACTGTACGACATCAGCGGATTCAACAACATCAGGTACAGGGTCGGAGCATCCGCAACCATCGAAGGTTTCGGTATATATGTGGATTATTGCCTCACACCTCTTTTCAGAAAAGGGATCGGCAATGACGGAAATGTCACCTCCATCGGCATACGCTGGGGATTCTAGAAACTGTTTAAATTTTTCTACGAAAAACATTAATTGTTGAAACTGTGGTTCTCTCATCAATCTGTTATGATGTATTTTTGATGATAAAAATTCAAACAGTTTCTAAAACTCACTGGTATGAAACGGTTTTTTATTCTAATCATATTGGCCTTGGTTCCTTTGGCAGTGTATGCGCAAAGCGATATGGATGATTTCTTTGCGGGATACAGCGGACAGCAGGGATTCCAGACCATCATTTACGGCAAGCGTATGCTCGATATGATGAAGGAGGATGCGAGTTCCGATGTCAGAGCCCTTCTGAACAGGATAAGCACCATCCGTATCATCAGTCACGAAGAGCCGCTTAACGGAATCATCTACTCCGCGAGACGCAGTGTGGACCAGAGCCGGAAATATGAAATCATCTCCAAGATCAACGAAAACGGAAGCCTTTCCGAATTCTACATATCGGAGAATCTCGGAAATTCAAAGAATGTTTCGTTCGTGATGATAATCAGCAGCCCTCAGGGCTCGGCAGTAATGGAGATAGTCGGTGAATTCGATGTCAAGGACATATCCAGACTTGCCGTCATCGGGAAGAAGTAGAATACTCTTTCCAGAGTTTCTTTATATCAGATGAGACCAGGGCAACGGCCGGAGCGAGCACGCTCACGTGGTTGAAGCCCTGCATTTCGTATAATACGGAGTCGTGGCCAAAATTCTTCAGAAGTGCCTGAAGATGAGCATTTTCCTCATAACGCGCAAGCATTTCCAGTTCACGGTCACCTGAAATAAGAACCATCGGAGCGCCTCCCCTGGATACGTGAGTCATCGGAGCATATTCATCGATCACAGGGATGCCGTCAGGGAGTCCCCTCTCCTTTCTGATCGTATAGTGGGTCACTGTCTGGCCGCTCACAGGATATGCCTTGGCTATCTTGTCTGCATCGGCTCCATACTTTGCCATATATTCCTTCGCCAGAGCGACCATAAGGGTCAGATAACCGCCGGCAGAATGGCCAGAGACATAGATCTGCTCGTTATTTCCACCATATTTTGCGATATTGTCGAATACCCAGGCAACAGCCATCGCAGCATCATCGATGTAATCAGGGCACTTGCATTTAGGGAAAAGGCGGTAATTCACGCTTACCACAGCGAATCCCTGCCTGCGGAATCCGTCAAGAAGTTCCTTGTTGCCCCCTTCGAGGCCGCCTCCGTGGAACCACACGAGGGTAGCAAAGCCCTTGTCCGTTTCAGGGTAATAGATATCAAGAACGCAGCGTTCCTTTCTGTATGCATCAGTCTCGTCGGCTGGTGTATAGGATATGTTCTGGATGAAGTTATAGCCTTCGTCCTGAGGATGGGGCTGGGCTGATGCAGATATCGCTGCAAGGATGATGATTGCTGCTGTAAGAAGTCTTGTTTTCATAGTATTCTGAAGTTAGACCAAGTGCATTTTATGTGGTATGGTATTTTTTATGGATATCAAGTGCATTTTCATAGGGAAAATGCTGCAGGTCATTTCAGCAGGACAAGGTCTGCGAGGGTTATTGCCGTCATTGCTTCCACTACCACCGGGGCACGGAGAGCGAAGCATACATCGTGACGGCCGGGAACCTCGAGAGCATCCATTTCGCCGGTCTGGAAATTGAAGGTCTGCTGGGCTTTGCGGATGCTGGAAGTGGGTTTGAAGGCCACACGGAAGACGATCGGAGCCCCGTTGCTGATGCCGCCATTGACTCCGCCGGCACCGTTTTTCATAGGCCTGCCGTCCGATCCGATAGGGTCATTGTGCTCTGAACCCTTCATACGCGCAGCCTGGAATCCGTCACCGAACTCGATTCCACGTACTCCCGGAACCGCAAATATGGCGTGAGCGATCATCGACTCGACACTGTCCCAGAAAGGTTCTCCGTAGCCAGGATCGATATCGGGCACAGTACACTCGATTATTGCCCCGAGGCTGTCACCGTCCTTGATGGCCTGGTCAATGGCTTCCTGCCATCCGGCCGGCATCTCTGGATCTGCCGTCTCGAATTTCGTCATCTCGAGTGATTCTGCCGGGATTCCTCCCAACTCCACGATCCGGGCATCCACGGCATTGAAAGGTGTCTCATCCAGCATTGTAGCATCTGCGAGAATCTTCTTTGCAACCACTCCGGCAGCCACCACAGGCAGAGTGAGCCTTCCGGAAAAATGTCCTCCACCGCGCGGATCCTGGCAGTCATCCCATTTCAGAGCCGCTGTGAGATCTGCGTGACCGGGACGAGGCATTGCCGCAAAAAGTTCATAATCAGAGGAGTGCGTATTGCCATTACGGAATATGACCGTCAAAGGTGCGCCTGTGGTATGTCCCTCGAAGATGCCGCTTACGATTGTCGGCTGGTCGGATTCGATACGCGGAGTCGTACCCTTTGCCCCACTCTTTCTGCGGAGGATATCCTGTTCGAAGTCCTGTTCACAGAGTTCCAGACCGGCCGGGACGCCATCCAGGACGACTCCGATGAGTTCCCCGTGGGATTCTCCGAAGATGCTTACTCTGAATTTTCTGCCGAATGTATTCATATTATCGAAGTTTATATCTTTTGTGTTATGTTGTGCATATATGTCACGACTTTCGTTTTCATCGGCCGTCTGCCGGAGGAGGATAAAACACTGATTATCAACCGCTTCCTCATTCCACGTGCCGCACTAGGGGGAGCACGCAACAGTAGCAAGTGGCTGAAAGACAGCAGATTAGCATTCTCCCATCAGCAGCCGGAAGGTGTCGTAGAACTGTGGGAAAGACTTTGCCACGCATTCCTCATCGTCAATCTCTATTGGGCTGTCGGCTCCCAAAGCAGCCACCTTCAGGGCCATAACCATACGGTGGTCGTGATGGGATGTGTACCGGCCGCCTTTGAGCAGACCTGGAAGTGACTCTGCGCCTGACTGCCGATCGTCCGGAACACCCCCGAGCAGGCGCTGTGCAAGGCTATGTCCTTCGATTACCATCTCGTCCCCTTCCACGGAAGCCTTCACTCCCATCTGGGAAAGCATCTCCAGAATGGCCTTGGCCCTGTCGCTTTCCTTATTTGCCAGACGTCCCACTCCGGCCAGACGGCTCGTGCCCTGACAGAATGCCGCCAGCACAGAAATGATCGGGAAGAGATCCGGACAATTGGATGCATCCACACTGAATGCTTTGAGAGGAGCACGCTGCACGGTGATATCCCCCCTGTCCCCGTCAAGTTGCGAAAGACTTGCTCCGGCATCCATAAGTATGTCCATAATCGAGAGGTCTGCCTGAAGGGATGTGGTGTCAAGTCCCTGAAGGACAGCCTTTCCGAAGACGGCACCGGCCACCAGGAAATTTGCCGCAGCACTCCAGTCGCCCTCAAGATCGATGTCTGCCGCCTTATATTTCTGGCCGCCTTTCACCTTGAACACCATTTCTGTGCAAAGTGACCAATCTCCGTCGGAAGCGAGGAAATCAGGGCCTCCGAGCATATCATTGCCTATCCTGATACCGAATTTCTTGAGCACTTCAAGGGTTATGAACATATATGGTATGCTCTTGGGATCCTTCACGATGAGCGAAGAGTTACGCTCCGAAAAAGGCAGAGCCATCAGAAGCCCGGAAATGAGTTGGGAACCGTGCCTGCCGGAAATCTCTGCCCGTCCTGGCTTCAACGGTCCGCTCACCGTCAACGGCACCTTTACTGGACTAACCTCGTCATCCTGAGCGTCCTTGTTGCCGATCTTGGCTCCGAAAGCCTCGACAATCTCCCGTGCTCCGGTAAGCGGACGTCCCAGAAGTGTCTTTTCACCAGTGAAAGTAACCGGCTTGGGACATATCTGAGCCATAAGCGGAATCATCATACGGGTCAGCAGGC
Organism: Candidatus Cryptobacteroides sp.; assembly: GCA_045635205.1. Taxonomy (GTDB): domain Bacteria; phylum Bacteroidota; class Bacteroidia; order Bacteroidales; family UBA932; genus Cryptobacteroides. The sequence goes on along the minus strand of JAZRBS010000029.1, from coordinate 2,818 downwards.
CGGACTCTCCGACGTGCAGTACAAGATTGCCGTTCTCATCCACATAAGGCTTTCCATCCTCGCCAAGCAATTGCGCAAGGCCTTCCGACTGAGCAGCAATACCTCTGATAATCAAGACGTTTCCATCCTGATACACTTCCGCTCCGAGATTTCTCGCCACCTGCAGGGCAGCCTCATTGTCGCCACAGGATGTATATCCTTTCAGATGAGATACCCCGTCCGCAAGAGCCGCAGCAATGATGGCACGCTGGGCAAAACTCTTGGACACCGGCATTGTACACCGCGGGCAGTCTTCGCTATAAACTGCATTTTTGCACCCGGTCCCGATAAACCGGAAATCCCCATAGACAGCCTTGCGCATTTCCGCTGTCGGCCATTGTCCCGGCGCCGCCGCTTCCTCGGCATTGAACGCTGCGTATGTATATGGAGCACCATATTTCAGACAATCCAGACGGGACTGCCTTCCAGCCTCACCCATACAGAACGCGATGAGCCCTCCATCAGCCAATGCACCTATCCTTTCATTGCCGTTCTCAGTCTCCGCGCGGCACCACTCATATAAGGCCATCACCTTCTCCACATCGGCCTCCGAATGCGCCATTGTCACGATCTTTACCATATCCGCGCCGTGATATATGCACTTCTCTACAACGGCCTTGAGTGCCTCAAGCGAATCCGTACCCTCGAAATCGTGATATGAACGGATAAACACAGTGCCGTTTTCGTGAGCCGCCTGACGCACCCTCTTGGACATCTGCTTCTGCGCCTCTATCTCCACATCCACATACCGGGCTCCGGCCTCGATAGCCCTGATCAGGCGCCTTTCAGCAATCTGCATCGCCTTTATCTCGCGGCTTTGCTGTGGCAGGTCCTGGAGGGATGGCTCTGCAGAAGCTATTTCATCAATGCGGCAGGTTGCCACCAGAGGAATGTCCGATGTAAAGAGCTCATCTGTCTCCTTTGCAGTCAGAGAGCATCTGTCCAGACGGATTTCCGCCATCTCGCACTGTTCCAGAGCAGAAAGAATCTGCTCGTAGTTTTTATTCTGTATTGTCGTACAAATCATAGACTTATTATTTTTCTTTGTGCTTCCCGGCACTTTATGTGGCTGTTTTTGAGTGCGCGGGGCATTTCATTATTTCATCAGGCGGCAAACCTCATCGACTGTCAATTCCACTGTCTCAACCTCTCCGATGGACTTAGGCAGGACAAAATGAATCGCACTCCCCTCGGCTTTCTTATCCTTCTTCATTGTTTCTGCCATTTCTTCGATAGTGTATGGGCAGTAACATAGGATGTCGCAATCCCAAAGGTCATTGCTGATTTTCGATTCAAGAGCTGTCGTTTCGTTGCTGTCATTCCTGTAATAACGGTCGGCGAGTCGGGCAGCCAGCACGAGGCCCATTGCTACAGCTTCACCGTGAGTCACTCCGGAAGGGAAATGTTGTTCTTCCGCCGGAAGAGTGAATCTCTCATTCTGGGCGAGGGTCTCGATAGCGTGAGCAAACGTATGTCCCAGATTCAATTTCCTTCGTTCCCCTTTCTCGAACTGGTCTCGGGAAACCACTCCGGCCTTTATATTGGCAGCTGCCGCAATAAGTGCCGTCAGAGTCTTCCGATGTTTTTTGAGGAGTTCCCGCCATTGAGTCTCCTCATCCTTTCCATACATCATCACTTCCAGATGGAACTCGCTCTGAATGTCGAAAAAGAGATCGGCTGCCTTCTGGTAATTGCCATTATCCTCTATGATGAAAGTCTTGAGAAGTTCAGCCGCTCCTGAAAGGAAGTCACGCTTGGGAAGGCTCTCGAGCAACTGGGGACAGATGTATGTAAACGCAGGCTGACGGATTATGCCCAGAATATTCTTATATTTTTCGAAATTGACCCCGGTCTTTCCTCCTATGGCCGCATCCACCTGCGAAAGCAGAGTCGTCGGAACATATGCGAATCGTACTCCCCTCTTATAGATGCACGCAGCGAAACCGGCCAAGTCAGTGGTGATGCCACCTCCGACCGCCAATATCATCGCATCCCTGTCCGCACCGCTTTCCAGCAGCCAGCTGCAGATATCCATCACAGTCTCAATGGTCTTGGTTTCCTCCGAAGGGTTTATATACCTGATCCCGGCGTTTTTAGCCTTGAGCATTTCCATCAGCTGAGCGTTGACAGGAATATTTTTGTCAATCACGGCAAATACACTCCTGAACGGTTCCAGACAGGCACCGAGGCCTTTTATGCTGTCCGATGTCACGATGCGGCTGATGGCCTTCTTGCCGGAATATATGTTGATATGTTCCATAGAGGTGCTGATAGTTACGGTTACATCCTACAAATATAACATAAATCACCACAGCTACGGCCAGATCGACTCATTATTCCAATTCAAAAGCACGAAAACGGGCCATTTCATGCTTTCGAACCCGTTTTCAAGCTTCCAAAGCACGGATCAGGGCTTTTTTGTGCTTTCGACTGTCCCCGCCAAAAGAATTGTTCCTCATTATTATTTTGCATTTTCCGAAAAATCCAATACCTTTGCATTCCTAACCAGAAGGTCTATCCTTCACGTGCCTCTTTCAGTCCTGGAGACAGGCTACCGAAAAAGCACACCAGCCCGGATGGCGGAATCGGTAGACGCGCTGGTCTCAAACACCAGTGGAGCAATCCGTGCCGGTTCGACCCCGGCTCCGGGTACCAGAAAAGGCCCTACAGACACCTGTAGGGCCTTTTTATATAAAATTTTCCCCACATTTTCCCCACATCTGCCAAAAATCTTACAGATGGGTCATTAAAACATCATATTTTTTTTCGAAGAAATTTA
>JAZRBS010000028.1:0-18974 GCA_045635205.1 Candidatus Cryptobacteroides sp. | reverse complement strand
AACCGGGTCATAGATATGCACCGATGACATTGCAGTACCGGATTCATATGCGTTCAGAGAGTATCCTCCCTCTCCGTTATCCTCGAACCTGAGGAAAGAGAACTTATATGATCCCGAAGGGCTCTGATACAGCGATGTCATATAGTTGCGATAGTTGGAAGTCGTAAGCTGCATTCCGTTGACCGCATAGATGAGGTCTCCTCTGCGAAGTCCAGCCGCTTCGGCAGGCGAGCCTCTTCTGACATAGGAAGGAGCAATGGCCATCATTGAAGAGCCTGCCTCCAAGGCAGTCGAGATGAATGGTCCGAAGCCGAGACCGCCGGTCTGAACCGCCTTTGTCTGGGTTTCCGAAACGCCCATCACCTCCACAATATTGGTGTATATGAATCTCTCACCTGGATTGGGCTGAGTAGCTCTATAGTATCCTCCGTCCTCAACGTTCACATCGCCCAATGAGAGCAGATGTTTTGCCAGGAACTCGGAGTATGCCACAGTAAGATCGATCTCCTGAGCGTTATATGCGTCCTTGAAAAGGTAGTCCTCTTTGAGGATGTTATGCATATATGTATTCAGCGCGGCATTGATCTTTGAATCTGCACTTGAACCTGACGCTGCCTGTACAAGTGTCGCAACCAACTCCTTTTCAAAGCCTTCTACTGCAACCCAGAGTTCCAGTTCGCGAGTCTCGGAAGTCTTGTTCGCTTCGATCACCACCCTTACTGTAGCCTCCTTCTTGGCATCTCCGCTCTGGGTAGACTTACTGATCGACGCCCAATCGACATCAGGAGTCGTCTTGAGCGCAAGCTCTGCAGTCCACGATGCAGATGCGTCAAACTTTATAGACACAGTCGATCCAAGGTGGGAGACTTCCTTGTCTGCATATGAATTCTTGATGTTAGACAGACCCGACTCAGGGGTCACAGGAGTCTGTTCCTGATCCGGATCCTTCTGATCCGGCTGTTCTTCCTTACCGCAAGCGGCTGCAATCGATATAACCGACGCAGTCAGCAGAAGGTATTTCCAAATCTTTTTCATCAATTCGATAGGGTTGGTTAAAACTTTCAAATATACTACTTTTCGTTTTAATACCTATACTCAACAGCGTAATTCTCATTCTCATCAACCCACGACATCTTTGTAACGTATCCGTCAGTGTCAAATTCATATGATAGAGAGAGGGTTACGGTACTGGTGCCGTCCGGAGTTGGCTTCACGATCCTTGCAGGGAGCTGTGATGATGTCTCTGTGTACCAGCCCATAAAATAAGGGAAATATACGAACGGATCGTTCTCCTCCAAGAGGGCCATATAGCCCCATACCACATCCTGAGCATAAGGATGATAGGCAGGACTGTCTAGGTCGTACTCGAATGAAATCTGGCGGAACACAACAAGGTTGTCACCTTCATATTCCAGAGAACGGAAGGAACGCTTAGGTGATGAAATATCAAGCAGGCGTCCGTCCGAATCGTATGTCCACGTAAATGGGGTAGTCTCGTCGTCTCCGTACACCAATACATCCGCCACCGTCACCTGTCCGTCCGCATTCTTCTGATATGAAACCTCAAGGTCATTGGAAGATTCGAAACCATCGTGATCAAGAGTTATCAGGCCGGAAACATCCATAACATACTGGTCATACGCATTAAGTTCCTCGACACCGCTTTCAATGATATACTGCGAAACAGTAAATGTAACAGGCTCCTCTCTTGAGACCTTCCACTCCATCACGAGCTGGGTATCCGCACTGATGTAAGGAGCATAATATCTGATTGCAGAGAACTGCTTGATGACAAGATTCTCATATACCTCGAAGTTTTCGGCAAGCAGCCAAGTAAGACCGTCCTGAACAAGAGAAATCCTGTATTTTCCTGCAGGCATTTCTTCAGGTATGAGCACCTCGATTCCACCATTGACCATATTTACAGTCATCTGAGTTTCCTCACCGGCAGCCTCGAATACGACGCGGCATCCTTCCTTGAAGCCCATTCCGGAGATAGTTACAGTTTCACCCTGCTGAGCGCTTGCCGGTACGCTCAGACCGGTAATCGGCATCTGCATAGGAAGCACCTTTGTCTTTCCCAGTTTATGACGGCCGTCCTGGACAAGGATCATCATATACTCACCCTCCGGTGTTGCTGCAGGAACAGAGAATGTTATTCCTGAAGCAGTGATGGTCTTGATTGTCAGTTGAACTTCACCAAGAACTTCAGAGTCAAGGGAAAGCTGCGCATTTTCCTTGAAGCCGTTCCAAATCACAGTGCCTTCGCCTCCGGCACGCACCTGAGCAGGAACCTCGCACTTATCCATAGGGTTATCTACCGGACCGTCCACCGGACCATTATTCACCGGCCCTTCCGGCTTCTCACAAGAGACAAGCAGTGCAGACACTGCACATAATAGCATCAAAAATTTCTTCATAGTCATTATCTGATTCCATCCAGAGCCTCTAGAGCAGCTGCTGTCTCATCTTGAGACGGTCTGGACATATTGTTATTGATTATATTTCCTTCCTTATCCAAGAGGATGAAACGAGGTATTCCGTCGATCTGATATGCCTTCTGGAAGGCGCTCTGAGGACCGAGATAGAGCTGTACTCCTGTCAGCTGACCCTCCTTCACCATAGCCTCCCATTTCGACTTGTCACTATCGGTCGACAGACCCAGGAATACGATCTGAGCATCCTTGAACTTCTCCTCAAGCGCCTTCAGATACGGCATCTCGCGACGGCACGGAGCGCACCAAGTCGCCCAAATGTCGATGTAGATGTATTTTCCACGGAAGTCGGCAAGAGTCCACTGCTTTCCGTCAATATCAACTGCAGAGATCTCAGGCGACGGCTTGCCCGGCCTTGACAGATCCCATTTGTCGAACTTAGCCTTATAGTCAGCAAGGAGAGTCTCATCCTTTACGTATGTATAGTAGATGTTTTCGAGTTCCTGGATATTATCGATGCCATAGCGGTCTACATAAGTTGCGGCAAGGTAATGCAGGAGTGTATTCCTGACCTTCTCAGACTTGAAACGTCCGGCAATGTATTTCATCTGTGCCACGGTCTTCGGGTAAAGGTCGGTAACCTGACGGTTTGCAGCATCAAGCATATGCGCGGCCTCAACCACAAAGGAACGGTATTCGTCAAGGTCTACCAATGATTCGTCTTCAGCCATATAAGACTCCAACACATCATAATAATCCTGAGCAGGAGCATAGGACTTGTTTCCGGTCATCATCTTATGACCCACCGAATGCATCAGCAGAGTCGCGCCGTATGCATACCTGATCCTTCCCTGCTCTATGTTCAGGAAGTTCCCGACTCCTTCGAGTGCGTTGGCCTCAAGCAGAGCGACTGCGTCATTTTCCTTGGCAAGAGTCTTGGCATAGAATTCCTTGAACGGCAGAGCATATTCCTCGTCAGGAAGTGCTGTCAGCTTGACCTTGTTCAGATACTCAACAGCCGGTGCCTTATCTCCTTCAAAAGAGAAGGTGTTCTGGAAATCTGTGCCGTTAAAAGTTACAGTCACCTCATCTCCCTTCTCAAAATATACAAACTTGAAGTTCCTGCCGTAGTAGAATTTTGCGTAAAGCGCATCAAAACCAGAAAGACTCATCTGGGCCGAGCCAGACTCATCCAAATCGATACTCTTCATCTGACTATGATACACAAGCACCACCTCCTTTGCAGTAGGGTTTTCTACCTGGATGGAAAGGAGAATCTGCTCACCTGCCGCACCGTCCGAGCATCCGACTAATGCAGCAGCCGCGGCCAAAAACATAATAACTCTCTTCATATCAATAAACTCTTTCTTTATATGTCACATCCACAATCTTTGTAAATCCTTCGTAAACAGAAGGCTTTACACGCGCGAAATCACCGTCTGATTCACGGCCTTCATAAACTCTCAGCACACCCTTGCCGTTCTTCTCGCTTGCCACAATCAGGTCATAGCTGCGGGAGAAGTTTTCGCTTTTCTGGTAAAGATTGAACTTCAGGCACGTTATGCGTTCGCCCGGAAGTTCGAACTGAAGTTCTTCCTTTATAGGCTGTGCCGAAAGATCCACTCTATACACCTTGCCTCCAACGGCATAATACATATAGTTCTTCAATGAGCTGAAAGCATAGAGTGCATCCTCTCGGGTTATACCAGCACAGCCGGACAGGTCACCGAAGTATCCCTTGCCAAGCACATACGTACAGTCCGCATATCTGAGCATATCACCCAGCTGCACTCCATACAGATAACATCCGGCACCGTCTGAGAGAAGCACGTATGTCAGTCCCATCTTTGCATTGCCCGGATCATAACGCGTATTCTCGATATACAGGCAGTCATATCCTTCCGGCCATTGTGCGAATGCATTGCCAAGCACTCCGGCACCCGGAGCCATACCTTCTGCGATCTGGCCCATCTCGTCCATTGTCGCAAGCGGATCAAGACCTCCGAGATCATTTGTCGCAAGCAGAGGACAATAGGCCATCATACGCTTGTTGTCCGTATCATATAGAAGGTATACTGCCGCATAAACCTGCGTCGCAAGCACATTGGCACCAACATACGGCGAGACTGCAAAAGTCTTGTTCACAGCGCTTCCATACAGTCCGTCGATACCCATTATCTCGCAATAGTGAGCCTTGTCGCCGCTGACGATCATCTTTCCGAAGCCTGAAGACACTATAGAATGCGGTGCAAGCTTTTCCGGCACGGCCACCTCGTATGAGAAGTCATACTCGGGCTTCCACTCGAAGGCATCCCTTCCAAGACGGGTCGCGCCATCGTCAGTAAGAAGGTAGTATGGAGATGCGGCATCAGTCTTATCCGAAAGCCACTGAATCCTGAGGGGACCGTTCATCTGAGGCATACCATTGTCCCTGAGCACATCTCTGTATGTCTCACCTGTGACAGAAGATACAAAATCAAGCCTCGCCCTGCCCTGGTCCGAGCACAGTACCATCCACCCTTCTGACAATGAAGAGCTTACGTTAAGCTGGCTCTCAAACTGCCAATAAAGATCTGTCGCTTTTTCTGTAATAACAAGAAAAAGAGTATACGAACCCGGAGCAAGAGTCACTTCATAGTCAAGGATACGGCTCTCACTTATGACAACAGGCTCTGCCAGTTCCACATTGTCAAGAACCTTCCATTGAAAGGAATATTCTGAGTCAGGAAACTCACCTCCTTCAAGTACCGGCTCAATCTTTAGATGAGCAAAGGTCAGAACGCTCATATCCTGCAGCCCCGATACCTTTGGTTCATTCAGTTCCACATAATCATAGTTGCCCTTATCCTGACTGCACGCCACTCCAAGAGCGCACACTGCCAAAACTAAAACATATCTGAACAGCTCTTTCATAATTATCTGAATGTCAAAGGTTCACCTGTCATAGGATCGAATGCATCCTTATCATAATCTCTGCCAGCATCCCTGCTTTCCTTCTGCTGAGCAACATACGCAGTCATCTCTGCGCTTATGTACAGCATCTTTGCAAGAGTAATCAGCGAAGGATTGTTGAAGTCAGCCGGATTTATCTGAAGTACTTTGCAGATGAGTTCGAACTTCTGCTGGGTAAACTCCCCGAGAAGATTTTTGTCCCAAGCAACCGGAGCTTTGGTGAACATATCCGAGAAATATATCCTCACATCTACAATCGACACAGTGTCGGCGATCTGTTCCATCTTCGACACCGGAAGATCGAAGTGCTCGTTTGCGTGAAGAGTAAGATGAATCATCTTCCTTTCTGACTTTAGGGCTTCGGTCCTCTTGAGCACGACCACATAATCAACGCTCGAAGCACCTGCCGGCATAATCGCCTGCTGTGGAAAGGCGTAATCCACACCTTCCTGTGCATTGTCCGAGTTTACTGTAACCGCAATCGGCCGATCCTGTTCAGCGCTTCGTCCCAGAAGCTGCACCTTCAAAGGCACCTCCATCTCATCTCCCGCTTCATAGACAAAAGTAAGGTCGAGGCTGTCCGTTACGGACATCGTCGCTGATGTATTATTGAAGTATACGCCGGTTATATCCTGGAAAAATTCAGGAGTACGCTCCTGGCAGGCTGCAAGCGCCAGAAGTGAGAGCATATATGTTATATATTTTCTTTTCATTTTGAGGTCTGGTTGTCTTTCTCCGAGTCAGGAAGAGGCACTGTGAACATAGCATCGCTCGGCTGAGGATTTCTGCTTGCCACCGAAGAGAACATCACCGGAGCGAACATTCTCTTATACATAAAGAAGAGCTGGCCCTCGCCATAGAGCTCACGGATATATTCATACCTGAGCGTTTCTTCAGTAAGGTTCTGCAGCTTACCCACTCCACGTGCCGTGCGAAGGGCATTGACATAGCCTACACCTGCCGCGATGTCGTTTGAATAAGTCTCAGCTGCAATCAGGTACATCTCTCCGAGGCGGATCATAGGAATCATCGTATTGCGGATGTTTCCAGTGTCGTTCATATCCGAATACTTATAAAAATATCTGTTGGCTCCTGTCGCGACCCAGTTCACACGATACCTGTAGTCATCCTGGTTTCCGCCCGTTGCCGCACCACCTCCGTATACTATCTGCGACATAAGGTCGTTGTCCATCCTGAATACGTAGTTCGGGATTCGGCTCGGATCGAAGTAGTTCTTGAAAAGCTTGTTGCGCTGGGAGTGGGTCAGAGCAAATATGACCTCTGACGAGAATATCCTGTCAGGATCCTCCGGTGAACCTGTCACCAGATTCTTGGATACGAACGGGAAGATGCCCTCCTCCGATGCTCCAATCACCTCAGTCGCATAACCGTATGCAGCTTCATTTTCCCCGAAATACAGACTGGCGCGTGCCAGAAGGGCGGTAACTGCATAATAATTCAGACGAAGGTTCCTGTAATACATAAATGTCGAAGAACCGTCAGTCGGGCCGTCCATCATAGTTCCGGAGGTCCTGACCGGGTCATTTGTCAGAAGAATGCGAGCCTCCTGAAGGTCATTCATAATAAGGACCGCTACCTCAGAAGCAGGCAGCAAGGCATTCGGAGTCACAGAATATTTCTTATAATAAGGGATTGCAGGCAATTCCTTATTGCGCGAATAAACAGGTCCGAACAGACGCAGCAGGTCGAAATGCAGCATCGCACGCAGGGCAAGGGTCTCGCCTTTGATCACCTTATAATTGTCGCCTGTAAACTTGATTTCAGGATTCTCAAGGTTCTCCAGCAGAAGATTACAGTTCAGTATAAGCGAGTATGCCTTGTTCCAAGTCTCGTTCATACGGGCTCTCCAGTATGGAGTACCATATTTGTATTCAGCAAGGTCAGCGTAGTTTCCCCAGATGGAGTTATCTGTTCCTACGATGTATGCGCCTCCCATTATCTCGATCATTTCCACAGAAAGTGCTCCTCCATAGAGCATATCGCTATTGAGCTCGATATAGATTCCGTTAAGGTTCTTGATGAATCCTGACTCTTCCGACATCAGGTCGTCCTGAGAGATCTTGTCGTAAGGTTTCACGCCGAGCCATCCATCGCAAGAGGACAGGAGAAGCAGCATTGCTATCAGATAAGTAAGTGTTTTTCTCATAAGTCTCTCCTGTTTAGAATGTTACACCTAAAGACATAGTCACGGTCCTCGCAAACGGATAGTCGATTCCTCGCTCGACACGAACTGATGTTGCCCTGAACACGTCAGTCATAGTCATCTGCACGTTAAGCGCTCCAAGTCTCATCCTTCGGGCTATCCTGTCCGGGAATTCATATCCGATATTGAAGGACTCCCCTACAAACGAGTTGTCGTCCATCACGAATCGTGACGATTTCTCGGTCTTCTGCACCAGCGAGATGCCCTTGAAATATGCCTCGCGGTTGGTCTCGGACCAGCGGTCATAAAGCGCTCGCTTGTCCTGGTTGTTATACACTTCCTGGGTTCCGATGTTCTCCACCTTCTGGAAGAGGGACGAGTTGAAGACCTGGCCACCCCATCTGTATCTGAAATAGCATCCCACTGACAGGCCTTTGTAATAAAGCATCGTTCCCACTAAGCCCTCGACCTTAGGCTGACTGTCGCCTACCACGACCTCGTCGTTGACGTCGTATGTAAACGAGTATGTTCCGTCTTTCTTGATGAACAGTTCCCGTCCGGTAGCAGGATCGATTCCGGCCGAACGCACAGCCCATATCGCTGTCGGGCTTCCGCCGTCATAATAACGAGTGGTACCTGCAAGCGAAGCCTTGCCGCTCTCGTTCAAAGCACTGAAAGAGTCACCGATATTGGCGTAAACCGATCTTGAACTTGTAGCATTGAGGCTTATGTTCCAGTTGATGCCCTCGGACGGACGGTATATAGGAGAAATGCGCAGAATCGCCTCCCAACCCTGGGTCTTCTGGCTTCCGGCATTCATCGCCACGCTTGTCACGCCCATTGATCCAGGAGTAGTGATGATCGCAAGAAGCGGATCCGTATGCTTCCAATAGTAGTCGAACGAGACGTTGACGCGGTCTCCCCAGAATGTCATATCGGTGCCGATGTCATAGTTTGTAGTCTCCTGCCAAGCCAGTTCGGTATTTCCAAGGGCGTTAAGGATAACACCTGTTCCAAAGATATTGGTCATCCAGCCATTGAACTTGTAAGTCGAGAATGCCTGGTATGCCGAGAAGTTCTGGTTACCAGGATTTCCTACTGAACCGCGAAGTTTCAGAAGCGAGAAGAAGTCTGTGCCTTTCATAAACGGTTCCTTGTGGATGTTCCATCCGGTTCCCACTGACCAGGTGTTTCTGAAGCGGTTTCCGGTACCGAACATAGATGCTCCGTCAAGACGGTAGTTGAAATCGAGGAGGTATCTGTCGTCATACACATAGCCGCCGTTGACATAGAAGCTGGCTGCACGCTTGAGGCTCTCGCTGTAGTCCGGAGAGTCCCCCACCGGATAGCCGTTGGCAAACGACGGCGCGTCGAACTGGTCGTCGGTGAAGCCGTTGGCCGAATATCCGTATATCTTGCGTCCGTTGCTGCTGAAGTTGAAACCTCCCACAGCATTCAACATATGTTTCTTGGCGAAAAGCTTTCCGAACGTGACGGCGGCGTCACCCTCATAGACCATCTCACCTATCTGAGTATGTGAGAAGAGGCCCTTCTCTGTCTCTCCAACTCCGTCAAACTGAGTGTCAAGCGGTGAATAGCGTGACTGCTCGTCATCGTCCTGCTTTGTCAATCCGAACTTAGCCCTGAAGCGCAGTCCTTCTGTCACAAACCACTCGAAGATGAAATTGTTTGTGAAGCCGAACCCTGTCGCCCTGTCCCAGCTGTTCAGGTGCTGGTTCCACAAAGGATTCGCCACAGGATAATCGTCAACACCTTCCTCCGGATAGTACAGATATCTTTCCACACCACCTAGCGCATTATATTTTCTGTAATAAGGGTTGGCGTATGCATACTCTGCGAAAGACACTGTAGGATTGGACACATCAAGCCAGTTGATCGAAAGCTTGTTGCTGAACTGGAACTTGCCGGTGCGGTAGATAAGGTCCACATTTCCCTCGAGAGTCCTTCTGTCAGAGTCCTTCATCACTCCGGCGACATTTCCAAGACTAAGACCGATACCGTAGCGGATCTTGTCCTCACCTCCTTCCGCATAGATGTTATGCTTGTGCGTGAATCCCGGACGGATAGGCTCGCTGAGCCAGTATGTATCCACTCCCCTCTCAATTTCCTTGAGTCTTTCATTGCGAAGATTGTCAAGACGGATCTGCGCCAAAGGATTGCCCGAATTATCTTTATATACGCCCGCCAGAGTCTCGAACTCAAGCTTCTCGCGCGCATTCATCAGGTTGTAGTCGCTAAGATCGGCAAGCGAAAGGCCGAAGTCACCCTTATATGAAAGCTGAAGCCGTCCGCGTGCTGGGGCTTTTGTTTCAACGACCACAACACCATTGGATGCCTTTGAACCATAGATGGCAGTCGAAGCGGCGTCCTTGAGGAGGGTCACCGATGCGATACGGTTCATATTGAGGTTCATTATGGTCTCAAGGGTGGTCTCGAATCCGTCAAGAATGAAAAGAGGCTGGTTCGGATCGGTACCGTATTCCTCCTTCAGGCCCACGACGCTGCTCTTTCCGCGGATCTCTATATCCGGCATCATATTAGGATTGGATCCGAACTGAGTGTTCTCCATCATCTTGAACGACGGATCGAGGGTCTTGAGACTCTGAAGCACGTTGGAACTGCCGACAGCCTTGAGCTCGTCAGTCTTGAATGTTGCCGAAGAACCGGTGAAGCTCTCCTTCTTCCTCTCATACACACCAGTCACGACAACGTCGGCAAGCTGCTCGGCATTAGCGCTCATCACGATCCGGCCGAAAGACGAAGCGTTATTGAGGGTATACACCCTGATTTCATCCTCATATCCGATGCACGAAATCACGATCTCACACTTCTTCTTCGGCATCTTCAGCTCGAAGTTTCCATCGACGTCCGTTATTGCTCCGATCTTGGTCCCATCGACCACAACCGAGGCTCCGATAATCGGATAACCGTCAGCTGCATCTATGACTTTACCCTTGAGGGTAACTTCGGCCGTCTGGGCCGAGACCATCAAGGGTAAGATCAATAATATCAAACTCAGAAGTCTTCTCATTCTTCCTTAGCTAAAATCGTCTGATTCTGTTTTCTCTTTTTATCCTGGCAAGGTTATCACTCGAAAATCTTGTGTCGGATACAGGCCTGTCCTTGACCAGCTCGAACTCCTGTTCCTGAGGAAGCGCATACGGGATCGGAACTTCCGGCTTAGGGAACGCAGACTTGGTAAAGAGGTCGTTGATATCAGATGCATTATACTTTCTGAATGTGTATTTCTGTCGGTATACCCTGCTGTATCTGCCCTCGTTGTCGATTGCCATCGCCGCGATTACCACTGCCTTGTTCCACGGTGCCCTGAAGTTCACCGACTCGGCATAATAGACTCCATAGTAGACAAGTGTCTCGTAAAGCATCGCATCAGGATACTTTTCCGGATCCTCAAGACCGGTCACATATTCGAAGATAGTATAGTAATATGACTTATAATCACCATCAATTGAAATGGTGACAGGAACCATTGCATATCCTCTGTACTGCGCTCCAGCATCCGGGTTAAGGTCATACAGGTCATCTCCGTCATAGAACTTGTCGAACGACGCTGTGATGGTAGTCGGAGAATAATTCTCCTCTCCGGTAGTAAACACTTCACTGAACTGAACGTCTGCAAGGAACTCACCGGTGTTATAGTCCATTACCACTGCAGCTACCTTGTAACCTGTCTGAGGTGCAAGGAACGAGATATTTCCTTTTGACTTACCCTGAGAAAGCTCATAATATGCGAATTCGCCTATCTCGCCATAGTATGACTTGCTGATCAGATCCTTGATATCCTGCCTTACCTCCTCCGCGGTCGTTTCCGGAGAGTACACATACCAGTAATAGAAGTGTGCGGCGTCAGACGGAGTGACGGTAATATCCAGAGAGTTCGAGCCTGCCTCATTCAGAACGAAATCAAAGACGCAATCCTCTGCAGGTCCTGCCGGAGCTGTCCTGACTGTGAAGATCTGCATCGGAGTGGTCTGCTTTCCGGCCTTATATCCAAATACAACCATCGTGTACTCGGTATCAGGATCCAGACCTGTCATACGGCCAGAAAGACTACCCTCGTAAACGAAGTTCAAGATACCCCAGGTACCGTAATCCTCCATAAGATGTGCATATATCTGCTCCTCATTCATTCCGGCCATATATTTCGACGGCTCTGCAATCATAACATACGGATCATTATTGGTGGTCTTGACGTCCACGAAGAAAGACGACTGATCGACGTCATCACCGACAGTGACTGTAATCACGTTATCAGAAGGAGGGACATCGCCTGTAGTATGCCACTTGTATGCAGCCTCACCGGTGAACTTGCAGTCCTCATCCCATTTGCAGGCAAAGACGATATACTCGGTCAGAGCCATACACTCGAACTGGCTGTTCACCTGGTTGATATCGCTGTACCACTCGTAGTACTCGGCACGTGAACTAAGCTCATCATAATCCATAAGGTCCTGAATGTCCCAGTCCACAAACGCCTGGAAGACCTTGACAGGATCATCTCCATTCACAGCAGCATACTCATCGTAAGTAGCTCTATCCATCAGATTCCAATAGTAGTATACGCCGTCGTGCGAAGGAGTCACTGTGATATCCATAATATTGTTCTCCTCGGTAACAACGAGATCAAGGGTGATCGGTCCCTCGTAAGGAGGCTGGGTTACAGCCTCAGCCCAATAGATGTCTGTCGTACGCTCACCCTCAACGGTCATTCCATATACATATACCACATACTCCGAACTAGGATCCAATCCCTTGTACTGAAGATTCTCGTATGATCCCTTGTTAAGGATTGTCGCGATGTATTCGCTGACAGGTATTCCCTGATCCTGAGCCTGAAGCGAGTAATAAGAGAGATCTTCCTGGAAGATCTGCTCATCAGACTCCATCTCCGAGAACCAGTCTTTGCCGACTACCTGACCTACCCAGGTAAGATCCGGAGAATCAGTCTTCACCGAGAACTTCACAGAAGTCGACTCTGTGCCGTTAACGGTAAGAACAATCGGATCATTCCAGATTGACTGGGTCACTTTGATTATGACATCCTGCAGGCCTGTACACGAAACGATGACATCCGCAGATCTCTCCGCTCCTGTTTCGTTCTTGGATGCAGTGAATTCTATGACTCTTGCCTTGAGGGTGCTCACTTCAAGCCAGTCGGCATCATATACTACCGAAACCTCATTCTCTGAAGACACATTTACCAGTTCGTAAACTACCTTCTTAAGTGTTCCGTCAGAAGAAAGTGTCACCTCGGTCTGCGAGACTCTGATCTCAGGATCACCAACAGGCTCATTTTTCACACAGGCAACAGCCGCAGCAGCAAGAATCAATGCTGCAATATAACGCAATACTGTCTTCATATTACTTATAATCATATATCACGGTCTCGCCAACCTGGCAAAGAGCACAGTTCACAACATCGTAATTTCCATTCTCATCAGCAGCAGTAACAAGGATCAGCACCTCGCAGTTATCTGCCACCCATTCATCCTCAAGAGGAAGCACAAATACCTTTCCGGCCTTCTCTCCTATGGCTACTTCTCCAAGTCTGTCTCCTACGAAAGACAGCTGCGACGACTTGCCTGACGCATATCTGAGAGCATTGTCGTGGGTGTTATGCCACGACTCCGACATTCCTGACTGGAGAGAATAGATACCGTCTTCAAGCAGCCATACAGCCACACGGTAGTTGCTTGCCTTGGCAGCCTTAACTTCAACATTTACAAGAACATCGTTACCTGAGAGGCTTGCGGCAGCAGCGATACCCACATCTGCCTTATCCTTCTTCAAGGCATCGATCTGCGCCTTGATCTCCTGAAGGTCAGTACCCACAGAAGTCGAAGTCAGGTTGAATGTCAGCATCGGATACAGTCCTGTAAGATTATATGCCATCGACAGGTCTCTTGCCGCTTCCGAATATGCAGCATCTGCCTCTCCCCCATTGTAAGAATGCGAAGCCACGTGGTGGTATAGTTCATTATATGACTCGTCCTGAGAGAGAGTCCTGAGGCTCTCCATCATACGAGGACAGTTAGAACAGGTTGCACCTGTGTGCTGCACCAGGAGCATTCTGTGTCTGAATGAGACATTGGACTCCTGAGGATCTGAAGGGAGCTCCGGCACATCGTTGATGGCAGTGATCACAACATCCTGCGATACCTTAAGGCCATAAACCGCATAGAACACATACTCACCTTCCTTCTGTGTGGTAAACACATTTGCAGCAAGGGGCTTCTTCTCAAAATTGAGATAAATCTCCGCTTGCTCAGTCACATCATAAACCGCACCCTGGGCATCAGTCACAGATACCTTGAATGTAACGTCATCCACACCGTCGCTTCTGAGCTGATCAGCATCAGAAGTAAGCGAAATCTCCCCTTCGATGACCGGCACGACTTCCTCGACAGGCGTATCGCAGGCCAATACAAGACCTGCGGCAACAGCCAGCGAAACGAATATTCTAAATATTTTCATTATGATAAGGCTTTAATTATCTGGCAATCATCTTTGACTTCCTTGTCTTAAGGTCAAGAACTTCCTTCATCAGTCTTTCGCGACGGATGTCCTGTACCTTCATCATAGCAACATCGTGCTTATCCTGCATCTGCTGGGCATCAAGTCTGTTTTCCTGCAGTCTCTTGGATGCTACGTTCACAGTTTCCTGCGGCATAGCCTCTACAGATCTGGTCTGCTGTGTCTTCTTCATAGAGGCAATGAAATCCTTTGCAGGTGACGCGCCATCCTGAGTGAAGAAGAGCGGAGCACGATAGATCTTGGTCACGTTTCCATCGTAGTCGTATGCCATAGCGGTCAAGGTCATCTTGGTATCATACTTGACTACGAAATTGGTCGAGTTCCTGGTGAATCCGCCACCCTCGAGTCCTGCATAGAAGAGCTCATCCGGATACATCTCCTCGTCCATCAGGTCGTTTGCATAGATTGCATAATAGAATGCGCTGCACTTTCCTTCCACCTGGAGCTTGATCGGCATCAGGGCATCACCATCGCTCAGCAGCTGCTCGAACTGTTTCTGACCGGCATTGATGAGCTGTCCGAGATCGTAATAAGGGCCATACTCGAAGTTGAAGGTAATGTCAGCATATTTCTTCTCAAGAGTTGTGAACGGCTCGCTGAAAGCAACCTCAGAGAGGAATTCACCTGTATCATAATCCATTATGACCGCACCCACCTTATACTCTGTAGCAGGATAGAGGTCCCAGGCATTTGCGCTGTCATCTCCAAGAGAAAGCTCCCACGACGAGAATGTAGCGACATCACCCTCATAGGCATACTGGATTGTCTGATTGATGAAGTTCTTTGCGTCATCTGCTGTATAGTATGAAGGATAAACCAACCAGTGGTAGAACTGTCCCTTGTCTGAAGGAGTGACCTCGACAAAGGCGAAATCAACATCCGGAGTCACCTTGAAAGCGAAGGTACAGTCCTTCGGATCGCCGGCAGGGAGAGTCTTGAAGTCGACCTTATCCATTTCGGATGTCGTCAATGTTCCGGCCTTATAACCGAAGGCAACGATCGTATACTCGGTATCCGGACGCATACGCGAGAATGTCTTTGTATTGGCCCCGGTGAATGTATACTCTCCGATCAGATAGTCATACTTCTCTGTGAGATATACGAAGATTTCCTCATCGGTCATTGCCGCGATCTCGCTTCTCTTTACTGGCATTACCACGTATGGATCTTCAGTAGTGACAGTAGTGACAGCCTCAGCTGAAGACTGGGTCACGTTATTCACTTCAAGAGTTATCTGGTTTGCAGAAGCATCGATTCCCTGGCTTGTGTGCTCATAAGTGGAAACCGGACCGGTAAGCCTGCACTGCTCGTCCCACTTGCACGCATAGATCACATACTTGGTAGAAGCCTTCATCTCCATATAGCCCCAATCCATCACATTAGCCTCGTTGAAGATTGCGAAGTAGTCCTCCGGTCCGCTGATCATTCCAAGGTCCATCAGTTCGCCCACTTCCGCGTCGATCTCCTCGTTCTGGATCGCATCGCGAAGACTTCCGCCATTCTTTGCCTTCCACATATCGAGAGTTGCCGCTGTAGCAATACCATAGAAATACGGAACACCGGTATGTGACGGAGTGATCGTATATTCAAGGATGTAGTCATTTTCCTCGGCAGTGAACGAGAATATAATGTCGCCCTCGTACGGAGCCTCCGTAGAGAATGGGGCAGATACGATGTCTGTGGTACGTCTTCCGTCTGTTGTGATTCCGTATGCGTAGAGGACATAGTCGTTAGACGGCTGAAGACCGTCAAGGGTGACATTCTCCATCGAGCCTACAGCGCACATCATCTCGATGAACTCCGCAAGCGACAGATCATTGATGTCCGCAAGGTAAGCGAAGTACTCGAGATCGTTCTGGAAAAGCTCATCAGCAGTATCGAAATACTCGAAGCTCTCTTTATATGTAACCATCGGAATCCAAGTCAGTTCAGGATCAGATGTAGTGATCGAGAATGTCACACCTGTTGCTGATACTCCCGAAATCTCGACCTTGAGAGGATTCACAAAGAACTCCTGTGACACCTGAACAGTCACATCCTCTGCGCCCTCATAACTGAGAACGACCTCTGCCTCACGCACTGCACCTGTTTCATTGATGTCTGCCGAGAAGGTCAGCACACGAGCCTTTGCAGTATTGACTGTAAGCCAATCGGCATCATTAGACACGGATATCTTCTGGCCTTCGACCGGGTTCTCGATCATATAGGCAAGATCGACTGATGCGCCATCAGATGCAAGCGCGACCTCAGTCTTTGCCAGCTGTATTGCAGGAGTAAGGGCCTGATCAGGTTTATCGTCAGGCTTCTGTTCAGGCTCTACTTTCGGGCCGCAGGAAGCAATGGCCCAAAGGGCTGCCATCATCACAATGGCAAGATTCTTTATCTTCATAGTATCAGTATTTATTGATTAGAGATAATTGTAGGAAATCGAGCCTTCGACCGGACAATATGTGCAGTTTACAAGGCTGTAATCACCATTTCCGGAAACTGCAACGATCAGAAGCTTGCAGTTCTCTACAATCCAGTCTTCATCAATATCAATAGCTGCCACGATGTCCTCAGACTGGCCGGCCTGGACTTCCCCTATATGCTTTCCATATATCTGCTCGTTCTTCTGCGAGCCATACATCATACGAAGGCAGTTGCTGTGCATATTGTGCCACGACGCAGAAGCACCGGACTGTGGTGAGTGGATATTATCCTCAAGCACCCAGATGGCGAGACGATACTTAGAGTCTACGGCGGCCTTGAGGCTCACATTAACGAGAATCTGGTTGCCCACAACAGATGAAGCTGCTGATATACCTGCATCGGCAGACTCCTTGCTGCAAGAGGTTATGGCTTCTTTAATCTCATCCTCGAAACAAACCTGGTTATCAGTAAGGTCTGTCGTAACCATCGGATAGAGGCTTACTCCCATATTCTTGGAAAGGGACTGCGCTGCCGGAGAATATGCGGCGTCGGTAGAATTATACGAATGAGACGCAATATGAAGATACTTGGAATTGTATTCCTGATCATCACCGATGCGCTTGAGGATGTCCATAACCTTAGGACAGTTCGGACACTCATTACCTGTGTGCTGCACCAGAAGCATACGGTGTGCGAATGAAGTTTTTGCAGCATCAGGATCAGCCGGCAGCGCCGGAACACCCTTTACCGCCTTCACGGTAACCGTATTGGAAATATCGAATCCACGAACTGCATAAAAGGCATAATCGCCTTCCACTGTAGTCTTGAAATTGACATCCTTGACCGGCTCGTCCTGACCCTCGATATAAATCTCGACATCCTTGGTTACATCGTGCTCCTGTCCGTGATTATCCACGAGGATTACAGAAAGCTCGGAGACGTATTCGCCATCAGCCTTGATCACATCCTTCTGGGCATAAAGGGTGATGTTTCCCTCAAGGTTATCCGTATTGCCCGTGTTACCGGTATTGCCGGTATCGTCTTGATTGCCTGGATCTACAGTACCCTGGCACGAAGCCATACAGAAGGCAATTGCAGATATAAGATAAAGGAACTTTTTCATATTCTTTCAACTTTTGTTTTAATCTGCAAATATAGCAAAAAAGACAATAAAAAAAGTACGGCATTTCTGCCGGACCTGGAAGTTTTAGGATTAATGTAATTACATTACACCACCTGACATATCTACTACAACCTCAGTAAGAGTTCCATCAACAGGCTCTCCTACAAATGAAGTCTCATCAAACTCGAAGTGGCAAGAATTCTCGGTAAGGTTCGAATAGTCGAACTCCTGAGAAAGTTCCTCGCCGAACATATTTGTAGTAGTGAGGACGAGCTTTCCTGAAGTAGCGTCTGTAGGTACAAATTCATAAGCAAGCATATTAAAGATCTGGTATGGTGTTCCTTCTGGAGCACCCATTACAGCTGGATCGTATGCTACTACACACTGGCCGTCAAGGGTCACACCGAAATCAAGAACTGTTGGAACACCGCCCATCTGCATCCAAGTGAATGCCCACTGCTTTCCGTCTGGAGTAGGGAACTCCTCAACCGAACCACCGTTAACCATAGCGTTAATAAGGTCATTATAATGCTTAAGGTTAGGAGTAATGTCATACTCCTCGAAGTAAACATTACCCTCAGCATCCTTCCAGCTTACATAGATGAAGTGATCTGGAATAGGATTGCCAAGATACCAGGTGCACATCTTGAATGATGTCTCAAAATAAGTGTCAGTTGTTACGTGAGACCAACCAAGTGACTCGCTCCATACCTGACCAGCCTTTGCAGCAGGAGTTGTACCTGGCACATATGAAGTTGCATCAAACAAAACAGCGCTTACCTGTGTACCCTCTACTGGATTGATATCGTAGTTAAGTTCTACAGTGATATAATAGCCATAGCCATACTCTGTCTGGTCCTGATATGAATAATAAGCTCCGTCAAGCCATCCGTCTAATACGAACTGATCGTCAGTAGGGCAGTTGATCTTGATCTCTGGTCTTGTAGCCTCGAAGTCAGCACCCTCTGTAATAACCTCATCAAGAGCCATAACAGTCTCGTACTCGAGGATTGCAGCAGAAGCACCTGGGTTACCCTCTGCATCGATAGGAACGATAGCGAAGTAGTATGGATAACCGTATTTGTGACCGTCAACATAAAGAACTCCGTTTACAAGCTCCTCTGCAGATACTGTCTTAACCTCTGAAGAAGTAGAGAAGTAAAGCTCCTCAGCCATCTGTGCATCGTCCATACCCTCGTACTGGTTGTAGTACTTGACCTGAGCAAGAACATACTTGTAAGAAGCAGCCTCTTTGCCACCCTCGAATACCGGAGTGAACTTGAGGGTTGTAGAGTTCTTGAGAACGCCGTCA
>JAZRBS010000027.1:0-104147 GCA_045635205.1 Candidatus Cryptobacteroides sp. | reverse complement strand
TTCTTCCATCGACACCTGCAGTATCCAAAGCTCCTCTAAGGATGTGGTAACGCACACCCGGAAGGTCCTTTACACGACCACCGCGAACGAGCACGATTGAGTGCTCCTGGAGGTTGTGGCCCTCGCCAGGTATGTAGGCGTGGACCTCTTTAGAGTTTGTAAGACGTACACGGGCAACCTTACGCATTGCTGAGTTAGGTTTCTTAGGTGTAGTAGTGTACACACGTACGCATACTCCTCTTCTCTGAGGACAAGCATCCAACGCGCGAGACTTGCTCTTCTCGACAATAACCTCGCGTCCTTTGCGAACTAATTGTTGAATTGTAGGCATAAATGTTTGTAAATAAATAATTTATGTTCATTACCCCATATTTTGGGGGCTGCAAATATACGAATAATTTTTTATTTATCAACAAAAATATTGAATTTCAGTACTTTGGATTGTTGATAACTTCTGCCCGGAGGCTTTTTTCCCGGTTGGTGCGCCATACACTGATCCAGCAACAATCTCAGCCCCAAAAGCGGAGGAGGATAAACGACTGCACATCAGCAGGTTACGCCATCTGCGTGCCGCACAAAGGGGAGCACGCAGACGGCATAAACCACTGAATGTCACAGAATTAGCAGTTGACACATATAAAATGGCGGGGTTTTGGAAAGTATTGCTATCTTTGTAAGAAACGGATAATCAGCAGAGTTATGAAAGAGTTATCAAATATCATTGCACGGTTTTCATTGATATTTACGGCAGCATTCCTTATCGGATGTTCGGGAGAGGTGAATTACACCCGATACGTCGACCCGAAGATAGGCTCGGGTGGACACGGGCACGTCTTTGTCGGGGCCAATGTGCCTTTCGGTATGGTTCAACTTGGGCCGACCAGTATCCCCCAGACGTGGGACTGGTGCTCGGGCTATCACGACAGCGATTCGACAGTAATCGGATTTTCGCACACGCATCTCAGCGGTACGGGCATCGGAGACCTTTTCGACATCACCGTAATGCCGGTCGTAGGCACAGATCTGACATATTCACGTGGCAATGAAAGCGACCCGGAGTCCGGATTATGGTCGTATGCCGACCGCAGCAGGGAGATTGCCCGTCCGGGATATTACAGCGTGCCTCTGACCCGTTATGGAGTCACCGCAGAACTTACGGCCACAAACCGCGTAGGCCTGCACAGATACACCTTCCCGGAGTCTGATGAGGGAGGAATCGTCATCGACCTCCTGAACGGAGGATGCTGGGACAGACCGGTCGAGACTCAGATAGAACAGGTTTCTGACAATGCGGTACAGGGCTACCGATTCTCCAAAGGCTGGGCTGACGACCAGAAGGTATATTTCTATGCCGAATTCTCCAGACCGTTCAAGGATCTGAACATACACAGCATCAATTATCAGCCATATTATGCCAAGGCGGATTTCGACACCAAGGAGGGAGAGCAGATCCTGATGAAGGTGGCTCTCTCCCCTGTCAGCATAGAAGGTGCAAAGGCCAATATGAAGGCTGAACTTCCGGGATGGGATTTCGATGCGGTGGCGCAGGATGCAGAAAAGGCCTGGAACAATGAACTCGAAAAGATACGTATCGAGACCGCAGACAAGGATGCCCGGAAGATATTCTATACCGCACTATATCACACGATGATAGCCCCTTCGACATTCTGCGACATCGACGGAACATACCGCGGAGCAGATGGACAGAACCGCCAACATCCTGGACATCAGACATATACAACATTCTCCCTTTGGGACACCTACCGCGCAGCGATGCCGCTGTACAGCATATTCCAGCCCCAGCGCTACACCGATTTCATCAACACGATGCTGGCAACATACAAGGAGCAGGGAAAACTTCCGGTATGGCATCTGCACGGATGCGAGACCAATTGTATGGTGGGTAACCCTGGCATTCCTCCGGTGGCAGACGCCATCATAAAAGGTTTCGACGGCATAGACTACGAACTGGCTTTCGAGGCAATGAAGACCTCCGCACTCAAGCCTGACCGGGGGCAGGAGCACAGAATGAAATATGGATATCTGCCGAACGATCTGTTCAACGAGTCTGTAGCATACGACCTGGAGTATGCACTGGCCGATGGAGCACTGGCCAATGCTGCCAAGGCTCTCGGGAAGGAAGAAGACCATCTGTATTTCCAGAACCGCAGCAGATCCTACCGTCAACTTTACGACCCGCAACTGCAATTCATAAGAGGCAAGGACAGCAAGGGAGAATTCCGCAAGGACTATAGTCCGTTCTATTCATCTCACCGTACTGATGACTATTGCGAGGGCAACGGATGGCAATATACCTGGCTCGTACCTCACGACCTTGAGGGTCTTATGGAGTGCTTCGGCAGCAAGGAAGCATTCATCGAAAAGTTGGATTCTCTATTTATCGTTCCGTCCATAATAGAGGGTGAGGAGGTATCGCCGGATATCTCAGGACTTATCGGACAATATGCCCACGGAAACGAACCGAGCCACCATATACTTTATTTCTATACGATGGCCTCGCAGCCTTGGAAGACGGCAGAGAAGGTTCGGGAGGTGCTGCAAACTCTCTACAGTGCTGAAACTGACGGACTTTCAGGCAATGAAGATGTAGGCCAGATGTCTGCCTGGTATATCCTTTCAGCCCTGGGATTCTATCAGGTGGAGCCGGGATCCGACCGTTACTGGTTCGGTTCCCCTCTGATCGACAATGCGGAAATCCGCACAGGCAGGGACAAGGAGGGATCCGAGATCATATTCAGAATCACAGCAGAGAACAACAGTCCGGAAAACATTTACATCCAGAGCATTACCCTCAACGGGGAAGAATATAAAAAAGGATATATAGAACATAAGGACATCGTCCGCGGCGGAGACCTTATCCTGAAGATGGGGCCAGAACCGGCAATATGGTATTGACATCCTTCACCAAGACCGGCATAATGAGACCTGAAATGAAAAGACTGTTATTGACAACGGCTGCGATCTTCCTTCTGGGCGCCTGCAGCACGCATTTTCACATATCCGGAAAGCGAAACCTCTGGAGTGGTCATTGATGCCTTCGACAAGGGTTCCCACATCAAGGTCATCCCTGAGGAAAGGGCTGTAATCGGCTATACGACAAAGAACAATGGAAGGGAAATTTCCTTCGATATGAAGACATTGTCAATGGAAATACCCTGACATTCACTATGCATAATTAATCGATATGACCCCCGAAAGCCAGACAAAACTTTCGGGGGTCATATCTCTATGTATGGGATGAAAAACTAAAGTCCACGGCCGCGGAGGAGGGCTCCGGCATCAGGATCGGCGCCACGGAATCGGCGGTAGAGATCCATAGGCTCGTCGCTGCCGCCCTTTTCGAGGACATTGCGACGGAATGACATTGCTGTCTCCTTGTCAAAGATTCCCTTCTGCATAAAGAGTTCGAAGGCATCCTTGTCGAGAACCTCAGCCCAGAGATAACTGTAGTAACCTGCACTGTATCCGCCGCTGAAGATATGGGCGAAATATGTGCTGCGGTAGCGTGGGATGATCTCGTCGATGAGGCCCATCTCCTCGCAGGCAGTCTTTTCGAATGCCATAGGATCAAGCCCCTCAGCAGAAGTAAGTTCGTGCCACTTCATATCGAGGATCGATGCCGCAGCAAGTTCTGTGGTCATAAAGCCCTGGTTGAAATTTGCGGCAGCCTCTATCTTGGCCACGAGAGAGTCAGGAATGACCTCTCCGGTCTCATAGTGACGTGCATAGTCTGCAAGAACCTCCTTCTGGAATGCCCAGTTCTCCATAATCTGCGACGGAAGTTCCACGAAATCACGTGCTACTGATGTTCCGCTTACGCTCTTGTAGGTACACTGACTGAGAAGGCCGTGGAGAGCGTGTCCGAACTCGTGGAAAAGAGTCTCCACCTGATCGAGGGTAAGGAGGGACGGCTTGTCGGCTGTAGGCTTTGCGAAGTTGCCCACATTCACGATTACAGGACGGATGTCCTCGCCGTCAAGCACTTCCTGATTGACGAAATTGGTCATCCAGGCACCGCCTCTCTTTGTGCTGCGAGGGAAGTAGTCTGTGAGGATGACACCGATTAGAGAGCCGTCTGCATCAGTCACCTTGAAGCCTTCGACATCCTCGTGATATACAGGGATATCCTCAAGTTTCTCATACTGGAGTCCCCAGAGTTTTGTAGTGAGGTCAAATACTCCCTGACGGACATTCTCCATCTGGAAATATGGTTTTGTCTGCTCCTCATCGAGAGCATATTTTGCCTTGCGCACCTTCTCCGTATAATAAGCCCAGTCCCAAGGCTCGATCACGCTTCCCTCTGGAAGGAGGCCTGCCTTGATATCCTCATCCATAAACACCTGCATATCCGCAATCTCTTCCTTTGCCTTAGCCACGGCCGGAGCCATAATGCTTGCAAGGAATGAGTCAACAGTCTCAGGGTTTCCGGCCATCTTGTCTGCAAGAATCATCTGTGCAGGATTGTCATAACCGAGGAGGTTGGCCTTCTCGATGCGAAGAGCCATCATCCTGACCATCAGGTCCTTATTATCATATTCATTGCCGTTGTTGCCACGTGAAGAATAGGCCTTGAACATCTTCTCGCGAAGAGCGCGGTCCTCGGTAGCAGCCATTGCCTCACCATACTCGGAAATCGACACTCCGAACTCCTCTGCAAAAGCATTGTTCTCTGCAAGAAGGTTGTTGCCGAATGTATTTGAAAGCGAAGAAAGTTCCATATTGATCTCACGCATACGTGCCTGAGAAGCCTCATCAAGGGCAACACCGTTCTTCACGAATGCATTGTGGAGGTTCTTGAGGGTCATCTTCTGCTCCTGATTCAGACCGAGATTGTCGATATCCTTGTAGAGGGCATCCACCTTGGCGAAGAAATATGGATTCATAAAGATGTTGTCGCTGTGCTCCGAAATCAATGGAAGAGCCTGCTCGACGATCTTCTGAAGAGACTCTGTAGCGTCTGATTCGGAGACGTTGAACAGAACCATTGACACGCGGTCAAGGATGGCTCCGGAACGTTCGTATGCCTCGACCACATTCTCGAATGTAGGGGCATCTGCATTGGCAATGATGGCATCTATCTCACCCTGCTGCTGTCGTATTCCCATCTCGATTGCAGGGATATAGTGCTTCTCCTGGATCTGTGTAAAATCCGGAATCCCGTATGGTGTATCCCACTCTGTGAGGAAAGGATTGATATTATTGCAGGATATTGCTGCCATAATGATTGTTGTGATAAGTAGTATTCTTTTCATATTTCGGTTGTTTTATTCATACCAAAGAGTGCCGTCGGCCTTCCTGACTCCGCTGAGGTCTATTAGGGTGAACTGAGCAGCGCCCTTGTACTCCGTAAGGATACCGGTGAATGATACGGTAGCCTTACCGTCGAGAACGTCCTGAGGAATTTCCGTATCAGAAAAACGGGCATATCCGCTGGAGCGTACCTGCACATCGGTGTTGCCCATCTTGAAATACTGGCTCACCGAATATGCCATAGAGCCGATTCCAGAACTCTTCCTGAGTTCACCGACCGTTGTTCCTGCCGCCTCCACACTGTCGAAATTTCCGGCATTGAGATATTCCTTCCACTTGGTCTCAGAGCAAGCCCAGGTTGTAACTCCGTAATTGTCAGGACCTTCTTCGTCGATGAAGATGCCGTTATTGGTATAATCCTTTCTGTTTCCGTTAGGATCGACGTACGCAAGAATGAAGATATGGTTGTCATACTTGAGGTTCTCGATGGTAACGAGACGTCCCAGATTCACATCCTTGTGAAGGTCGGCCTCCTTTATCACAACCGGCTGTACAGGATCGCCGTACTCACCCTTGAAAACGTGCTGGTCGATGATATATGCGTGCTCAAGATAACCGGTCTCATACTCGCCTGTAGGATCTTCATAACCGATATTGATCATACCGTTGTAGTCTCCCACAGTGAGGCCGGAACAGTCGATATAGAGCCACTGACCGAGTTTGTACTCGTTGTAAAGGCCGTTCTTTCCGATCTTTATCTCGATGCCGGCTGTCTCATCCTGGATATAAAGGCTCTTGTAGAGGTTGCCGACCTGATCGGAGGTGGTCACCTGGCCTTTGATCACGCAGTTCTTCTCCACCACGTATGGCTTGTTGCCGTTCTGGGCATACATTGCCTTCACATCAGCGATGGATGTGAACTTGCCGAAGTCTGCGTCGGTATAGATGTACTGCTCCTGAGGATCAGGATATTTGCCTGTAAAGACAGGCTGGAACTCCTCGCATCCTGCGAAGAGGGCCGCTGCAGCAAATATTATTATATATACTCTCTTCATAATATTCATTTTAAGATCCTTCGCTACGCTCAGGATGACAAGTGCTAGAATCTGAAATAGAGGTTCAACATATAGTTAAAGCCCTGCATATAGAAATACTTCGAATCGAAGCGATAGTATCTTTCCATACTCTTGCTGTCGATAAGTCGTGTCTGCTCATAGCCTCCGGTCTTTACCGCACGATTGTTGGTGATGTTCTGGAGATTGAGCGAGAATCCGAAGTTATACTTGCGGTCGATATACCACGACTTTCCTATGCTTGCATTAAGAAGGAATACAGGATCGAATTTCTCCTGAGCCGTCATATACTCAATTTCCATCGGAGTTGCTATTCCGTCAGGACCCGCTGTAGCCATATCAGTCCTGTAGAGAGGGTTCATATCAAGATAAGAGTTAGCAAAGTACTGGGCATCAATCTCGAAGAACCAGTATGAATTGGTTCTGTAGTTGAGACCGAGGTCTGCAGCAAGTTGAGGAGTTGAAGGCACATAATGTTTCTGGTACCTTTCTACTATAGGATCGCCGTCAACGTCTGTCTCATAGACGGTCTGACCATCAATTACGGTCTTCTTGTAAACCGGGCTGCTTGCCCAATATGGAACTATACCATTATCGAAAATCACTTCTGCACTGTTATCGACAGTCTGGGTCATACGCGGAGTCGAAGTGTAGATGTATTCACCCCAACTGAGCGCACCCTCTACAGAGAGTCCCTGCACTGGAAGAGGTACCTTGAATCCGAGTTCGACACCCAGATGACGCTGGTCGATTCCGCTCATCGCGAAGTTGGTGAACGAGTTCTGAGAATCATCATAGAAACTCATCATATCAGTCTGGTCAGCGATATTGGTCCAGAAACCGGTCACACGGAGATTGTATCCGTTGTTGCTGTACTGATAGTTGATGTCGGCAGAGGTTGTCTTCATCGTCTTGAGATTAGGCACAAGAGAGTTTCTTGTACGAGGAGAGATGAATGACTGTGCAAATGTCGGAGCATCATTGAAATAGCCAGCATTAGCATATACTCTGTGGCCACCTCCGAAATGATACTGAAGGCCGAGTTTCGCAGAATATGTAAAGAAGTCGGCCACTGCAGATCTGCCTTTTGAAGTGATAGGAACGAGTTCGCCGTTAACCTTCTCGTATGTTGTCAGATTCTTGTCGCCAACGATGAATTCCGAGCCGTCCGGATTGAGACCAGGGAAAAGACCCTTTCTCACAAGACCGTCTCTCCAGAATTTCTCATAGCCTGCCTGAAGAGCAAGGTTTGCCTTGAAGGCGCCGAGATCGAGAGAACCGTTAGCCCAAATCTCAGCCTTACGGATGTTTGCATAGTAGTCATATCCGTATTTGTCGCCTTTGTGAAGAACCTGAGCACTCTTATTGCTCATATAGTAGTCGAGATCATTCTGCACCATCTCTGGGAATGATGCGAAATCACGCTCTGCAAACTGGTCGATATTCAGATAGTAATCACCTCCGAGAAGGTCATCCAACTTCTTGTAGTATTCAGTGCGGTTCCACTTGTAGTTGATACCTCCAGTGAGAGTAAAGGCTTTGGAAGCCATCCACTTAACGTTTGCGTTGAGATTGACATCGTTCTGATCCACGCGACGCTCCTCTATGACATATTTCGAACGGCGGAGTCCGTGTGCATCATAATTGTTCCAGTTCACGTTATAGAGACGATCCCAGTTGAGGTGTGCGTATTCCGGAATATCATTCTCCCAAGCGTCCTTCGACCAGGCATATTTCTCAAAATTCTGCCTGTCATAGTCTTCATCCTCCATCCAGTAATAACTTGGAAGATTGCGGTAATAGTCTGGACGCGGATCGGCTGCATCATACCAGTCCATCGCTGTATATCCGTTCTTTCCGGTACGCCAGAGCAGTGTAGCGGAAGTCTCGAGGTTATCTGAAGGAGTCGCGGTATATTTGAGGATGGTCACAGGCTCGAATGTCTTGCGGACACGTGCATTGCGGACCTTGCCGTTCTGATATCCCCAGTTGCTGTTGTACATATTGTCGCCGGTGAGGTCATAGACTTCCTGAGTGGAAGCGTTCTGTGCTCCGCGCTGACCTGGAGCAGCAAATGTCACGAGGCTGAGACGATGAATGTCACCGAACTTCTTCTCGACACCTGCATAGTAGGCGAAATTACGATAGTAAACTCCTTTCACCCAGTCGTTTCCACCGACACGGGCAGAGACGTTGAATGCATACGACCAGCCGTTGTCTAGTTCTCCGGAAGCGTATGTTGCCATAAGGCGGAGGCGGTAGAGGGCACTGTTGGTGAGGGCACTGAAACGCCAGCCTGTACGCACTGAGGATGGGGTCGCGTGGATATTGGTAACACCATTGTATCCACCATATCCATAATCAGAAACCTCGTTTCCGATGGTAGTCTCCTTGCTGCGCATAGCCTCGTTGAGACCGCTCCAGAGTGAATATGGAGAATAGCCTGTGATGGCATCGTTCATCCTCACACCGCTGAGATATACGTCCTGGGACTCGTTTGTATATCCCCTGTTCTTGAAACGGATGTTACTGAATCCGAAACTTGCGATATTGGTGAACGGGTCGTTGCTGTCGAAAAGAATCGAAGGAGCATCTTCGAAGCCGGAGTCATCCATATCGAACTCCGCGAAATTGGAGTCATCTACATCTGTGAGAACCTGCTCCACGACCATACCGACAAAGATAAGGTCCTTCACATAGCCTTCGATGGTCACATTTACATTTGCATCCAGAAAGCCCGGAGCCTTGATCGTCATATCATAGATGCCGTTCGGGAGATTCTCGACGAGGAATTTTCCGTCAGCATCGGATGTAGCGGTCACGACAGTCTCTCCATTCTGGGAGAGGGTCAATGCCGCTTCAGCAATAGGTGCTCTGCCGGCACGATTCACGACCGTACCCTTCACTCCGCCCCAGTCGCTTTCCTGAGCAAAGAGGGCTATCGAGCAAAGCATTGCTGCGATGAATAGTAATACTTTCTTTATCATTTTGTTGTCATTGTGCAGATTTCTCGACTCGGCCTGTGGCCTCGCTCGAAATGACAGGTACAATTTCGACCTACTTAACATCACTGTCATTCTGACCTACTTAACATCACTGTCATTTCGACCTACTTGACATCACTGTCATTTCGACCTACTTGACATCACTGTCATTTCGACCTACTTAACATCACTGTCATTTCGACCGAGCGAAGCGAGTGGAGAAATCTCCTTTCTATTTAGTTATTACGATATATGTCGGATAATGGTCGCTGTAGCCTCCGATGAAGGCTCCGTTGGAGAATGTCCTGAACGGAGTACCCTTGTACTGACCCTTCTGATTAGTCAGGAATTTAGGATTATATATACGTCCGTAATATCCTTTCTTATGGAGCGGAAGAAGACCGAATGTGCCTTCCTGAGGGTTTGCAAGGGCATTATTGACCAGCAGAAGGTCATATATGCTCCATACTCCCTGATATGCGAGAGAACCGAAACCGGCCTTAAGCATCGATGTAAAAGGAGAGAAGAAGTCCTTGTCGGTCACATCTGCCTTGAATTCTCTTCCGTGAAGATATTCAGCCATTGAAGGGTCGGTCGGATTGTCATTCATATCGCCCATACATACGATCTTGATGCCCGGATACTTCTCCTGCATCTGCATAGCGTGATTGTACATAATCTCGCCGCCGCGGTCACGCAACTGATTGCCACCCTTCTTGCCGCCCGCACGGGAAGGAAGATGCGCCACATAGATTGCAAAATGCTCACCGTCAATGGTTCCGTGCACCATAAGTACATCACGGGTGCGGAAATAATCCCTTTCCTCCTGAGACTGGATCCAGTCTATCGAACTACCTTCGAAAGTAAACGGAATAGACTCGCTATCGAGGAAGGTGAATACCTTCGGATTGTAAAGAAGTGCCACATCCACGCCACGTCTGTCAGGGCCGTCATAATGGACAATCTGATAATTGGCCTCCGCGATTTGAGGTTCCATCACGAGATCCTCGAGCACAAGGCGGTTCTCGATCTCGGAAACACCGAGCAGAGCGTGCCAGGCACCGTTTTCCTCCTTCATAGACCTTATGACTTTGGCCATATTCTGAAGTTTCTTCTGATATTTGGCCTCGGTCCACTTGTTCTTTCCCTCCGGAAGGAACTCCTCGTCGTTCTTTGCCGGGTCGTTGTATGTGTCAAAGAGATTCTCCAGGTTATAGAATCCTATGACATAATTCTTTTCGCCCTTTTTCTGGGCATCGGCAGTGATGCATAAAAGCATCATAACTGCAAAAACAACTGCTATCTTTTTCATTTGCAATAATTTACATATTACAACCCCCATACGGAGTTTGTAGTCGGATCCTCAGCCTCAAGTTCAGCCGCACGGGCTTCTCCGACCTTGGCAGGCAGATTGACGAAAAGGTCGATACCAAGAATCTCCTCAATTTCGTCAACCGACATCGCAATATCCTTGAAAGGAGTATAGTTACCGTAATCCTTGTGTTCCGTGTAGAATGCCGCAGCAGCCCAGGTGCTCAAGGTCGATGCCTTGCTATATCGCAGAAGAGCCTTATAGTATGCTACTGGGACGGTCATCTTCTTTCCATCAGAGTCTTCAGTGAACTTCGTGCTGCCTTTCACGACACATCCCGTCACAACGTATGTCGTATCGGAAGTATTGGCTAAATTCCTCACCATACCTTCGAGTGAAGACCAGAGGCCTTCATTATGCTGATTGAGTTGAGGAGTCATATTGGTGCCGTAGAATGTCTGGGAATTTGCCTCATAACTGCACAATCTGTCCGCTGACGGGATCTGATGCCCTCTGGCGTATGAGCCTCCATACCCTCCGAACGGAGCGGATGAATATTCGGCTCCAAGGAGCGGATCGTACGCCCAGGCGTTTGTCCTATCGACAGTCTTGTTGGTGTACATAGAACAGAGCGGATATGCCACCCAAAGGGCTACAAGGTCATCCTGACTCCATCCGAATGAATAATTGCGGTATTCCTTTCCACGCATCTCAAAACTGTGGCTGTAGTATCCAAGGTCAGGATTGTCCATTGCCGGAAGTTCCAGCCATCCGGTCTTTGTCAGGTCTATATCCGGAACAGGAACCGGATCGGGATCCGGATCAGGCTGCTGTCCGCTTCCTGCCTGAGTGACAGTGCAGAACACCCAATTACGGCCGTTATCGAGAACAATCTTAAGTTTTCTGCTCTGCTCTGATGCATTTACCTGATACGAGAGGATTACATTGCTCATATTACCTTTGCC
Source organism: Candidatus Cryptobacteroides sp. (assembly GCA_045635205.1). GTDB lineage: Bacteria > Bacteroidota > Bacteroidia > Bacteroidales > UBA932 > Cryptobacteroides. Next base: position 92,542 of record JAZRBS010000027.1, on the reverse strand, counting down.
GGAAGTGACACTGAGACTGGCCCAATCTATATCCGAATCATCTTCAGCGTCAGCAACAGACAGCGTCCAGGAAGATGAGCATTTCACATTCACAAACATCTGTCCCTTTCCGGAGTTTACAGATGGGGTCTTGACAGAAACATCAAGAGCATCATCCACATCATCAGAGGGCTTCTGACAGGCAGTAACAAACAGAGCGCAGAAGGCCGTCACGACCGCTGCAACTCTAAATATTTCATTGAATATCCTCATTCTCATTTAGACCATCAAAAGGGCCCGACCACCAGATCAGTCCCTTTTGATGCTTTGAAATATGTTTTCTTACTCTGTGATAGCCTTAAGACCTATGAAAATCACTCGGCCGTTTGCCGGATCGAGAGTCTCTACCTTGATATCGGTTGTTCCAGAAGGCAATTCAACTTCATAGTAATCCGAGGTAGTCACGTTGATTGAAGCATAAGGAGGATTTCCTGTCGCTCCCGGATTTGCCTTTGGCTCGATTGTGGCGATTTCACTTCCTCCTACAGAGAATTTCACCTGAGCCTTCTTATTCTTCCAAGCCACGCAATAGAAACCAAGTTTCTTGGTACCTGCCGCCACGTGAAGAGTTGCATCACCGGTAAGGGAGCCTGTTCCAAGTTTGAGCATATTGTTCACCTGCTCACCGTTCACTGTTCCTACCTGAGCATTGGTTCCAGAAGTGTTGTCGTATGCCTTTTCGCCAAGAGTCCAGGTAACACCCTGAGGTTCAAACTGCCCTGCTTCACCTGCCGGAGGAGCAGGAGTCTCGCCGCCGCCTTCACCCGGAACGTGGCTTATATAGTATGCCGGAACAGCATTTCCGCCTCCCTGAGGGGTGCCCTGATATGAAGTTCTGAGAGAACCGAGAGTCACTGTATCACCCACTTTGAGACCAATCTTCGAGAACGACTTGTCATTATAGCCGACCCATCCGTTGGTCATTCCATAGATATATACTTCTCCTGTCGCATCCTTGATTGTGAAATTACCATAATCTTCTTTTGCAATGCTGATGATCTCACCTGTAAGTTCATACCAGGTGTCATCTTCCGCTGCCGCAAGGAACTCGGCAACTGTTGCCTTTACAAGAGATGCAGGCTTACCTTCATTTTCTCCGCCACCAGTAGAGCCTCCGTCTGCTGTGAAACTTACGATGTAAGCATCCACAACCTCGTGCTGAGACTTCTGCTCATAGTAGAGGTACTTTCCGTAGATAGTGATTGTTCCACCATTTGAGATCTTGCTTGTCCACTCAGACTTGCTTGCATCGAGAACCGAATAAACATAGATCTTGCCGGAAGCATCTGTCAGGTCGAAACTGCAGTAAGTAGGGTTGAATCCTGAAACCTTACCTGTCAGTTCATAATAGTTGGCATTATCTGCAGCAGCAATGAATTCTGCGACCGTCTTCTTGCCCTTTGACTCAGGTTTGGTAGTACTGCCGCCACCTGTGTTTCCGCCTGCTGTGAAATCCATCTCCACAGCATTCGAGAAATCAACGGATGTACCTGCCTTGTCTGCAATGACAAGCTTAAGGTCATCCATACGGTATGAACTAGCCACATCCACCTTCATACAGATTGAAAGGCTCTCTGTTCCTGCTGGTACTGAAAAGTCTGCAGAAGCAAGGTTCCAGCGGCCTTCGGTACCCTCGCCTGCGAACGAATAATCTGTGAGTTCAACCCACTTGTTGCCGTCCTTGCTGAGGAAGATATGGAACTCAGACTTTGTGAACACACTGCCATTGTCCTGAGAATACTTCTCTGTTCCGAAAGTGAGAGAGAAATCCTTCGCTCCACCAAGAGCGATGTTCTTTGTTGCAAGATAAGCGGACTTGCCGAAGAACATATTGTTATTGCCGGATCCTGCGTAGTCGGAATAGTTGCTGTTTGAAGTGGAATTTGCACGAGCAGACATTCCGCTGTATGCATATTCTACATTTGCTGAACCAGTACCTGTAGCGTTCATCCAGCCGTCGAACTGATCGAGATAAGGCCAACTTGAACCTGAGCCGTATGTCTTCTCAGCCACTTCCTTGTCATAGTCGTTGCTGTAAACAACCAGTGCCTCAGCCGATCCGCCAGGACCTGCCTGGGCGACGGTAAGATACTTGCTCTTCATTCCGATTGTGAACTTGAGGCTTGCCTCACGGTCAAGACCCGTATTCTCAAGAACAGACACGGTCACGGTCTGAGCCTCAGACGACGCGCTTCCAGACTCAGGTGAAACAACCACCCAGTCAGCATCAGTTTCTACCATCCAGTCGCGTGTCGCAGTGACTGTGAGTGTCTGATTACCACCTGCAGCATCAAAAGTCAACTCAGTTGCGCTGATAGCGATGTCAGGAGTACCCAGATTCTGCTCCGGTTCCTCGCAGGCTGCAAAAACAGCCAAAGAAGCCAAGGCTCCCCAAAATAGATTCTTAAGTTTCATCGTTACTTTTATAATTGTTAATATTCAATATCTTACCCAAGTCAGTTGAACTTACAAAGTTAATAAAAAATCATACACTTACAATCTGTATGACACAAAAACTGTAGGCTCCCCAATGTCTCCAATTTAGTCATATCGAAAGTATATAAATATGGGCGACCCGTATTGGCCGCCCATATTAAATATGTCAAAGTAATCAGTTAAGAGATATCTTGGTGATTTCAATCTGATCACCCTGTATGATGAGAGCATTACCCCAAGTGTATCCTGCGATTGTCGCAGCCATTTCTGCGGTAACCTCAAACTCAATATAGCCATTGTCCAGATTTGAATTATAGGCGCTGAAACCGTGACCATAAAGTCCGTCCTGAGAGCCATCACTTGCGGTTGCGAACCACTTGTTCCACTGAGGATCCCATATCTGAAGAGCCCAGTTCTCACCGCCTGTAACATATACCCTCACCTTGTCGCCAGGTGTGGCTCCATTGTTAATCCAATCATTCACAGTACCGATAGTACAGTTTGAGTATCCGTTAGATGTCATAGAGCCCTCCCAGATAGCCACCTCTGCATCTGCAGGGAGAAGAGAAACCTTAGTCACTGTGGTCTCACTTCCTGTGAAGATAAGACCATTTCCGGTCTTGATTTCATCCAGAAGAGCCTGAGTAAGATCAAGGGTGACAGAATATGAAGGCTTATCATACTGAGCTGGTATTCCTGCAAGATTAGGCCAACCTTCTGCAGCAGAGCGAAGGCTGATACACCACCAGTCTGAAGACGGATTATTCGGAGTTACATAAAGTTTGAGTTTGCAGCCAGCCTTGATTCCTGCCCAGTCATAACCACCCCAAGCAAGATCCTGATTGCCTGACCAGCCGGCTGTGTTATGGCTTCCTTCCCAGATTACTGTTTCTTTTGTAATTTCTGATGGCTCCTCTGGTTCTGGCTCAGGTTCTGGCTCAGGTTCTGGCTCTACGGTCTCGCCTGGCTTGAGGCCTGCATTCATAACCCACAGTTTGGCATTCGCCTTGTCGAAATACACGTCGTATGTTCCCTCTGGAGCAGCAACAGCAACGTTCTGACCGCCGATTATAAGCGATACCTCTGTATTGACCTGCTGCATCACGTCCTTTTCAGGATATGCATAAGCATCCCAAGTACCTGTCTCAACAATCTTGAGTTCGATCACATTAAAGTCTCCACCATAAAGTGTTGAGTTCCAAACAAATGGAACATTCTTCGCAACGAAGTAATCACCTTCGGCAACCATCAGTCCACCAGCGTAGTTATTCTCCCACGCGTGATCAGCGATTGTACCGGTCACAGTATATGTCACATCCTTAGGTTCTGCAGGAACCGGCTCTCTTTCGCCAGGCTTATATCCCTCTTCCATAACATATACCTCAAGTTTCTCAAAACTGAAATATACGTCGTATGTACCGGCTACACCGCTGAGTTTGATATCAGCCGCATCTACACCAAGATTTGCCTTCGAATACTCTGCTGTAACCACTGAAAGCTTTGCATTCACAAGTCCCTTCTCCGTACCAGGTGCATAACCGATATTGGTCGCGTCATCCCAAGATGCGTTACCACGGATCTTGAAGGTAAGTTCTGTGAACTGGGCGCCCTTGGCTACAATCCACTCGCCTTCCTTGGTCATAGGAACATCTGAAGCCCACTGATTATCAACGAAGCATCCCATCATACCCCAAGCCACTTCTGGTTCCGGTTCCGGCTCTGGTTCTGGTTCCGGCTCTGGCTCCTGAGATGTAACACCGGCCTGAGTGATCTTCAACGTCTTGGTAAGTTTCTCCGCTGCTACTGTCACGGTCGCGGTTCTCGCTTCCTCCGACTCATTAGGCTCTACTGAAACAGTCACCTTGGCTGCCTCCTTGGAACCCTTGCCGCTTGCCGGATCTACGGACACCCAGTCCTGGTCTGCAGAGGCTGTCCAATCTACATTGGAGGTAACCTCAAGGGCTACGCTGCCACCCTCTGCATCCACCGATGCTGTTGTCTTATTCAAATCAAGTTCCGGAGTCACTACCGGCTCCTCCTGATTACACGCCACGGTTGCTGCCATAGCAAGCATACCGAGCAACAAATGTTTGATTTTCATAATGCTATTATTTGGTTAGTAATTATTTATCTCGTTGAAGTTGACAAATTTACCAAAAAAATCATAAAAACCCCATCCGCATCAAAAAAAAACGGACGATTCCCGAAGAACCGTCCGTCTGATTATTATGCAGGATCAATTATGGAAGAGTTACCTCAAGCATATCTGCATACTTGTCAGGCATTGCACCTGTAGCATTCCACTCGGCATCCAGTGTGAGAATTCCCATATATACTTTCTCACCAGCAAGGACGGCATTTGCTGAACGAGGGAAAGCGAATGTCCAGGTAACAAGATCACCATCTACAACCTTCTGTACGTCAACAGTTTCTTCTCCTACAGTCAGAGTAAGATCCGAACCGCTGATAGCACCGCAACGCTCTGCATTGTACTCCACATCGCCAATAGCATTATTCCACCAGCCATAGAAGCCTTTACCTGCTGCTCCGTTTGTCTTGTCATAGAACGAAATGGTGAGACCATCCGTTTTCTCCTCTGCCTTAGAAATTGAAGCAACAAGACGGATGTTGATGTTATCAGCATCTGCATAATACTTGACATTTCTGAGAACCTGACGACTTGAACTAGCACCCTCTGGAAGGTCGTATGACACTGCAGTCTCCCAAGGATCTGCTGCAGGAGCACCTTTCTCGTGAGAAACGTAGAAAGCGCTTCCAACCTGTGCTGTGCCCTTGTATGCTGACCTTACACCAACAAGTGTCACGATGTCGCCCTCAACAAGTCCGAGAGACTCGAACATCTTTGAAGGACCACCCCAGCCAGAAAGAAGACCATATACATATACTGAACCGGTCTCATCCACGATATCGAAGTTACCGTAAGTGGTATTGGCGATTTTAGAAACCTTACCTGTGAGGCGATAGTAAACTTCCTTCGACTCAGGTGCTGCGAGGAATTCCTCGACAGTCTTGGTTGCAACTGGCTTGTGATCCTTGACAGTGACGTTCTTCATCTGAGGTGAGCCCTTGTATGAAACCTTAGGACCGACTACTGTAACGATGTCACCTGCTTTGATATTGAGGCTGCTCCAGTTTGCACCGTTGCCCTCAGCATCCAATGTACCATAGACATAAACCGATCCTGTAGCATCCTGAATATAGATGTTGCCATACTTATCGTTAACCACCTCTGTGATATATCCGGTAACCTCATAAAGTTTGTTTTCATCATCTTCAGCAGCATTGATCTCGGCTGCAGTTGCAACTGTAGGCGCAGCAGCGGAAGCCTGAGTAACTTTGAGTACCTTGTCAGAAGCACCGTCTGCCTTTGCAGTCACTGTGTGAACGATAGCAGCATCTGTAGTATTTGCTGCGAAAGTCATCTTCACTGTAGCATTTCCTTCGCCAGAAGTCTTGTCAAGAGTAACTCCCTCACTTGCAGTAAGATTCCACTTGAGGTTAGACTTGATGTCGAATGAATACTCTGTTGCCTCAGGTGCCACAGTGTCCTCTGTCTTGGAGAATGAAAGTTCTGGGAATACATAGTCACCAGCATCCTTTACAGAAGTAACGACCAGATTCGCAAACTTGAATGCTCCAGAAGACTGTGATACGCTGAGGAAGTATCCGCTGAGAGCCACAACCTTGTCTTTATAGTCGGCAAGTTTGAGAGACTCGAGAGGATTGTAAAGAGAACCCTGATATGCTGAACCTGCAATCTCGACATTATGGTATTTTCCATCGATAGTGAGTTTACCGATCATAGTTGCATACTCAACCTTGATAGCGATCTCCTTCTCTTTGTTTGCAGGGTCAACAGTATCCTTAAGAGCACCGATTACCTCATCAAGTTTTGCAGCGTCATAAAGAACAGCCTCAGGATATTTGACCTCCTCAGGTTTCTCAGATACCTTCTCCTCGAAATATGGAGTCTTGAGTTGAGCAGAGAAGTTGTATGCGCCGAGAGCCTCAGCAGCCACCATAACCTTGTCTCCGATTACAACGTTGCACTCCCATCCTTCCTCTGGATGATAGATGAGGATGTTGCCTGTACCGTCGTTAAGGATATATCCCTGTGAGCAGAGAGCGACAACAGTTCCTTCTACACAGATACCTTCTCCCACCTTGGTTGCATCCTTGATTGGAGTAGGATCTGGAATCATACCCTTCTGAGTGATGGTATATGTCATTTCTGTAGTACCATCATCATTAGATGATTTGAGGATAATGGCTCCCTTTCTTGGAGCAGCCTTCTCCATATACTCAGAAATTGCGAAAGTAACGATTGCAGTATCGGCAGGATTAGGCTCGATCTTGGTTGGAGTACCAGGATATGTATCCACTCCGACAAGCGATACCCAACTCTTGGAATCCTCATCTACTGCAGGATAAAGACCCTCACCCTTGAAAGCAACCTTAACATTGAATTCACCACCTTCCTTCTCATAGATGGTTTCCTCAGTGATGATCTTAAGGAGAGACTTCTCAATTTTGAGTACAGTCACGTCAACAAGTTCGATTGTAGAACCATAAGTAAGTTTCGGACCTTCAACCTCCACAACATCACCCACTTCCATTCCCCAACTTTCGAAGTTCTTGGTCTTTCCGTCCTTGTCAAGAGTACCATATACATATACCTCACCGGTACCGTCGTTGAGATACCAGTTTCCGTATGTAGTGTTGGCGATTCCGGTACATACGCCCTTCACTCTATAAGTCTTTCCGTCCGCCCCGGCAATTACCTCAGCACAAGTAGCAGAGGATGCCTCAAGAGAGCCCTGACGGATCTTCACGAACTGAGAGTTGATACCTGCATTGATGCAGAGTTCGAGTTCACGTCCTCCGTCAACCTTGCCGGCAGTGAATTTAACAACACTCTCTCCAGCCTCACCAGTCAGTGTGTTTACAGTGAGCCAAGATGGATCGACAGACTTCACGGTCACCTCACCAGTTTCCTTATTCGTCTCACGCTTGATAACGTTAGGCCATACATCCTCTGTATAGAGTGTGTCGAAAGCCCACGCCTCTGTTGCGTTGATCTTGAGTTCTACTGAACCTCCTTCCACAGGAATGACGAGCATAGTCTTGTCCAACTTGATGTTCTCGAAGGAGTCTGTACCCATCTCGTCCACGCAGCCAACAAAGAAAAAGGCTGCAAGAATCATTGAGAATAAATATCTAAGTTTCATAATCTTCTTCAAAATAAATTAGTTAAACATATACTTTATTCCCACTGAAGCATACCAGCACTGACCTATTGCGATGCTAGGCACAAATGTCTGAATATTTCCGTCAACCTTCTTAGGTGTAGAGAACACAGGATATCCTTCTGCATCAACGCTCTCAAACTTGAGGATACGTCCCTCATTGAGGTCTGAGTTCATATACTTGCTGACTCCCCAATTAGAATTGAAGATGTTAAGGAGATTCTTGATGTCCACGCTAAGTTGGAGTTTGTTCACTGTCTGACCGATCTTAACCTTGAAATCGTGCTTGTAACTGAAGTCAAGCCTGTGAACCCAAGGAGAATATACGCTGTAAGCCTCTGCGTACTTGCCCTGGTTCTGGCTGAGATATTTGTCATTATGAACGTATGCCATAAAACAGTCACGGTCCTTCTCAGAAGCGAAACGGAACTCGTTATTTGCAACCTGCTCATCTGTAGGAATATAGAGGGCGTCATAATTATAACCGTCACCATTCATATCGTTTGCAAGCATATATGAATAGTTGTATCCGCCTCTCCAAGCCTCATAAATCAAACTGAAATGGTTTCCAGCCTTGTCGCTGTATGTACCTGAAGCCACTGCACGGTCAGGAGTAACATACTGTGAATTATGAAGTTTGATATTGTTCGGACCCTCGACTGTAGGAACGTATGTGAATGCAGACTCTGCTGCTGAACCAGGCATACCTGTGAGTTCCTTTGATGCAGTGTGAGTGTAAGCAGCCATCAGGCTGAGGCCTTCCACCGGACGCATATTGATTGTGATGCTTCCTGAATATCCGTATCCCTTGTGAGTATTCTCAAGAACGAATGCCTTTGTTCCGGTTCTGAATGTACCCGGATACATAGGACGTGCGTCTGCACCGTTGAGTCTTACGAAACCATTGACAGGGAGCATACTCCAGTCAGAGATTGTCACACCGTTGACAGTCTTGTTGTAGATTCCCTCAACTGAGATTGTGAATGGGAATGAAACAGGAACTGTATAGTCGAGAGCGAGTGATGTCTTCCATACCTGAGGCATCTTGAACTTAGGATCCACTGCAGAAATAGAAGAAGGAACAGCACCCTCTTCAGGAGAGATTGTCTCAGGATAACCGAGAGAGTGAAGTTTGTCGAGAAGGGCCTGAGTTGTTGCCTTTCCGTTTTCATCTGTCACAAGACCACCCTTGAATACATCCATTGAAAAGCCCATCTTTTCAGCGTTCTTAGCATTGATCTGTGCCTGGTACTGAACCATACCTGAATTAGTAGGCATATTGGTGAAGAACACGAGAGGGAGACGTCCTGAGAAGAGACCAGTACCTCCACGGAGTGTAAGGCTCTTGTTCTCAAGGATATGCCAGTTGAAACCTATACGAGGTGAAACTGTAAGGCTTGCGTTTGGCCACTTTCCAGTGTCGATGGTACGAACGCCACCGTCTACAGTAGGATACTCGATTTCCTTGATCTTGTTGTTTGTCATCAAGTCGCTGTTATCGAAGAAGAGACCATCGAGACGGAGACCGTAAGTAAGTTTGAATGCCTCGCTGATATTCCACTCATCCTGGCCATAGATACCAGCCTTGTGGAACTGAACGCGGGCTGCAGGATTCTTCTCACCATCGTATCCGTAAGTAAGACACACAACCTCAGGAGTAGCACCATTGATAAAGTCTTCTACGCTATCATAGCGATAGTAACCTGTACCGTTTCTCATATATGCATTGTCAGCCATCTGGTACTCATAGTTTGCACCCATTGTCACCTTGTGGTTGCCGGCATAGTAAACGAGGTCATCCTTGATGTTTGCCACAGTGTTATGCACTGCATTGTTCCAGGTGAAAAGTTCGTAACCGAGAGCCATATACTGGGTTGTAGTACCTGTTCCATCGTGGATGTCGATGAATGGGAACTCAGTCGAATTTGTTCCACGGATATCATCAAGTTTAGAGAATGTTGCAAGGAACTGGTTTGAAAGGTTGTCGTTGATACGGCTGTTGAGATCGACAGACAATGTATGAACGAGGTTGTTCATAGAGTACATCGAGTTAGCAAAAGCCATAGAGTAGAGCGATGTACGAGAGTATGCAGAACGTGTACCTCCGTCCATTGAAGAAGCGTTTGGCGCGCTCCATCTTGTGTTGTTGGTATAGTTGTAACGAACTGCAAGACGGTTGTTGTCATTGATGTTCCAGTCTATACGTGCAAGGAGTTTGAGGTTGTTCTGGTCAGCAGGGAAGTCAGTGTACGAACCTGTGTCATAGCCGTATTTTTCCATTACGTGGGTCTTCACTCTTTCCATATCCTCGATAGAACAGTATGAGAGATATTTGTCATTCACACCCACACCGTCCTCGGATGCTCTCCAGCGTACAGCCACAGAAGGAGTCTGAGAATACTCTGCATTCACGAAGAAGAAGAGTTTGTTCTTGATGATAGGTCCGCCGAGAGTGAAACCGTATGTAGTGTTGCGGTCACGGTCACGCGCACCTGCAACCTCTACACCAGCCACCTGGTTACCACGCATATTCTCGTTACGATGATAAACGTATGCTGTACCGATGAACTTGTTTGTACCAGACTTGGTGATAGCGTTCACACCACCACCGATGAAGTTTGTCTGACGTACATCGTATGGAGAGATTACCACCTGCATTTCCTCAATTGCATCGATAGAAATAGGGTTTCCACCTCCTGGAAGACCATCGTTAAGACCGAAGTTGTTGTTGAAGTTCGCACCATCGACTGTGAAGTTTGCAGTACGTCCGTCAACACCTCCGAAAGTCATTCCGTTTCCTCCGTATGGAGAAAGTCTTGTAACGTCAGTAAGACTTCTGCTGATTGTAGGCAGAGATGTCATCTGCTCGCTTGAAATATTTGTTGCGGCACCTGTCTTCTCTGCTGCAAACTTAGATGCAGGAGCAGCTACTACTATAGCCTCGCCTAGCATCTCTGCGTCTTCCTGAAGCGAGCCGTTCAATGCGTATGCCTCAGCAAGTTGAAGGTTTACATCAGTGTAGGTAAGAGGCTTGTAACCAAGACAAGAAACCTCCACCTTGTAAGGACCGCCGGAACGCATACCATTGATTGCATAACGTCCGTCAGTATTGGTGGTCACGCCATAAACTGTTCCGGATAGCTCGTGAGTTGCGACAACAGCCGCACCTACCACTGGCTCACCGTTCGCATCAGTAATGCGTCCACCAAGTGATGATGTCGTAATCTGCGCAAAAGCAGAAACGGCAACAAGCATCGCTGCAAAAGCAGCAAATAAACACTTAAATGTTTGTTTCATAACGGTTTAGTTGATTAATAGATAGTTTTAATGTGCGAAGATAACATTTTTTAACGATATGGCGAAAATTTAAGACGTTTTTATCCCCTTCTTACATACAGATATCCACCATCCTGCAATAAATATTTGGATATCAGATTTTTTATTTATCTTTGCAGCCCGAAAATGACAGAGCCCGTCGGGGACTGTCGGGAATGTGGAGAGATTTGGCTGCTTGCAACCACGTGAAAAAATGCTAAAATGTTGACTTTACGGTCATCGGCCACGGTGACCTCTTTCATATCAATGTTTTGTGTTTTTGTGACGGCTCCGCATTTTTGTGGGGCTTTTGTTTTGAAAAATTATAACATTGACGAATATGAATTATCTGTTTACATCAGAATCGGTGTCAGAGGGACACCCGGACAAGGTCTCGGATCAGATTTCCGATGCCATTCTTGACGAATTTCTCCGTCAGGATCCGGAGGCAAAGGTTGCCTGCGAGACATTCTGCAGCACAGGCCTCGTGGTAGTGGGCGGCGAAGTACGCTCAGAGGATGCATACGTTGACATCCCTAAGACCGTACGCCGCGTCATCAATAAGATCGGCTATAACAAGGCCGAGTATATGTTCGACGGTAATTCCTGCGGAATACTCTCCGCTCTTCACGAGCAGAGTGTTGACATTAACAGAGGTGTAGTCGGAGAAGATGCTGACGCCCAGGGCGCCGGTGACCAGGGAATGATGTTCGGATATGCCTGCCGCGACACAGAGGAATATATGCCTCTTCCGCTTGCTCTTTCACACCAGGCCCTTCTGATGCTCGCAAAGATCCGCAAGCAGAAGCCGGAACTTATGCCATATCTACGTCCGGACTCGAAGTCACAGTTCACAATAGAGTACGACGGCCAGACAAATGAGCCTGTACGCGTGCACACAATCGTAATCTCGACCCAGCACGATGAGTTCACTCCGGAGTCTCTCGGAAAAATGAGTTATGCAGACGGCTGCGCACAGTTCGGACAGAAGCGCGTCGATGAGGCGATGCAGGCAAAGATCCGCGAGGACGTACAGAACATTCTCCTTCCTATGCTCATCGAGACTCTTGCACCTGAGACAGCAGTCCTCTTCAAGGGCGACCATATCCTCCACGTTAACCCTACAGGCAAATTCGTGATCGGAGGTCCACACGGAGATACAGGTCTCACAGGCCGCAAGATCATCGTTGACACATACGGTGGAAAGGGTGCGCACGGCGGTGGAGCATTCTCCGGCAAAGATCCTTCAAAGGTTGACCGCTCTGCAGCATACGCAGCAAGATATATTGCAAAGAATATGGTTGCGGCAGGTGTAGCACGCGAAATGCTCGTTCAGGTGTCGTACGCCATCGGAGTCGCACGCCCTCTCAGCATCTTCGTGAACACATACGGCACTGCAGCCAACGGCCTCACAGATGCGGAGATCGCAGATAAGATCAATGTACTCTTCGACCTCCGTCCTGCAAAGATCATCGAGAAGTTCGGTCTCAAGAAGCCGATCTATGAGCCTACAGCATCATACGGACACGTCGGACGCGACCCTTACAAGGCTACAGTGACACTCAGACGTAACGGAAAGGATGTCCAGGAACTCGTCCAGTTCTTCGGATGGGAACTCCTCGACTCTGTGGATATGATCAAGGAAGCATTCGGACTCTAAGAATCTTCTTCGAGGGTGATGCCGTTTTACCAAGGCACTACACCAATCAGCCCCGTGAGCGAGCGAAGCATATTCCTTTTTCCTGCTTCGCGAGCCACGGGGCTGATTGCGTATATAGGCAGAGAACTTACATCCTCTCCATCTCACGCCTGAGATCCTTCTCCTTTATAGACGCACGCTTATCATATTCCTTCTTACCACGTGCAAGAGCAATAAGCAATTTTGCATAGCCGTTATCGGCAACATAGAGTTTCACAGCAATGATGGTAAGTCCTTTCTCCTTCACCGCCCTGTTCAGACGAGTCAGTTCCTTACGCGTAAGTAGAAGTTTTCTCTCACGACGCGGATCGTGCTTTCCCCAACTTCCCCACCAATACTCGGCAACGTGCATATTCTTGACATACAGTTCGTTATTATTGAAATAACAGAAGGCATCCACCAATGAAGCCTTTCCGGCTCTGATGGACTTTATTTCCGTACCCGTAAGCACGATTCCCGCCTGGAAGGTCTCGATGAACTCATAATCAAACGAAGCCCTCCTGTTCTTTATCTCTACACTGCTTTTTGCTTTCGGCATATCCGTTATTCTTCAAAAATAATATTCCCAAATCTCTGTCTGTCCACGAAAACCGGCATTTTTATGGACAACAGTCCTGTTTTCGTTGCCTTGTCCACAAAACCGGCCTATTTTATGGACAGGCCAATTTGAAACACTGTACAGAGTTGCAAATGTAGTGCTTTTTTCCAAAATGCTGCATAAAATACTATCTTTGCACATAAAGGCTAATCAAGCAACCTATGGCAAAGAAACCTTTCACACCGATACCCCCGATGGCAGAACTGCCTCCTGCGGAAGAAATCAATGTCCGGGAAATCCTTGACAAATATCTTACCGGAGAAATCGACCTTATCTGCGTCCTCGGCCCCACAGCAAGCGGCAAGACCCGCTATGCCGTCCACCTCGCCCGAGAGATCAACTCCCTCCTGGATCAATCTTGTACCCGAGAGGCTTCTGGCACCAGAAAAACCGGCGCTGAAATCATTTCTGCCGATTCCCGTCAGGTCTATCGCGGAATGGACATCGGCACAGGAAAGGATCTCTCTGAATATGAAGAGATTCCATACCACTTGATGGACATAGTGGACGCCGGAGAGAAATACAACATCTTCGAGTATCAGAGAGACTTTGAAAAGGCTTACAGAGATATAAGAGAAAGAGGCGGGATACCGATTCTCTGCGGAGGTTCCGGGCTATACATAGAAGCAGCGACCTGTGGATACTCCCTACCGGAAGTACCTGCCGATCCTGGACTGCGGGCAGAACTTGAAAAGAAATCTGACGAAGAACTCATAGCACAACTTGCTTCGTTGAAGCCCCTTCACAACACCACTGACTACGACACCCGCAAACGCCTGATCAGAGCCCTGGAAATAGCAATCTACGAAGCGGAACACCCCGTCCAGCGTACCAGTTTCCTGCCAAAGAACACATATTATATAGGTACATTGGTCAGCCGCGACGAAAGGAACGCACGGATCGACCGTCGTCTTGATGCACGACTGGAAGAAGGAATGGTGAAAGAAATACGCGGACTGACCGACGGAACCCATCCGGCACTCGCGCCGGAGCACAAGCCGATCCCGGCCGAAGACCTCATCTATTATGGTCTCGAATACAAATTCGTCACCCTATATATTACCGGTGAACTGACATTCGAGGAAATGCGCACCCAACTGGCCACTGCAATCCATCAATTCGCCAAGCGTCAGATGACCTGGTTCCGCGGAATGGAGCGAAAAGGCATCCGCATCCATTGGACCACAGCCTAGGGTGGCACGCAACCCCCTATCTCTCAGTGTTTTACGTATAATGCCTGCTGCATTGATGCAGCAGGCATTATACGTAAAATACTATCAATCAACAGGTTGCGTGCTACCATTATTCAGCAGGGTAGAACTTCGAGGCTACCGGAAGGCCGGAAGGAATCACGAAATGATGACCCTCATCCTTCCATCTGTCCTCATCCCACTGCGGACTGATATATTCTCCTGAATGATCCGCTACAAAAGAGAGGTATGTTATCGGAAATCCCTGAGCAAGGTATTGAGACTCGTAGAAAGTCTGCACCTCGAAAAGGGCATCGACTGCAGCACGACCGCAAAGCGACGAAAGACCGCTTTCATAAAGACGCTCTCTGTCAGCACCATAAATATCTGTAGCACTGGCCAATATCTCCAGACCATTCTGCTGAGCCATTGCCCTGGAGTATTCGTGAAGATAACGGCTGTCAGTCTTGAGATGAACTATTCCCCCAGGTTTGAGAAAATTGCGATATCTGTTCATAAACAACGGAGCCGTCAGACGTTTCTTCTCACGACCAATCTGAGGGTCGGCGAATGTTATCCATATTTCCGATACCTCACCTGGAGCAAACAACGACTCGATGAACTCGATGCGTGTACGAAGGAAACCGACATTGGACAGACCGTGCTCTGTGGCATATTTTGCACCTTTCCACAGGCGCGCTCCCTTGATATCGATACCTATATAATTGAAGGAAGGATTGCGCTCCGCCAAATCGACGGTATAGTCTCCCTTGCCGCAACCGAGTTCCAGCACAATGGGCTTGTCATTTCCGAAGAAATCACGTCCCCAACTGCCTTTCAACGGGTGGTCACAGTTCAAGACTTCGGATGTCGCCGGCTGAACAAGACACTTGAATGTCTCATTTTCACGGAACTTTCTTAATTTATCCTTTCCCATAACTATTCCTGCTCCTTCTTGGGACGATCGTTGCGACGGCCGCCATTCCGATTGCCACCTTTATGTCCCTTATGTCCGTTGGAACGGTTTTCTCCATTATTTTCCGCTGCTTTCTGCTCCACTGGTTCAGCGGCAGTTTCAGCCTGTGCCTTCTTCTGGCTGCCTCCGCGCGACTTTTTCTTCTTCTTGCGCTTACGTGCCTCATCGAAACGGTTGATGGCATCGTCGCCCACAGCGGTAACAAACTCAGGAGCAACCGGTTCCGAATCATTCTTCAATGATTCCGGTTTCTCTCCGTTGCGATTCATCCTTATGATGTCCCAGACATCCTCCGCATAAAGAGGATAAAGATTGGCAAGAGACTGAGGGTCGTATGAGAAATACATAATCTCTCGCAGGATGTCAGTCTTCATCAGATATGCCAGGCCATCCTCAAACTCAAGAGGATTATGCACCTTAGGAATACGCGACTGGGCATCCATATATGCGGCCGTCTCATAATTGAGACAGCATTTGAGTTTTCCACATTGTCCTGCCAGTTTCTGAGGATTAAGCGACAGATCCTGGCAACGGGCAGCCGAAGTAGTGATGGACTGGAAACTTGATATATAGTTGGAACAGCAGAGTTCACGTCCGCACACTCCCAGACCACCGATCAGACCAGCCTCCTGACGCGCTCCGATCTGCTTCATCTCGATTCTGATGCGGAATTCCTCTGCAAACACCTTGATGAGTTGACGAAAATCTACACGACCGTCAGCAATATAATAGAATATCGCCTTTGTACCGTCACCCTGGAACTCGACATCACCGATCTTCATATCAAGGCCAAGTTCGGCAGCAATCTGACGCGAACGGATCATTGTCTCGTGTTCACGCGCGATTGCCTCCTGCCACCTCTCTATGTCGAAAAGTTTCGCTTTGCGGTATATTCTCTTGAATTCGTATGTCTCGGGATTGATCCTCTTGCACTTCATCTGGCGACCTACTATAGGGCCTTCAAGTGTCACAATTCCGAGATCGTGACCGTTAGCGGCCTCGACAATTACAAGGTCACCCGTCTTGACGCTCTGACCTGATCCATTGCGATATATTCCCTTTCGTGTATTCTTGAAACGCACTTCGAAAAACTCATCGAACTGTTCCTGGTTCACTCCATCAAGCCAGTCATACACTTCAAGTTTACAGCATCCTTGACGATAACTGCACATTATCTCACCGCTCTCAGCACGCTCTACAGTACATCCCCTTGAGCAGTCATATCTTTTAGACTCATTCATAAACTAAACTCCAACAGCCATCTAACGCGGCCAAATGCTTAAATACATACGGTTGACAAGGTCGCAGAAAAGTATCTTGGAACTCACATTCCTGTCGATCATAGCCACGACCTTCTCTATATTTGTTATAAATCTCAGGCAGAATCCTTTGCCACATTTTCCGGCCATATCAGCATAGAACTCGTATTCGTGCTCTGCTGCTCCGGCAATCTGAGACATATTCTGCTGAATCATAAATATCTTTCTGATACACTGACTTGCAAAGGTACAAAATCCTTTCTGCTTTTCGCGCGATTCCAGACCGGCTATGGCCTCTCCACATTCAAGCGCAGCCTGAAGGTCTCCCGATGTCACCGCCCTCATCAGATCGGCAAAAAGTTCCTTATACATTTCATATTCATCATTGTCATCGAAAGGATTCATTTCCTTCACTCTGGCTGCCTCATCTTTGGTCAAAGGCATTACCCTTATGCTCTGACACCGCGAGAAGATAGTCTGAAGCACTTTCTCGGGACTATGTGTAATGAATATGAAAAGGGTCTTTTCAGGCGGTTCCTCCACCATCTTCAAGAGTCTGTTCGCCGTCTCCTGATTCATCTTCTCAGGGAGATAGAATATCACGGTCTTATAGCCGTCCGCAACCGCCGTAAGAGACAATTTGGATATTATGGATCTCGCTTCAGCGACTGCAATAAGTCCGTTCTTGCTCTCGATTCCTATCGCTCTCTGCAGATCGGATTCGGTAAAATATGGATTGGCGATGGCAAGTTCCCTCCAATACTTGATATATGACTCGGAAGTAGGCTTGTCATCAGAGGTCTTCGGGCCTTTATTCACAGGAAAGACAAAGTGAACATCAGGATGAATCAGTTTGGACATCTGACGGCAGGAAAGACATTCCCCGCAGGAGTCTCCATTCTGCGGATTGCTGCAATTCAGGTATTGCACGTATGCAAGTGCAAGAGCAAGAGCACCTGAACCCTCGTTCTCATACATCAGCATAGCGTGTGCAATCCTGCCGGTGTCCGCCATAGACACCAGTGCTTCTGCCACTTCAGTATTTCCTATTACATCCGCAAATCTCATTACATCACCCTTTTTGCTGTAAAATAGGCCATTTCTTCAAGAATTTCCCTCTCCTTGCACTGCGGGAGGACAGCCAAGGCTCCGACTGCCTGAGCCACATATTTATCGAGTTGCTCAACGGCATATTCAAGACCACCGTTATCCTTTACGAATCTTACGATATCGTCCCTGAGTTCCGGTTGTTCTACAATATTACCGACCATCTGCCGCACTCTGTCCTGTTCTTCCTGGAAAACATTTGCCAGTGCTCCCAGAAGCGGGATGGTTATCTTCTGCTCCAGAATATCCACTCCCAATGGCTTGCCCACACTCTCCGTTCCGGCATAATCAAGAATATCGTCCTTTATCTGGAAAGCCAGCCCCAGAGCTACCGCATAGTCTCTTGCCGCCTTCTCGTATCCGGCTGAAGCACCGACTGAAATAGCCGCGGATACACAAGCCGCCTCAAAAAGCGAGGCTGTCTTATTGTATATGATCCTCAGATAGTCTTCCAGACCCGTGTCACCGCTCTGAGCCTTCTGCAACTGAAGCATTTCTCCCTCGGCCAGGTCGCTCAAAGTCTTTGAAAATATCTTTATGACCCTGTGGTCGCTATCGGCAGAGCCCAGAATCAATTCCATAGCCTTCACCAGCCAATAATCTCCCACCAGCACCGAAACTGAAGGCCCCATCAACGACATTATTGTCGGGACTCCCCTGCGCTGATCGCTGTCATCGGCTACATCATCGTGGAGAAGAGTAGCATTGTGAAGAAGTTCAGAGGCAGCGGCATATCTGACAGTTGCCTCCGTGATTCCGCTGCAGGAACATACACGTGCCACAAGCAGAGCAAGAAGAGGCCTCATCTGCTTTCCAGCATTGGAAAGGATGGAAGTGTTGGTGGAATTCAGAAGATCTATGTCACTATGAAGAGAGTCTTCTATCTTCTCTCTGACATTCTTCCAATCATTACCAAGGTATTCTCTTACAGACTTTATATCCATAACAAAACTATTGCAGAGCATCCAGGATCTCGTCCGGATTTTCTGCGAAAACAATCTTACTGAAAGTCTCCTCTGTCATCATTCGCATATCTACATAATGCCTGAGAAGTTGCCTCAAAGGCTCATAGAATCCATCGTGATTGAGGAGAAATATTTTTCCGAAATACTGCTTCAGGTGCACCAGAGCAAATGTCTCGATGACTTCGTCAAGAGTACCGATCCCCCCTGGCAAAGCAACTACGGCGCAAGTTCCCTCTCTCAGAAGAGTCTTCCGTTCAGCCATAGTATCGGTCCAGATGACCTCTGTCAGATCCGGATAGACATATTGTTGCATAAAACGCGGAATGACCCCGAGATGATATCCTCCGCAAGCGTGAAGTTCATCTGAAATCTCCCCCATCGATCCCTTGACCGTACCGCCGGAGACTATGCCATATCCACGCAACGAAGCCGCCCGGACAAATTCACGGGCGACTTTGTTGTACTTAGGATCTATTTCAAAACTTGCAGAGCAGAAAACTGCTATCTTACCATTCATCATCCAGTTAATTAGAACAGGTATGCCAATGAAAGTGTCACACCTCCGAAATGTTCGCTTCCTTTCTTCAAATACGGAATCTGCTCCTTTATATCATCCCATCCCTTCACATTGTAAAGAGAACCGAAATTCCAGTTGTATCTTGCAATTACCTGAAGTTTCCACACATTTACTCCGCCTCCGATTCCGAGACCATATTCAAATCTCTTCTTGCCTTCCCAGGTATCCCAATCAAAGTCCAGTCCCGGAAGTGACATCTTGACATCACTTGCCAAAGCATAACCGATATAAGGAGTAATGTCGATGAAAGGGCGGAAGATCAACAGATCCGGTCCCCATTGTACTGACACAGGCACTTCAAGGTAGTCCATAGTCTGCGAGACCCTGTCTGTTATATTAGCACCTTTCTGGTGATACAGAAGCGAAGGCTGCACAGAAAATCCCAATGGAAGATCCACAAGGCAGGTTGCACCTACGCTCCATCCTGTCCTGGCTTTGACATCAATATCCGTAAACTTCGATGTATTGAAATTCAAACCGGCCGTTACACCCCATTTAGGCTGAGCGGAAACAGTGATGCCGCAAAGAAACAATGCAGCAAACACTATTGTAAAAAACCGTTTCATAATAATATCTCTTAGAGAAGTGAGTCAAGTTTTGCTGCAAGGTCAGCCTTTGAAATCACTCCTACGTGTCTGTCAACAAGTTCTCCGTTCTTGAAGAAAAGAAGTGTAGGAATGCTTCTGATTCCGTATGTCATCGGCGTGTCATCACAGTCGTCAACATTGCATTTGCATACAACAGCCTTTCCTTCATATTCTGCCGCTACTTCCTCAACTACAGGAGCGATTGCCTTGCAAGGGCCACACCAGGTCGCCCAGAAGTCAACCAATACGGGCTTGTCAGTATTCAATGTTTCGGCGAAATTCGCATCAGTTACAGTAAGTGCCATAATTCTTTTGTTTATCAGTTAATAATAATCCAGTCGCAAATATAAAGAATTGCGACTGGATTTACAAGAATGATACCTAATGATTAATATGACTTTTCAACATTCCACGCAAATGCTCTGATGCCGAGGTCAGGAGTCTCTTCATCCATAGAGCGGAGATGGGCGAGGATGTCGTCAACCTTATCATCCGGAACAAATGTAAGGATCGCGTTATTCATCGTCGGCCAGGCGTGATTGCCAAGATGAGGTTCTCCGGTATATCCTCCACGGCCTGCAATATCCTGCCACATTGTGAAGCCGCGGCAACCGAATTGCTCCAGAGCATCTGCAATCTCCATATTATACGCCTGATCGTATGCTATAAAAATACCTTTCATATTTTTCAATGTTATTACATTTTTCGGTTTCTGATAACTTCTCGCTACTTTCAAGGACGTACATAAATATGAAAAATATATCTACGTTACCCTCCTCCTAAATCCTCCTCCTCGGGAGGAGGACTTACCATCGCTTCGCTCGAAGTTTTCGATGTTATTACATTTTTCGGTTTCTGATGATTTATGCCTTGGCAAGTTTCTTTGCGGCTTTGCGGGCAGCACGACGCTCCTGCCAAGATGCCATAGAAGCATATACGGTCGGGATAATCACGAGAGTCACGAGAGTCGAAATGGAAAGACCCCAGGCCACAACCATACCGAGCGAACGCCACATCTCTGATCCCTCACCCTGACCGATGGCCATCGGAACCATACCGAGCACAGTGGTAAGAGTCGTCATAAGGATAGGGCGAAGACGTGACTTAGCCGCGATAACGGAAGCCTCTGCAACACTCTTTCCTCTCTCGCGCATAAGGATGGTGTAGTCGATAAGCACGATACCATTCTTCACCACGATACCCATAAGGATGAGAATACCGATCATACCCATTGTGCCGAGAGGAGTTCCTGTCACCCAAAGACCAAGAAGCACTCCGACGAATGCAAACGGAATCGAGAACATAATCACAAAAGGACTCATAAACGACTCGAACTGGGATGCCATCACGATATATACGAGAATGACGATCATTGCAAGGAGCATAATGAGGTCGCCGAACATATCCTGCTGATCCTCATACGAACCACCTATCTCGACTGAAAGTTCTGATGGGATCTCTGTGTCAGCAAGGATTGCATCTGTAGTTGCCACAGCATCAGAAAGAGCCACACCGTTGGCAACGACTCCCGAAACAGTAATAAGACGCTCACGGTTCTTTCTCTGGATCGATGGAGGGGTAAGAGTCTCTATCACGGTACCTAAGTCCTTTATTCTCACACCCTTGCCCATATTATTGTAGATGATGATATTCTCGATATCCTCGATGCTTGTACGGAATTCCGGAGCATAACGCACACGGATATCATACTCATCACCATCCTCACGATAGAACGACTGTGTGGAACCGTTCATAGCGGCGCTCAGATAAGATGCGGCTGTGGTACTGTTCAGTCCGTTGATCGCGAGTTTCTCACGATCGAAATCCACCTGATACTCAGGAATATATTCATCACGGCTCAAAAGCACCTGAGAGAAATCGCCATCTTCGAGCATCTTAGCCTGCACCTCCTTGGCAACGCGGTCTGTTGTCTCGAAATCGTAACCATAGATCTCGATATCTACAGTGGAAGCACCTCCCATTCCGCCGCCACCTTCTGTCACTCTGACCTTCTTGAACTCAGGATAATCTGCCAGAATACCACGGATCACATCTGCAATTTCGGAAACAGAACGTTCACGATCCTCCATACTACCGATATTGATATTGTATGAAACCACGTGCGTACCGTTGTTCTGCATCGAAGCAAAAGCATTATCCGAATCAGCCTGTCCAAGAGCATACGAGCAGTTGATGATTTCTGGGACTGCCGCCACGAACTTACCGTGAAGTTCGTGTGCTATAGCCCTTGTCACTCCCTGTCCTGTACCGGCCGGAAGTTCGAGTTGGAGTGTAATACGTCCGTCATCTGACTTAGGCATAAACTCTGTCTTGATGCGAGGGCCGAGAATACCTACGGTGCCGACAAAGACAATAAGCGAGATCATCACAACAATTGTCCTATGTCCCACACACCAGTTGATTAGACGGCCATAACCTCTTGAGATCAGATCTATGAACTTATTGAAGTTTCCGAATATGAGGTCGTGGATCTTTCCGTGTTTAGGCTTGTAACGAAGGAACTGGGCACAAAGCATAGGAATGAGAGTAAGAGCACCGATTGTAGAGACGATCATAATGATGCTGGTGATCCATCCCAACTGCTTGAACATAAGACCGGCCATACCCTTGATCATTGTAAGCGGAAGGAACACGGCGAGCATTGTCAATGTAGAAGCGATTACCGAGATACCCACTTCCTGGGTAGCGTGAACTGCGGCCTCCTTCGGCTTGGCACCCCTTTCCAGATGTGTAGAGATGTTCTCCAATACCACAATGGCATCATCGACAACCATACCTATGGCGATGGAGAGGGCAGACATCGACACGATGTTCAGTGTGTTTCCTGTAGCCCAGAGGTACATCAATGAAGCAAGAAGGGAAACAGGAATCGAGAGCACGATGATGAATGTCGCACGCCATCTTCCGAGGAAGAGATACACCACGAGCATCACGATAAGGAAGGTAACTATAATAGTCTCCTTCAATGAATTGAGAGTGTTGAGGATGTTGTCTGAACTGTCAACGACTGTCCTGATCTGAATATCTGAAGGAAGAGTCTTTTCAATCTTCTTCATCTCCTTCTTGATACCCTTGATTACGTTTACGGTATTTGCATCAGCCTGCTTCTGGATAACGATCTGCGCACCCTGAGTACCGTTTACGTATGCCTCCTGATATCTTTCCTCCACTCCGTCGATGACTCTTGCCACATCGCGGAGATAGATGGTCTTGCCGTTTGAATGTCCGACTACGATGTCGAGCATCTGCTCGGCAGCAGTAAATTCCTTCTCCACGCGGAGAGCGTATGCATTCGAACCTATGTCTATGGTTCCGGACGGCACATTTCTGTTCTCTGCTGCGATCAGATTTGAAATACCGGCAACAGTAAGTCCGTATGCCTCAAGTTTGTTAGGATCGCAATATACCTGGATCTCTCGCTGAGGTGCTCCGGCGATCGACACCGTACCCACACCTGAAACTCGAGCAAGAGGAGTTGCCACCTTGTCATCGAGAATCTTCTCCAGCGCCTGGAGGCTCTCATCTGCGGTCGCAGCCATAATCATAATAGGCATATCGTCCGCACTGAACTTGAAGATGATAGGAAGTGACGCTCCATCCGGAAGGACGGAATTCACCATATCGAGTTTGTCTCGCACATCGTTGGTAGCGACATCGATATCCACACCTTCAATGAATTCGAGAGTGATGAGCGAAATGTTCTCTTTAGAAGTAGAACTCAGATTCTTCAGGTCGCTCACACCGTTGAGGGAGTTTTCGAGCACCTTGGTAAGGTTGGTCTCGATATCCTCCGCACTGGCTCCCGGATACGATGACATCACCATCACGACGTTCGCATCGAACTTAGGGAACCTGTCCAATGATATGTTAATCAGCGAGAATACACCGAATATAGCCAATGCGATGAAGACCAGCGCAGTGGTTACCGGGTTATTGACCGCTTTTCTGTAAATACTCATACTATATCCTTATTCGTTAACAATAACCTTAATGCCATCCTTGAGGCGGATCTGACCTCCTGTCACGACCTTCGCTCCGTCAGCAATACCTTCAAGTACCTCATATTCAGCACCCATACGGCGACCAAGAACAACTTTCTGATAGGTCACTGTGCCGTCCTCGTTGAGAATATACACAAATCTTTCGCCTGAGCCCTGTTGTTTCACGACAGCCACGTCAGGGATGACAACACTGTTGTTCGATCCGAATTTCACTGTAGCCCTTGCAAACATACCCGGACGGAGAGTGCTGTAATTATTATCGATGACAACCTCCACAGTGAATGTACGTGTTGCAGGATCGACGGTAGGATAGATTTTTCTGATCTTTCCGTAGAAAGTCTTGCCAGGAAGAGCATCTGCAGTGATTTCTACAGAATCTCCCTTCTTCACCTTTGAATAATCGGTCTCGGAAATGCCGACAAGAAGTTTCACAGGCACGATCTGCTCTACAGTATATATAGGGGCTGCCATAGCATACATATCACCCGCATCGTAATTACGAGCAGTGATGACACCGTTGATAGGAGAGACAAGGGTAGCATTCTCCTTAAGGTTCTCATACTGAGTCTTGCTTACGTTGTATGCCATCTCGATTGCATCGAGGTCTGACTTCGACAGACCGCCTACCTCATAGAGTTCCTTGAGGCGATTGAACTCTGTTTCATTGTTCTTGAGTTGAAGTTCCACCTGAGCAAGTTGGGTCTGATCCATCTCTGCCACAACCTGTCCCTTCTTCACGAAATCTCCTATATCCACAAGAATCCTGCTGATACGTCCTGCTGTCTGAGGAGCGATATTATTCTTCACGTATGCCTGGATTGTCGATGTATAGGTAGCCTCCTGCGGCACCTCACGGATTGAAACCTGAGTCACAGACACGGTAGGAACGATTTCCTCCACAACTGCCTCTTCTACAGCCTTGTTTTTTGTGTTGCCGCAACCGGCTGCCAAAAGTGCAGCAACGGCTATGGGCATAATCCTGAAAATAGTCTTCATATTATTATCTTTATTTTTTATTCAATGAAATCCTGTCCGAGTGTCTGCTCAAGTTGAGCCTTTGCCACAACGAAATTATAGATTGCCTGATATTCGGCAAGACGTGCCTGAGTGAGGGCGAGTTGTGCGTCATTCAGTTCGATGAGAGTGCTGCGACCCACCTGATATGCCTTCTCAGCAATGCTGTAGCCCTTTTCTGCCATTGCCACCGCATCCTGAGCCGAATAATAACTCTTCATATTTGTCTCCATCGTAGTAAGGCTCTGACGGATCGCGATCTTAAGTTGGCGCTCTGTGTTGTCGATCTGAAGTTGAACCTGCTGATGCTGGTTCTTTGCCTGACGGATAGCCTGATAGCGCTTACCGCCTGCGAAGATCGGAATATTGAGACTGAGGCCTACGTATGAATAAGGAGTCCAACGGTATTCGCTGAAATTGAAGTCGTTGGTCATTGCATTGAGACTGAAATTGAATGCCACTGCAAGTGAAGGAATATTGGCAAACTTCTGAAGTTTTATAGTCTCTGCAAGCATCTCCGACTGGATGGCAAGTTGCTTCATTGTGGAGTTGTCGTCCAGCGATGCACCATCGTGCTGGTGAATGTCATAGAGCATCTGATCAGCATAGTCCGACAGTTCGCCGGCGATATCAAGATTCATATCAAGATCTACACCAAGAATAGCCTTCAACTGCCACAATGCCAATATGATGGAACTTTCGGCATTATACACATTAGGAATAGCGTTTGCGACGGTGGTCTTTGCTCTGAGAAGTTCGAGTTCCGAAACTTTCTCGGCATCGAATTTCTTCTTTGCCTCCTCATAATTGCTTACAGCATTCTCATATACATCCTTATATACATTGAATGCTTCCTTTGCCAGGAGAGTTGCGAAATATGCATTCTTGACCTGAGTTACAGTCTCAAGACGTGAACTGCGTGCTTTCTCAACAGCCAGTTCGACATCAAGACCTGAAATACGTATGCTCTTCCAGAGTTGCGCATTCACAAGAGGCATCGCAGCCGTAACACCTGCACTATAGGTATTCCAACGTCCCACCTCAAGTCCTCCACTGGTATCCATCGATGGTGTCTCCTCAGGAATCTCCACTCCGTCTGGGAGTTCAGTATCGCCACCTTCTCCACCTCCCATCATTCCTCCGAGAGAACTCATATCGAAGTCCATATACATCACCTGCTTCTTGATTGTCCTCTGGTATGCACCGGAAGCATCAATCTGAGGGAAGAGAGCAGCGTATGCACCCTTCTTGGCAAATCCTGTCCTCTCAATCTCCATATCAGCCACCTTGACTGACACATTCTCGCTCAAAGCAATCTCGAGCGCCTGTTCCAAAGTGATTATCACCGGAGTCTCTGAAGCATCCGCCTGAGCCAGAATTGTCTGAACTTCAGGATTCACAGCATTCTCTGGCGCATCTTTTGTCTTGTACTGCGCTGATGCTGCAAAAGGAAGCAGAAGCATTCCTGCAATGATCACTGTAGTTACCGCTAATTTTTTCATCATTTTTTACACTAATTTTCAAGCCGCAAAAATACAACAAATTTCAAGCCGCTCCATAACTCATTTTGGTTCAAAATTACATAGTTTTGGTTAATTCTTCTAGAATATTTATATTTGAGGTCTTAAAAGATAAAAATGAGCGAAATAAAGCAAAAAACGAGTAAGCCGGCGGTTCTCTTCGGATCAAAGAACGTAACCAAGGTCGGATATATCGAAGACTATATCTTTGCCTGTGAGATAAAAGGCGAAGGACATCTGACATACAACAAGCCACGAAGGCCTAAATACCATCTGGTAATCATCGTCCTAAGCGGAAGTATGGATCTGATTGTAAACGGTGAGGAATTCACTTTCAGAAAGAACACGTATGTCAATCTCCCCACCTGGGCTGACATATATGAAATCAGATATGGAAAGGACTTCCACGCTATGGCCACAGCAACCGACAAGAGTATCGTGGAAGATATATTCCAGAACCGTAACCCGTTTCCTCCCGACTTCAAGTTCACTATAGACCACGGAATCGGAGGAGATATTATGGAGAAAAAGGATATCGACATTCTTTATAAGGACATCAGCAATATGATTGACTCACTTTCCAATAAGGAACACCACTTTGCCGAAGAGGTCAATTATGCATATTTCTATATCCTGCTCACCGATATGGCAGATATGATGTGGAGACGATATGGCAAGGGAACACCATCACACCACACAGAAATGAAGCGGTCGGACGGTATAATGAAAGATTTTGCAGAACTGCTTACAGAACATATTTATGAGGAGACAAGCGTGGAGTTTTATGCCGAAAAACTCTGTATATCAAAGCAATACCTATCTCTCATTGTCAAGGAAAAAACTCGAGTCACAATCGGGACCGTCATAGCCTCTATGAGAACGGAAGCGGCTTCGAGACTCCTGCGCAATCCAGACCTGACCATCCAGCAGATAGCGGAGAGGCTTTCATTTTCCGACCAGTCGTCTTTTGGAAAATTCTTCAAGAAACACGCAGGAATATCGCCGTTGAAATATAGACAGAAACTCAGGAAAACGCTTCTGACTCTGCGCTAGACCTCTGCCGTCACATCAAGCCACTCGTATTCTCCGCCCCAGATTTCAAGGAATCTGATAAAGTCAGCATTCGACAGAACGACGCTTGCAGTATTGTCGCAAGGGTGGAAACTTATCTTTTGCGCATTCTTCAAATCGCGGTCCAGGAAAAGTTTCACTCTATGTCCATTAGGGAAATGTTCCT
Source organism: Candidatus Cryptobacteroides sp. (assembly GCA_045635205.1). Classification (GTDB taxonomy): domain Bacteria; phylum Bacteroidota; class Bacteroidia; order Bacteroidales; family UBA932; genus Cryptobacteroides. Next base: position 64,734 of record JAZRBS010000027.1, on the reverse strand, counting down.
TGGTAAGTTCCTCTGTATAAGGATCATTGATCAGTCCAAGAGGTGACACCGATCCTGGAAGAAGGCCAAGACAACGCTCCATACGCTCGGCTGAAGCAAAAGAAAGTTTTCCCTGCTTGAGAATATGCTCAAGCGAGTGTATCTGCATTTCCTTATGACACTCGAAAACAACAAGATAATGTCTGTTGCCTTTATGGTTCCGGAAGAATAGATTCTTGCAATGGACAGAGTCGATATCTTTCCAATATTCAAGAGCCAACTCTATAGTCGGAAGCGGAGGATGTGTATGAAGTTCATAGCCGAGGGCGTGCTCGTCAAGGAAGCGCAAAACCTCGGCAATTCTCTGATTTTCCATTACTTGGCGATGCTTTTTGCATAATGTGTCGGTGCCGCCTTTCTCTTTTCAGGATGCACGATCATAGCAGGCTGTTTCTTTATATGACTATAAACAAGGAAACATATACCCAGAAGAATGAAAGGAATGCTGAGCCACTGACCCATATTCAACACCATATCCTGTTCGAATCCCACCTGAGGTTCCTTGATGAACTCTATAAGGAAACGCATTCCGAAACAGCCGATGAAGAATGTTCCGATGAAGAAGCCTCTATGCAGTTTGGGCAGTCTGTACTTGTACATCAGAATCTGGAACACACCAAGAAGGAAATAACTGAGAGCCTCGTAGAGTTGGGTAGGATGCTTAGGCTCTGTTTCTCCACGAAGTTCGAATATGAATCCCCAAGGAAGGCTCGTTACATCACCATATATCTCCGAGTTACAGAGGTTACCCAGACGGATGAATGTAGCCGCAAAGCATACCGCAATAGCAAGGTGATCTAGAATCCACACGAAATCAAAGTCATATTTACGGCCGTAATGCCTTGCAAACCACCACATTGCGATAAACAGCGCTATCGTACCTCCGTGACTGGCGAGGCCTCCTTTCCACGGCATAAAGATTTCCCAGAATCCTTGCCAACTGCCAAGATAATAGTCTGGCTGATAGAAGAGGCAGTGTCCGAGACGGGCACCGACAATTGTTCCGATAAGAAGGGTATAAAGAAGCGGATCCAGAAGTTTTTCCGGCACTCCCTCTCTTTTGAAGAACCATTTGAAGATGAACCATCCGAGAATGAATCCCGAAATGAAAAGAAGTGAATACCACCTGAGAGAGAAGGCTCCTATGCCGATTATCTCAGGATTCATATTCCAGTGTATTGCCAGTGTCTCAAACATAATCTTTCATATTTAATCTTGCAAAGATAAGAATTAGACGCGGAATCCTCTCAAAAAACTACAAAACAACACATCGCACAGCGTAGTTTACATATATTATTTGGTATATATCCATTATTTCGTGTACCTTCCATCGGCAACCTGACCTTTAGACAGTCTTCGAAGTATGGCCTAGAGATACTGATGATACTTATGCTATATATTCTTACATTAAACTTTCCAAAACAGTACAGACTGCTGAAATAGAAAATATTATGTAGGAACCCCAAAGGGACTGTGGCTGCTTTAGAAATGGATGAAAGGGCGACGCATATAATGGGCGCGGCGGGCAGGAGAAAATTTCTCAATGGAATAACGGAGCATAGTCCGTGGCATCTGCCGGCAGTGTCTGTCGAGGAAATCTGTCAGAACCTGCTCGTCGCGTTTACCTACTTCGCGCAACATCCACCCTACTGCCTTCTGAATGAGATCATACTGCGTGTCTATAAACATCGCAGCAAGTTTCAACGTGTCCCCGAACTGATTGTCTCTTATGAGAGCCAGAGTGGCGACTATGGCTATTCTTTGCTCCCAGATGTTTTCTGATGCAGCCAGAGCATACAACACAGACCTATCCTCCTGCTGCGTCAGATAGCGTCCAAGAATATAAGGTGCGGACAGATCTACAAGATCCCAGTTGTTGATTCCCTTCGTATGGCTCAGATAGAATCTTACCGTATCTTCCGTACTATCTTTGTATTTGCACACAAGTATCAGCAGTCCGCACAGGCGGCATTCGTGCCATTCACTTTCCAGCAGTGCCTCTATGACTTCCCAAGACACTGAGGCATACTCCTTAGCGACTTTCCGCGTGTTGGGAACGGTCACTCCCAGAAACTTGTCTCCCTCTCCGTACTCTCCCTTTCCGGTCTTGAAGAATCGCGGCAGGATGACTTTCTTCTCTTCATCTGAATTTGACCTGAGAGCCTTTGTGATACTGGCATACGTCCTGGCAAAACGGAGTTCTGCAGGTGAAAGGTGGCAGTATCCGTCCGGATTCTTCAAAAGATAGTCCTGATGGTAATCTTCCGCCGGGAAGAAACATTCCAACCTGCATTTCTCGACCATCAGGGGACTGCTATGCTTTGCCTGAATTTCCTTATAGACTTCTTCTACTACAGTTTTTTCCTCATCATCGGTCCAGTAGATGCCGGTTCTGTATCTTGTCCCTATGTCATTTCCTTGTCTATCTTTGAGCAGAGGGTCTATCGACCGGAAGAAGAGCCTGCACAACGTGGTCAAAGAAATGATTTCAGGATCATATAGGACTTTGACGCACTCGACATAGCCGGTCTTGTCCGTATAGACCTGCTCATATACAGGATCTGGTATGAACCCGTTGGCATAGCCGGTGAGAGTATCAGTTACCCCCTCGAACTGTCTCAGGTAGTATTCCGTTCCCCAGAAACATCCTCCTGCAAAATATATCTCTTTCATAGCAGCAAAGATACTGATTTGAAATATCATTTTGAGAGATCAAGTGCACAAACACAGGCAAAGTGCCCGTGGTACCCACAAAATCAGTGGTACCACGGGCACTTTCATTATAGAAATGCACTTGGTGCTTTAATTATTTGCGGATTGCTGCAATGCCAGGGAGTTCCTTGCCTTCGAGGTACTCGAGCATTGCTCCACCACCTGTTGACACATAACTTACCTTGTCAGCGAAGCCCATCTGAGTAACCGCTGCAACAGAGTCACCACCACCTACGAGTGTGAATGCACCGTTCTCGGCTGTTGCCTTTGCAAGGATCTCAGCGATACGGTTTGTACCCTTTGCGAATGCAGGGATCTCAAATACGCCTACAGGACCGTTCCAAAGAATAGTCTTTGACTTCATAAGAACCTCTTCCCACATTGCGAGTGTGCTTGGTGCGGCGTCCATACCTTCCCAACCGTCAGGAATCTCTGAGTTGAGGCAGATCTTGGTATTTGCATCGTTAGAGAAATCGTCAGCGATAACAACCTCCTTCGAGAGATAGATCTTAACGCCCTTCTCCTCAGCCTTCTTGAGTGTGTCGAGAGCAAGTTGCATCTGATCGTCCTCGCAGAGTGAACGTCCGATCTGACCACCCTGAGCCTTCTTGAATGTGTAAACCATACCGCCACCGATGATCATATTGTCAACAGCGTCGAAGAGTTTCTCGATGATAGTGATCTTTGAAGAAACCTTTGCACCACCTACGATTGCAGTAACAGGGTGCTCCGGAGTCTTGAGAACGTGGTCGATAGCCTTGATCTCACCTTCCATCACATAACCGAACATCTTGTCATTAGGGAAATAGTCTGCGATAAGGGCTGTAGATGCGTGTGCGCGGTGTGCTGTACCGAATGCATCGTTGATGTAGCAGTCAGCGTAAGAAGCAAGTTTCTTTACGAACTCCTTCTGATTCTCCTTGACCACAGCCTTTGCAGCCTTCTTCTCTTCCTCTGTTGCGAACTCGCCTCTTGGCTTGCCTTCTTCCTCAGCATAGAAACGGAGGTTCTCGAGTACGAGGCACTCACCCATCTTGAGAGCAGCAACCTGAGCATCAGCAGCCTGGCAGTCATCAGCAAACTTCACAGGTGCACCGAGGAGTTCCTCAACACGGCCGAGGATGTGCTTGAGAGAGAACTTCTCAGTCACGCCCTTTGGACGACCAAGGTGAGACATTACTATTACAGCACCACCCTTCTCGATAACCTTCTTGAGTGTAGGGATTGCTGCACGGATACGTGTGTCGTCAGTGATCTCCATATTTGCATTGAGCGGAACATTGAAGTCAACGCGGACAATTGCCTTTTTACCGGCGAAATCGTAAGTGTCAATAAACTGTTGCATAATTGTATAGTATGTTTGTTAATTCCTAAATCCGAGCAAATTTAGCAATTTTCGGGGAAATACAAGAAAATAAGTATCTTTGCGCAAATATTCGACACGTATGATGACAATTGAAAGCCCAGGCGCATTCTGGAAAGACTACGAACTCATTGATTCCGGCAACTTCGAGAAACTCGAAAGATTCGGTCCGTTCATTATGGCACGCCCCGAGCCCAAGGCTCTGTGGGACAAATCCCTGTCGGACGGTGAATGGAACAAGATGATCCACACTCGTTTCAAGACCGGAGCAGGTTTCGGCAAGGCCGGCAAGGAAGACAGCGGCACCTGGGAGCGCAGGAAGAAGATGGATGACCAGTGGTATATCCGTTACAACGGAGCACAGGACGGTCTGGATTTCTCCCTCCGCCTGGGACTAACCTCCTTCAAGCACGTGGGAGTATTCCCTGAGCAGTCATCAAACTGGGAATATATCTACAAGCAGACAAAGGCGCTGGTAGAGAAAGCAGAGGCCGAAGGCAAGCCTAAGCCACGCGTGCTGAATCTTTTTGCATACACCGGAGCAGCATCCCTCGCAGCGAAGGCAGCAGGAGCCGATGTGACCCACCTGGACTCCGTACGTCAGGTCGTGACCTGGGCGCGCGGAAATATGGAGGCAAGCCGTCTGGACAATATAAGATGGATCGTTGAAGATGCCCTTAAATTCGCACGCCGCGAAGCAAAGAGAGGCAACACATATCAGGGTATCATCCTCGATCCGCCGGCATACGGCCACGGCCCGGACGGCGAAAAATGGAAACTCGACGAATGCCTCAACGAGATGCTCCAGTGCGTAGCGGCAATCCTCGCGCCACAGGACAGTTTTATGGTTCTCAACCTCTACTCCAACGGCTACTCAGCCGTACTCGGCGAGACCATCGTAAAGCAGGCCTTCTGCCTTAAAAACGCATACAAGTCCCTCGATTTCGGGGAACTTGTATTACGTGATTCATACGGCAAGAATCTGCCGTTGAGTGTATTTGTGAGGCTTGCCAGATAGTTACTCCTCTATATCCAGCAAAGCATTGAAGCGGTCTCGGATTTCAGTGGCGTATTCCTTGTCACCGAAATGTTCGGAAAGATCGGCCAGATATGACAGGCAATTGTAGCAGGCCTCGAATTCACGCTTTGTGAAGTCGTAATTCTCCAGGAAGAACTCTGTGGAAACGAAGAGTTCTTCGGCAAAACGACGTGACAGTTCAAGTGCCTTATCAGGCGCTCCTGCATCATAATAAGTCTCAACCATATCAATGACCATATATTCATTGGAGAATCCAAGATATGTCATATCCAATGGGAAATTCTCTGCAGGAACGCATTCCTGACACATATCAAGCATTTCCACAGCGCGGGCAGAATCCCCGATCTTTAGCATTTCCTTGGCGACATTTACAAAAATCTGCCTCTGTGAAAGCACTCCGCAGAAGGTGTAATAGTTCTGATAATCAACAAACCAGTCAGTCCTCTTGAGTGCATCCCAGGTAAACACATTCTTCATCTTGTAATACAGATCCTCAGGATCGGCAAAACCGATTTCCGTACTCTTCATCCTGTTCTTCACCGGCACGAATTTGTATGAAAATCCCTCATACATCAGATAATCCTTGATTCCGATGTTGATGTCACCTCCCATACTGAGAAGATTGATAGGACGATCCCACTTGTAATTGGACAGCAGGTCAAGCATAAATATCTCCGGCTTGGTCAGGTAATCCTTATCCTTCGGTATAGTAAGAGTGATCTGATCCGGTATCATATCGGCATATTTTTCATCAAGTATGCCGTATTTTATCACGTTTTCCTTGTTTACAGGGATGATGAACTTACGGGACATAATATAGTCAACCTGCTTGCCGCTCGAAAGAGGGATCTTCGCATCAGGATGCTTGAATATGCGCATAACATCCGAGAGCAGGAAGGCCGTATCGCGTGTATCATATATATATACGAATTCATTGGTTCCGTAAAGATACTGCTTCGGACCCACTGTAAGATCCAGAGGTGAAGACTCATTCACAGCATATTTCATCTGATCGATGTGCCAGTCGGTACCAAGGAGCGATGTGTTCGCAATACGCACATCGGTACGTATCTCTTCGACCTCCTGGGCATACCAGAGAGGGAATGTATCATTATCTCCGTGAGTCACCAGGATTCCGTTCGGACCGACTGAATTGAGATAATTCTTCGCCATCTCCACAGCGGTGTAACGGTTGCTCCTGTTATGGTCGTCCCAGTTCTCCGAAGCCATCTGTGCCGGAACTGCAAGAAGAACAGCCGTCACGGCAATCGAAGCGACAGCATCACGACGTGCACCCTTGAACCTGCCGGAATCTTCTATCCAACTGTAAACTGCAGCCACAGCAAGGCCTATCCATATAGAGAAAGAATAGAAGGAACCTGCGTATGCATAATCACGTTCGCGCACCTGGTATGGAGGTTGGTTGAGATACACCACAATGGCGATACCTGTCATAAAGAACATAAGGAATGTGAGCCAGCAGCCTCTCTTGTCCCGTCCGAACTGGAAGAAGAGACCGATCAGACCAAGAAGAAGAGGAAGCATATAATAATGATTCTTTCCCTTGTTGTCCTTGAGATAGTCCGGAGCCGAAGATTGGTCACCTAGACGGAAATAATCAATGAACTTTATTCCGCTCTCCCAGTTACCTACAAAAGGATCACCTGGAGAAGGACTATGTATGTCATTCTGGCGACCGGCGAAATTCCACATAAAATATCTCCAGTACATCCAGTTGAGTTGGTAATCGAAGAAGAAGGCCAGATTCTGGAAGAAGGTCGGTTTCTTATGCTCTGCACCAGCCACGGTATGTCCTCCGTTACCCATATATGACTTGTAGAATGCTATGTGTCTTGCATCACCGCTCCACATTCGTGGGAAAAGCATCTTGCCTTCCGGAGTATATTTCACCTCACCTGGGCCGTCTGTCTTGATATATTCATCACCTAGAGGTGCCCAGTATTTGGTCTGCTCGATATCATACGGAGCATCGAAATACTGTCCATAAACAAGAGGATTGCTTCCATACTGTTCACGTCCAAGATAGCGTACCAGTGTGAAAGGATTGTCCGGCTGATACTCGTTTGTAGGTGTCTTTGCGCTGGAACGGATGATGACTATGGTGAAGAGGGAAAAGCCGATCACTATCATCGTGAAGCACAGAAGAACCGTATTGGCAAGCACTTTCTGATTCTTCATAGTCCGGAAAAGTCCCCAGAAACACAGTGCCAGAAGCGCAACCATAAAGAAAGCGGCGCCACTATTGAAAGGAAGCCCCAGAGTATTTACAAAGAATAGGTCGAAATAAGCCGCGAATTTCGGAAGATAAGGTATTATGCCAAAAAGTATCACAGCGAGTATCACAACTGAAACCAGAAAAATCTTGACATATTCCCAAAGAGTGTAGTGTCCACCTTCCCTCTGCTTGTAATAGTACATAAACACAAGAGCCGGTATTGCCAGAAGGTTGAGAAGATGTATTCCGATGGAAAGTCCCATCAGAAGCGAAATCAGCACGATCCATCTGTTTGCATACGGCTCATCTGCCTGTTCATACCACTTTGTCATCGCCCAGAAGACAAGTGCAGTGATAAGTGACGACATCGCATACACCTCTCCTTCCACAGCAGAGAACCAGAAAGTATCGCTGAATGTATATGCAAGAGCACCAACAGCACCTGAACCGAATATCGCTATTGCCTTACCGATCGTATAGACTCCTTCGTCCGAAGGTTTTACAATCCTTTTGGCAAGGAACACTATGGTCAGATATAGGAAGAATATCGTCAATGCAGAACATATCGCGCTGAAGGCATTTACAGCCACCGCCGCGTGTTCTGCATCCGTGAACATTGTAAAGAATCTGGCAAAAAGTTGGAATACAGGGTTTCCAGGAGGATGGCCCACTTCAAGTTTATATGACGAAGCGATGAACTCTCCGCAATCCCAGAAAGAAGCGGTAGGCTCTATCGTCAGGAGATAGGTCACGGCCGCAATCATAGCAACAACGCAAGCAATGATCCTGTTGATAAATGTAAATTTGCTGTTATTCATTATATTTCTCTTAATTTTCATTCCGGAGGAATATCCTCAAAACTTACAAATATACGACGATTATCACTATATTTGCAAAATAATTTTGATTTCACTTATGGCAGAGAACGACTGGAAGAAAAGACTTGGAGTGGTGTTTTCCACAAATCCAGATTTCACATACGAAGAAGAGGTGGTGCAGGAAGAAGCCACTCTCGAACCGTCAAGGCAGAATCTCATAGTATCCATTGACAGAAAAGGCCGCGCAGGCAAGCAGGTGACACTTGTCACAGGATTTGTCGGCACTTCCGACGACCTGGCCGCACTCTCCCGCACACTGAAGGTGAAGTGCGGAGTGGGGGGAAGTGCAAAAGATGGAGAAATCACCATTCAGGGTGACTTCCGCGACAGAGTCACTGCAATTCTGAAGGATATGGGCTATAGAGCAAAAAGAGGAAACTGATATGCTGGCCGATATTCTTGCACTCCTGTCCATCATTGTTGTGGTTCTTCTGCTCAAGAGGTTTGTAAACATATTCCCGTCCCTGATGGCCTGCACGATCAGATGGAAGGAAAGCATCAATCTTGAAGCAAGCGTAAAACACAGCCTTGACCGTGATATGCTTGCTGCGGCGATGATCCTTCCATTCTGCCTTGTCGCTGACGGATTCCGTCTTTATTCTCCGCGATTTATGGATGGGCTCGGAAACAATGCACATCTGGCATCCGTTATCGGAATCTTTGCTGCTTACTGCATCATCCGGATGCTCATCTCAAAAATGTTCCATCAGCACAAGATGAATCCCAAGATATGGAAGACTGCCGGAAGGTCTTCGTTCACCTTCTTCATCATCCTCACTCTGGTACTCCTTGCTATGGGAGGAATAATGAGGTTCGCAGGGATCGATCCTTTGTTCACAAGAAACGCAATGCTTTGTGTATCAGCATTCATCTATGCGCTCTTTCTTATAAGAAAATTTCAAATTTTTATTTTCGGAGGCTCTTTTTTTACAGGATTTTTGTACCTTTGCGCCCTCGAAATAATACCGACTGGGGTTCTGGTGGCTTCAGCCGTATTTTTTTAGATTATTTCCATAGGAATTTTGAACAACTTCACAGGTTAGAATGAGTGTAAAGAACATACTGATTTCCCAGCAGCAGCCGATGACGGCTTCGCCTTATACCAGCATTGCAGAAAAGTATGGAGTCAACTTCGACTTCAAGCCGTTTTTCAAGATAGAGCCCCTGACTTCCAGGGAGTTCCGTGCACAGAGAATAAATATTCTCGACCACACGGCAATCGTATTCTCAGCCAGATCCACCATTGACGCTTTCTTCCTGCTTTGCGAAGAACTCCGTGTCAAGGTTCCTGAGACAATGAAATATTTCTGTACGACTGAAGCAGTCGCGAATTATCTCCAGAAGCACATAGTCTATAGAAAAAGAAAAATCTTCTTCGGTGATGGTAAACCTGATTCCATCATCGGACTCATCGGATCAAAGCACAAAGGAGAAAAATTCCTTATCGCCACTGCAGAATCCGCTACTAAGGATGCTGTGACAAAGGTTTTCGAGACACAGAAGTATGATTTCGAGACAGCGGTTTTCGTAAAGCCCTTATCGCAGGACATCAAGGATGTCGATCTGCACGCATACGATCTGATCGTATTCTTCAATCCGGCAGACGTAAAGTCCCTCTATGAGAATCAGCCTGATTTCAATCAGGGTGACATCAAGTTCGTATCATACGGTAAATCCGTCGTTGGTGCAATGGAAGAAGCGGGTCTGAGCATAGAGATCTCCGCTCCTACCGTTGAAGCCCCATCAGTAGCAAAGGCTCTTGAGATATATCTCTCAAAAAATTAACAGTGGGAATACCGGGTGGTAATACTCTTCCTAAAACAGAAAGATTGTGTGGCAAGACTGGCATTTCTGTGCTCCTTGCCAAAGGTAAGCACGGCAATGTGCCAGGGATGCGCTTTCTCTGGCTCAGCAAGACAGGGAACGAGTCCAATCGAATTATGATATCTGTCCCTAAAAAACTCTTTAAAAGGGCAGTAAAACGTAATCTCCTCAAGAGAAGAATACGCGAGAGTTACAGGAAACAGAAGCACAGCCTGACCGTCAGTTGCGGTCTTGACGTGCTCTTTATGTATTCCACAAAGGAAATTCTGAGTTACGACGAGATATACAATGCAGTCGGACAGATCATAGACAAGATCAACAAAGGGATAAAACCTAAAGACGATGGGACAACGGCAGAATAAGACTAAAGATCTGATCCGGACTATCGCCATTGCACCATTCATATTCCTGATCCGATTCTATCAGGTGTGCATATCGCCACTCAAGCAGCCCTGCTGCAGATTCACTCCCACCTGCTCGCAATATGCCCTGGAGGCCTTCCGCAAGCACGGCCCCTTTAAAGGACTGTATCTTACAATCAGACGCATCCTCCGCTGCCATCCCTGGGGTGGAAGCGGATATGATCCTGTACCCTAGAAAATATATGCGACAAAGCCGATTCCTGCCAGAAGGGAAACAGCAATCACACATACAGAGAAAGCCTGTCGGAATATATTATATGACTGTCCCCGATCCAGATGCATCTTGACAATCAGCAGCAAGAATACAGGAATCATCACCGCATATATGAAATGTGCGGGATCATAAATACGCATAAACGAATACACACTAAGCAAGACAAGTGCTAAAACAATAAGGGCGGACACAAAAAATTTAGCATATCCCTTGCCCAATCCTGATACCGCAAGACAGAGCAGTCCTACAGATAGTGCTGGAAAAACGAGTATCCAGGAACCAAATGAATGGGCGCATACGAAATATGTTCCTATCAGCGCAACAGGCCCGTTCAGGAAACAGGTAATGACTCCATCAAAGATGCCGGCAGACTTTCCCGTCCCCCTAGCCAATCTGATCACAAAATATGCAAAAAGAAGCAGCAGCAAAGACTCAAGGGAAATCACGCTTCCGAATGAAAACCATACGGTAAGCAATGCTCCGACTATGGATGCGGCAAGCGCGATACGGTTCCCTGACGACATATAAATATGGAGCATAACCACGGTAGCAACCAAGGCTGAAGATGTGGTCCAGGCTACGTGATAGTCGGCCACTGCAAGCAGAATTCCAAGAACCGGAGCCGACAGAGAGAGCATCATCCCGAAAGGATCGATTGCCGCAAAAGTATTCTTCAATTTCATCCTCATTTTTCAAAAAGTGCCCTAGAAGGCTCTACAACACGTAAAACAACAACAAAAACAACAAGAGCAACAACCATAATGAATATAAATCAGGCGATCTTTGCCCTCGGTTAAGAATCTTATTCGTCTCTTTCTGCAGATCCGATTTTCTAAGTAAATGTGCAATTCCTTGGGATCGGCAGAGAGCAATAAAAAAGGGAAGTCGCGACGATTTCCCTTTTTTGTTTTTTAGTCCAATTTCAGCACTGCCATAAAAGCGCTCTGCGGCACTTCGACCGTTCCGATCTGGCGCATCCTCTTCTTTCCCTGTTTCTGCTTCTCGAGAAGTTTTCTCTTTCGTGTAATGTCACCTCCGTAACATTTCGCAGTAACATCCTTTCTGACAGCCTTCACTGTCTCACGTGCTATGATCTTGGCACCGACTGCAGCCTGGATTGCGATATCGAACTGCTGTCGAGGAATGAGTTCCTTGAGTTTCTCACACATCTTACGACCGAAATCGTAAGCGTGATCGGCGTGGATCAGCGAAGACAGGGCATCTGCAGGGTCTCCGTTGAGAAGAATATCCAATTTCACCAGTTTAGCCTCTTTGAATCCTATCACGTGATAGTCGAATGAAGCATAACCCTTAGATATAGACTTGAGTTTGTCATAGAAATCGAACACGATTTCTGAAAGAGGCATCTCGTATGTAAGTTCAAGACGGTCAGCAGTCAGGTAATGCTGGTTTATAAGAATTCCCCTCTTGTCCAGACAGAGTTTCATTATCGGGCCATAATAATCAGAACGCGAGATAACCTGCGCTCTGATGTATGGTTCCTCGATCTTCTCGATGAGAGTAGGGGCCGGAAGTCCGGAAGGATTGTGCACATCAAGCACTTCGCCCTGAGTCGTATATACCTTATATGAAACGTTCGGCACTGTGGTGATCACGTCCATATTGAATTCCCTGAAAAGACGCTCCTGCACGATCTCCAGATGCAGTAGTCCGAGGAAGCCGCAACGGAATCCGAATCCCAGTGCAAGGGATGACTCTGGCTCGAATACGAATGAAGCATCATTGAGTTGGAACTTTTCAAGTGATGCACGGAGTTCCTCATATTGATCGGTCTCCACAGGATACATACCGGCAAAGACCATCGGCTTCACCTCCTCGAATCCGGCAATTGCCTCCTGGCAAGGTCTGGCCAGATGCGTGATCGTATCACCCACCTTTACCTCGACAGCCGACTTTATACCCGATATGATATATCCCACGCTTCCGCAAGGAATCTCGTCCTTCGGATGCATCTTCATCTTCAAAACTCCTATCTCATCAGCATCATATTCCTTACCTGTATTGAAGAATTTGACCTTGTCGCCCTTCTTTATAGAACCGTTGACAACCTTGAAATATGCAATGATTCCTCTGAAAGAGTTGAAGACAGAGTCGAAGATAAGAGCTTGAAGCGGTGCCTCGGGATCACCTTTCGGAGCCGGAATCCTCTCGATTATGGCATCCAGGATCTCCTTCACACCCTCTCCGGTCTTGGCCGATGCGAGCAGGATGTCAGATGGATCACATCCGATGAGATCCACCACCTGGTCGGTAACTACGTCAACCATTGCCGACTCCACATCGATCTTGTTCAGCACCGGGATGATTTCCAGATCGTGTTCGATCGCCAGATATAGATTTGAAATAGTCTGAGCCTGAATACCTTGCGTAGCATCTACCACCAGAAGCGCACCTTCGCAGGATGCAATAGCACGTGACACCTCGTACGAGAAGTCAACGTGACCCGGGGTATCAATGAGGTTGAGTGTATATTTCTCTCCCTTATAGTTATAGTCCATCTGGATGGCGTGGCTCTTGATCGTGATGCCCTTCTCCTTCTCAAGGTCCATAGAGTCGAGGACCTGATTCTCCATATCACGCGCATTCAACGTATCGGTCACCTCCAGCATTCGGTCTGCCAAAGTACTCTTTCCGTGATCGATGTGCGCAATGATGCAAAAGTTTCTTGTGTTCTTCATCTTAAGTATATAATCGGTGCAAAGATAGAACAATTTTCGTACATTTGTCTTTAATCCAACCCCCAATTTTAGTGTCTAACCTCAGGTGACAGACGAAAGAATCATAGAACTATTTTCCGGCGGTATGCAGGAGGAGGCTTTCAGAGGCATCGTGGATGCATATACCGAAAGACTCTATTGGCACGTCCGTCGATTTCTATGCTCTCACGAGGAAACAAACGACCTGCTTCAGGATATATTTATAAAGATATGGTCAGCCCTCCCTTCATTCAGAGGGGAAGCAAGACTTTACACCTGGATATACAGAATAGCAACCAACGAAGTCCTCAACTATCTGCGCAGACAGAAATTCAAGGCTCTTTTATCTCTGGATTCAGTATCAGCCGCGCTCGAAAGAAAAATCGACGAAGACGCCGGCTTCAACGGCGACGGACTCCAGAGGGAACTCCACAAAGCCATCCAGAGACTTCCGGAAAAACAGCGCATCGTATTCAGCCTCCGATACTTTGATGAAATGAAATATGAGGATATATCTGAAATCACAGGAACCTCTGTCGGAGCCCTGAAAGCCTCCTACCATCACGCATATTCAAAAATAAAGAACGAACTGCAAAAACTGTTTTGAAAAAAGATTAAACCAAAGATATGATATCGTGTCTAAAATACAGCGTCTCAACGATATGAAAGAAAAGGAAAGAGACATATTGGCAGAAGAAAAAAGACTGAAAGAAATGCCATTCGACGTACCGGGAGGCTATTTCGAGGCCTTCAAGGCAGAAATGTATCCATTCAAGGCAAAGGAGCCAGGGCTGCTCCGAAGACTTGTACCATATATGGCTATGGCTGCTGCATTTCTGTTCCTTGTAACCGGAGGAACCTTCTTCCTGCAGCACACTGTCCCGGAAGAAGATTTCACTCAAGAAGACTTCCTCGTGTTTTCCAGCGGGATCTCCAATTACGAATATTACGAAGAAATGGAGCATATAGCAGATGCCGCAATCGAGGACGAAGATATTATAGAATACCTGATATACAGCGGAATAAGCGCTGAAGAAATCGAATTTTCAAAATGACGGAATATATGAAGAGGATTATTTTTATAGCAACAGCAGCACTGATGATGCTGGCAACCGCATCATCTGCCTCCGCACACAGGAAATGTGACGGAGACTGGAAGCAAAAAATGCTGAGCGAAAAGATTGCATACCTTACAATTGAACTCGGCATAACCCCTGAAGAAGCCCAGCAGTTCTGGCCTGTGTATAATGAGATCAACAAAGAACGCGACGAGGCTATGCACCTGGTATTCAAGGCCTATAAGGCATTGGAAGAAGGCATAAAGGCCGGAAAGACAGGAAAAGATGCAGAAAAACTTCTCGAGGATTATCTGAAAGCCCTTGATGACCAAAGGGAAATAGATAGCAATGCCAGCGACATATATCTCAAAGTGCTTCCGGCCGACAAGGTAGCGAAACTATATATCGGTGAAGAAAAATTCAGAAGGCAGCATATCCGCAGACTCCACGGAGGAGAGAACAAGCCTGGGCCAAAGAATTGATCAGGCAAAAAGATAGAAATCTCTGATGAGGGAAAGATACTCTTGGGTATATTTTCCCTCATCTTGTATTGTAAGGAGTTCCTCGACAGGTTCAGCACATCTTGTCTTTGCAAACTCAGCCACTATGCGGGCAGGTGTCTTGCGTGGAACGGTTCTTATGCGCAATATCCTGAACAGATGCAGACCACACATACGGGCATATCTGGTCAGAGAGTTTTCCTGATCGGCTGGCAGAACCAGGGAAACACGTCCGGATTCTGAAAGTCTGTCCTTGGCAAACTCAAATATATCCCTATATGAAAGGCCATCTGAGGTGTGTCTGGCGGCACTTTTCCTTTCGTCCGGTGCGGTGAGGGAATCCTCGAAATACGGAGGATTGGAAAATATAAGGTCATATATTCCGCTTGTATCCCGGGCAAAATCCTGAAGTGAACTATTGTGAATATTAAGGTATTCCGACCAAATTGATACTTCAAAATTGATTGCAGCCTCAGTTGCAGACGGCTCATCAATATCAACAGCATCGATACGGAAGTCAGCCTTTACCGTCCGGGGGACATCCTGAGCGAAATCAAAGAATCTCTGAGCCGCCATCAGAGCAATGGTTCCGGTGCCTGTGCCCACATCCAGCATCGACTTGTCCGAGGGCAATATAGTCATAGCAGCACCAAGGATCACCCCATCCGTGTTGACCTTCATAGCACTACGCTCATTGACCACATCAAACTTTTTGAAACGGAACACACTCATCACAAAAGCCTGATTTATAGATCATTCCCGGACACGAACTGACCGTCAACCATATAAAGCGACCTGTCACACATCCGGGCCAGGCCAGGGTCGTGGGTCACAATGATGATTGTCTGACCATATTTCTCTCGCAGATGGAAGAACAAGCCGTGTATATCCTCCTTAGTCTTTGAATCAAGATTGCCGGAAGGCTCGTCGGCGAAAAGGACAGCAGGACGATTGATCAATGCCCGGGCTATCGCCACCCTCTGCTGTTCTCCTCCGGAAAGTTCTGAAGGCTTATGCGTCAGACGCTCACCTAATCCCATATCGGTCAGAAGTTCTGTCGCAGCCTTTTCAGCATCCTTCCTGGAACGTCCGGCAATGAAAGCCGGAATCATAACATTTTCCAGAGCCGTGAATTCAGGCAGAAGATGATGGAACTGGAACACGAATCCCAGCCGAAGATTTCTGAATCCGGCCAGTCCCTTACTATCGAGACGAAGGACATCGGTGCCATCAATAATCAGGGATCCCCCATCCGGTGTGGACAGAGTTCCCAGAATCTGGAGAAGCGTTGACTTACCTGCTCCGGACGCTCCCATAATGGACACGACTTCAGCCTTGTCAGCGCTGAAATCAATCCCTTTCAGCACCTTCAGGCTGCCGAACGACTTTTCTATTCCCTTTGCCTGTATCATATTCATCCTTTTTTCAAGAACAAAAATAGTAAATATGCTCCATATTTAAAAATCGGGTGGAGGATAACACATTACATATCAGCGCTTTACTCACCCTGCGTGCTCCCCATTGCACAGCACGCAGAAGCGATAAGACACTGATATTCACCACCTTACCCTCTGCACGGGGGTGCAAAAAAAGAGGCCGATCCGAAGATCAGCCTCTTAATGTCGGGGTACTGTGACTCGAACACAGGACCCTCTGGTCCCAAACCAGATGCGCTAGCCAACTGCGCCACACCCCGATTATGGTTTCCCTTTCATTTGGGACTGCAAATATAGACACAAAAAATAAAAGCGCAAAACTTTTTTTGGAAAATTTTGCACTTTTTGATCTTTTTACCTCTTATTTCCGGTGTAATCCGGGTTTTCCACCTTGTAGGTCTTCTTTTCGACACCCACTCCTGTCACAGTCAGCGATTTCCAATGTGAAGGAATCTTGGTGGGGATCTGGATAATACCATCCTCTGTTATTTCCAGGCCGGCGAATCCGAAAATCACGCTCTGAAGGATGCCGCCAAGACCAGTTGCAAAGGACACTCTGGAATTATTGGCATTTTCCGAAAGCACTCCGAACGGAGGACGCAATTTGTCGGTATAACTCTTCTTGAACACCTTGAAAGCCGTTTCCGGATCGCCGAGACGGGCGTGAAGCACTGCGATTATGGCATTACTCATCGCCGGACCATTAGGATCGATCCTGCTGAAATAATAATCGATGTCACGGATTATCTGGTCACGGTCGGTGACAACTCCGAGAGGATATGCGAGCATATTCACATCGGTCTGCTTGATTATCTGTCCTTCATAACCGGTATATTCCATCGTAACACCATTGGCATTATATGTAAACACAAGACCGTCAGCGACCTCTTTCCAGCGTGGATCCACCTTATAATCAAGCACCTGTGCAGCACGGGTCACATTGTTGAGCACACGCTTGGCTGCTCCGTTGGTGAAGGCATTATCATCCACATTCTCTGCATATTCGTCAGCAGCAACCACATTAAGGATAGAATAACTTCCGTCATCATTCCTCACAGCGCGACTCACCCAAAAATCACCGATGCTCCTGAGCACTGGCCAGGCTGTCTCACGAAGCCATTCCTTGTCCCCGGTCACGCAGTAATAATTCCACATAGCAATGCCGATGTCAGCAGTGATATGATGTTCGTATGTGCCTGTAAGAGCCCATACAGGTGTACATTCCTCACCGGAAGTATCCGCTTCCCAAGGATACATAGCGCCCTTGTATCCGTGATTGAGGGCATTCCGCCTTGCCTGTGGCAGACATCCGGCACGATAGTCCATAAGCGAACGTCCTGCTTCAGGATTCATCAGGAGGATAGGCGGATACATCCAGAGTTCTGTATCCCAGAAATAATGGCCGTTATAACCCTCGCTTGATGAAAGTCCCATCGGGGCTATACCCACCGGACAATTGTCGCGAGTGATGGAATACAACTGATAAAGGGCGTGACGAATGTCGGTCTGAGATTCCGGATCGCCTTCGATGATGACATCGCCTTTCCATAGTTCAGCCCACGCAGCACGATGATTATCAAGGAGATAGTCGATGCTTGACTTATAGGCAAATGTGGTCAGACGCTTTGATTCGTTCACCGGATCCTTGAAGTCCTGCGTAGAGCAGACTGCACCGACAAGGGCAAAACGATAGGCTTCCCCTTTCCTGAGTTCTACGGAAAAGCACATTCCGTCCCTTCCCGGTTCTTCGATCCGCTTCACCTCCGGCTCCTCTCCTTCAAACATAAACATCGAAGACGAACTCACACGGTGCATCCTGGTTCTTGTAGCAGCATTTAGTTGATATACCAATTGAGCACCCGCACCGAAACTAGACTGAACATCGCTCATTTCCTGAGGAATGCCGTAAACATTCTCCACCTTGAGAGTAATATCCTTATATGGGAGAACCTCCACGACAGACATTGCATTATAAGGCAACTGCCTCAGAGCCAATACCGTATATTTGAAGGAAGCCTTACCTTTCAGTTCTACGTTTGTGGTAAGATGAGCATTGCGGAGGTCAAACCTCTGGCTCCACTTCGTAAAATCCTTGTCAGACACCTTGACCCCGTCCACGGTAAGTTCCATATTCAGGAACACCGGTCCGCTGGCCACGCGGCTCACTCCGTTATAGCCTTCCTTGTCGAAGACTCCGGCCAGAACGATCTCACGTGAGGTGAAAGGTCGATCATCGGTAACCACTCCTATGCGGCCGTTGGCCATTGTGGCTCCATTGTAGTTGTCTCTTGAAGATGTTTCCATCACCCAGCCCTCCTGAGCGGCCGCAGACAGGCAGAGGCATAGAGTGAGAACGATTATGTGAAATCTTTTCATACTAACAAAAAGGCGATGTACAGGGATAGCCCCGGACATCGCCGATAAATCAGTTCCTTAAAAGGAATCCTTTATTAAAGGTTTGGATTGATAGTCTTCCACTCTGCTACTGGCGGGATGATGCCGAGGTTGATGATCTCATCACGCATAACCTGGAGGTGTGCGTAAGATGCATCGAGAGCAGCGATCTCCTCCTCAGAACCTGTAACCTCACCGAAGTGAACGCCCGTTGCGTCGATCACTGTAGGCATAGCCATAAGAACGTTCTGATACTTCTCAGTGTTTACATAGCATCCTGCAGGCCAGTTGAACTCAGGACCGCCCATTGCAGCCTGGATCATAAGAACTGACTGATAAGCAGGGCTCTGGAATGATGAACGGCCACGGAGTTTGATGATGTTCGAGCCGCCCTGGATTGTAGCGTGCTTGATCTCTGCCCACTTGTCCTCAGGAATGTTGTACTCTGCGAGAGGCTTGCCGTCAACTGTGATCTTTGATGCGAACACTGCCATAGCCTCACCGTGACCACCGTAAGTACGTGCGTTCTCTACCTTGTACTGTGGTACGCCGAGTTCCTTAGCAATCGCTGACTGGAGACGTGTAGAGTCGAGAGCAGCGAGTGAAGTAAGTTGATTTGGCTTGAGACCTGAACGGATGAGAGCAGTAAGAGCAGTAACGTCAGCAGGGTTGAAGATAACAACCACGTGGTTCACGTCTGGGCAATACTTTCTGATGTTGTCACCGAACTCAGCAGCGATCTGGCAGTTGCCCTTGAGAAGATCCTCACGGGTCATACCCTCCTTGCGAGGAGCACCACCTGATGAGATGATGTACTTTGCACCTGTGAAAGCAACTTCAGGATCAGTTGTCCAAGTGATGTTAGCACCCTCGAATGCGCAGTGATAGAGTTCCTCTGCAACACCGTTCACGCCTGGACCATAGATGTCATAAAGGCAGATGTTAGGAGTAAGGCCGAGCATAAGAGCAGTCTGAGCCATATTAGAACCAATAGCGCCACCAGCGCCTACAATCACGAGTTTGTCGTTAGTCAAAAAGTTCATAATTGTTGAATTATTCTATAATGTTAACATTTAGTTTCAAATCTTGGCAAATATAATAAATATTATGGTATTCCGAGCATCCGGACACAAATGTTTCTTCACCGCCTCTCACAAATTAATTTTCAGATATCAAAAGTCTTTGCTATCTTTGCAGTCTAATTATTAGTTATTTAGACAGTGGAACCTCCCAGTCCTATAGTAAATAATCAGCAGATCAACGCGGATCAGACCTCTGACGATCCGTTGTCCGACAATATATATATGATTATGGGCGGCACTTCTGACGAAAGTCAGGAGGTGTTTTCCGTGTGTGCCTGGTCGGCACGCACTGGTCTGTCGTATATAGGCACACCTAGTTCCACACTCTCATAGAACATTTTTGATATATGGCACTATATTTAAGAAAGAAACTTGAAAACAAGGCGGAGATCGCCGTATGGCAGGTCACGGAGACCGAGGAAGAACTGAAGAATATCGTATCGGTTCCTACAGACGAACTTGAAGAAATATCGCTCTATAGGAACGAGAGTCACAGAAGGCAGAAACTTGCAGTAAGGGCACTTCTTAACGAGGTGTTCGAGGAAAAGATGTACCTTAATCATCACGACAACGGAAAGCCTTATCTTGAAAATAGTGTGACCAACATCAGCATCACACATACAGACAAATATGTAGCCATCATCATCAGTGACGACGATGAACTTGGTATTGACATTGAGTCTCTGGAAAGGGATTTCTCCGTGGTTGAGAAGAAGGCTCTCTCCGAGGATGAGATCGACGATCTGGAAAAAGGAAAGAGGAACGAACAACTTGCTATCTACTGGTGTGCAAAGGAAGCCATCTTCAAAAGAATGTCCCAGAACAGAGTAGATTTTGCCGAACAGATAGAGGTGGAGAAATTCAACGTCCGCAAGGAAGGCGAACTCGAGGCCACTTTCATCCACAAGGACGAACACGAAGAGGACTTCGAACTTGAATATATGATCTTCGACAACCACGTGCTCGTTTGGCTCGTCGGATAGCCATTTTAAAATATTTCAAATTTAGATAATTTATAACACTCTGCTTATCAATTAATTGGCGGAGTGTTATTATTTTTGTTGATAACTTTTCTTGGAAGATTCAGAGGATTTGATTTATATTTGTCACACTGTCGTCGGACAGTTTTTAGAATAGAAACATCCTTAGATTTATAACAGCACTGACGGGTCTCGATAACACGGGATCCGGTTGCATTGACACTCATACAGTTATGGTAAAGCACGTGGTAAAACGCGACGGTAGAGTCGTTATATTTGACAACAGAAAGATAGTTGACGCTATCCTCAAGGCAATGAATGTGACTGAAGAGGGAGAAGACATCGTTCTTGCAGCCGAGATTGCTTCGGCTATTTCCAAGATCAATGTCGATAATATGAGCGTGGAGGATATCCAGGATCAGGTAGAATACGAACTGATGAACAGTCCGCGCAAGGAAGTGGCGAAGAAATATATCGCATACCGCAACCAGAGAAACCTCGCGCGAAAGGCCAAGTCACGTGAAATATTCCAGGAAATCATCGATGCCCAGGCTACGGAGATTACTCGTGAGAATGCAAATATGAACGCTGACACTCCGGCCGGAATGATGATGAAGTTTGCTTCCGAATCAACAAAATCATACGTTGACGAGTGCCTGCTGTCCGAGGATGTCAAGGAGGCTGTAAAGAACAACTACATACACATCCACGACAAAGACTACTACCCTACAAAGAGCCTTACCTGCATCCAGCATCCTCTTGACAAGATTCTTGAGGAAGGTTTTTTCGCAGGACACGGTGAGTCGCGTCCGGCAAAACGTATCGAAACTGCCAGCATTCTCGGATGTATCTCTATGGAGACAGTCCAGAACGAAATGCACGGAGGTCAGGCTATTCCGGCTTTCGACTTCTATATGGCTCCGTTCGTGAGAAAGACATTCCAGGAGGAACTGGACAAGATCGGTGAAATCAACGGAGAAAGTTATGCACGTCTCTACAATGTACATATCGATGATTACCTCAAGCGTGATCTTGTAGGAATCCAAGGAGATGACAGGGTGATACAGCACGCCATCAATATGACCGTCAGCCGCGTGCATCAGTCTATGGAGGCATTTGTGCATAATATGAACTCCATCCATTCACGTGGAGGAAACCAGGTGGTATTCAGTTCCATCAATTACGGAACAGACACTTCTGCCGAGGGCCGCTGCGTCATCCGCGAACTCCTCAACACTACATACGAAGGTGTGGGCAACGGTTCCACAGCCATCTTCCCTATCCAGATCTGGAAGAAGAAGAGAGGCGTGAGTTATCTGCCGGAAGACCGCAACTACGACCTTTACAAATTTGCTTGCAAAGTGTCTGCACGTCGTTTCTTCCCTAACTTCGTGAATCTCGACGCACCTTTCAACCATCACGAACTCTGGAAGGCAGACGATCCTAAGAGATACCAGTGGGAGGTGGCGACAATGGGATGCCGTACACGTGTATTCGAGAACCGTTTCGGTTCAAAGACATCCATCGGCCGCGGCAACCTCTCATTCACGACTATCAATATAGTAAAACTTGCCATCGAATGTATGGGCATAGAGAATCAGGAAGACAGGATCCACGAATTCTTCAAGAAACTCGACCGTACTCTCGAGATTGCAGCCAAGCAACTCAACGAAAGGTTCAATTTCCAGAAGACTGCCCTCAAGAAGCAGTTCCCTCTCCTGATGGGGGCGCTGTGGATGGATAGTGAAAAACTCGGCGACAACGATACCATCGAATCCGTTATCAACCACGGTACCCTCGGAATCGGATTCATCGGACTGGCCGAAACTCTGATCGCCCTTATCGGTAAGCATCACGGGGAATCTCCAGAGGCTCAGGAACTTGGACTCCGCATCGTAACATTTATGAGAAGCAAGATCAATGAGTTCTGCGAGACATACAAGCACAACTACAGCGTACTCGCAACTCCTGCAGAGGGTCTTGCAGGACGCTTCACAAGGGGCGACAAGAAGAAATTCGGAATCATCCCGGGCGTTACCGACAAGGACTATTACACCAACTCCAACCACGTGCCAGTATATTATAAATGTACTCCGAAGCACAAGGCTGAGATTGAAGGTCCTTACCACGCACTCACCAGCGGCGGACACATATTCTATGTCGAGATTGACGGAGATGCCACACACAATCCTGAGGCGATAATGAACATTGTTGACCTTATGGATAAATATGACATCGGATATTGTTCGGTCAACCACAACCGCAACCGTTGTATGGACTGCGGATTCGAGAATGCAGAGAAGAATCTCACCCAATGTCCTCACTGCGGTGGAGAGCACATCGACCAACTTCAGCGCATCACAGGCTACCTCGTGGGTACCACAAGCCGCTGGAACGGAGGAAAACTTGCAGAACTCCGTGACCGCGTGGTTCACAAATAAAAGAAACATCGAATAAACACCATCCCTCGGTTGTGGCTCGCTTCGCAGGAGTATATGGATATGCTTCGCTCGCCTACAACCGAGGGATGGTGTTATCAAGGATATAACCTATTTATAAGGAGTTATTGAAACGGTACCGTCAATGATATCTTCTTCTTCTTTTGTAAGATGTATGATCCTTTGGTTGGAACTGCCACGGAAATGCAGATCCGGATCGCGGAGCGCTTCGACAAACGGCCCGTCCACCAATGTGTCAATATATGGCAGAATCTGGCTCATACGCCCGTCTGCCAGGATTTCCTCATATGTAAACCCCGTGTAGCACCATATATTCTTGCCGGTCTCTTCCTTTATACGACGCGCAAGTTCGGTAAAAGCCTCAACCTGATAGAGAGGATCACCACCGGAAAATGTAACATTTGCAAACTCATCGGCCTTGACGACTTCCAGAAGTTCATCTAGGCTAACTTCTCTGCCTCCATTGAAATCCCAAGACTGTGGGTTATGACAGCCCGGACAATGATGGGCACATCCCGCACAATATATCGATGTACGGAATCCCGGCCCATCAGCCATCGTCTCTTCCAATATATCAAGTATCCTTATCTTCACAGCATCACGCATCTATCTGTATTTCAACAACTTACCTATTATGCCTGCTGCATCTGCATAGCAGGCATTTTACGTATCCAACTGAGGATCAATTAATTACCTGTCACCATTTTGTCGAGATGGCCTGGGCGGACATCGTCCCAGGAGCGGATGGCCTCGTATGCTGCAGCAGAACCATAATATGCCTTGAATTTTTCCTGATCGTTTTCTACCCACCACTGGGTTCCGAGCCCCTTCTCGAAAGCAAAAGGCTTCATAAACATCTTCACCGCCCAAGCAGGAGCAAGAAAAGCCAGACTGTAAAACCACGGCAATTTCGACTTCATCGATGCAAAATATTCATCAACCGGCACATTTGCCCTGAAATGAAGGAAATTCTCAAGATCATCCGCATCCTTATACCACATTCCGTGGAAATTCTTTAATGCAAACCACTGAGGCTCAAACACTTTCTCAGGAGAAGGCAACCCCAGCGAAGAAAGCATACGAGTCATAAACTCATAATTCGTCATACGATACTGACAGCCGCTGCTTATATTGTATGCCTTGTTCCAGAAACTTTCCGGCACCCAATCTTCACACACATTTGCCAGCAGACGACCGGAATCTTCTATAGTAGCCCATTCAAGCACACCCCCCATAGGAACGTGGAAAGCAGTAGGATTCACGACACTGAGAATTCCCGGATAAAGGATTCCGCTCTGTCGGAGAGACACCCAGTGAGAAAGGCCAGCAGAGGCAAAGATTTCCTCCGAACGAATCTTTGAAAGGGCATACATATCAAAGAGAGCCGGAATCTGAGGGTCATCCGCACTTCCCCAGTGATGAGGAGGGTTACGGTCGCCATACTGAGCCACCGATCCTATATAGACAACTCTGATTTCTGACGCATCCGGCTGGGCGAGAACCGCCTTGACCACATTTTCCGCTGCTCCCACATTGACTTTCAGGGTCTTCTCCGGATAATAATCCGCAGCAGGAGACACCATACCCCCGACGTGAAGGACATAATCAGAACCAGCGACCCCTTCCAGCACATCCTCATACCTCATCAGGTCGCCCCAGACAACTGTAACAGAAGCATCTGTCAGATAAGGAGCAAGTTTCTTTCTGTTCTTCCTGCTGTCCCTGGCAAGTATCCTTATATCGAATCTGTCTTTCCTCTTATAAAGTTCCTGAAAACCGGCCCAACCCATATTTCCTGTTGCACCGGTAATGAATACTGTCTTTTTCATATCTATCTCAGCCAATGCTCCGGATTCTGCGGAGACTTTCCTTTCCACACTTCGAAATGAAGTTGCGTCTGTCCATTTATAGTATCGATTGTGCCTATGGTCTGACCTGTCTTCACCTTGTCACCGGCCTTGACCACGATTCCTTTCATCTTGCAATAAAGAGTGAAATAGTTTCCGTGCTGGATCAGAACGCATTGGTTATATCCCGGCATAACGAAAACCTGGCTGACAACCCCATCAAAAACTGCGTTGACTTCAGCACCTTTGGAAAGCGCGATATCCACTCCGTTATTAGGGGGAAGTTCAAGATTGGTATATACCGGATGATACTGCTTTCCGAAACGGCTCATCACCGGCCCCTCTGCCGGCCAAGGCAATTTGCCCTTGTTCTTGGAAAACTCTCCATCCAGTTTCATATCTACCTGCGTCTTACGGGCATCCTTCTTCTTCTGGTCATCAGTCTTCATAGCCTGTGCTATGATCCTGGCGATCTCTCTATTCAAGGCGTTGACTTCCTTCTTCTTGGCCGCCAACTGATTCTGATACTTCTTACGGTCTTTCTGCAGACGTTTCACCACACCGTCCGCCTTTTTTTCATCCTTGCGGAGTTCGTCCAGTTCCTTCTGTCTGGAAGCCTTTACGGCCTCAGACTCTTTCTTCATCTGCGCAAGCTTCTCCTTCTTCTTCTCCAATTCATCCTGCATATCGCGGATCTTGGAGGCCTCTGACTTCATCTGATTGGAAAGATTGCGGAAATATCCGAAACGACGGAAAGCCTGACCGAGATTCTCGCTTGCAAACATATACATATACCACACCTTTGCATCCCTGTTCTTATAGGCGCTCATCACAAGCCTCGAATAGTGGGAAGTCAATGTATCGATCCTCACCTGAAGACGATTTATTTCCCTGTTGGTCAGATAGACACTGTCAGCATATATCCTTACCTGCCTGTCCGCCTCAGCCACAAGAGCCTTTCGATTGGAAATCTTCTTGCGGATGAGCGTAAGGTCGGACAGCATCGAACTGCTCTGGGATGCATTTGCAGCAAGTTGCTTATCGATTATGGCTATCTCGCGCTCAAGTCTTGCCTTCTTTTCTTCCTGAGCCTTGATATCCTGTGCATACGCCCCCTGAGCAAAAGCAGAAAGCATAAGCACCACACTCAATATATTCAGACAATGTCTCATCATTTCTTCATAGACTGCTTTCGTGATTTGACCCTCTCTTCAAGATCCGGAACATCACCATTGTTCTTTTTCAAAGCCATATTCCAATAAACCATCGCAAGGTCATATTCCTTCAGTGCAAACAGAACCTCAGCATAATGATCCATTATCACGACACTGTCCTTACCACCGTAAAGCATAGCGTGCTTGAAGAATGGTTTGGCTTCCAGCGGCTTCCCCTGAAGATACAGTATCCATCCGAAAGTATCCAGATATGTCGGATTATCAGGTTCTGCCTCAATGGTGCGCTTGCTCATATTATATGCCTTCTTCAGATTCTTACCCTCCATACTAAGGTAATAGGCATAATTATTAAGTACATACACATAGTCCGGATTGACCTTCAGAGCCTTATCGTACGCCTTGTAAGCCTTCTTATCCTCTCCCAACTGATGATATATATCACCCATAGTTGACCAGGCTCTGAGGGTCTTGGAACTGTCACGAGGAGCCACCTCAAGCACCTTGAGGCATATATCCAGCACCTTGTCGTAATCCTTGAGATTATAATCGCCCACGCTGGCCATCTCCAGGAAAGCGGTCTCCTGAGGGAATTTACCGAAAGCCGCACGTCCTTCCTCGGACAGGTCAGCCCAATCCTCCGAATACATCAGAAATTCCACATAATTTGCAGCAGCCGACAGACTCCCGGGCCAAGCCTCAAGATTCGCCTTGAAATACTTCTTTGCTTCTTCATTCCTGCCCGTAGAATAATAATATACAGCCGCCGTCTGAAGAATCATACTGTCTGCCGGATGGGCACGCAATGCCTTGCCCATCACCGTATCGATCTGTGGCATAAAGGAAGTGATGAATTTAGGATCCGTCCTTTGTACAACTGCCATAAGATAGTCGCTCTTGGCGGCAGCAGGACTGTCAGGACTTTCCACATACCTGTCCAGGACATTGAAATAATCATCATACTTTCTTGTAAGCCTCAGAGTCTCAGCCTTTCCCACCAAAGCAGGACCATAGTCCGGTGCAAGATCCAGAGCCTCATCATAATAAGCCAAGGCTGTGGAATCATTATACATAGACATCTCGTAATCTGCCAGGGTGGACAGAACATAAGGTGATGAAAACTCTCCATTATACTCCTCCAGAGACTTATAGGCATCCTCCTGTCTGCCAAGCATACGAAGAAGATTGAACCTGTAAACAGCAATGGATTCCGTCATTCCGAACACCGTTTCAATTTCTTTCAGAGTTTCCAGAGCCTTTTCATACTCCCTCTGTGCAGCGTATGTCTCCACCAGATCGAAATATAGATCGCTACGCTTAGGAAAATCCTCAAGAAGTTTCTCATACATATCTACAGTGAGTTCCGGACGGGAAGTGACGGAATATAGACGAGCCAGTTTATAACGATACCAGAAGTTATCAGGATCCGTTTCTGAAGCCATTACAAGAGCCTGTTCCGCCATTTCTAGATCGTCCGATGCAATAGCGCATTGTGCGATGTAATACCAGGCAGCATCATTCGATGGATCCTCGGCAATCACTTCCTTCAGGATCTTCATTGCGCCGTCAATATCCTGTTCATTATATCTTTCCACAGCAGAAAGGATAAGGTTGGTGGCCTCCGCTCCCTTCCTTTCGCTCTGCGCACAAACAGCCGATGATGCCCCCAGAAGAAGCATTGCGGAAAGAATTACATATATTATATTCTTTTTCATAGTATCCTTTTTGTACTGAAAGAAAACATACAAAAATAACACTCAATTTCGGGAAATTCCATATTTTTGGGAAAAATGTGCTTACTATGCAACAATATGGGTCCTATTTGCATCTTTATTGAGCACAAACAATAGAACAACCTTCGGGATCCAACATAGAGAACCGTGGCAGAAACCTTTGACTATCAACTGATTGCTTTGTGCATAAAAGGAGATCGAGCGTCCCAGAAGGCCCTGTATGACCGTCTGGCACCCCGTATGTTCCCTTTATGCATACGATATATCGGCGACAGGGTACAGGCAGAAGATATTCTGCAGGAAGGCTTCATAACACTCTTCTCCAAATTGGAAAACTACAAGGGAGAAGGTTCCTTTGAAGGATGGGCAAGAAAGATCTTTGTAACTACTGCACTTATGAGCCTCAGGAAGAAGGATGCGCTGAAGATGAGTGAAGAACTCGATGCAGTGAGAGGAATGAAAGACGATCTTCCTTCGCAGGGACAGAACATCGGATACAAAGAACTTATGAAACTTGTGACCGAACTGCCCACCGGATTCCGAACCGTGTTCAATATGTATGCGATAGAGGGGTATTCACATAAGGAGATCGGAGAAATGCTCGGAATATCTGAGACCACGTCCAGAACGCAACTCAGCAGGGCAAGAATCTGGCTGCAGAAAAAGATTAAGGAGATTGAAAATGTTTGAGGAAAAGGATAATATCAATGAGTTTGACCTGATGGTCAAGTCTATTCTGGACGATGGGCAGGAAGAAGTTCCCGCCAGCGTCTGGGAAGGCGTGTCCGAAGGTCTGGATAAGGCTGCGCAGCGCAAGACCGTGATTATCTGGTGGAGAAGGGCGGCCGTAAGCGTAGCAGCGGCAGCAGCGGTAACGGTGGCAGTAATATTCAATATCAAGCCACAGACAGCCCTCGTTCCCGATGCCGGTGACAGCGGACTTATAGCGGTGGTGGAGCCACAGGACGTCCAGGAAGAAACATTTCAGGAAGCGGTTGCTGACGTGATGACGACACAGCATCAGCAACCTGCCGGAAAGATACCGCAGACTGCATCCGAAAGCATAGAAGCATCGGAATATGTCGCACCTGAAACTCCGGAACACATTGAACAGCAGCCTTCTGCAGAGGATAAACCTTCGATGCAGGAAAATGATATCAAAGAGGTCGCAACCCCTGAAGCAACAGAGTATTTCCCTGAAGACTGGGGAGAAGAAAAGGAAAATACCCGAAGAGGCATATCCTTTATAGTATCAGGCCTTGCAAGCACCAACAGCACCCAAAGCCAGAACCGCATAGGGCCGATGAAGGCTCCCACAATCACTATGGCACCAAAAGAGACAGGAATATCGGAGACCAGTACAACTTCAGCATACGGTCTGCCTCTTTCATTCGGAGCTGGAGTAAAGGTGGATCTGACACCGCGCTGGTCGATAGGAGCAGGCCTCAACTACTCTCTTCTTACCCGACAGTTTTACGGAAAATATATAAAAGTGAACGACGAAGGAAGCATAGAGAAGTCCACTTCATCAGACATACGCAACACCCAGCACTACATCGGTATTCCGATCAACGCATACTACGACATTGTCGAGAGTGACCGCATCAATCTGTATGCATACGCCGGAGGAACTGTAGAAAAGTGTATAGCAGACAATTACAACGTTCTCAACACATCAATATTCCATCAGGAAAAGATTAAAGGAGTCCAGTTTTCAGCAAACGTCGGTCTTGGTGTGGAATTTATGCTTGGCAGGCATCTCGGCCTGTACATAGACCCTTCTGTAAGATATTATTTCGACAATGGGCAGCCAAAGAGCATACGCACGGAACAACCTCTTATGCTCGGTTTCGAACTTGGATTGAGAGCAAGACTATAACCCTTCTATTATATTTCTCGCAAGAGTATTGGCACATACGAAATCCTTCAGTTCCTGGCAATCAGGCTGAAGGATTGTCTTTTTATCACCCTGCCACAACATTTTTCCCTGATATATGAACCCGATCTTGTCCCCTATCTCAAGAATAGAGTTCATATCGTGCGTATTGACCACTGTAGTCATATTGAATTCCTTGGTCAGATCGCTGATGAGACGGTCGATAAGGATGGACGTGTATGGATCAAGACCTGAGTTCGGTTCATCACAGAAAAGGTATTTTGGATTCAAGGCAATGGCACGAGCGATCCCGACACGCTTCTGCATTCCACCGCTGAGTTCGTTGGGATATTTGTCGTCAGAGCCGATTACATTTACCTTTTCCAGACAAAACCGGGCTCTTTCCTTCCTCTGAGCCGCCGACCAGTCGGTAAAGAATTCCATCGGGAACATAACATTCTCTATCACAGTCGCAAAATCAAAAAGGGCACTGCCTTGAAAGAGAATACCTATATTCTGCCTCAGAAGCATCTTCTCTTTGTCGGACATCTGTGAAAGTTTCCTGTCTCCGTAACTGATATCTCCGCTATCTGGCTCCATAAGACCTATGAGATTCTTCAGAAGCACCGTCTTTCCTGAGCCGCTGGCGCCGATGATCATATTGCATTTGCCTGGCTCGTATATCACGGAAATATCCTGCAGTACCTGCACTCCATCAAAACTTTTGTTGAGATTCTCTACCTTTATCATTTTAGTAAAGCATTAACTGTGTGACTATCAGGTCTGCCAACAGGATCAGGATGCTGGTGATGACTATGGCCTTTGTGCTGGAGCGTCCCACTCCGAGCGATCCGCCCTTTGCATAATAGCCGTTGAAGGCCGCAATGGACGATATCATAAAACAGAAGAGAGACATCTTGAAGCAACTGTAGAATATATAGAAACCGTTGTAGAAGGCCTTGATACCTGTGATATAGGAGGCGGTGGGTATGATCTGGGTGGTCTCCACAACAAAATATCCTCCGATAAGACCCAGGACGAGGCTGAGAAGCATCAGAAGCGGGCTAAGGAGGGTTGTAGCCACTATTTTAGGCAAAACGAGGAAGCCAGCAGAATTCACTCCCATCATTTCCATAGCATCAATCTGCTCAGTAATGCGCATACTACCGATTTCCGACGAGATGTTCGAGCCCATCTTTCCTGCCAGAATCAGAGCCACCATAGTTGAACAGAACTCCAGAATGAGACTCTCCCTCACCATATATCCAATATACATCTTGTCGATGATCGGGTTTTCAAGATTGGAGGCTGTCTGAATCACGAGAACTCCACCGATGAAGAGTGATATCACTCCCACCAGCAGAATCGAGGATATGATCAGTTTATCCGCCTCATTGACGAACTGTCTGAAAAATATCCTCCCTTTCTCCGGTTTCCTGAACACCTTCTTCAGAAAAAGGAGATAACGCCCTATTGACTCTAAAGATTTCTTTAGCATAGCCTTCTGGTTTTGCAGTGCAAAGGTACAATGTTTTTTAGCATTTCCGACTTTTGTTTAAGGCAAAAATGCCATAGAATAACCCCAGATGGACATAAAATAAATCTTATGCCACATAAAAATTTTTTTATGTCCTGCATTTCACCACATTTTTCTCTTTTTTAAACCCAGTCTCGGATTTATATGGGACATTTGACAATATGATGACATAGGAGACAGTTCGGCTTTACTCTAATGGAAAATGTTGATGCCGGACACATTATTAAATCATTAAATGATAATTGATTATGCTAATAAACATTCATTGTGCAAAATGCATCGGGATCGATGCTGTACCCGTCGAAGTTGAAATCGACATAGCCACTGGAATAGGGATTCATCTGGTAGGGCTGGCGGATGCCGCTATCAAGGAAAGTCTGCTGAGAATAGTCACATCGCTTCAGACTCTAGGATTCAGAATACCGGGAAAAAAGATCGTAATCAATCTCGCCCCGGCCGATATGCACAAGAAAGGTAGCGGATATGACCTTCCTATTGCCCTTGGCATCATTGCCGCCTCAAAGCAGCGCGATCTCCCACTCCTGGATAAGTTCCTGATAATGGGAGAATTGGGGCTTGACGGGACTGTTCGCGAAGTGTCGGGAGCCCTCCCAACTGTGGAACTCGCGGCACAAAAGAGGCTGAAGGGCTGCATACTCCCTCGCCACTCTGCCCTTGAGGCTTCTGAATACGGTAAGATAGATGTCTATGGCGTGGAAACTATGGAGGAAGTGCTGGAGATTCTTTCGGGAGAAGTGGAAAGGAATGACCTTCTGGTGAAGAATTTTACAGTTCCGGATATAAAAAGCGAAAGGGAGTTGGCGGGGATAATGGACTTTTCTGAAATAATTGGGCAGGAAGCAGCCAAAAGAGGACTGGAAATCGCTGCTGCAGGAGGCCACAATGCCATTCTCATAGGTCCTCCAGGTTCCGGCAAGAGTTCTCTGGCAAAGGCTATGGCCGGAATCCTCCCGAAAATGAATTTTGAAGAATCTTTTCAAACGAGCAAGATATACTCGGTGGCTGGCAAGGGAAATCCTATTGGAGGACTGATGAAGCAACGGCCTTTCCGATCGCCGCACTATAGTGCATCAGTGGCTGCCCTGCTGGGCGGAGGATCCGACAACATTATGCCCGGTGAAATATCTCTGGCTCATAACGGCATCTTGTTCATAGATGAATTCTGTGAGGCGCCTAAAAAAGTGCTGGAAATGCTGAGAGCACCGATGGAAGACGGGAAAGTTACTATCTCAAGACTGAAAGCAAAAGTTGAATATCCTGCCGGGTTTATGCTGGTGGCAGCCACAAATCCCTGCCCTTGCGGCTATTACGGTGAAGGCGACCGATGCACCTGCACGCCATCAAAACGGATAGCATATATGTCCAAATTATCCGGCCCGATAATGGACAGAATAGACATACAACTATGGATGAGACCTATCGATCCGAAGAAACTGGTGGAGAGAAGACGAGCGGAATCCAGTGCCGAAGTTGCCGCCAGAGTACTGAAAGCCAGAGAGATACAGAAGAGACGCTTCAGCGGAGAAGGTATATTCTGCAACGCATCTATGACAAACAGACTCATTGACAGACACTGTCATCTCGACAAAGAATGCAAGGATCTGATGGAAAGAATCATCGGGAAAATGGGACTGTCAGCACGAGCCTGCTCCAGAATCATTAAACTTGCACGCACTATAGCGGATCTGGAAAATGCGGAAGACATAAGAATGGAACATATTTCTGAAGCGGCCGGATACAGATTTCTTGATAAGCAGAATATATTGGAATAAAGATACGTCTATTTTGCGGGAGAGATGTTTTTGCATATCTTTGCCGTATGAAACAGGAAATCATAATAAAAGACATCAAGGATCTCGAAAGGGCAGCGAAAGAGTTTCTAGATAAGATCGGAGGCAGAACGCTTGTTGCATTCTTTGCCCCGATGGGTTCGGGAAAGACCACCTTCACCACAGCCATCTGCAAGGTGCTGGGCGTAACAGACCCAGTAGGATCACCTACATTCGCCATTGTGAACGAATATATGAGAGCCGACAGAGAGCCGATGTATCATTTTGATTTCTATAGAATCAACAAACTGGCAGAAGCGATTGAGATAGGACTTTATGACTATCTCGACAGCGGATATCTCTGCATTATGGAATGGCCGGAAAATATCGAAGACCTTCTTCCGGAAGAGACATTAAAGGTATATATCACAGTCAATCCAGACCAGTCAAGAACTCTAAGTTGGGAAGCATAGGTCTCATCGGACACTGACAGAAGCAATATATCCGCATATATCCAGAAACTCGATATCGCCATCCCTCCATATCAACGGCCGGTCTCCCTCCGATGATGAAAGCCCGATATGGAGTATTCCTCCTGCCACAGCAGCACAATCAGCACCCATTGCGGCATATCCCATAGGCATAAGCAGTTCCTCTCCGCTCCTGTATATCATTCCTGAACTGCTTCTGAACAAAGGATTGAACACACAATTGACCCCATCTCCGGACAGGCAAGTGGAAGCGATGATATAGCCATCATTAAAGGACACACACTGCCCAGGAGCAGACCAGAAGGCACTTGCGACCGAAATGTCAGGAGAGGTGAACAGACCTTCTGCATACACTTTGTCCCCGCACCCCATTATTCTGAAAGCAAGAGGGCTTGAATCCTCCGGCATAACCAGAGCGCTCAGATTCTGATTATGATACAATACAGGCCTGGGAATACCGGTCACCGTGGCAATCCAGCATATCTCCCCTTGATGCGAGAGTATATCCCAAACTTTCCTGACATCATCCCTCAATGCTGTCTGCACAACCCGTCCATTTGTGCAATGATAATATCTTTCTATGGTATCATCTTCAGTAAGAACAGGTTCGGCAAACGCAAAACAGACACTATCCTGATCCTTATAAAGACGCCCGAATGTCCTGCCGGACGTTCTGGACAATACGATTTCACCATTCCTTCTATAGGAGAATCCCTCACCGTCGCGCGGTATTCCCAAAGTATGGATTTCTTCACCATCAGCCAGCATCCCGCATAATATCTCACTACCGGGATAGCGCAGGAGGGTCTTTCCGTCCCTTTTTATGACAGTCTCGGATTCTGTAGCATAATCCGTATAGAGATGCCCATCTATCATTCTGTGCTTATCAGGATCGGAACTGACTTCATACAGATCGCCTACCGGCACTTTCATCATAGGGACACCGTCAGCAAAGACCACCAGAGAGCATTTGACGCTCCCCTTCTCCTTATCTGTTCTCCAATCATAATCCTTCGGATAGTCAAAAGCCGTCACATAACATATCTCCTTGGACTCCGGGTCCGCATTCATACCAGGTCCAGTCCATATATCCTCTCTGTTCGTCCCCGGGCGACTGGAAATCTCCTCTATTCCACAAGATACCGACACCAGCAGTATGCCTGCAATCATCCACATTTTCATCATCCTTTGTTTTTTTCTCCAAAGGAAAACAAAATAGCGGAAAGCGACGGAATTCTTTACCCCACATAAAGACCTTTCGTCACCTTTTTCTTTTTTTTATCCTTTTTCAACTTTTTTTATGTTCCGGTAATCAGACTACTCCGGATCATACAAAACATAAAAAAGATTTAAAATACACAAAAAAGAGAAATTTTTCCACGCAATTCACCACAAAAGTTTTCTATTCATCTGAAATACACCACATTGCAAGGCGTTATTCCCAATTACATATTCACAATTTTGTAAATAATCTATTAATAACTAACTTTGCATAATGGTATGGAGATCATCTTTGCCAAAAACTATTTGAAAGAACTTTATATGGAAGGTAAATCTTCTGATAAGAAGCATCGTTACCAAAAGGACATTATCAAGAGATGCAGAAAAATCATTGACAGAATGGCTGATGCAAAAAGGGCAGAAGATTTAATGCTGATCAACTCTTTAAGATATGAAAAACTCATAGGGCTTAAATCAGGCATTTCATCCGTATGAGTATCAGACAAATATCGCATTGAATTTGAAGAGAGAACTGTCAAAGGAACAGATTCCCTAACAATATGCAACATTATAGAATTATCTAACCACTATAAATAAGAAAATTATGGTTGAGATTGAAGGTGTAGATCCTCAGATGATTCTGAGCAACCTGAAGCCAAAATATGTGACACATCCGGGGGAAATAATTATGGATGAGATCGAATATATGCAGATATCCCAAAAGGAATTTGCTGAAAGAATCGGGGTTTCCTGTTCCCAGGTAAATCAGATACTCAAGGGGAAACGCCCCGTGAATACGGAATTCGCATTGCTTACAGAAGCCGCAACAGGCATCCCGGCCGACCTTCTGCTCAGGATGCAGACCAGATACGACCGTATAAAAGTTGAAAACAAGCCGGATTTTATGGAGAAGTTGAAGCAGATCAAAAAGTTCGCAGCAGCACTTTAAAGGATATCTTTCCTGTAAAGAGCGAAGAGGGCGGAACCGGATCCGGACATTGATGCATATATGGCTCCACTCTCATATAAAGACCGTTTGATTGCAGCCAATTCAGGATGTACGGCAAAGACGGTTTCCTCGAAATCGTTCATAAGTATT
The DNA here is from genome assembly GCA_045635205.1 of Candidatus Cryptobacteroides sp. Taxonomy (GTDB): domain Bacteria; phylum Bacteroidota; class Bacteroidia; order Bacteroidales; family UBA932; genus Cryptobacteroides. Next base: position 28,615 of record JAZRBS010000027.1, on the reverse strand, counting down.
CCATCCCATTCCTCCACTGGACGCGCAAGCGCATCCTTCAAAGGAACTTCAGGAAGATGAGGCCTGATACCGCTGTATGCCTCTTTTGTTGATACAGATATTCCGGATGGAGTTATGACCTGAAGATCGTACTGAGATCCGTCAACAGATCCAGGATACCTCTCAGAAGCAGACTGCCAATCTATCTCTTTGATTTCATACTCAGTAAGAATTTCCCCTCGCCCTTCTCCTAACATAGGACGATTATATACGAAGAAAGCACAATCACTTCCAAGACGGGAAGCATATCCGGCCAACCTATCCTCTGAAAGACCGAGATCGCATAACTCATTCAGCATCTTCAGAGCAAAAGCCGCATCGGCTGATCCTCCACCCAGACCGGCTCCGACGGGCGAAGTCTTTTCCAGAAAAATCTTGACAGGAGGCAAAGCAAAATCCTCAGCAAGAATCATATATGCCTTGGCTGTCAAATCTTTGAGAGGATCCCAGTCAACCCCTTCTTCGCGAGCAATGGTTATCATCAATCTGCCGTCTTCAGACATACCCTGCACCAGTTTCGGAGCCACAGATTCCTCTGTCTCTACTCCGAACACTCCTTCAGGCTTGATGCTTCCCTGCACCGCAGGAACAGATGAACCATATCTGCTGAAAAGAACCGCAGAAGTACGGCTGTAGTCATCTCCGACGATGATTTCCAGAGTATCGCTTATCCCGAAATAAGGAACGAACAGAGTCTCGAGATCGTGGAATCCGTCTTCTCTCTTTCGCAGGACATTGAGTCCAAGGTTTATCTTGACATTAGGGTTGGTTATCATATACCTCTGATTATCCTTCTGATATCTGTTTCAAACTCAGCGGCAATTGCCTCGCGCTGTGCATCATCCTGTATATTTTCCAGCACCGGAGCGATGAACGAAATCATCTGAAGCACCTTGGCATCTTCGAGACTGATACCGCGGGAACGCATATAGAACTGTTCCTCTTCATTAAGGCGGCCGATAGTGGCTCCGTGCGAGCACTTCACATCATCCGCATATATCTCCAACTGAGGTTTTGTATCCACTTTGGCATCCTCTGAAAGAAGGATATTGTGATTCTCCTGATATGCCTCGGTCTTCTGTGCATCCTGAGCAACGATGATCTTTCCATAAAAATCCACTCTGGATCGACCCCCGGCAATTCCTTTGAACAATTGACGCGAATTACAATGAGGCACGTTATGATGCATATCCACCGATATATTCACCTTCTCATCACCACCGCACACGTATGCACCAAAAATGTTGGCCTCAGCACCCTCACCTACCAGATGCACATCCAGTTTCACATCTGCAGAAATACCAGGAAAAAACAACAAGACGATATCCACCTTGGCATCTCCCTCCACAACAATCTGCTGTGGGATAGTCGTGGTACTTGATTGTGGAGACGACGTGCCACCCTCGGCTAGGGGGTGCCTGCCGCCAGGCAGGCGGGGGTCGTCGGAACAACAAGTACCACGACCTCCTAGAACATATATTCTATGCACTTTACTGCACCTAGCTACTATCAAATCTTCCATATCCTACAGATTATCGTAACCCTTCTCTTCAATCTCGGCAACAAGTTCCTTGCCGGCAGTCTTCACTATCTTTCCATCCTTCAGGACGTGTACCACATCAGGAACGATATAATCCAGAAGTCGCTGATAATGAGTGATTACAATGGCTGCCTTTTCAGGAGTATGCAGGGCATTGACACCGTTTGCAACGATTCGGAGAGCATCCACATCAAGTCCGCTGTCGGTCTCATCAAGAATAGCAAGCGTCGGATCAAGCATTGCCATCTGGAATATCTCATTGCGTTTCTTCTCACCGCCCGAAAAACCCACATTAACCTCTCTCTTGGCAAACTCAGGCTTCATCTGCACGAAAGCCATCTTCTCTCGAAGTAACTTCAGGAAATCCCCGGCCTTCAACGGCTCCAGACCCTTACCAGCCCTATGTGCATTGACTGCAGTCTTCATAAAATTGGTAATAGTGACTCCTGGTATCTCCACAGGATACTGGAAAGAAAGGAATATTCCTGCCCAGGCACGCTCCTCGGGCGACATTGCCAGAAGATCCTGCCCCATAAATTCAATTGTACCGGCAGTTACAGTAAACTGCGGCTTACCCGCCAGAACGGCTGAAAGGGTACTCTTTCCTGCCCCGTTAGGCCCCATCACTGCGTGGATCTCACCCTTACGTATGACAAGATCAACACCCTTGAGAATCTCCTTGTCCTCAACAGAAGCCCTCAGACCCTCTATTTTCAATAATATATCGCTCATATTATGCGTTTTTTCTATACAATTTATACCACGTGAACAAAGACCATATACCGTTGACCAGGTACAGACAACTGACAATCGGCATAAAGACCAGTCCGGCCTTCAGGTAAAGCGTCAGATTGGCTATGTTCACAAAAAGCCAAGCAATCCAGCAATCCCATTTCTTCAAAGCCGACAAAGTCTGTGCAGTAAGTATCAGCACCGTTACGCAGCAGTCAAGGTATGGCTGAGGATTGGCGGGGAAATATCCCACGAACCACCTCGTTCCCATCATACTCATAAGCCAGCCCCACAGAAGAGCGAGCACCAGTACCAAGGCCACTATCAGCCCCCTCTGAGGCCAGGTCAGCATCGACACCTTGAGTTCGCCACTATTTTGAGCACTCTCTTCACTCTTTTTCGGATGACTCCATCTATACTGCCCCATTATATTGATACCCAGCGATATAGGCTGAAGTATGAGATTGGCATAAAGATTCTTCTGCCAGAACATAAAGAAGAGCAATGCGGTATAGGCATATCCTACATAAAAATTCTTCTTGCTGTTCCTGCCCGCCAGAAACACAGTCGTCAGACCGAATACCGCCGACAGCAGATCTATCAGCAGCACCGGTTTCCCACCCATATCAAACAATATTATATTCCAAAACTCCATCATCCTACAGATCCCTCCAGACTAACCTGCAGCAGTTTCTGCGCCTCAACGGCAAACTCCATAGGGAGTTTGGACAACACCTCACGTGCATATCCGTTAACAATAAGTCCCACGGCCTCCTCCGGACATATACCCCTCTGATTACAATAGAACAACTGATCCTCACTTATCTTCGAGGTTGTAGCCTCGTGCTCCACTACGGCAGTCTTGTTTGCATTTTCTATATACGGGAACGTATGCGCCCCGCACCTGTCACCTATCAGCAGGCTGTCGCACTGAGAAAAATTACGTGCATTATCTGCTCCAGGAAGCATCTTGACAAGTCCTCGATAACTGTTCTGACTGCGCCCGGCTGATATTCCCTTGCTGACAATACGGCTTCTGGTATTGCGGCCTATATGTATCATCTTCGTTCCTGTATCCGCCTGCTGGAAATTGTTCGTCACAGCCACTGAATAGAACTCCGACGACGAATTATCCCCCTTCAGTATGGTAGAAGGATATTTCCAGGTTATCGCCGAACCGGTCTCCACCTGTGTCCAGGACAGATGACTTCCGGCCCCCTTACATATACCCCTCTTGGTCACGAAGTTATATATTCCTCCGCGTCCATCCTTGTCACCGGGATACCAGTTCTGCACCGTCGAATATTTCACCTCCGCATCCTTCTCCACAATGATCTCCACCACAGCCGCGTGAAGTTGGTTCTCATCACGCATCGGAGCGGTACAGCCCTCCATATAACTCACATACGAGCCTTCATCCGCCACAATCAGAGTCCTTTCGAACTGGCCGGTTCCTGCTGCATTTATACGGAAATAACTGGAAAGTTCCATCGGACAGCGCACCCCTTTCGGGATATATACGAATGAGCCGTCACTGAATACGGCTGAGTTCAGAGCCGCATAGAAATTGTCACCCACAGGCACCACCGAAGCCAGATATTTCCTCACAAGATCAGGATGTTCCTTCACCGCTTCCGAGAACGAGCAGAATATTATGCCCTTCTCCGCCAAGGCCGAACGGAACGTTGTAGTGACTGATACTGAATCAAATACGGCATCCACAGCAACGCCGGCTAAAGCAGCCCTCTCGTGAAGTGGAATGCCCAATTTGTCAAATGTCTTCTCCAGTTCCGGATCGATCTCCTTAGGCCGGTCAGCATCCTTCTTCGGAGCCGCATAATATATTATATCCTGAAAATCAATCTCAGGAATATCGAGATGCGCCCATTTCGGCAGCGGCATCTTCTGCCAGCGGCGGAATGCCTCCAGACGGAACTCAAGCATCCACTCAGGTTCCTCCTTCTTTGCCGATATCAGGCGTATTATATCTTCATTCAGACCTTTCGGAATGAACTCCTGCTCTACATCCGTCACAAAGCCGTGCTCATATTCCTTGTCTGCAATGCTGTCTAATATTTCTTTACTCATATCACAATAAAAACTGCTACCCTGCAAGGCTCAGACCATATACAGCCTGAACTTGCAAAGATAGCAGTTTTTAATGATTATTCAGTCTTTATAGATTGCTATTCATTGGTAAACACCACTGGAACCGTCATACGGACACTCCTTTTCTCACCCTTATGCTCACCTGGCGTCCAACGAGGAGATCCTTTCACTGCATTCACAGCGGCCTCATTCAATGCCGGATCCGATCCGAACAAAGCGTGCACATCAGCCAAGGTACCATCATTCATCACAGTAAACTCCACAATGACAGTTCTCGAAACATCTCTTGCAGCCAATGATTCCGGATATTTCACCTGTGAATTTACCCAAAGTGCAAAATCATTTACATCGCCACCCTGGAACTTCGGACTGATCAGACCAGCCTTTTCTCTGAGATGAATATTTCTTTCCTCCCAGATAAGTTCGAGTTCCTTCAGGAAATCCTCCTGCTTTCTCTTCAAATCCACACGAGGATATTCTGGCTTGGCACAAACTGCTTCGTTTTTCACATCATCAATCCTGTTCTTAAGTCTTCCCTTGCGGTATTTTCCCACAAAGACCGACCCATTGGATCTGTACAGAGTATCAAGTCCGTGATATTTTCCGTTCTTGTACTGCCCCGACATAACGATACCGTTATCTCTATAGATACGTCCGTTACCTGTCTGCTTTCCTTTTTTGAAATCGCCCCAATAGACCTCGCCATTAGGCTTATAGCATATACACCTACCTTCAGCCTTGCCTTTGTTGAAGGTTCCTATTATAAGTCCGTCCTTATAGGAGTACAGGATTCCCTCTCCTGCAGGCCAATGACCATCATATCGGTCGTATTGATACTGGGTTGCACTGCGCTGATCCTGCGCAAGAAGAGACACTGACGAGAGCATCGCCACCACCAATGTCAAAAAAAATAATCTGGTTTTCATAGCATTGGTCATTATATTTTCACGAGCCGCCTGAGCAGTTCCTTACAAATATAATGATTTTAAGGAAATTTACCCCATTTTAAGCCCTCTTCAATCAAATTTTTGAAAATTTCTCGAAAAAAGTTTGGAAGTTTAAAAATTATACGTACCTTTGCAATCCCAAACGAAAAGTACGGGATATGCGGAAATAGCTCAGTTGGTAGAGCACAACCTTGCCAAGGTTGGGGTCGCGAGTTCGAGTCTCGTTTTCCGCTCCAAAAGAGGTCGCTTAGATGCGGCCTTAAATTTTGCATCATCGGCGAAGTCGCTGAGCCGTAGTGAAGAAATAACCAGACGTGGTACAATTATATATGCAGTCGTTCTCTTACAGAGACGGCTTTTTTCTTTTTATATCACTTATTGACAGGAGTTGATTTTGATGCTGTCTGTCCACAAAAACACCCATATTCGTGGATAGGCTCTATATTTTTTCAGTAGCATCCATAAAACAGACCCTTTTGGTGGACAGAACCGGCACAAAGTATGCGGAGCGAGCCCTTTGGCGTACTCGCGCAGTATGCTTTGAGGAACTGGCTGGCGCATTTGCCAACTCCGGTACCCTGCACTACACAAAGATCTTGGCAAGTCTGAAGATAAAGAACGGAATATCCCTGACACCTCTAAATGCGCTCTGAAGAACCAATTCCAGTGAAGATTATGACCATAACCTTCACTAGAACCTCGATATAGAGTCTGATTTTATCGTTTTTAATAGGTTCTGGTGAATTGGAGGTACTGAAGATTCACTAGAACTATAATCCACACACTGCACCAATCAACCATCAATCAGACATCAAGGTATCGGTCAAGCATCCAAGCATACACAGACCAAGCCTGCTGTGGCTCGCAAAGCAGAAGCGTATGGATATGCTTCGCTCGCTCACAGCAGGTTTGGTCGTTTCTGTGAATAAAGATCCCCGGTCGAGCCGGGGATAACTTTTGAGAATATGCCGGGGATGAAAATTATTGAAAAGATCCTTTGCTAGCGCTCAGGATAACAACAAAGGGGCGTACATTACCTGGAAATCCTAACCAAGAAGCACGGCAACCTGATGCTCTCCTGGAGTGCAAGGAATGACGTTGCCGCAGAGAGGCTGGCCGTCGAGGATGATCTCACGTACGCCTTTGCAGACACCGTCAGGATTCTTTACAGAGATTTCATAAACGGATCCACGGAAACGGCGGGTTACAGTGTATTCCTTCCACTGGGAGCAGATACAAGGATCGATCTCCAGACCATTGTACGCAGGCTTTATACCAAGAATGTACTGGGTGATGGCATACCAGTTCCAGGCAGCGGTACCAGTGAGCCAACTATTCTTGGCTTCGCCCGGCTTTGCTGCATCCTTGCCGGCTATCATCTGTGAATAGACATACGGTTCCACTTTGTGGAGGTCACTTCGGAACTCTGTATATGAAGGACATATCTTGCGGAAATATTCCCAGGCATAGTCACCACGACCGAGGACGGTCTCGCCTATGATAACCCAAGGATTGTTGTGGCAGAAGATACCGGCATTCTCCTTGTAACCGGCTGGATATGAAGATATTTCACCATATTCAACGAAATATTTCGTGAATGCAGGGTTATTCAGCACTATGCCGTGCTCGCAATCCAGGCGATCCTTCACGGAGTCCAGCGCTTTCTGTACCATTCCCTCTTCAAGGCCGATTCCAGCCATTGAGCACCAGCCCTGCGACTCGATGAAAATCTGGCCTTCCTCATTCTCGTGAGATCCCACCTTGCGGCCGAAATAATCGTATGCACGGAGGTACCACTCCCCGTCCCAGCCGTGCTTCTTCACAGCCTCGACCATAGCCTCAACGCATTTTTCAGCCCTGTCAGCCTCAGCCTGAAGCCCTCTTTCACGACAGAGTTCAACATAGTCACGACCGCATACGACGAAAAGTCCGGCTATCATAAGCGATTCAGCCTTAGAGCCTTCTGTCTTGTTCTCGGTAGTCTGGAAAGACTCGTTCGGATCCAAGGAGAAGCAGTTCAGATTCAAGCAATCATTCCAGTCGGCACGGCCTATGAGCGGAAGCAGATGCGGTCCGAGATTATTCACCACGTGATCGAATGAAATGCGCAGATGTTCCATCAGAGACACCTCCGAACCCGGCTCATTATCGAACGGCACCGGCTCGTCAAGAATGCTGAAATCACCTGTCTCCTTGATATATGCCACCGTTCCGAAGATAAGCCACATAGGATCGTCATTGAATCCGCCTCCGATATCGTTGTTTCCACGCTTTGTAAGCGGCTGATACTGATGGTAGCAGCCTCCGTCAGGGAACTGTGTCGATGCTATGTCAATGATGCGCTCACGAGCCCTTTCCGGAATCTGATGCACAAATCCCACAAGATCCTGATTCGAGTCACGGAAGCCCATTCCACGGCCGATTCCGCTTTCGAAGAACGAAGCCGAACGGGACATATTGAATGTGACCATACACTGATACTGGTTCCATATATTCACCATCCTGTCGAGTTTCTCCTCCGGACTCTTGACTGAGAATATGCCCAGAAGCGCATCCCAATATGCCTTCAGTTCTGAAAAAGCAGCATCAACCTTCGCTGTCGTGTCCAGAGATGCGATCATAGCACGAGCCTTTGCCTTGTTGATTATCGGCGAACTTCCGCTGTGAAGCAGACCCGGTTCAGCCTGAGGCACAAACTTCTCATCCTGAGCATTTTCCACATATCCGAGAAGGAAAATATAATCCTTGCTCTCGCCTGGCTGGAGTTCCACTTCGATACAATGTGAGGCTATAGGGCTCCATCCGTGGGCAATACTGTTTCCTGCAACCCCGGCAAGCACATTCTGAGGATCGCGGAACTCATTATACAGACCGATGAAAGTCTCTCTATCCGTATCAAAACCATAAATCGGAACATTCACGCTGTAGAATGCATAGTGATTGCGACGCTCCTTATACTCCGTCTTATGATATATGACAGAGCCGTCCACCTCAACCTCTCCCGTCGAGAAGTTGCGCTGGAAATTCTCCATATCCGTGGCGGCATTCCAAAGACACCACTCGGCAAAAGAGAATAACTTGAACTTCTTCACCTCGGCAGAAGTATTACGCAGAGTCATCTTCTGCACCTCGCCCCACGTATGAAGCGGAACAAAGAACAACACACTAGCCTCAATACCATCTTTCACGCCCGTGATGCGTGTGTAACTCATTCCGTGACGGCATTCATAGAAATCCAGCGGAGTCTTGCAAGGCTTCCACCCCGGCGACCATACCGTACCGCCGTCATTGATATAGAAATATCTTCCGCCATTGTCCATAGGGACATTATTATAGCGATAGCGCGTAATGCGACGGAACTTCGCATCCTTGCAGAATGTATAGCCTCCCGCCGTATTGGAAATCAGCGAGAAGAAATCCTCATTGCCGAGATAGTTGATCCAAGGCCAGGGAGTCTTGGGGTCGGTAATCACATATTCGCGCTGTGCGTCATCAAAATATCCGAATGTCTGCTTCATAACAAAAACCGTGGCACGCAAACCACTGCTATTCAATTGTTTATATCTCATGCCTGCTGCACTATGACAGCAGGCATTTTACGTAATCGTTTGATTGTCAGGGACTATTCTGCCACCAGGTAGAGCACGCGGCTGCTCCAGTCGTCCTGCTTATGATAGTCGACCTTATGCTTGAGAGGGATCTCCAGACCGTTCTCCATCAGGAACTTTCCGCTGAAAGAAAGGCCTTCGTATGGGAGAGGTTCATTATCTATGCGATTGAGTTCACGAACCTTATAAAAACGGTCAGGATCAAGTCCGGCCATCTTCACGCGAGGAAGATGATCATCATAGAAGGTCTCGGTCTTCCACCAATAGAACACAGCCTTTTCCTTTTCAGGGGTCACATACATCATAGAAGCCATATTATGTCCGTCATACGGAGATACCAGACGGTAAATGTCACCGAACTGCACCACAGGACGGATTTCCTTATATTCCGAGATGGCCTTGCGGCAGAGAGCCTTTTCTTCCTCGGTCATATTCTTAGGCTGGATTTCCATTCCGAGACGGCCGCTCATCGCTACGTCGATACGGTATTTGATCGATGTGGTGCGGAATACGGTATGGTTCGGAGTAGCGCTGATATGCGATGCCATAGCGATGGCAGGGAAGAAATAAGATGTTCCCCACTGCATATAGACACGCTGGAGCGCATCGGTGTTATCGCTCACCCAGAACTCATCGAACCAAGGGAGGACTCCCCAGTTGGCACGTCCGCCACCGGAGGCGCAGGCCTGGATGGTCACATCAGGATATGCAGCACGGATCCTGTCGCATACAGAAGCGAATCCACGATGATACTCTACATAAAGATGACCTTGCCTGTCTTTTGGAAGATATTGCGATCCGTGGTTGGTAATCGGCATATTAGCGTCCCATTTGATGTAATCTATCTCCGGATTCTCCGTCAAGAGATCATCCACGATACCGAAAACAAAATCCTGTACTTCCGGATTACCAAGATCCAGAACCAATTGAGTACCTCCACGACCCTTGACCACCTCGCGCTCAGGAGCCTTGATCACCCATTCAGGATGTTGCTCGTAAAGTTCGCTGGTGGTGTTGGTCATTTCAGGCTCGATCCAGATGCCGAACTTTATGCCGTGTTTGTGTGCCTGCTCCACAAGCCAGCCGATGCCGTTAGGGAGTTTGTTTCTGTCAACTTCCCAGTCTCCGAGAGCACAATTGTCTGTGAGACGAGGATATTTCACGCCGAACCATCCGTCATCCATCACGAAGAGTTCGCCACCCATAGATGCTATATCGGCCATCATCTGATCCATTCCCGGCTCATTGATGTCGAAATAGACACCTTCCCAACTGTTCAGCAGGATCTTGCGTTCCTTGTCACCGTGAGCAAGTTTATATTTACGTCCCCATCTGTGGAAATTGCGGCTGGCTCCGCTGAGACCCTCATCAGAGAATGTCAGAGCGAGTTCCGGAGTCTTGAACACCTCTTTAGACTCAAGAATATATGCCGAATTATCAGGATTGATTCCAGCATAGAATTCGTGGTAATCGGTATCCTTTGTATCGACACGGAGTTCATAGTTGCCGCTGTAGCAGAGCGCTGCTCCGATCACACGTCCGGCATTCTCCTGAGGCTTTCCGTCAAGAGAAAACATCACTTCAGCGTGGTCGGTATGCGAATTTCGTGCACCGTCCTTGTTCTTGATGACTCTCATTCCGCGCTGAAGAGGTTCCTGTACCAGAAGTCCTTCATTAGCCCAGGTACCGTGAAGATGGCTCAGCCACACGTCTCCAAAGCGTATAGGGAGATATCCTGAGTCAAAGCGTGTCAGCACCACTGGCTTCTTCTCCAGATTCTCAATCTCTGTCCAGGTCTCGATCATATCCACATCCTGATATGCACGGTAGCATACAGTAACATAGAAAGGATAAACCGTATCCTTCATCTTTATCCTTGTGACCTTTGCAGTCGCTTCGTCAGTCTCGCTTACCGATTCCACCCTCAACACCGTGGACATATTGCCGTCATAGTGGGTCACTCCCAAAGATGCTTCTGAAGCGCACCAGAGGCCGTATGCAGGATATGCATTATGATTCGGAACGCCGGCAGCCTGAAGATTGGTTGCATCTGCATCCGAGAGTCTTTCTCCGAAATATTGTATCTGTGGTTCACCGCCTACATCAGCCCTCAGAATGAGTTCGATGCCAGGTGTAGCGATGCGTATCTGAGCCGATGCTGTCAATACGCATAAGGCAGCAGTTAATATTGATATTATTCTTTTCATTATCAGTTCATTATATAAGATTACAAGTCTCAACGGCTGTGACATTTAATCAGTGTGCCTAAATCTCACAGTTGTTCCTTTACGAATCGACCCCACGGCCTGAGGTCGGTATCTGTCCAAGGTCCTTCAGACGGAGCGGAAGGAAGAAGCATCGAGCAGGTCTCCTCCTTGTCTGAGATAGACCAGAACGCATAACTGATATCGTTCTCATCCATCCACTCGATCCAGGCCTCTGTCGATTCCACATCAATCGGCCCCTGACCATCGGCATTCATACCTCCGCACTCGGTCACGAACAGAGCCATACCTTTCGAGAGAGCATAGTCTCCTTTCTCGCGCAGCCATTCCTTATGCGTTCCGGCATAGAAATGAAGGGTGTACATAAGATTTTCATATCCCAGGATAGGATCATTTGCAGCATCATCTACATTCTGCGACCAGCGCGGAGTGCCGACCACAATCACAGCATCAGGCTCCACAGCACGGATAGCAGCGATGACCGTCTCCGAATACTCCTTGATCTCCGCCCAGGTATAGTCTATCTGGTTGATATGATCCTTGTATGAAGGTTCGTTCCATATCTCATAAATCACATTAGGAACCCCTTTATACTTTGTGGCCATATATGTAAAGAACTCCACGGCAGCCTCGGTATGAAGGCCGTGAGCGTGCCAGTCCACCAATACATATACACCGTTCTCAATCGCAGCATCAACGATGGTGCAGGCGCACTGTTTTCCGAAATCCGGATCCTTCAGATAGTTCTGCATACGGCACTCATCATCATCTATCTCCACACCTATGGCAGCACGGACAAGTTCCGCATCCCAGTCCTTGACAACGTGCTTCACGGCCTGAGCATTATAGAAACGTGGCCAGAGCACATTCCATCCGAAACTCATTCCCTTGAGTTCCACAGTATCACCCGACTCATTCATCAGTGCAGTCCCCTCAACACGGAGGCGCTCTACTTTAGGAGTCTGTTGAACGCAAGACATTATCAAGGCAGCAAAAACTGCAAGAACGATTATTCTCCTCATATTTTCGACGCGTATAAATTTCTGTATATCAACGACTTATCTCATCTGCGTGCTCCCCTTTGTGCGGCACGTAGATGAGGTAACTGCTTATTACTCAGCGGATTGAGCTCCTCTCTTGACAGCGAGTTCTGCCTGAACGACCTCCATCTTCTTCTTTGTCAGAGGATAGAACCATACGACAAGTATGGAGAGAGCCGCTACTGCTGCAGGAACCCAACTCATAAGGATACGCAGACCGAGGATGGCTGTCTCAGTCTGGACTGCACCTGCAACTGTATTGTATCCGAACGCAGCAAGCATCCACATAACTGCAGAGCCTCCGAATGCACCACCGAACTTCTGTGCCATTGAAGCAGATGAGAAGATGAGACCGGTTGATGCGGTTCCGTCCTTAAGTTCCGAGTAATCAGCCACGTCAGCATACATACTCCATACAAGAGGAGATATCACGCCGGTGAAGATGGAGATGACAACCTGGAAGACAAGCATAGACCAGTATCCGCCCGGTGTGGCAGGAAGGAAGAAGAATGCGATGCTCAGACCGATAAGCACTGCCATCGAGATGATATAGGTGGATTTCTTGCCAAGGTGTTTCGACATCGGTACTGCAAGAACAACACCGACCATATTCGCAATCTCACCGATAGAAAGGAAGATGCCGGCTGATACGAGGAATGCCCACTGCGGAGCCATTTCCACGGTCTTCTGGATGTAGTCTGCAAAGAAATATGCAGTTGTGGTACCACGGACGGTGTTGAAGAGGTTTGAAGCAAGGGCTGCTCCGATAAGGAGCCACCAAGGCTTGTTCTTCAGAAGAAGTTTGAGATCCTGCCCCACAGATACTGTGGATTCGCTCTTCACGTGCTCCTTTGTAAGAAGGAAGCTGAGTACAAAGAGAATGAAGCAGCAGGAAGCGATGACGATCATTGCCTTCTGCCAAGCCTCAGGGCTGGTAGAGATGGAAGCAAGTCCGCCGGCAGAATCTTCTGCGACAGAGCGTGCCTTATCGAACATATTACAGAGAGGTTCCCAAGCAAAAAGGGCGATGAAACTACCTCCGTATGCAAAGAACATTCGATATGAAGAAAGCACAGACTTTTCATCAGAATCCGCTGTCATCACGTTAAGAAGCGATCCGTAAGGCACATTGATACCGGTATATACGGTCATCATAAGGATGTAGGTGATATATGCCCACAAGGTCTTTCCGTTCTCCGGAGTGGTGAAAAGGAGTACTCCGCAGACAGCGAAAGGAAGTGCAAAAAAGAGAAGATACGGACGGTATTTGCCCCAACGGGTCTTTGTACGGTCTGCGATTATTCCCATCATAGGGTCAGATACAGCGTCCCAGATACGGGTCACGAGCATCAGTACGCCGGCATCGGCCAGGCTGAGACCGAATACGTTGGAGTAGAAGAACGGCAGGAAGTATGAAAAGAGTTTCCAGAACATCGATGAGGACATATCACCGAAGCCGTAGCCTATTTTCTCAAATATTTTCATTGGTTGTTGTCAGTTATTGGTGTTATTAAGATGCTAATGGCTGACCGTATCCTGTGGCTCGCGAAGCAGAAGTGTATGGATATGCTTCGCTCGCTCACAGGATACGGAGGATACTATTTCAAATTCATATCAATCAGACGGTTAAGACGTTTGACGGTCTCGCCGGTTGTGAATGCGTCCGGCTCTGTATTCATACAGTAGTCAACAAGGCGGTCAACTGTAGATGTAGCCACGTGCATACGGGTGTCGCTTGAAGCATAGTAGATGAAGACCTTGCCATCCTCGTCTGCAATCCAGCCGTTGGTGAAGAGCACGTTCATAACGTCACCGATATATTCCCATCCCTCAGGAACCATAAAGAAGCCTGCAGGCTCTGCAATGACCTTAGACGGATCTTCGAGCGAGGTCATATACATATAAAGGACATAACGCAGACCTGAAGCACAGCCGCGTACTCCGTGAGCAAGGTGCAGCCAGCCGCGGTCGGTCTTGATCGGATGAGGACCTTCTCCGTTCTTTAATTCCTTTATGGTATGGTAGAAACGGTGATTGATGATCTTTTCCTCTGTTATGACCACCTTCTCCATACTGTCAACCAGTGCCCAACCGATTCCACCACCGTTGCCGGCATCGATGAATCCGTCCTGAGGACGTGTGTAGAGGGCATATTTGCCGTCCACAAATTCCGGATGAAGGACGACATTGCGCTGCTGTGAATTCGATTCCATATCCGGAAGACGCTCCCAATTGATGAGATCCTTTGTGCGTGCCACACCTGCTGCTGCAACAGCCGAAGAAAGGTCGCCAGCCGGTGCCGATGGATCCTTACGTTCTACGCAGAAAATGCCATAGATCCATCCGTCTTCGTGTGCGGTCAGACGCATATCATAGACATTTGTCGCTGGTTCTCCATACTCAGGCATTGTGATCGGACGGTCCCAGAAACGGAAATTATCCACTCCGTTAGGGCTCTCGGCCACAGCAAAGAAGGACTTGCGGTCAGCACCCTCGACACGTACTACAAGCACATATTTTCCGTTCCACTTGATGGCTCCCGAATTGAAAGCCGCGTGAACGCCGAATCGTTCCATCAGGTATGGGTTCGTATCCTTGTTCAGGTCATATCTCCAGAAAAGAGGGGCGTGATCTGCCGTAAGGATAGGGTTGGCATAGCGTTGATATACACCATTGCCTTCTATAGGCTCGTTCTTTTTTGTGATAAGGGCTTCGTGCTGCTCCTTCAACCACTCATATCTTTCTTCAAATGTCATATAGCGATGATTTTTTCCATTGAGTATTAAAGCATTACGATATCCTCAAGAGCAGCAAATGCCTTGAAGTCTTCTGCAGATTCCTGACCTGGGAAAGGCGCATAGAAATGATGCTGCATATTTTCGTCGCAGGCATTTCTCCAAGTCAGAACGTATGACACAGGATAGTCTTTCATAGCCTGGTAAAGCACTTCTGTCCACCATTTCGCGTCCTTCACGCCCTCATAGCCTGTCTCGGTAATGGCCATAATTTTTCCGTGCTCTTCTGCAAAGGCCTTGGTAATGTCAAGGGCATTCTTCATCTTAGCCATATAATCCTCACGGTCTGCTCCTGAATAGCAGTCAAAGCCTACCATATCGATGATTTCATCACCAGGATATCTTTCACCAAACACCTCGACGGAAGTAAGTTCTCCGGCTCCTGGAGAATATGCCCACACAAGATTGTCAAGGGCACGTTCACCCACCATATAGTCGTAGGTCATCTGCCACAACGCCTTATACTGCTCCGTGGTACAGAGTTTCTGCCCCCACCAGAACCAACTTCCTGTGTGCTCGTGCCAAGGTCTCCAGATTACAGGAACAGCCGCTCCGTCAGCGGTCTTTATCGACTCGAGAAAGTCTGCTGCATTCTCAAGCCAGCCCATAAAGTATTCGTGCTTCTCGCCACCTGGGAGAATAGAAGCAACCACCTGATCCGAACTTATATCCCACGCATCTCCTCCTGTGAGCGGGTTGCGCGGATGCCACGAGAATGTGACAACTCCGCCACGCTCGTGATGAGCCACGGCAGAAGCACGCATCTGGTCAAAAATGTTCTTGTCGAGATTAGCCGGCCAGTCAAGTTCTATTCCTCCCAAGTCCATACCATATACCGCCGGATATTGTCCGCATACAGCATAGACATCAGACTGGACATATTCTGTCGCATCATCAGCAAGTTTCCACGAATGGCCGTACATCAGGTCGTCCTGATGACCGTACATAATATTTCCTTCATCAACAAGGGCAGACAGACGGGCGATGAGTCCATCGGCAGGAGTCTGTGCCGGTTCCTGCGCGCTTCCGCAGGATGCGATTGCAATTGCTGCTGCAATCATAAGGATAGGTTTCAGTATAGTTTTCATAATTATGTGATGTTTCTTACTTCGGTGCATTGCGATAGACATCGTCGAGCGTCAGGGCATTGGTGTATGATGATATCAATGCCTGGATGGCAGCCTTGGCCTCCGGTGAACAGAATTCGCCTGTGCCGTGGTCTATGAAGGCGTGACGTTCGTTACCGGCTCCCTTGGCTCCGTTATCCCATATTATAGACGGTACTCCGTAAGTCCTGGCCAGTTTCGCGTAATATTTAAGGTAATACTGCTGGAAGGCCTGCTCACGCGCGGTGGCACGGTTCACACAGCCGAATTCGCCCATATAGACAGGGATGCCCTTCGATATATAATTTGCATATATTTTCTCAAATACTCTCTTGAGGTCACCTTCGTTATCTCCTGCGACCTTCTTTGAAGCATCGGCCGTATGACCCCACTCATTCTTTGTCGCAGCCAGTGTATAATCGTAAGGATCATAACAATGCACGGACATCATCAGACGATCAGTTGCGGTATCCTCAGGCATAACGAAAGACTCCAGAGATATATCCACATTGGTGCAGTAAGCAGGTATTCCGAGAATACGATCCGCGTTCTCACCACCGGAAGCACGTACAGCATTCACGAATGCCTGATTCCATTCATTGAGGCACTTGTATTGCTTGCCGCCGTCATTTCTGTTGGCTCCCCAGCCCCAGCCACCGTCGTGGATCTCATTGAAGGCCTCGAAGATGAGGAAGTCACCCTTGTCCCTGAATTTGTCAGCGATCTGCCCCCACATTGCACTTACCTGCTCGAGAATCTGCTGATGGACAGCGGGATTGATCGCTGCCGACTTGATATCGAGCCAGAACTTGCTGTCGCTACCGTCGTGGTGCATATTGATGATGGCATTCAGGCCTGCCGCTTCTGCATATCCCACGACCTCTGCAACTCTGTCGAGCCAAGCGTCCTCTATCTTATAGTCAGGAGCCTCTCCGATATGCCCCATCCAGGTCACAGGGATACGGACAGTATTGAAACCAGCCGCCTTTACCTTTGTGAATGTTGCTGCTGTCGCCTTAGGATTGCCCCAGAAGGTCTCCCCGGACACTCCGTTGTTCTGGGCGTCGAAATGATTGCCCATATTCCAGCCTATGCCGAGACGTTCCGCGAACTGCCAGGCAAGATTGCCGTTGTTCTCAGGAACAACGTCTTCGCCTCCCTGGTTGCCACCTTGGTTTCCACCATCACCGGAAACATCCTCGCCAGCCTCCTGCGACACCTCGACATACATCTTTTCCTCACCGGCCACAACTGAAATCTTCGTTTCGCGCGCCTGTGCAACAGTATTCTTCTGTACCTCCACAGTCACAACCGTATTGTTCCCTGTCTTCGTACCTTTCTTTGCAGAGACCCATCCGTCTCCAGGCACAAGATAGACCTGCTCGGAGGCAGTCACGGTAAAGGTCTGTCCGCCGCCTTCAGCAGGAAATTCCAATGATGTCTTGTCAATGGACAGTTTGACGGTCTCCGGCTGCACAGGATTTTCAGGATTGCAGGAAATTGCCAGAATAAGGGCTGAAAGTATGTATATAATTTTTCTCATAGTTTTAGATTTCTCCACTCACTTCGTTCGGTCGAAATGACAGTCTGTTTCGTTCGGTGAAATGACAGTCTGTTTCGTTCGGTGAAATGACAGTCTGTTTCGTTCGGTGAAATGATAGTCTGTTTCGTTCGGTCGAAATGACAGTTTACTTCAAGGACGGCATATCTTCGCGTGTCATTACGTATGGGCTGGACATCACCTGATTCCAATAATCACCGGTATTGAGATTGAAGTTGCCGTCAGACGGGGTCAGAAGGATGTTTCCGTTTGAATCCGAATTGCACCATACCATAAACCAAGACCACTTGTTGCCTGCATCCATACATTTCGCCGGGTCAGGAATGTTGCCGCACTCGCTTACAGTCACGAGTTTCTTTCCCTTGGTAAGATCTACAAGCGCCTGATACTGACGGGTCTTTGCATCGGTATTGGTCTCATATATGTCCACTCCGAGAATATCCACATATTCATCACCAGGATACCAGTCAAGATACTGATCCTCAGCACCTCTGGTCACATCCACGGTCCATACCCAGATGAGGTTGTCCAGGCCATATACATTCACAAGTTGGTCATAGAGAAGCCTCCAGAGTTGCTTGCACGGCTCGGCACCGTGTCTTCCCCACCAGAACCACGCTCCATTCGGTCCGTAAAGGTCATAATTTCCGGCAGCCTCGTGCAGAGGACGCCAGATTACCGGAATATTTTCCTTCTCAAGAAGTTGGAGATAGCCTGCTACTTCTTCTATATCCTTCATAATGAAGTCGTTCTGCCAGGTTCCTGGCTTTACTGCCTCCCTGATGTCAAAAGAAGTCTTATCGGTATAGAATGCATAACCGTCGAAATTGTAGTTGTTCACGCCATTGTCCCAGTCTGCCTTGCTGTTCGGCACATTCCAGTGCCACATATAGTTCACCAGACCATTTGCAGCCCACTGTTCCTTCGGTGCGGAAATGTCATTATAGTTCTGCACCCAACTCCATCCCTCCGGAGTCGGAGAGAACTGAAGAAACAGAAAGTCATAACCAGCCAGTGCAGGATGCCTGCCTGTATGCTTATAGACTGCATCTATGAAATCATTCTTGTGTGAATGGCTTGACTGCACGCCGGAAAGGGTCTTCTTTCCGCTCTGCTCGAGCAGGAAGTTATAGACATTCTTAGCCTGCTGGGAGGCATTCGGATTGACAAGGGTCTTGACAGGATCAAGTTCGGAAGGAACGTATGGCTCTACCTTCTTCATAGTGAAGGTGTATCGGATCTCATCGGCCGGATCCTGATATTCCCTGAAGCCGTGAATCGTACCCTTTGGTATCACAAGAGTATAGGTCTGTCCGTTTTCCTCCAAGGAAGATATATTCACCGTCACCTGTTCATTATAGGCATTCACTTTAACGATGGATGCGCCATTGTCAATGGTAATGTTCGAATGTTGCGAAGAAGGCGACTTGACATTCTGGTCAAAGGTGAATATCACGGTCAGTTCCTTGCCGGTGACATCTGTCACCCCGTTTTCAGGAGTGACAGACAGAATTTCTGGTCCTGCCACAGGTTTCTCCACCACTGGCGGATTCTCGGAACAACCTGCCAGAAACAATCCGAAAGTCAAAAATCCTAATAGATACTTTTTCATAAATTTTATTAATTCTTGCTCCCAAGGAGGCGGTCAGGCCTCCCTGGGAAAATATATCACTATTTAAGTGAAAGTCTGAAATTATCAATCTTGGCTCCTACCGGAAGCAATGCTCCAGAACCTTCGATTGCAAGTCCCTGAGCACCTGATGACATATCAAGAGTTGCAGGAACATTAGCGTTAGAATAGTCAATGGTGATAGTTGCCCACTTATCCTTTCCTACGATTTCCTGGTTAGAAATGTTTCCTATCCAGTACCAACCATCGCAGAAGACAACCTGTGCAACAATCGAATCCGCAGCAATTACGCTTCCTGCTGGAACCCAGATGTCGAACTTGACGTTATACAAACTGGTATCACCGATTACAGGTGCAAGTTGACCTGCGTTCTGATGATTACAGTTGATAAGCCAACCTGATCCCTCGCCTGTAATTTCAATATAACCATTGTCTCCATCCATCTTTCCTGTAGCATATCCTGCCCAACTGTTATCCCAGGATGCATTATGCTCACCGTGCTGGTCGAAGTCATTGATCATAATATCTGAAACGAATATAGGATCAGAGTCTCCGTTTTCATAAGTGAAGTAAACCTTGGTAATCGTGACGAAGTGACCACCGAAAGCAACACCTGCCTCAGCAAAAAGTTGCAGATCTGCATCGCTCAATACAAGGCTTGCGTGAGTTGTGCCAGGATTTAACTGCATAACATCGCCACCGAATGTATCAATCACGCTCTGTACACCTGCCCAATTCTTCATATCCATAGGCTTGACCTGATACCAAGGCTCTGTCGTACTTTCATTTATGACAAATTCAAGATGCATTTCGGCACCGTATGGAATCTTCGCAAACTTATCTGCTGATACTGTAAGATTAGATGACCAGCTTCCGAGATCGTGTTCTCCCTCGAAAAGAACAACGGTAGTCATTGCGCCCTTCACATCGATTGAAGATGCACAAGTCTCTTCTTCACCTGTAGTCAAGACAAACTTCATATTGTAAGAACCTGTCTCAACAGCAACAGGAATTACGAATACCATCTCGTCATCCGCTCTCTTGGTGTAGCCAGTAACCTTGACTTCACCGAAGTAGATAGCCTCGATCATATTGAAGTTTGCTCCTGTCATTGTTATCTCGTCACCGATTCTTGCTTCAGATGGCAATGAAGAAACCACCACGAATGAATCATAAGTCACGGTCAATTCACCAGCAGCGACTTTTACGCCGTTTTCACAAGCAAGTTCTACAGGACCGGTAGCAGAAGTTCCTACTGTAGCGACAGTTATCTTACCTGATTCCGCATCATACTCGTACTCCATTTTCACTCCCTTGAGAGTAACTGAAGTCACAAGATCCAGATCAGTTCCTTCAATCGCAAACTCTTCACCTGCAACCAATTCAGTTACGCTGAGACCTTTAACAACAGGCTTCACAAGTTCGATAGCCTCAGTCTCTACGCTCTTGCCGTTTGCAAGAGAGAGGACAACTGTACCGTCAACAGCAGCAGCAGGGATTGTGAAAGTGATCTTATTGTCGGCAAATGCATACTCAAGTGCAGTACCTGCGAGAGTAGCGCCAGTAACCAGATCAAGATCCTTACCTGTAACGACAGCCTTAAGACCAGCCTTGTAGCGGCTCTCGGCAGCGATTGCAACCTCAGTAGGAACTACTGTTGTATAAGCACCAGCCTTGAACTCCTTACCTGCGTATGAAGTGAGAATAACCTCACCCTCAGCCACGGTTGCAGGAAGAATGACCTTCACTGACTTGTTATCCTCAGCAAGAGCGAAATCAACCTGAGTGTCAGATTCTCCAACTCTGAAAGCAGCCTTCTGGATCATATCAAGATATGAACCCTGAATTGTAATCTCAGCGCCAGCCTTGAGCATACCTCTGTCTGCAGTCTTGACTGTAGGGTCGCCGATAACGAGTTCAGTCTTTGAAGGAACATTGTTAGGTATGAGACCGTCAGGGTTGTTGTTCTCGTCAACATCACCGATGGTCACAGGACCAGTCACAGCGTTTGAAGGCACGATGAACTTAAGTTCACGACGGCTCTTCGCAGTAATCTGCTCGCCTGTCACATACACGCCGTTGTTGAGAACTATCTGCTGTACATTATAAAGATAGTCACCCTTCACTGTGATCTCGTCACCTGGCATTGCCGTAGCCGGAGAGAATGAATCAAGAACGATACCTTCAGTAAATGAAAGTTCTGTCTTGCTCTTATATACATTACCAGAATTGTCAACGATGACAACAGGGCCGGTAACAGAAGCATCCTCTGCTCCTGCTGCAGGAGTCACCACGCGGATCTCACTTACTCTGCCAGTAGATATCACTTCGATTTCAGTGATTGGCTCTGCGCCAGGAATCTGCACCTCGACAATCTTGTCGAGATTACTTCCCATAATGCGAAGTTCTGCTCCGCGAACCACAGGGTTCGGAGCAAATGCACTCAATACCACAGCATCATCAGATAACTGATCTGTTGACAGTTCTTCTGTACAACCGGTCAGTCCGACAAGACTGGAAATGGCAAACAGTGCCGCAAGTTTAAATATCTTTTTCATCATTGTTTCCATTTAAATTATTTAACAGGAACCGCACGGATGTTGTCGATCTTGATGACAGGAGCACATTCCTTACCTGCAACGCCACCACCAACGACAAACATTGTCAAGCTGGCAAAATCTAATTCTGAAGACAGCTGCTTTGTTGCACCGTTTCCATCTTTATTGAATGTAAATTCTGAAACAGGAACAGTTACTGTCACCCACTTTCCGCCTGTGTCATAAGAGCCTGTAGCAGCCCAAGGGCGATACATTGCACGTCCCCAGTCTCCAAGGCCATTATCACCGTTGAATGCACTTGCATTTGCCTTTCCTACTGTATCATATCCATCAACAGGTTCACCGGAAACAGTCACCTGAGTAATAGGCTGGAAAGCTATCTGCATAGCTCCTGCCATCCAAGGATTAGACGCAGGGATGCACATTTCGAACTTAAGAGCCATATTCGCATAGTCAGAGAAGTCCACGATATTATACAACGCGATTCCTGGACCGGAAGTTATGTTCTGAGGATTTGACCAAGTACCGCACCAATATTCGAACGCATACAGACCATCATTCCAATCTGCAGTAGCATTGAGTACTGTGCTTCCGTCACCCAGCTGGAGATAGTTGCCATCAATTGCGGTGTCATCAGTCTTGATTTCACGTTTATGCCAGCAGTTGTCTACGTTAGTAGCCAAAGCAGCATCGCCGTCATCATCAAAGTCGAACAGCATTCCGCTTGCATCCATATATGAGAACGGAGAACGTGCCAGACCTGACTCAGTCTCGATCTTGATCCTACCAGGTTTTGCTTCAGCAGGAATGGTGAAAGTCGCCTCAGTCATTGAGACACTCTTGAATGAAGTCACCTCAACTCCGGCACCATCCTCAAATGTCAGGGTCATAGGCTCGGCAAAGTAGTTACCATATACGGTAACGTCTGTACCAGGCTTCTGGAACTCGCAAGACATAGATTTGATCTGAGGAGCAGGCATCATAACCTTGAAGTCTACAGTCACTGTATCCTTGTTCTTAGTGATCATATAGACCTTGTCTGTCTTGACCTGTGGGATCTTGCCCGGAACGGCTGCAATAAGAGTATTGGCAGTCATATAGCTTGTATTGAGAACTGCAGGATGCTCGTTAAAGTAGAGTTCACGCACGCTGCAGAGATTCTCTCCCACAAAGCATACGATCTCCCCCATATAAGCCTGCTCTATAAGCACCTCACGGTCTGCGTACCTTACATAATCAACCGAAGGCACTCCATCCGCAAGCACGAATGCATCAGGGTAATCCTCGCAGGAAGCGAAGCCCAGTGCAGCTGCCGCAAACAGCATTATGCTCTTAATATATCGTTTCATATATTCTTGTCATTAAAAGTTATATACATAAGTTGCGCGTACATCTACTTCCTGAGCCGGATCAAGCAGATGAGGATTGAATACCACATCCTCTGTAGGGAACGGAAGTGTGAAGATAGTCTCGTTGATATTTGGAAGCGGCACTGTAGTGTCATACTTGCAATCACCAAGTTCCCATACGGCATTGTCTTTATTGAATGCTTTAAGGTCAGATGGTGGTGTATCAATTGTTCCACCGCATCCTGTGTACCAGTAATTCTTGGTCACTGTATCATAACCGCTGAGGGCATTTCTCTGCTGAGCCTTGAGTTCTGCAATCACAGAAGGCATATCATAATATGATCTGCGTACGAAGTCATACCAGCGGTCACCTTCTCCTGCAAGTTCGAGACGACGTTCCTTCCAGATGTCTTCGAATGTAACTGAGGTCAGAGCATCAGCACCTGCGCGCTCACGTACGGCATTTGTATATGTCAAAGCCTTTCCTGCATCTCCTGCAAGCACATTCGCCTCTGCACAGACAAGATATATGTCTGATATACGGAGAAGAGGAGTAGGAAGAGTATAAGCCATTCTCTTGGACTCATAACCTATAGCATCCGCGTGGTCAAACTTGTTTCCATAGAGGTGCTTTACATTCTGGCTTCCGCAAGGGCCGTTGAATGCTGCGTTTGTTCCCCATTCTGCATATTCCGCATCTTCGCTATAGAAGAAATACAGAGGGTCGAATCCGCCCTTTGCAGTCCAGAAATACTCATAATGGTCACCGGCCATCATAAGAGTTGCCTTGCGGCGGCTGTCTTTCTCTCCTTCGCGTGTCTTAGGATCGGCAAGAGGATCGGCGCCGAAAGCCAGGGCAAGGTCGTATGAAGGACCGCCCCAGTCTCCCCACATATCGTCGAAACCGCTGAATCCCTTGAGACCAAGGTCTGACTGAAGAGTGTTCTGGGCTGTCCACGCACCATCTTTTGCCTGCCACATCCAAGCAAGGAGATGCTCACCAGTCTGGTTGTAAAGCTCAGGGTTCATTCGGAAAATGTCAGAATACTTAGGCGTAAGGGTTCGGCCTGAATTCAGGATGACATCTTCAGCAAGCTCGGCAGCCTTCTTGAGATCATCATTATTCAATGTTCCGGTCACACCTGCCTTGGTAAGGTATACCTTGGCAAGGAGGCCTTCTGCTGCATAATAATCAATGCGACCGTTCCAGCCTGATGTCTGCTTAGGAAGAAGTTCCAATGCCTTTTCAAGAGTCATAGTGATATATTCATAAACTCCAGCCTTGGTCACCTTATAAAGATCATTATAAGTGCCGGAATTGAGGGTTTCCTTATTGTCGTGCACAATAGGGATCTCTCCGAAGGTTCTTACCATATAGAAATAAGCCATTGCTTTCCAGGTGAGAGCCTCGCCTATAGCCTTGTTCTTGGCAGCCTGTGAAGGCCCTTCTGACGCCACGATATTATTTATCATCGTATTGGCCTGTGCATTCACAGCCCAAAGAGAATAGGACATATTCATCAGATCCTCATCAGATCCATTTGTCGTAAAAGTCAGGTAAGGAGAAGAACCCCAATACATATTTCCCGACATCACCTCACCGATCTTGATGAAGGCGCGCTGGAAATCATACCAAGGAGAATTGTAGAGGGAGTTTATACCCATCTCCACCTGCTCATCAGTCTTGTAGAAAATGGAAGTATTGTATCCATCCTCAACAGGGCGGTGAAGGAAGTCGGCACAAGAGACGGCACCCAGAGCGAGAACTCCTAACAACGCACCTTTAATTATATTTCTTAGTTTCATATTCTTCTTTCTTTAGGGATTAGAATGTAAGGCTGACGCCGAATGAATATGTTGTAGGTGAAGGGTAACGTCCGTTATCCACACCAAATGCATATCCTTGCGCGTCCTGCGTAGAAGCTCCGACCTCCGGATCATATCCTGAGTACTTGGTGAAAGTATAGAGGTTCTGGATGTTGCAGTACACTCGAATGTTGTCGAATTTGATCTTATTCATCCACTTCTTAGGGAAGGTATAACCAAGAGTTATGTTCTTGATTCGGAGATATGAACCGTCTTCAACGTAGCGTGAACTCATACGGTCATTGTCGTTAGGATTAGCACGTGTCGGACGAGGAGTCTTTGTGTCTGCATTGGCAACCTTTACGTTTGTAACGTCATCAAACCAGTTCCATACAGTTACTCCATTAACCTCTACTCCCTGTGAATAATCCTTGTCAGGGTCGATCGGTACGAGTTGTGCCCTATCCTTTATGGCTCCTGCATTCTGGTTTACCCAAAGTGAGTTCATCGATGCAAGTCCACCACTCGGACCGTGCATAAGGCTGTAGTTGAGAACCTTGTTGCCATACGATCCGTTGAGGAAGATATTGAGATCAAATCCCTTGTAACGGAACGTGTTGTTCCAACCGAACGTGAAGAGAGGAAGCGGACTTCCGATATCTGTACGGTCCTTGTCGTCAATGACTCCATCCTCATTAATATCCTTATATTTGAGGTCACCTACCCATACAGTATTTGAACGGTTGTAGACTCCGTCAACCGGATATTTGGCCGGCTTTGGTGAATTTTCGATATCTTCGAGAGACTCGTATACACCTTCAACCTCATAACCATAGAAGTTATACAGAGGCTTGCCTACCTCAGACACGCAGACCACATCACTCCACTGTCCGTAGCCGATGATGCTTGCTGAAGTCGTTCCGCTGAGCGCCTTGAGGGTGTTGCGGTTGAACGAAACCTGAAGGTTGCTGTCCCACTGGAAATCACCTACGAAAGGATGAACATCGAGGGTAATCTCCATACCCTTGTTCTCGATGCTACCATAGTTACCCTTCGGAGCCTGAAGCTTTGAAGATCCATTACCCTGGGTTCCCATATAAGAAGGAAGCTGCATTGACATAAGCATATCGTTGGATACCTTCTGATAGAGGTCAACAGTAAGGTTCAGTCTATCCTGGAAGAAACCGAGGTCGAGACCGATATTCCACTGTTCCTGAGACTCCCACTTTACTGCTGTATTGGCGAAGTTTGCAGGACGGAATCCCATACCGAGATATGAGTTCATCTGGCTGAGGGATGATCCCCAGGCATAACCTCCGATGTTCGAGTTACCTGTCTGTCCCCAACCGAGACGGAGCTTACCGTTGCTCCACCAGTCAAGATTCTTCATCCATTTCTCATTGGTGAAGCGCCAAGATACTGCTGCCGAGTGGAAACCTGCCCAACGGTTGTCCGGACCGAAGTTAGACGAACCATCGTAACGGTAAGTGTAAGTAGCATAGTATCTGTTGTCATAATTATAAGTCTCACGGGTGAAGAATGAAGCCATTGCCGAACTTCCGAAACCATAGTTAGGGGTCTTTTCTCCCGTTCCGAGCATAGGGTTGCGGACTTCATTAAGCGGAAGGCTTGTATTGTTCAATGACATATAGTCATAGCTTGACTCCCACATTTCCTGACCGACCATTGCAGAAACATTATGCTTTCCCCAGGTATTCGAATAAGTAAGGTAGTTCTTGAGCTGCCAGAAAAGATTCGAGTTCTTCTGAACGCTTGAAGAGTTATCCGGCTGTTGCCACTGTCCTATGGTAACCTTCGGTTTGAAGACCTCAGACTTGCTGCTGCCGATATCGAAACCGAGTTCTGTATGCCAGACAAGATTCTTTATAGGGGTAATATCAGCGAAAATGTTTCCTGTAAGTTTCTGACGCTTGAGAATAATGTCGTTTGACATAGCCACAGCCACTGGGTTTGTGAAAGATCCGAGTCCCTCACGACTAGTAGATGTAAAGTTTCCGTCAACGTCATAAATTGGAATATCAGGTACTGCTGTCAATGATGTAAAAATGATACCTGCCTCACCGTCTGCAAGTTTGAGATCATCAACAGTATTCGAGAATGTAACGTTCACTCCTAATTTGAGCCACTTCTTGAGTTGCGCGTCAAGGTTTGTACGTACGCTGAAACGCTCGAAGTTAGAACCGATGATGGTACCTTCCTGATCCATATAAGATCCTGAAACATAGTACTGAACCTTGTCTGTACCGCCGGAAGCGGAAATCTGGTGCTGATGCTGGAGAGCAGTCTGAAAAACTGCATCCTGCCAGTTTGTTCCCACACCAAGAAGCGAAGGGTCGGCATAATATGGATTTGCTTCATATTCCTCACCGATTCGGATCATCTCATTGTAGAACTCTGCATACTCGCGGAGATTCATCATATCAACGCGTACATTCTGCTGTGAAACAGCGAACATACCATCGTATGTGAACTTCGCCTCACCAGCCTTACCACGTTTGGTTGTGATGAGGATGACCCCGTTCGCACCCTGTGCACCATAGATCGCTGTTGCGGAAGCATCCTTGAGGATCTCCATACTCACGATGTCGGCAGGGTTGATTGTCGAGAGAGGCGAAATTGTTGAAACCGCACCGTTTCCGAGTGCATCACCAAGACCGAAGGAAGCACCTGAGTTTCCGCCACCCTGAACGATCACACCGTCGATAACGTAGAGAGGCTCTGCGTTAGCGTTGATGGTAGCCTGTCCGCGGACACGGATTGACGATGACGAACCAGGTGCTCCTGAAGTCTGGACTGCTGTCACACCGGCAGCACGACCCTGGAGAGTCTGGTCAAGAGATGAAACGATGGAACCTTTGATGGACTCCTCGCTCATCGAAACTGATGATCCGGAAAGGTCACTTCTCTTCATCGTACCGTAACCTACGACTACAACTTCGTCCAGAAGCTGTCTGTCTTCCTGCAGAGTTGCATTGTAGACATTCTGACTTCCCACGAGAAGCTCAACATCCTTGTAACCGATGGAAGAGATGACGATTGTCGCTCCCTGAGGCACGCTCAATGTCCAGTTTCCATCCAGGTCTGTAACGGCACCGTTTGCGGTACCCTTCTCAATGACGCTCGCTCCTGCAACTGGACCAATCTCGTCAACGACAGTACCGCTGACCTGTTTGGTCTGTGCCATGAGCGATAAGCTCAGAAAGAGCATCGCCAAGCAAGTAAATAGTTTACTTTTCATGTTACTGAATTTTGGTTAATGATTATGGGTATAACTAGTTGTTATATTTATCAAAGAACTGCTGCTTCGCCACTGGCCAGCCCGGCTGCTGCCATACATTGTGGCCGGACTCAGGATAGCATATCCATGACTTTTCTGTCTTTATGTGGTTGTATCCTGCAAAATTGGTATGCGGCGGGCATGTGACATCCTGAAGACCTATGGCCATGATGACAGGACACTGTATCCTGTCGGTAAAGTTCTTCACGTCGAAATAGCTGAGGGTCCTGTAAAGGTCTTCGTCGCTGATTCCTTTCTCTTTCGCTGCCTTG
>JAZRBS010000026.1:0-9188 GCA_045635205.1 Candidatus Cryptobacteroides sp. | reverse complement strand
GAAGCGCACACTAACAGGGAAGGCTACAAAATGAGAAAGCTAATACGTCTGGGTATGGCTATGATTTCAATATGAGTTTCGTATATAACTTCGTCAATTTCAGTGAAAATATGGGATTGAATAAAAAGAACGGAGATACCTTCCTGGTGTCTGCTGATTATTATATTAATCCTAAAGTATTTGTTGGCGGAGGACTTGGATGGTGCAGTACATATTTAACATCGGAATATGAATACTATAATTCGACTACATGGATGCATACGTTTCAAATACCTGTTTATATCGGATTAAATATTAATCATCGATTACTCTCGATAGATACCGGTCCTTATTTTGAAATTCCATTTGCTGCAACAACTACCCTTAGACATCTCGGCGACGAAATCAGTAAAACAAAGTTAAAAGATATGAATGGGGTTAATGATATAGCTTTAGGCTGGGCAATCAATTTTCGCATAGCGAGATTCATTAAATTCAGTATCGGAACAACTCTGACAGATAGTGTATTTGGAGATGACATTGGAATGACAACGATATCCATTGGAGTAGGCTTATAATTAATACTTAATAGAAATTCGGATCTTTTCCGAAGGAACGGGAGACGAGTCGAGCGTTGACCTGCGGCAGCAGGTTGTATGCCGCGAGACGAGCTCCCGTTCCTTTGGAATGGTCAGTTAAATAAAATTCTGCGGTGTATTCTTGCTGTTCTGACTTCTGCTAAAAAATTGCATCTATGAAAAGGTGGTGAATGAACAAACATCGGCAGATGACCCAGAAAGACCTGGCTAAGGAAATAGGCGTCAGCCCCTCCCGTATAAATGATTTTATAACAGGAAGGGCTGAACCGTCGTTAAAGTTTGCCAGAAGGCTATGCGTATCTCTTGGAATTACAGCATCTGCAATGCTCGGATTATGATCCCCTCTGAAGCTCCTCGATCTGTTCGAGGATTTCGCCGGTCTTGCGGATGATCTTCTGATTGATACGGAATCCGATGAAGCCTCCTATTATACCTCCCGTTGCGGCACCGCAGCAGAAGCCGATGGCCATAGGACTTTCCAGACCCAATATGTTGGTCATTTCGTACATACACCATCCGAACCATATCACGAGTATCGGTATGGCTATCTTGTGCCAGTTCTGATAGTGTCCTTTGATCTTATTGAGATCTCTTGCCGTGTCGATCAGATTTCCTTCTGAGAAATCCATCCTGCCCAGAGAGATTTTCTGCAATATGGTCAGCACAAGGCAAACGGCAAGCATTATAGCGGTTGATATGGTGAAAGCAAGCGAGCAGTCCTGCGACCAGAAGAACCAGGTGCAGTAAAATAATGCGAAGAAGCCCATAAAGATAGTTATGGTAACTGTCTTGTTGATTGACGACATAGTCGATCTCATCGACCGGCGTATATGCTGCTCATTGACAATGTTCTGCTTGTCCAGTTTTTCTCTGAGGATGCCGATCTGTTCGCGCATCTGCTCGAGTTCGTTCGATATGAGAGTGTTGTTTTCCATATTCTGTGCTATTTTTCGTCCGACATATTCCTGAGTTGCTCCTTGATCCTGAAAAGACGTACGGAAACGTTCTTGGCCGTGATTCCTACAATGGCACCGATTTCGTCGTAACTGAGATTCTCGAGCCACAAGAGCACGATTGCCCTGTCGAAAGGACCGAGCCTGCTGATCCTGTTCTGGAGCATCCTGATCTGCTTGAGATCCTCTGCCGAATCATCAAACAGGTTGATATCCATATCAAGGGGTACGGTTGAGCCCTTGCGTTTCTTTTTCCGTTCCGCAGAGATGCAGGTGTTCAGGCTGACGCGATATATCCAGGTTCTGGCGCTGCTCTCCCCACGGAATTTCGCGAATCCTTTCCATAGGTTGACAAGGATGTCCTGAAAGAGATCGGCGACCTCCTCCTCATCCTTGGAGAACATATAGCAGACGGTATATATCGTCCCCTTGTGTTCCCTTACGATCCGCGCAAAATCCAGTTCAAGTGTGTCCATCGATTTTCAGTTTTGCACATTAGACGCAGGATATGTCAGAAAACTACACAGAATGATTTCAATCTTCGTATGGCTCGTTGAATGGCATCAGAAATGGATTGGTCATCCTTTCCGTTGCGATGTCCGAACAAGGACCGTGTCCGGGGATGACTTTTGTATCTCCTTCAAGATGAAGAAGTTTGGTGAATATGCTTTCCATCAGCCTGTCATAATCTCCTCCCGGGTGGTCGGTGCGTCCGATTGCTCCGGCAAAAAGCGTATCGCCGCTGAACAGGACTTTCTCCGAACGCTCAAGATAGCATACTCCTCCGACAGTATGCCCCGGAGTCTCTATGACCTCGAAACGCAGGCTTCCTACTTCTACGACGGATCCTTCGGCCACATCGACCGTCACGAATGCTTCCGGCATCGGTGCTCCGAAGCAGCGGCAGAAATAGTCGTTGCTTTCAAGGGTGAACTTGTCGGCCGGATGCATATATATAGGAAGTCCTCCGAAATGAGCGGAAAGGCTTGCAGTCCCGAGGATATGGTCGAAATGACCGTGGGTGAGCATAATGCAGACAGGAGTCAGGCCTTTCTCCGAGACAGTCTGTACAAGGCTGTCGAATTCGGCAGAGGAAGCGCATCCCGGGTCGATGAAAGCGCAGTTACCATCGTTATCCCAGATCAGGCTGCAGCGTGTCTGGAAACTATTAAATGAAAAATCTTTTATGTGTATCATTTAAAAAGTGCATTAAAACATACAAATTTACATTAAAATTTAGTATGTTTGCTAATTATTAGGGGAGAAACTGCTTTGATACACGTGAAAAATGGCGTCAAAACGGTTTCATATTCTATGCTGTAAAGAAAATTAAAAACAATATAATATGCATATTGCAATTGCTGGTAATATCGGCAGCGGAAAGACAACTCTAACAAAGATGCTTGCTGCCCATTACGGATGGACTCCGAAGTTCGAGTCTGTTGACTATAATCCTTATCTTGCTGATTTCTATGAAGATATGGAGAGGTGGTCGTTCAATCTTCAGGTATATTTCCTCAACAAGAGATTCAAAGATGTGGTGGATATTTCCAAGGAGGACACTGTGATCATACAGGACCGTACTATTTACGAAGATGCGCGCATATTTGCTCCGAATCTGCACGGAATGGGACTTATGAGCACAAGGGATTTCGAGAATTATTCCGATCTCTTCGACCTTATGATGTCACTCGTGAATCCGCCTGACCTGCTGATTTACCTCAGGAGTTCGATTCCTAACCTCATCGGCCAGATTCAGAAGAGAGGCCGTGAATATGAGAAGAGCATACGTATCGATTACATCACCGGTCTGAACGAACGTTATGAGAACTGGATCAAGGACTATAAGCACAATCTGCTTATCCTTGATGTTGACCGCATCAAGTTCGAAAACCGTCCTGAAGATTTCCAGGAAGTGATCGACAAGATTGATGCTGAACTCTTCGGACTTTTCCCGAACGAATAACCTATCCGGCCATCGTTCCAGAAGGACTGTGGCCGAACTGTAATAAATTCTAAACCAAAACATTATGGCAGAAAGATTAACTATTATCGACTTTGTAGAGAAGTATGTAGCCAAGTATTCCAAGAATCCTTTCCTTTGGGAAAAGAATCTTGATACAAACGAATGGGAACCTACAACTTACGAAGAGACGTTGAAGAAGGCTAAGCGCATTGCAGCCGGTCTTATGGCTCTTGGAGTACAGAAAGGCGAGAAGGTGTCATATCTCAGCGAGGGCCGCGATATGTGGATCATCGGAGAACTCGGAGTACTCTATGCCGGAGCAGTCAATGTACCCCTTTCAATCAAATTGGGTGAAACAAACGATCTCGTTTTCAGAGTAAAGCACTCTGATTCCAAATATGTCATCACATCCAAGTTCCAACTTGCAAAGATCAGAAAGGTGCTTCCGGAGTGCCCTATGGTCGAGAAGGTCATCATATTTGACAAGGTGGATGATATGAAGGAGAATGAGATGTATATCGGTGACATCCTCGAAATGGGTGACAAGTTCCTTGCAGAACACGAGGAAATGTTCATCCAGAGATACAAGTCCATCGAGCCTGATGATTATGCCAATATCAGTTACACCTCAGGAACCACAGCAGATCCTAAGGGTATCCTTCTTACTCATAGGAACTACACAGCGAACGTTGAGCAGGCTCATTCTGTGATCGGAGTAAGCCCTGAGGACAGGATGCTCATCATCCTTCCGCTCGACCACTGCTTCGCTCACGTTGCCGGATTCTATACAATGATGTCGTACGGTGCTTCCCTCGGTATGGTTCCTTCGGGAAAATCAGGCAAGGAAGCCCTTCGCAACATTTCTCCAAGTATCCAGGAACTCAAGCCTAGTGTAATGCTTTCAGTGCCTACGCTTGCAAAGAGTTTCAAGAAGAATATCGAGACAACCATTGCCAAGAAGGGCAAGGTGATCGAGGGTCTCTATAATTTTGCTCTCAAGAATGCTATCGCATACAATAAGGAGGGATACAA
This sequence comes from Candidatus Cryptobacteroides sp., assembly GCA_045635205.1. GTDB lineage: Bacteria > Bacteroidota > Bacteroidia > Bacteroidales > UBA932 > Cryptobacteroides. The sequence continues at coordinate 4,659 of JAZRBS010000026.1, read as the reverse complement.
CAAGGGCACACAGTTCGTGGATATCTTCCGCAAGCCTCTTATGCTTCTTTTCGACAAACTCATCTTCAAGGCAGTTCGTCAGGGACTCGGTGGCAATATGAAATTCTTCGTGGGCGGTGGTGCGCTTCTCGACATCGACCTCCAGAGATACTATTACGCGATAGGTATCCCTATGTATCAGGGGTATGGTCTTTCTGAGGCCACCCCTATCATCTCGGCAAACTCTCCGGCAAGACATATCTTCGGATCTTCAGGAAAGGTTGTTTCTCCTATGGAAATCAAGATTCTCGACGCAGACGGCGTAGAGCAGCCATTCGGCTCGAAGGGCGAGATTTGCATCAAGGGTGAGAACGTGATGGCAGGCTACTGGAAGAACCCTAAGTCAACAGCCGACACAATCGTTGACGGATGGCTCCACACAGGAGATATGGGCTATATGCGTGATGCAGAGATGCTTTATGTAGTGGGACGTTTCAAGTCACTCCTTATTGCGGCTGACGGTGAGAAGTATTCACCTGAGGGAATCGAGGAAAATCTTGTGGAAAGTTCTAAATATATTGATGGAGCCCTTCTCCATAACAGCCAGGATCCATACACAATCGCCCTGATCACTCCAAACAAGGAGGCTCTCAAGGCATACGCCAAGGAGCAGGGACTTGATCCTGAGACAAAGGAGGCTAAGGTAAAGATGCTGGAACTTCTTCAGGATGAGGTCAATATGTACCGTAAGGGCGGCCGTAACTTTGGCGCATTCCCTGAGAGGTGGCTTCCTGCGGCAGTTTGCGTGCTTCCGGAGCCTTGGACCGAGCAGAACCACTTCCTCAACAGTTCGATGAAAGTCGTGCGCGGAAGAGTGGAGGAAGCATATAAGGCAAATATGGAATTTGCATATACTCCAGAAGGAAAGAATATCGTAAATGATGTAAACCTTGCTTCGCTTTAAGGTTCATCTGTGAATAAATAAAGCAGCCTGTCTGACAATTTGCCGGACAGGCTGCTTTTTTTACCGTTCTTTCTCGAAATATTCCTTGCCGACTCCGCAGGCAGGGCAGAGCCATTCTTCAGGGATGTCATTGAACGGTGTCCCTGCAGGAATCCCGCTCTCAGGATCTCCTTCGGCAGGATCATACACCCATCCGCAGGTTATGCACACATATCTGTCCATATCTTTTTCTTCCACCGGATCTTTCTTGTCAACGGTCACCACCAGGGTTTCCGAGACCGTCCCGTCTGTCCGGACTTCCGCCATATCCATTATATGTGCTATAAGGACGTCTTCGTGCATCCTTTGTGCAACCTTCTTCCAGTCGATGAGTCCCCAGCACTTCTCGATGAATTCTGCTCTTCGGTTGCGGTAGTCGATGTAGTAGGCGTGCTCCCATACATCGATAGTCATCAGTGGCTTGTACCCTGCGCGCATCGGATTGCCGGCGTTGGATTCCTGTATAATATGGAGTGTACCGGCATTGTCCTGTGCCAGCCAGGCCCATCCGGAACCGAAAATATCCGTGGCCGCCTTCTTGAATCTTACCTTGAATTCTTCCACGGAACCGAAATCGCGGGTAATGGCGAATTCCAGATCTGAAGGCATTTTTTCAGGAGCAGGGGAGAGTGTGTTGAAGAAAAATGTGTGGTTCCAGACCTGTGTGGCATTGTTGAATACCGGTCCTGTCGCTGTGAGGATGATCTGCTCGAGGGTTAGGTCGGAATAAGGGGTTCCTTCGGTGAGACGGTTGAGATTGTCAACGTATGTCTGAAGGTGCTTGCCATAGTGGTATTCTATGGTCTCCTGGCTCATAACAGGCTCCAATGCGTCTGCTGCGTATGGGAGCGGGGGTAATGTAAAGATCATAATTGTATGCTTTAAAGTTCGTTTGTGAGGCCAATAACAACTTTCAGGCCGTTTTATTTGGGCGAAAAATGTTCCAATGGTCGAAAAAATAGCCGTTTTATAAATGCTGGATTGATTTTTGTTTGTCTTTTCGTCGGAAATTGCACGAAAAATGGAAAATATTGCAACTTATAATCTCAGCATTTCAAAATTGAATAAACATTTCCCCGGAACGCATAAGGTCAGCGTCGGGGATGACTTCTGTCTTATAGATCTGAAACTGGATACGACGTCTAACGCCTTGCCATATCCCTGCCGATTCGACGGGATCCTGATGCTTTATTGTGTCAAAGGCAGTGTGAAGATGTCTGTCAATCTCGATGAGTATGACATCAATGACAACAGTCTGATAATATGCTCTCCGAACAATATACTCAAACTTACCGAGGTCCGTCAGGAAGATGGGGAACCACAGCATTATGTCCTTATCGCTATGTCGCAGCAGTTTGCCTCAGAACTCAGGATAGATTTCAAGAGAATGATAAGCGAGAGCGTGGCGCTTATCGATGTGCCGGTGATGACATTGCCGGATAATATAAAGAACTTTATGGGCAGATATCTTGCTCTTATAGCGGACGTGGTGGAGACGGATATGGAACTTAAGGATGCGGCTCTGCGGTCGCTTGTGTCCTCGATGCTTTGCACTGTCGCGGGTGTGTGGAAAGAGAAGATCAATGAGATGAAGGTAACTTCGCAGCAGAGCACTACACGGAGCAGGATGATATTCGAGCAGTTCATACGCCTGGTAGCGGAATATCATACAAAGTACAGGAATGTGGGATTCTATGCCGAGAAACTCTGCCTCACTCCGAAATACCTGTCGAAACTCATAAGGAATGCATCCGGAAGGTCTGCACCGGAGTGGATAGATTCATACGTGATACTTGAGGCAAAGAATCTTCTGAAATATTCCGACATATCCATCAAGGAAATCGTTTACAGGCTCAACTTCCCTAATCAGTCGGTGTTCTACAAATTCTTCAAGGCCCGCACCGGTATGACACCGAGCGGTTACCGCAATTCATAGACGGTTTACGTCAGTGGGCGAAGATGAATCCGAAATAGATTCTCGGGCCGAAAGGCTTGTTGAGTCCTTGATTGTTGATGGCAAGCAGCCAGTCGGCCTTGAGTGTCAGGCGAAGTGCCTCCCCGACAGCGAAATCACATCCGATGAAAGGGTCGATGGCGAAGAACGGCTGCTTATGGAATACGGCTGATGCCTCCGGAAGCCAATCGTGCTTGTTGCCCTCGAACATATAGTAGGCGGTTTCCATTCCTCCTCCGACGGTCGCTCCTATGTATGGATAGAATCTGCCGCATTTCCAGTACCAGTCGGCCAATGCACCTGTCCAGAACAATTTGTTATGACTGCCGCTGGCAACTTCCTTCTTCAGACCCATAGTTGAGAAATATCCTTCAAAGCCAGCGCGGAAATGGTCGGTGAGGTGGAGCCTGGCCACTCCGCCGATGCCGAATGTGGCTCCTTTTGGGGTATAATTATATGGATTGTCTCCTCCGTGCTGATATCCTGTATGTATCATCATACCTCCGGAGAATCCTTTGATAACTTTGTTTTTCTCCTGTGCCGAGCCCATCAGGCAGATAAGGCTCAGTATTATCATCAATGCTGTTTTCCTTTTCATATCGCAAAGATAGTCAATGTGTGCATTACAACAAATCAGTAGATTGTCAGATTGTCACATATTAGTCGATTTTTGCCTTCATTAATCCCGATTTTGCAGAAAATTCATTCTAATCCGGTTTATTTGTTTGGAGATTTGTTTTAAATCATTAACTTTGCGAAAGACATCAGAAATTTATTTTCGTGTCTATTTGTTAAGTTCGTTTTATATACGGCAGGGTTCCTTGGGGAGGGAACCCTGCTAATTTTATATATATCACCTGTCAAGGAAGAATTGTCGTTCTTTTAGGCCGGTGTGTTGTTTTTTTTCGTAACTTAGGCGCGATTTTGACCCGACTATAATAATTATTAACATAAAACTAAAAGAAAATGAACAAGAACAAGATCAATTGGGTTGCAGTCCTTACAATGATGTTCCTTTTCGGAATGATTTCATTCGTGACCAACCTTGCGGCTCCGCTCGGAAACATCTGGAAGCAGGCTCCTGGCATCGAAGGCTCCAACACCTGGGGTATGATGGGTAATATGATGAACTTCCTTGCATACCTCTTTATGGGTCTCCCTGCAGGAAAACTCATCACCAGACTCGGTTACAAGAAGACAACTCTCATCGGAGTAGGTATCGGATTCTTCGGAGTCCTCATCCAGTTCCTTTCAGGCAAGATCGGTGTAGGCTCTTCTCTTGCCGGACTTCCTGCGAACTTCTTCGTATATCTTCTCGGAGCATTCATCTGCGGATTCTGCGTATGTATCCTCAATGTAGTTGTTAACCCTATGCTCAACCTTCTCGGAGGCGGCGGAAACAGGGGTAACCAACTTGTTCAGATCGGTGGTTCATTCAACTCACTCGTAGGAACTCTCACTCCTATGCTCGTGGGTGCCCTCATAGGATCGGTAACAAAGGATACAGTCATTTCTGACGTGAATCTTGTGCTCTACATCGCAATGGGCGTATTTGCTGCTTCATTCCTTCTCCTCACATTCATCCCATTCGTTGAGCCAGAGCAGGAGAAGTCAGACGCTACAGTCAAGAACCTTCTCAAGTACAAGCATCTTGTATTCGGTGTCATCGCCATCTTCCTTTATGTGGGAGTCGAGGTAGGTATCCCAGGTACTCTCAACTTCT
>JAZRBS010000025.1:0-79930 GCA_045635205.1 Candidatus Cryptobacteroides sp. | reverse complement strand
CGGCCGCATCAGGAGCAATCTTCAAGCCCTTTGTCTGATAGAACATGGATATCCATTTCGGCATCTCATAATCCCTGAGAGCCTGAGAATCAACCACAACTCCCATCTTCGACACGGTCTTATACAATGATTTCCTCTTGTCTGCACTCGCGCCATGCATAGCGATTACCAGAACTGTTGACTCCAAAGGTTTCTGGCAATATACTGCCAGTTCCTCAAGAGTCTTCATCATCTGAGCCTCCTTTACGACCACAAGCTGGCGTTCCGCAAACATCGGATAACGACGGGCAGCCGTAATCACAGCATCGGCATTCACGTCCGCACCATAACATACGGTCTGATTGAAGTCACGCTCACTCTCGTCCAGACAATGTTCCAGGATGGCGTCACATACCATATCGACATAATACGGTTCATCTCCCATTAGAAGATAAACCGGCTTGAAGACGCCGTTGCGGGCGTCCTTGACAATTTCCCTGCAAAGGGAATCGGTCTCAGCAAATCCTTTAGCCATAATCTGACAAATATAATACTTTTAGACGACAAGGCAGAGGAAAAACTACAAAAAAACGAGGATGACCGACACTTATCAGTCATCCTCAATCTATTGATTCATCTTAAGCTGTTATTCAGCTCTTCTCTCCTTTACTTTCACAAGTTTCTCTTTGAGAATGTCGGCGCAGTCAACTACTGCGTCTTCGAAGGTCTTCGCATTCTTCTCGACCACGATCGTGCTGCCAGGAATACTCACCTGAACCTTCACATTCTTGTTCTCATGGTCTGGAAGCAATGAAAGCGCCACATCCACTCCTGTTACTGCATCATAGAATTTCTCGATCCTAGAGAACTTCTTCTCGATAAAGTCCAACAGTTTCTGATCTGCATTGAACTTGATGCTCTGAACTCTAATCTCCATGTTTACCTCCGTTTTTTGCCCTTGGGTGGGCTTGTTTATAAATTTCCTTAAGCCGGGCAACACTGCTATGGGTATAGACCTGAGTCGTAGCCAGTGACGAGTGGCCCAACAGTTCCTTTATGGAATTGATATTGGTATTCTCATCCATCAGTCCGGTAGCAAGAGAGTGACGCAGTACATGAGGCGACTTACGTCCGGTAATGCCATTCTGCGCTCCCAGCTCCTTCTTGACTGCCCTGTCCACAAACATCGGATAAAGCTTCTTACCCATGTAAGTGACAAGGAGCGGCTCTTTCAAAGACCTTTTACCTCCGCACAATGCCTCAACTGCTTCCAAATATAACAATATTTCTTCAGATAATGAAACAATCAGCGGAATTTCTCGCATTTTATCTCCTTTTCCCGTCACTTTGACAATATTTCTGCCAGAATCGATATCTCCCACTCTCAATGCAATCAATTCTGCCCTTCTTATTCCGAGTCCATACAAAAGCGATACGATAAGTCGGGAAAGACGCTCGTCATACAAAGCCTTTCCGCTTGCCGTATTCCAATTTTCCTTGAAGGACTCCAATTCTTCCTCATCCAATATATAGGATGTCTTCTCGAAGTATGCTTCCATAGACTCCTTCCTGAAATAAACTGGAAGCCTCTTTTCTGGTTTGGGCTTAGGCACTAGACGCACAGGATTAGATTCGAGATACCCGTTTCTGACCAGATAACGGCAGAAGCCGCTCAAAGCGGAAAGATGAAGCCCTATCGTACTCGCGGCAAGTCCTGATTCAAGCAGAGTTGCCTCATATTGACGGATTTCAGAACGATTCAGAGAAGAAACCAGTTCTGCATCAGAAACATCTTCGTCATTATGCACAACACGGACATAATTATGCAGGACATCCCCATAAATACTGACTGTCCGCGCAGAATAGCGACGGACACCACCGATATATCCGATATATTTATCTATCAGGGTCATCTGACTGGAAACATTCCCATTTCTGCAGCCTTTGCGCGCATAAGAGCATCAGCGGCTTCAAAGGTATTTTCAATATCGCCGTCAAGTATGGCATTCTTGACATATTCCTTCAATTGTCCGATGATATTGCAAGGCTCGATACCGAAAAGTTCCATAACATAATCTCCTGTAATAGGGTTCTTGAAGTTTCGGATTGCATCCTTAGCCTCTACCTCAACCAGTTTGGTCTTTACAAGTTCGAAATTCGAATGAAGACGAGCCACTTTACGAGGATTCTTGGAGGTGATATCGGCATTGCAGAGCAACATAAGGTCGTCAATATCATTGCCTGCATCGAAGAGAAGCCTGCGGACCGCCGAATCTGTCACCTCTTCTGTAACCAGAGCAATAGGTCTGAGATGAAGGCCGACTAGTTTCTGCACATATTTCATCTTCTCATTCAAAGGCATCTTGAGTCCTTGAAATATCTTCGGAATCCATCTGGCTCCAACCACTTCGTGACCGTGGAAAGTCCATCCCAACGACGGGTCATATCTCTTTGTAGCGGGCTTTGCAATATCGTGAAGCAATGCAGCCCAACGCAACCACACATTAGGTTCAGTACGCACTTTCTCCACCTCCTGACCATCTTCATAGACAAAATCTTTCAGACGACCTTCGGCTATGGCTTCCATTTCCAATGCCGCGACATTATCCAGAACCTCAAGAGTATGGGAGAAATTCTCCTTATGTCCTTTACCTTCGACCGTCTCCACGCCTTTGAGTTTGGAAAGTTGCGGAAGGACATAGTCGAGAAGTCCGGTCTCGTCAAGAAGACGGAATCCGATGGAAGGACGTGGCGTCACCAGTATCTTGTTCAGTTCCTCCACTATCCTCTCCTTGGAAAGAATCTCCATACGATGTCCATTGCGTCTTATCGATTCCATCGATTCCGGCACAATGGTAAATGTCTGGGTGCCTGTAGTAAGTTTTGTAGCAAAACGAATCGCACGTACCATTCTCAAAGGATCGTCGCTGTATGTTGTGTCCGGATCAAGAGGAGTACGGATTATTCCGGTGGCAAGATCGCGTATGCCTCCGAATGGATCCACCAGCGCTCCGAAGTCATCTTTCTGCAGGCTGAAAGCCATCGCATTGATCGTGAAGTCCCTCCTCAACTGATCATCTTCCAATGTACCGTCCTCGACTATCGGCTTGCGGGAGTCACGACGGTATGATTCCTTACGCGCACCCACAAACTCCACTTCTATCCCCTTGTACTTCAGCATAGCGGTACCGAAGTTCTTGAACACGGACACATTGCTATGTACCTTCTCCCCTACTGCCTCGGCCAGTTCGATACCACTGCCCTCTACGACGATGTCAATATCCTTGCTCGGACGGCCAAGAAAACAGTCACGTACATAACCGCCGATGACGAATGCACGGACACCTTTTTCAGCCGCCGTTTCTGATACTATCGAAAATATCTTATGGTCAAGAAAACCTTGGGTTATTGTTGCTGACATATCATTTCGTTATATGTAGGAACTGTATTGATGAACTCGAATCCTTCATCTTGCCTGTGACAGATGAACATTCTAGTTCCGTTGGTTATGATCATATAGCGCACATTCAGAACGATATTGTATCTTATCGCCTGATCCAGTACCTCCTGAGTAAGAGCGACTTCCGGCCTTTTGCACTCCACCACGGCAAGAGGCTTGGCAGTATGGTCATATATAAGTATATCCGCCCTGAACTGCTTTCCTCCCAAACGGAAGCCCACCTCACTCATCATCATATGCATCGGCACCTGCATCTGCCCGGCCAATAAACGGATGCACCACTGCCTCACCTGCTCTTCTGGTGTGAGCGCAACCTCCTTCTTACGAAGAGGATCCCATATAGTGCTGCCGTTGTCCATTATCTCCATTCAAGTAACTTGCAAATATAGTCAAAAGTTCGGAGATTATCACCCTATCCACCACGGAGGCACGCAAGTCGCTATCTAACAGCCGCTTACGCGAGATGGCTGCTGCATATATGCAGCAGGCATCTAAAGCAAAGCATTGAGCAGCAGCGATTTAGATGCCACCACTCGGAAAAACGAAAGAGTTTCTTAAATTTGCAGCCTAAATCAAAGTCTATGGCAAAAGGTAGAAAAAGGAATGATGATCTGGAGATCATATATGAAGATCAGTGGCTCATCGTGGCGGATAAGCCGAGCGGTCTCCTGACTATGTCAACCGGGAAACAGGGGGAAGACACGGCATATTCAAGACTTTATGACTATGCCGGCAGAATATTCATAGTACACAGACTGGACCGGGACACCTCAGGGCTGGTCGTGTTTGCCAAAGATCAGGACACTAAAGTTTCACTTCAGGAGAATTGGGACGAGGCCGTAAAGGAGAGAAAATACATTGCGATTCTGGAAGGAAGCATAGATGATGATGAAGGATGGATAGAAACCTGGCTATATGAAAACAAGAAATCCCTGAAGGTACATTGCTATGCTTTGGAAAGAGGCTATGATCCATCCAAGCCGCCGAGAAAAGACTGGCAGTATGCCTCAACGCACTGCCGCACATTAAAGAAAGGACTTATTGACGGTCAGGACTATACGATGGTTGAGTGCAGTCTCGAAACAGGAAGGAAGAATCAGATCAGGGTACATTCGCAATGGATCGGTCATCCTGTGGCCGGAGACCGTAAATATGATGCCCGCACCAATCCTCTGGGGCGGCTTGCATTACACGCTCAGACTCTTTCTTTCATTCATCCGTGGACAGGAAAGATTATGAAGTTCACATCTGCAATTCCGGGATCATTCAGACTTCAAATGCTTTCTGATGCAAGATAGTTCCTTTGCAGCGGTAGCGGCCCAGTCAAGTTCCGGTGATATTTCACGGTGAGAGGGATTCTCCAGCAGACTTACAACCAAAGATGCCATTCCCTCGACAAATCCGTCCCCAAGAGGTATCACCCGGTCTCTACCAATGACTTCCGGGATGCCACCCACATCGGATCCCGCAACGGAGGCGCCACATTTCATCGCTTCAGCCCCCACCATACCTAGACCTTCATTTATACTTGGGAGGATAAGTACATCCACGCAATTGAGCATCGAAGGCATATCTTCAGGATCTACATTACCCCAGAAACGGACATTTATACTTTGGTCGGCTTTAATCGATTTCTGCACGACAGAATGAAGTTTGCCATCCCCTATGATCCAGAATTTCAGGCTCCCTTTATACGTAGCCCGTATGGAATGGAAGATAGGTTGTAGGGCAACGACATTCTTCACTGCTACAATGCTGCCGGCAAAAGCAACAACCTTATCCTGAGGCAAAACACCGAATTTCTGCCTGAGATCGTTCCTCACCGCATCAGAGTAACGCACAAAAGCATCTGAAACACCATTATACAATACTTCCTTCACAGCATCTGAGGTGATTTTTCCGGAATATTCCAGAAGCGCTCTGCTCACAAAAAAATTACAGGCAGCCTTTTCCATAATCCTGGCTGTATCTCTCATAATCAACGGATTACGCCAAGGATGAGTATGGATATCCGAGCCGTGCCAAGTCACATAGAATGGCGTTCCATACCTGCGGGATGCCTCCATTGCAAAAAGGGCTCCGGTAAAGGAATGAGCAATTATGCAGTCATATCCTTCAAGCAGGCCAATGTTTCTTTCCATAAAACGGCTGAAGAAAAAGGGTCTGCGATGCAATTTATTTACGATGATATGATCCAATATCGAGAAATCATACCAGAGGATCCGGTAGCGGCACTCATCTATATTGACATTCTCCACATCAGGAACAACAGGAGTATGACGGACGCGACGTGTAAATGCTGTATCACGGCTATGAATGCAGAAAGCATCAATCGTTAATTCCTCTGTATCAAGAATATGCTTTATACGATTGTGTACTGCATTGAAAAGTCCCTTCCTGTCGAAAGGGCTGCTCTCGAATATTACGGCTGTTCTAAGCATAGAAAGGAGACAAAATCAATGAAACTGAGCGATAGACCAGAAGGGAGAGGCGTACGCTCCCCATTTTATATAAAAGTGTATTCAGTACCTGCCCCGGGACTCTTCGTTCAAACACGCGCAGCCTGTCATCTCTCTCAAGAAGTGTATAGAGACTCTTCAACGAAGATTCCGAAAGAAGATCAGTGCGACATTTGAGGAAGGTCCTCAATATCCTCATAATATCGAAGCATACTATATCGTTATGATACATCTTTCGCAGCGATGATGATTCAGGATACTTGTCCATAAGATACAAAAGAGCCTCGGCACATAAAGGAACGACATCGGAGAGTTGAGCCAGACGGCGCAGCGTTGTCTTTCCTCCACTCAAAGTACCCGGACGCCGGAAATATTGATATACAGGCACATCTACAGTTGCCCCAGATGAAATATGCCCCAGAAACTGATATATGAAAAGTTTATCTTCAGCGTATGAAAGACATTCGTCAAATCGGAGGGAATTCTTTTTTATGATGGAAAGCCGGTAAAGTTTTGCCCAAGGACCGCGATACAATTCTCCGCTGTCAAGAACAGTTGCAGAAAAGAAATCCTGAACCTTTCCGGAAGGGAATGAATCTGTGGCTGGAGGACATATTGAAGCATAAAGTATCTCATCCTGATATATATCGAAACCTCCCACCACAATATCAGGAGCCCCCGCTGTTGCATCAACCATAGCCTTGAGTGCACCGGGAGCAAGAATATCATCTGAATCTATGAATGTCACATATTCTCCTTGAGCAAGAGCGGTTCCTGCATTCCTGGCTGAACTTACACCACCGTTAGATTTATGTATGGTTCTGAAACGCGAGTCGGTGGATGAAAGCCGGTCACAGATCAAAGGCGACGAATCAGTGCTTCCGTCATCCACCAGAATCACCTCGTATGATGTCATATCCTGCTTCAGAATGCCCGCGACACAAGCATCCAGATATTCTTCGGAATTATATACAGGTATGATTATGCTTACCTTGACTTTATCCATATCATCTTAATTTCAATGCCGACTCCAGAAAGTCGAGTGATTTCTTTCTCAATTCTTCCAAACGGGTATCGATGCGGCTCCAATCTATGCCGGAAATGTAATATTCACCGTCGTCGTCGGGATCTATCCCCTGCACCATCCTGTCTTCCAAGCCGAAATCCTGCAACAGAGACTGTATTCTCGACATTCCACGGTTCACATTGCCCAAAGCGAGGAAAGGCTTATGCATCAGAATGCACAGCACGCAGCCGTGGAAAGAGTCCGTTACGACAAATTCCGCATCCGCAAAACAGGAAAGCCATTGTTGCATAGAAGGAACCACACGTTTCTTCAAAGGAATATTACGGTTGCGGTCCTGAACCACGGCATCATATACATCGGCCGCCATCCAATTCCTGACTTTCTCCAGAATAGCGAGTTTAGACTGGTCAGAGTCAAGTATGTATGACAGCACCTTACCCTTGCAAGGACGATTGTCCGACTCCGCGGCTATGCTTATATATTGTTCGGCCTGTAAAAGCATAACAGGGTCGAGAACGTGGATTACATCTTCACGGTCAAACCACTCATCACAAATCTCCACAGCGCTTGATTCTCTGACTGAAACTGCATTGAAAGGCTGCAGGAGAAGAGAGCAATTATTGAGTTGTTCGTATGAATATTCCAATTGATCTGTTCCAAACGACGCGGCGTATGAAATCCTTCCAACATTCCACTTCTTTGCAAAACGCAGAAAGGCATCCTCGATATTACCGAAATACTTAGGTCTCCAAACCTGGTCACTGCCCACAACAAATGCATCATACTCGCCTATCTCTATCTCAGAATAATCATTCACAAGACGAGGGGAAATATTGTTCTGCACAAACGGAGAAAGCCTTGAAGATACGTATGGGAATTCCTTGAGGATACGTTTCTCGCGGAACACCTCAGGCCTTTTACCGCCTGGCGTCAGGTTCAGAACTATCCTTTTCAGATAGATAAGCGGCATCTTCCAGGACGGGGGAAGCACAATCTTGCACTTCCTGTCAATCACTTCGGCTGAATGTCCCATTGACTCAATGGTCTGTTTCAGCGCGTATGCCTGCAGAATGCCACCGTAATTCGTATGAAGCGGCAAGGTTATTATTGCTATCTTCATTTCTTCCTCCTTATTATATTTGAAACATAGCCCCTCAGTCTTTTATAAAAGGAATCGTGACGGATAAATCCCTCCATATATATTATGATGTCCTTTGCAGAATGGTGGCCTTTGAAAAACTCCTGACGTCTTTCCGGGACAACAAGATCAGCAGCAAAACCACCGTTTCTTTTCATTGCCAGGCCAGCATCGACCCTCCTCATATCCACACCAGAGGCTTTCAATGCTGAAAGTCCTTTATTTGTATTTGCGAGCACCAATGACACCCCTTTGTCATCATCAAACTCAAGAGCAGCCTCTGCAACATTCCACAAATCGGCAAGGGTCAGGTCACTGCCGCTCCCTCCATTCCGGAAACGGCACTGATAACACGAAGGTCTCAGGCTCATATCCTGCAGAAACATAAGCATATAAGGGTCTTTCTGATGCCACACGGCGACTTCACTGTCTTCGCAGCATACGACCACTTCATATCGTCTCCAGCCCCTGCGTTTATCTCTGAAACGTACACTCTTGACCGGTGAACCGTATCTATCCTGCAATGCTTTTACATATTTTTCCCACAGCCCGGGACTCGGCACTCCGTGACAAGCACAGTCTGCTGTCAGCAGCCCGTCGTAATCACGTCCCAAATAAGAATTCAAACCGGCTACCTGACAAGGAGTTCCCGAAAAAAGAACCTTTCTTCCGGATTCAAGATGACACTTCACTTCCTCGAATACTGAGTACATATCACTCTGGACATACTTTGACCCTCTCATCCTGCCGACTTCCTTCATATCCGATGCTTCCGTATGACCGACTGTCAGATCCGGATTCATTACAGCCCCGAAAACCGCTCCATAATCCTCAATAACCTTTTCCGCCAGAACCGGGAAAACTCCCCCGGATGAACTTCCTTCTGCATATTCTTCATTTCTTGCCGCAAAAGCCCCCAATGGGACAGATGGTTCGAGCGGATTTAGGACAGGACATATCCTCTCACACTTTCCACAGGAAATGCAGATATCAGGATTTGCAACAGGATAGTCGAATCCCTCTCTGTCACGACGCATAACAATGCACTGTACGGGACAGATATTCACACAAGCCGTACATCCTGTACACTTCGATTTATCTGTAATCCTTATCATTTCCCCTCCTTATTCAAGATCAATGACATCATTGCCTTTCGTTCACTCCTGCCGCATCCCACAAACAATATGGAAAGTGCTGCCGAGATAACGCAGACTATGGCACTCACACAGAATCCGGCGAATCCACCAGGCAGAATTCCGGTTATAGCCACAGGAATGACTATAGCACAAACAGCGACTGAAAGCACATTCAGATACACCCGCAGAAAGAAACCCTTCGGGGAGAGCCCTATCATTCCCTTCAATAGAGCCAAACGCGCAGCAAGGCATATCTGCGATATGACAATCGACACAGCCACTGTACTTTCTGCAGGGGCACCAGCCTTGAGGCAGATATAAGCAACCGGGATATTCAGAAGTTGAAGTCCTCCCACAACTATCTGATAATTACGGATTTTACCGGTAGCCAGTTGAGCCGTTATGAGAGAATTCGAGAGAGATTCACTCAATGCGAATACAAGGAAAAGACGCACGAAAGCCGTTGTATGTAACGGGACATCCTTAAGCCATAACTCCAGAATATATTCAGTATTGAACAGAAGCGGAAGCGCAATCACAAACAGAAGGTAGAAGGACATACGGGATGATTTGCTCACTAACGAAAGCATATAATCCCTGTCACCTGAGGCGTATGACTTTGTTATCTGAGGATTGACCGCTGTCATAAAATTAGTGACGAATCCCTGCACGGCGCTGTTAAGCTGAACCGCCACTCCCCTGGCTGCATTCATAGCCGTACCGAAAAACAGATTCACAAGAATATTTCCTCCCTGATCCCTTAGCACACCAGAAGTCACTCCGATGAAGTTCCATCCTGCAAAAGAAAACATTTCCTTGACTAAAGGTTTGTCAAAGACAGGACGATAACGGCATTCGGCGAAGTGCATCCTGCAATATATTCCGTAAGCCATTCGAACTATCAGTACCGCTAACGCCATCAGAGCCGAATAGAAGACAAGCCTGTCAAAAGAAGAATGTGCAATAATAAGCGCAACACCCAGCCTGAGCAAGCCGTCCATAATTCCGATATATGCGTATGCGGACATCTTTTCGTGTGCCGTGATCGATGCCATCTGAGGGACGCTCATCAGATTGATGGCAAAAGAAAGAATGGAAAACTGAAGAACCCAGAGGGCAGAAGGAATCCTGTCAGGAGCAATCGTCATTTCGTTTCTGATGAACCATATACCCACAGGCTCTGCCACCGCTACGACTATTATGGAAAGGATGATCTGGATCGTTACCGCCGTGGAATACACTCTGTTCAGACTAGCCGCGCTTCCTTTGCCCATTTCAAAGGTAATGAATCGCGAGACTGCAGAATTGAGTGCACCGGAGATTACGGCAAACATAGCCACGACTCCCCCTACAACATTATATATTCCGTAATCATTTTCCCCCAATGCTCCAAGGACAACCCTTGATGTATATAAGCCTACCAGCATAAGAAAGAACATCCTGACATAAAGCATCAGGGTATTCCTTGCTATTCTCTTGCTTTTCTGGGCGTTACCTATTTCCATCAGTCTGTCCTATATAGAAAAGCAAATTTAATAAAATAATAGGGATTTTATGCACTTTATGGCAAAAAGACGATTTAAGATAATTTCTTTTGGTAATGTCGGGGATAATTATTAATTTAGTCGGCGAATATGAACACTAAACACTAAGCAGATATGGTAAGATATTGTGTAATGTGGAAGTTCAAGCCATCAGATAGCAAGACTTCCAAAGAACTCGCTGAAGACGTCAAGGAAAAATATGAGTCCCTCTTGGGACTCGTGCCAGGTCTTAAAAGCATTGAAGTAGGCGTTAACAGAAATGAGGGCAAGACCTCTTACGACGCAGTAATGCTTGCGGACTTCGACAGCTGGGAAGCACTCGCAGCATACAAGGCAGATACCTTGAGGGGCAACGTTATAGAATACGTAAAGACTATTGCGGAAGTTCGCGCTAAGGTCGAGTACGAAAGATAGGATTTATACTCCTTAAAGAAAGGGTCTCCGCGGAGACCCTTATTTTATACTCTTATTCCATTGACAATCAGCGACTTCACATCTTCTCTTCTATTGTCGAGATATTCCTTTCTAAGATTAGAATCACACTCACCGCTCGCAAAACCTTTAGGAGCCACAATGAAGGAAGAAATCGTAAGGGACATTATATTCATCAGAAGATCTATCGCCCTCATCCTGCGGATACGACCAGCAGCGATTTCCTCTTCCACCATACTTTCAAACCTGTTGAACGCACTGCTGCGGCTTTCGTTCCTCAGGTAGCGGTCGCGGAATTTATCCCATCTGCCGGGATGCATTATGAGTTCGTTGACAATGAATGGCGCCAGGCGTTCATCCAGTTCAAGAATACCGAAATAAAAGTCTATCACATTTCTTATGCGTTCGATGAAATCTATGGATTCGTCAAGAGGCGCATCAAGATATTCCACCACCTGCTCAACCTTGGGAGAAAAAACATCCCAAAACAGTTTTTCCTTTGTGCGGAAATAATAATGGATCAAGGCCTGGTTACAGCCCACAGCCTTTGCTATCTCTGTAGTAGAAGTGCCGCTGAAGCCCTTTTCAAGAAAAAGGCGTTCAGCGACCCACAGTATTCTCTTTTCGATATTCTGATTTCTTTCCATTGTGCGCTGTCTTATCGCACAAATATATGAATTACATTCCTGCTATCCAAGGTTTGATGAGACCAAAAATGATATATGCAACGATAAGAGTAGCAAAAATGTTGAATGTCTGCGCTGTCAGGAACACTTTTAAAGGGGTACGGTTCTCTTTACAGAAGATTTCCTTGAATCTGGTCTCAAGTCCGATACATACAAAGGCTATACTGAACAATGTACTCTGGAACCCTTTTGTCACCTTTCCGACTGCCTTGGCTGTCTCAGGTTCAAAACAGAAACTGAAGACGAGAGATGCAAGAATAAAACCGACAACAAACTTAGGGAATCTATCCCATATCACGCTAATAGTCGGTTTTTCTTCCTGATTCTTGCCTTGATATGTCCACATTAAAGATATTATGAAGGCTGCGACACCAAGAAGCACATTCTGCGAAGACTTTACGATAACAGCCGTCTGAGCAGCAAGATCTCCGGTCTCAGGTGTGTCGGCTAAAGTACCAGCCGCAGCGACTGCTCCTGTCGTATCGATAGTTCCTCCGAGCCAGGCTCCAGTCACTTCTGGAGACAGGTTCATAAGATTCGCAAGCCAAGGAAGAAGGTACATCATAGGTATGGCTATGATAAGAACCAAAGAAACAACGTATGAGAGTTTCTTGCTGTCACCTTTGATCACTCCACAAGTTGCAATAGCGGCAGACACACCACAAATGGATACAGCACTAGCAAGCATAGTTCCCATCTCTGGATCCACCTTCATTTTCTTACCGACCCAGAATGCAAAATACCATACGCAGAAGACTATTACCACCGATTGCGCAAGGCCGTATGCTCCGGATTTCATCACATTAGCGAACAGAATCGTCGAACCAAGGCATATAATACCTATCTTTATATAGAATTCACTATTGACAGCAGCCTTCAGCCAAGACGGAACCTTGAAACAGTTACTGATAAAAAGTCCCAGGATCACCGCGAAGAAAACTGACTCAAATCCGAACTTCTTGATTACTGGGATATTGGCTAGTACCTGTGCACATAAAGTCAGGCCGAATATAACAAGAAGAGAAGGAAGAACCCAGACTAAGTCTTTAGCCTTCTTGCCCATAAACAGCGAGGTTACCATAGTCATAACAAAAACAAAAACGAACATATAACCTGCTGAAAGCCAATCTGAAACGGAAGACAGAGTTTTGGGCATTCTTGGCATAGAATCAGGAAAGATTGCAGTCAGTGCAAGGATTATGGCGCCTGCGAAGACTATAATCCAGTCTTCTGTTGCAAATTGTTTGAGCCACTTTTTCATAATATATCAGGTTTTAGTATTTATTTAATAGCTTATTAAAGCACTTACAAAATAAGTGATTATTTATCTAAAATACAAACAAATGCAATGAATGACTATCTTTGCAGTCTGATTGAAAACACATCATTATGATTATAAGACCTGAAGATTTGGAGATAAGCCACCTCGAGAGTTTCAAAGGTGGAGAAAAACATCTGGAAGCCAGAATGTTCTTTGATGGAACGAATAGGATACTGACACACGCAAGGCTCATTCCCGGCGCATCGATCGGAATGCATACGCATAGCGACAGTTGCGAGGTTATATTCATCCTGGAAGGCTGCGGAAGTATTCTGGAAGACGGTACCAAAAAAGCAGTACAAGCCGGTGACTGCCTGTACTGCCCTAAAGACGGGTCGCATAGCCTTGTAAATGACTCGGAATCAGATCTCGTATTCTGTGCCGTAGTCCCAAGGCAATAGCACTATCCCTGATATTTCTTTGTATGCTCTGCAATGAGGTCGGCATCATCAAAATAGTCAATCTTCATTGCTTTGCGCACATCTGCAAGAGTCTTTGCGGCCTCTGCGCGTGCTGCCTCCGATCCCCTGCGAAGAATCTCATATACCTGAGGAATATTCTGCTCATAATGTTTTCTCCTCTCGCGCATAGGCTGGAGGAATTCTTCCATAATATTGAAGAGGAACTTCTTGCAGGTGCCGTCTCCCAGGCCGCCACGACGATAATGATCCTTCATTTCGTCAAGGTTGGCATACTCAGGAAGATATTTTGCAAAATGCCCATCATTGCTGAATGCATCAAGATATGTAAAGACCACATTCCCTTCCACGTGACCCGGATCGGTGATCTGAAGATGCTTCGGGTCAGTGAACATACTGTTCACCTTCTTCTTGATTTCCTTTGAAGTGTCGGAAAGGTAGATACAGTTGCCAAGAGACTTGCTCATCTTAGCCTTACCGTCGGTACCTGGCAGACGGCAGCAGGTTGCATTTTCAGGAAGCACCATTTCAGGAACCACCAGAGTCTCGCCATATACAGCATTGAATTTATGCACGATCTCGCGTGTCTGCTCGATCATCGGCGCCTGATCGACTCCGACAGGCACAGTGGTGGCACGGAAAGCGGTAATATCGGAGGCCTGACTGATAGGATATGTGAAGAATCCTACAGGAATACCCTTCTTATTCTGGTTCTCATCGTCCTCACTGTCGGAAAAGCCCCTCAATTGGATTTCCTGCTTCACCGTAGGGTTGCGCTGGAGTCTCTGGACTGTGACGAGATTCATATAATAGAACGCAAGTTCGCAGAGTTCAGGAACCTGAGACTGGATGAAAATGGTCACTTTCTCAGGGTCGAGACCTGCAGAAAGATAATCCAAGGCTACTTCAATGATATTCTGACGTATCTTTTCCGGGTTATCTGCATTGTCAGTCAGAGCCTGAGCATCCGCAATCATTATAAAGATCTTCTCATATTCTCCTGAATCCTGTAGTTCGACCCTTCTCTTGAGAGATCCTACATAATGTCCTAAATGAAGTTTTCCGGTTGGACGGTCGCCTGTCAAAATTACTTTTCCCATATTCCTTTTCAATTTTTGACGTTGTTATAGGTTATTTCACCACAAATATCTGACAAATATAACAATCTTTTCGAAGATTCCTCTGTCTGGTTCGGATTGAAAGCGGTTTTTTATATCTTTGCTGCGTTAACTAAAACCTGTTAAAAGATGAAAAAGATTTTATTTTCCCTTATTCTGATGCTTATGCCGCTTGCTGCAGCATTCGCTCAAGACGTTGTCGGCAAATGGAAACTTGACGACGGATCTGCAATTGTTGAAGTCTATAAGAACGGTGACGTATATAACGGAAAGATCGTATGGCTTCAGAATCCGACAGAGGCAGACGGTTCTCCAGCAGTTGACAGCAACAATCCGGACAAGTCACTGCGCAGCCGCCAACTCATCGGTCTCAATATGCTCAGTGGCCTCAAGAAAAGTGGCAGCGAGTATGCAGGCGGAAAGATTTATGATCCGGGTAATGGAAAGACATACAATTGCTCGATGAAGGTGGAAGGAGACGTACTTAAGGTACGTGGTTCGCTTGACAAGAAAGGCCTCATCGGCAGAACAATGGACTGGTTCCGCGTCAAATAACGTAGTCACTTAATCCATTAATTATCATCAACTTACGCAATATGCCTGCTGTCAGATTACAGCAGGCATATTTCATAAAGCGCTAATACACAGTGGATTACACGCCACCAGGATTACGCATATTGATCTTTCGCGAGGACTATCCTGTAGAGATTGCAGCCTACCAGATTGCCAAGCACGATGCAGGCATAGACTGCAAGTATATGGAGGGCGTTGGCCTTCCAGAATGCCACCGGTACACAGAGATAATAGAAAGCATCGGCCACACAGTGGGTAAATCCGCAAACAATGAAGAGCGGCACACCGAAAAGAAGAGGCAGATACTGCTTCTGACGGGCAAACTGCACGGCCGTGGTCATAATGAAGCCACATCCTATACCCAAAAGACCGCATCTTAGAGCACCTGTACGAAGACGTAGTTCGAGAATATTCTGCGCAGCCTCCTGTATATTAAGAGGTGTTACACGCGAGAGAAGCGCAACGCATAGACATCCGAGGATATTTCCCGAAAGTATCAGGAAAAGTTCCCCGATTTCGTTCTTTTTTATGAATCCTGCGGTACCTGTGTAAAGTTTCAGTTTATATCCCACTACTGTAAGAAGTCCGAAGGAAAAGAGAACGGCTCCGACAAGAGAGCCGTATGCCTCTGCCTGTACACCTGAAGCAAGAAAACCGAAACCTGCCGTACCGATGGCAATTCCTGCAAATATTGATGAACGTAATAGTCTTATCATAAGAAAAGGTTAAATCCGGTTGCAAATATACATCATTTCCCACAATTCTACAGACTGTCCGAGAGATGGGCGCCAATCTGTATATCAGTTATGCACAAAACATCTCCCTCTACCCGGAAATTTACATTCAATCCGCTGAACGATAAGCCATAGACTCTCTCAGGGTCATCGTGATATGAGGGACGTGGGTCAAGCCTGAGAACATCAATCAATGCCGGTATCACAGATCTGTCCGGTATCCGAGATGAAAGGTAGGATGGAAAAACGACTTTTAGAGAACGTTCCTCCAGATTATCAACATAGCCACATATTGCCTCAGGACGAGAATCCGCGTACTTTATATATGGCTTTATATCATATATAGGTGTACCATCCATCAAATCTGCTCCTTTTACATCAATGACAGGACCATCTTCTGTTGAGATATTGATATTCTCTACTGCAACACAGGAAAGTCCGAGAGGATTGGGTCTGAAAGGCGAACGAGTGGCAAAAACACCGATATGAGTATTACCTCCCAGACGAGGAGGACGAACTGTAGGTTGCCATTTGCCGGCATTTCTATTGGCGGAGAACTCCCATATAAGCCATATATGCGAGAAGCCTTCAAGCCCTCTTAGAGCATCCGGATTGCGATATTCCGGCTCGAAGATAATTCTTGCGCGTAAATTCTTTGCAAGGCCGCTTTGACGTGGAACGCCGAACTTTTCGGGCAACTCAGTCCTTATATATGCTATAGGTCTAATATCCATATTGGAAAAGAAAATAAAGAAAACGAATCAAAGGAATCTGGAAATCTCGTTCTGATATTTACGCGAGATCGGGATACTTTCAAAACCCTCCGGCTTGAGATCTGCGACAATAAGCCCTGCGGCATCCCTGTGTATTATCTTGATATATGCCGGATTGATGAAATATGACCTGTGGCAGCGTAGAAGTCCTCTTTTAGAGAGAATATCTTCCAGAGCGCGCATTGAGGAACGGAGAATGAACTTGCGATTCTTCCTTTGATCAAGATAATGTATCTGGACATAGTTATCCTCAGATTTGATATATACTACGGCCTCAGGGGCAATGACAAGACGCAATTTTTTATACTCATCATAGAAACGTATCAACGAGTTGTCTTCAGCAGGGAGGGCTTCTTCTTTCTCTCTTGAATAGAGTTCCAGTGCAAGCCAGAGAAATCCGTAAGGAAATATTCCAGTCGCAGCCATCATCACCACAGAAGATCCGGCAATATCAAAAAAGAGCAGTTTTTCATCGGAAATAAGAACGATATAAAGCGATGCAAAGAGAGATGCCACTATTGTCTCTGCCAGACACCACAGGAGATATGCGCTTCTGGTTACATCCCTGTACCGCGCTATAAGATACAACCATCCTCTTGTAATGGAAACTGAGACTAGAACGATACTGAACAGTATGGATACATTGAAAGCAAAAGATGCATTATCCATCTGCAGGATATTGTAAACTCCGTAGGGTTTATAATAGACTATAAACACAAGAAAGAAAAGCGGGACGATAAGGGAATGCAGTATCGTCGCTGCTCCAGAAAGAAGGATATTGTTTAGTTTAGCCATATTTTCATACCTGAATTAACAGGGACAAATATAATAAAACTTTGTCAAACTCCCCTAAATATCGACTTTTATACCTAAATACAGGCATTTACCACTTTATCTTTACCCCTCACGACATATTTTGGCCAATCAAGAATTCCGGATATAATTTTGCCGCCGAAAAACATTTTACAGATGTTAAGATTATTGACAATTACATTTTTTACCGTTATGTTACTGACTGCGATTATCATTCTGATGTTATGTCTGAAGAAGATCAGGAATGACGCTTCCGGTAGTCAGGAGGTTAGGATTCAAAACAAACAATTATGAAACCGATTTACAAACGTATGCAGAAGATGAGGGAAAAATATGTTGATACCCTCGCCAAACTATACGACTATTCAACGACTGTATATTCCAAGAAACAATATACGCAATGGTATGATACGAAGGAAGGAGGATATACCTTCGGGACGTTGAAGAGCAAATGCGACTCGCTTTCCAAATTAATGACGCAGTATGGAATCGGCGCCGGAGACAAGGTGGCCATATTCTCACAGAGTATGCCGAACTGGTCGGTGGCTTTTTTTGCGACAGTCTCATTCGGCAGAATATCCATTCCGATACTGCCCGACAGTTCTGAAAACGAAGTCACAAACATAATGAACCATTCCGAAAGCAAGGTTCTTTTCGTATCACAAAGACTTGCAGGCAAGGTCAGCCAGGAAATCAGGGACAGAATGACCCTTCTTATCGACCTCGACACTCTGGAAGTACTGAAAGCGGACGAGATGCAATTCACCTGTGACGGTCGTACGGCAAATCCGACCCCTGATGACATCGCAACCATAATCTACACATCAGGAACTACAGGAAGCGCAAAAGGAGTGGTTCTGAGTCACAGAAACCTCGCATCGAACGTGATCACCTGTTACCATTCCTGCAAGAGGACAGAAAAAGACAGGTGGCTATCTATCCTTCCGATGGCACATACCCTGGAAATGACTCTTGGTATGCTCTATCCGATGTACACGGGATCAACAGTCTATTATCTTCCAAAGCCACCTGTAGCATCATTGCTGATGAAGGCTATGAAGATAGTAAAGCCTACCACTATGCTTACCGTTCCGATGATTATAGAAAAGGTGTATAAAGGCAGCGTGTTGCCTACTATCCGGAACAGCCGCACACTCACCTGGATGAATAAGAATATGAACGGACTTATGTGCCGCATCATAGGTATGAAACTGAGGAAGACATTCGGCGGTCATATATCATTCTATGGAATCGGAGGCGCGAAACTTGATCCTGAAGTAGAGAATTTCCTCCTCAAGGCACGGTTCCCGTACGCAATAGGCTACGGACTCACAGAGACGTCACCTCTGCTCGGATACGCTATGCACGGCTGGAGAGCCGTAGGATCTTTCGGATATCCTGTATATAACGTAAGGCTCAAACTGCATAATGTCAATCCTGAGACTGGAGAAGGAGAAGTAGTAGCAAAAGGCCCGAATGTTATGCTGGGATATTACAAGGATCCGGAGCGTACAAAGAAAGTATTCACAGAGGACGGATGGTTCAGAACCAGCGACATAGCCGTTCAGGACGAAAAAGGCAGATTCTTCATCAAGGGAAGAAACAGCAATATGATCCTGGGGCCGTCAGGAGAGAACATCTATCCAGAAGAGATCGAGAATGTGCTCAATAATATCGATGGAGTGAGCGAATCCATTGTGGTTGAGCGCAACGGACGCCTGGTGGCGCTTGTCCAGCCTGCAGAGAATTATATAGACTGGAACAAGGAAGGCGAAGACAAGATTTATCAGAAAATTGATGAATGGAAGGCAAGAATCATCAAAATCACGAACAGAAACGTCAACAGATCATCTCAGGTGAGTTCAGTGGAGATTATGAAAGAACCTTTTGAGAAGACCGCAACCCAGAAAATACGTCGTTTCAAATACAAGGATTCAGCCCCTACTATAGAAGAGGAAAAACAGTCCTGATATACTTTCATTTTCGCTACGAATTTACTACTTTTGTCAAAACAAACCTTGTCTGGAAGAATGCTCCGGGCAAGGTTTGCCAGACAAGTAGATGAATATGAAAAGGACTTTACTCATTTTATCCTCATTGCTGATGCTATGCGCATCCGCATCAGCCCAGGAAGCACCTCTCTGGCTAAGAAAGAGCGACATTTCTCCCGATGGAACCAAGATTGCCTTCAATTATAAAGGCAACGTCTATGTAGTCAGCGCAAATGGCGGACAAGCAAGACAGATAACCTCCAACAGTGCATACGACACCGATCCGATGTGGAGCCCTGACGGGAAAAGCATCATATTCAGTTCTTTCAGAAACAAAAGCAAGGACATATACAGAGTTGCAGCAGAAGGCGGCGTCCCTCATAGGCTCACTACCCATACTGGTAACGAGACGCCGATGGCTGTACTCGACGACGGAAGCATTCTTTTTACAGCGAACATTCAGCAGGATGCCTTATACGGAGGTTTCCCTGAAAATGCACAATTATATCGGGTCAGTGCAGACGGAGGTAAATGCGAGATGGTTACCTCACTTCCGGTCTCAGGACTCAGTATAAACGCCAATGGCGATATCCTTTATGAAGATTACAAAGGATATGAAGATCCTTTACGCAAGCATCACACGTCTTCTGTCACCAGGGATATATGGCTGTACAAACCATCTTCAGAGGACTCTGTCAGCATAAATCCGGAAGGCACCTTCACAAAACTCTCCACATTCAATGGTGAGGACCGTAACCCTGTCTTTGCTGCAGACGGCAGGAAATTCTACTATATCAGCGAGCAGGACGGCACACTTAATATTTTCAAAAGCAGCATTGACACTCCTTCAGAATCCAAACAGATAACATTCCACAAAGGCAATCCTGTACGTTATCTTTCGATTTCCGACAAGGGAACCCTGTGTTATTCATACGACGGAGAATTATATACCATAAAGAACGACGGAGAGCCGTCCAAGGTGCAGATCAGTCTGTTGGCTGACCAGCAGGAGATGCCGGTTTATGAAAGGACTTTCTCATCAGGAGTTTCCGATATGGCTGTATCCCCAGACGGCAAGGAAATCGCTATCATTCTCAGAGGCGATGTATATGTCACCTCCGTCGATTACAAAACTACCAAGAGAGTGACCAACACCCCTCAGCAGGAAAGAGACCTATGCTTCTCCCCTGACGGAAGAACGATTTACTACTCAGCAGAGAGGAACGGACACTGGGGCATCTGGGAGAGCACCCTCGCAGACAAGGATGAGAAACGGTTCACATACGCCGTAAACTTGAAAGAGAAACTCGTGACAAAAGAAGGCGAGACCTGTTTCCAGCCTCAGATTTCCCCTGACGGCGAGAAGTTGGCATATCTGAAAGACAGGACAGCAATCGCTGTTATGGATCTTGGAAACGGAAAGGAAAAGATTGTTCTCGACAAAAGCATCAACTACTCATACACTGACGGAGACCAGAGTTTCTGCTGGAGTCCAGACAGCCGGTACATCCTTTGCAACTATCAGGCAAACGGAGGATGGAACAATGAAGACGTCGCAGTAATAGACATAGAAGGCGGCACTATCATTGACCTGACAGAAAGCGGATACAGCGACGGAGGATTCAGATGGGCGATGAAGGGCAATGCTATGACCTGGACATCCGACAAGGCAGGATACCGCAGTCACGGAAGTTGGGGCGCAGAAAGAGACATATACATTATGTTCTTCAACGGCAAGAAATATGCGGAATTCCTTAGAGATAAGGAAGACAAGGAAGTTGCCGGTCTGATGGGAGGAGAAAGCGACAAGAAGCAGGGCAAGAAGAAAGAGGCTAAAGACAGCACGAAAACAGACAGAAAGGCGGAAAGACTTTCGCTTGATTTCCAAGACAGAAAGGACAGAGTAGTTAAACTCACACGCTTCTCCGGACGCTTGGGAGACCATTATCTGACACAGGATGGCAAGAAACTCTTCTATATGACACGATTGGAGAAGAGTACCGACCTTTGTATGATGAATATGGAAGACAAGAGCATCAAGGTGGTGGCCAAAGGTGTCAGAGGAACGATTCATCCGACAGCGGACGACAAACACTTCTTCGTCCATACAGGCAGCGGAATATCGAAAATAGCGGTTTCCAACGGTGCCAGAGAAAGCATTTCTTTCAGCGGAGAGTTCGAATACAGGCCTGCAGAGGAAAGGGAATATATTTTCGAACATATATGGAAACAGGTCAACGAGAAATTTTACGACCCATCCATTCACGGCATAGACTGGGCAGGATACAGAGAAACATACAGGAAATTCCTGCCGCACATCGACAACAATTTCGACTTCCAGGAAATGCTGTCTGAAATGCTTGGAGAACTCAACGGATCGCATACAGGAGCACGATATCAATACAGATCGGGGCTTACTATGGGGTCATTGGGAGTTCTATACGACAATGATTATGAAGGAGACGGCATCAGGATTGCAGAAGTACTGAAGGGCGGTGTTCTCTACATCGCCGATCCTGAGATCTCAGCCGGTGATGTCATCACTGCAATCAACGGAGTGGAAATAAAGGCGGGCGACAATTGGTTTGATCATCTGAGACAGCAGGCCGGTAAAAAGATGCAGGTGACAATAAAAAAGAAAGGAAGAAAGGCTGAAAACCTCTACATCGAGCCAGGATATACTGATTATGTGCAGATGTATGACAGATGGGTACGTCAGCGCGAGGATATGGTCAGGAAACTCTCCGGAGGCAGAGTAGGCTATGTACACGTCAAAGGAATGGATTCGGAGAGTTTCAGGAAGGTTTATTCCGATCTTCTTGGCAAATACAGAACCTGTGATGCTGTCATCGTTGACACCAGGCACAATGGCGGAGGCTGGCTACACGATGATCTCGCGACCCTTCTGGACGGTACAGGATACATAAGATTCGAGCCACGCGGTCAATATATCGGTACAGAGCCATATAATAAATGGACCAAGCCGTCGTGCGTCCTCATCGGCGAAGACAATTACTCCGACGCTTGCGGCTTCCCATACGTTTACAAGACATTGGGAATTGGAAAACTCATTGGCGCTCCAGTACCGGGAACTATGACTGCCGTATGGTGGGAGAATCAGATCGACGCAAGCCTTGTCTTCGGCATACCGCAGGTAGGAGCAATAGCGGTCAAGGAAGGAAGATATCTTGAAAATATGCAGATTGAACCGGATATCCTTGTATATAACGATCCGGCATCCGTTCTTCGCGGAGAAGACAAGCAACTTGAAGCCGCAGTTGCAGAAATGATGAAGACCATTACAGAATAATAACATACAGAACAATATATGGATAGTAAAATCGTAATTATCCCTACCTACAACGAGAAAGAGAACATTGAAAAGATCATCAGGGCTGTATTCGGACTGGAAGGAAACTATAGCATTCTTGTGATCGAGGACGGTTCCCCTGACGGCACTGCAGCAATCGTGAAGCAACTTCAGACGGAATTTCCTGACCGTCTGTTTATGATAGAAAGAAAGGGCAAACTCGGGCTTGGCACCGCCTATATAACCGGATTCAAATGGTCTGTAGAGCACAAATTCGACTACATTTTTGAAATGGATGCCGATTTCTCACACAATCCAGAAGATCTCCCAAGGCTATACAATGCCTGCAAGGAAGGTGCTGACCTGGCCATAGGATCGAGATATTGCAACGGTATCAGCGTCATCAACTGGCCTATAGGCAGGGTCATTATGTCCTATTATGCATCGGTATATGTACGTACTGTATTGGGAATGAAGGTATTCGACACTACAGCCGGATTCAAGTGCTACAAGCGCAAGGTTCTGGAAACCATCGATCTGGACAAGGTAAGGATGAAAGGTTATGGCTTCCAGATCGAGATGAAGTATTCTACATATAAACTGGGCTTCAACATACAGGAGGTTCCGATCATATTCGTTGACAGGAAGGAAGGAACATCAAAGATGAGCAGCGGTATTTTCGGTGAAGCATTCTGGGGAGTGATGAAACTGAAAATGAGAAAAATCAGACCAAAACAGGCATAATTATGATCATTCTTCACAAAGCGACAATAGTAACCGGAGACAAAGAGGCTCCCGGCAGCGTAATAATCGATGGAGGAATAATAACCGATGTCCTGTATTCAGATGCACCGGACTATGACTTCAGGATCGGGAAGATTCTGAAAGATACTCCTGAAGCAGACGTATGGGATCTGGAAGGCAAGCATATTATAGCCGGAGGTATCGATGCCCACGTGCATTTCCGCGAGCCTGGGCTTACCCACAAAGCAGATATGCAGACAGAGTCGAGTGCAGCCGCAGCAGGTGGCGTCACTTCAGTATTTGATATGCCCAATACCAATCCCGCCACCACCTCTGCTGAGACCCTCAAGGCTAAGATCGCTATGGCAGAAGGCCGGGTGACAGGTAAGATCGGTTTCCATATAGGAGCGACGAACGACAACATAGACGAACTTATTGCACTTGCAGACAAAGGCGACGCTGAATCCGGCCTGAAACCGGAAGATATCGCCGGAATCAAGGTATTTATGGGTTCATCGACCGGAAATATGCTCGTTGACAATGGAGACACTCTGGAAAGGCTGTTTGCCATCAAAGGAAAGCCGGTGCTTGTACATTGTGAAGATGAGACTACCATAAAGGAGAATCTTGCAGCCGCAACGGCAAAATACGGCGAAGACATTCCATTTTCAGAGCACGAACACATACGCAGCAGAAAAGCCTGCATAAAGTCGAGCATAAAGGCTCTCGAACTTGCCATCAGATATGGCACCAGACTAGTTCTTTGCCATATTTCCACCAAGGAAGAAATAGAAATGGCAAGAGCAGCAAAAATCAGCAACCCAGATATCACGACAGAGACTTCCTGCAATTATCTGTGGTTCTGCAACAATGATTATGACCGTCTCGGAAGCAGGGTCAAATGCAATCCTGCCATCAAGACAGCAGACGACAGGAAAGCATTGCGCGAAGCACTTGCCGACGGGCTCATTGACACGATAGGTTCTGACCACGCACCTCATCTTTTGTCAGAAAAGGAAGGCAGATATCCGAAGGTCCCTTCCGGTCTGCCTTCAATCCAGCAAAGTCTGCCTGTGCTTCTTACAATCGCAGATGAAGAAGGCATTCCGCTCACCCGTATAGCATCCGTATTCTCGGAGAAAGCATCCGACATATATGGATTGAAACGAGGAAAAATCAAGCCGGGCTACGAAGCCGACCTTGTCATCTTCGACTACACAAAAGAATTTACCGTAAAAGCCGAAGATCAGTTAAGTAAATGCGGATGGACCCCGTATGAAGGAGAGACCCTGAAAGGAGTCATCGAATATGTACTGATCGACGGGAAACCGGTTGAATTCTGAAATTATAACGGACACACCTCCACATAACCACCCTCAGACCACATCAATATGTCACCTAAAGTCCAGCCAAGCAAAGTACTGATATACATAGCCTCAGTATTTGCAATAACCTTATGGGGAATGTCCTATATATGGACAGACAAACTAATTGCCCTTGGAATACCGATATTCTATTTCGTATTCGTAAGGATACTTCTTGCCGGCATCATCCTGTTCCTGTTCAACACGGCATACGCCAGAATCAAAAGGATACAGAAACAGGACTGGCCTAAATTCCTTCTGCTGGCATTCTTTGAGCCGTTCATATATTTCATCTGCGAGACCTACGGCCTTAAACTGACGGGATCGCCGACCTTGAGTGCTATGGTGATTGCAACAATTCCTATTTTCTCCATAGGAGCAGGTATAATATTCTTCAAAGAAAAGGTAAGTTTCATCAACATCATAGGAGTGCTGGCAACACTTATAGGAATAGTTATGGTAGCAATGGCCAAAGGAGAACTTGGAGAAAACTTTATATGGGGTGTGGTCCTGCTGCTTATCGCTGTAGTTTCGGAAGTAGGACACGCCTCCATAACCAAAAGCCTGTCAGGTAATTACTCCAGCCAGATCATTGTTATGTACCAATTCCTGATCGGAGCGGTATATCTTTTCCCTCTTTTCATCTGGAAGGGACTTGACGGATTCAGCATCCAGACCCACTTCAACCCGGAAGTGTGGTATCCGATAATCTGCCTGGCCGTGTTATGCTCCAGCCTTGCCTTCTCACTCTGGGTCAGCACCATCAAAAACCTCGGAGTCGCCAAATCCAGCATATTCTCCGCCCTCATCCCGGTCGCCGCAGCCATCATAGCCTGGATCCTCGGCCACGAACTCCTCAACTCCCGCCAATGGATCGGCATAATAATCTCCTCCCTAGGCGTCATCCTTTCTCAGTACACGATCAAGAAGAGATAGTTCTTTCAGGAGATCTTATTTTATATATGACAAAAGCGGTGTGACAAGAATTTACCTTTTCTTTGCGCACCGCTCCCAGTTTCGTCCTTTGAAACTACTATTTCATCACCGGTGCTACAAATTTCAGTCATTTCTTAGCGCACCAGTAAAAGGCAATATTAGTAAAACAGATGACGATATTAGCCTCACCAGAACCTTGATTTTTGGTCTAATTTTGCTTTTCCTAATAAGTTCCAGAGAATATATGACCCGAAATGTTCACTAGAACTGCCAAGCACTAGAACTGCGAATCAATTCACTCACTTGTTCTGCGGATCACTTCTCTCAATCACTAGAACTGCGGATAAGACAAAGCCTGCTGTGAGCGAGCGAAGCATATCCATACGCTTCTGCGGAGCGAGCCACAGCAGACTTTGTCGTTTCCTCAAGCATTCTCTGTACCGTGGAAACACCGAAGCACCTGGAGCGATAAACCAGCGAAAGTGCGAGAAATGCAGTCAAACACCTGAAATCACTTCACCAGCCTCAAACCGATGCGTCCTCGGTCGAGATCGACCGAAACGACTGTGACCTTGATGTGCTGATGGAGTTTGAGAATCTTGGACGGATCGGCAAGTCCTTTGACTCCCATCTGGGAAATATGGATAAGACCGTTCTGCTTGATTCCGATATCAACGAAGGCACCGAAGGCTGTGATATTGGTCACGATGCCCGGAAGTTCCATACCGGTATGGAGATCTTCTATACTATGGATATCGTGCGCAAACTCAAAGTCCTGAACAGACTCACGGGGATCACGTCCCGGCTTGCGGAGTTCCTGGATGATATCACTGATGGTCGGTAATCCGAAACGCTCATCAACATAGCGAGAAGGATCGATTCTGCCGCATAAATCAGCATTGCCGACAAGTTCCCCTGTAGTGACAGACAGATCGCGAGCCATACGGTCAACTATATGATATGCCTCGGGGTGGACTGCAGAATTGTCCAGCGGATTGTCAGCCCCCTGGATACGTAGAAATCCGGCACACTGCTCAAAGGCCTTCTCCCCCAACCTCTTGACCTTCAAGAGATCACGACGCGAATTATAAGCACCGTGTTCGGAACGATACTCAACAATATTATCAGCCAGAGCCGGCCCGATACCGGACACATAACTCAAAAGATAACTGCTGGCCGTATTCAGATTGACTCCGACATTATTCACACAACTCTCAACAGTATTGTCCAGAGTCTCCTTAAGAAGATTCTGATCAACATCGTGCTGATACTGCCCCACTCCCAAAGACTTAGGATCTATCTTCACAAGTTCTGCCAAAGGATCCATCAGACGACGGCCGATGGATACCGCACCACGCACAGTCACATCATAATCAGGAAATTCCTCACGGGCAACCTCGGACGCAGAATATATGGAAGCACCATCCTCGCTCACGGTAAAGACACGAGTCCCCTCAGGAAGAGGAACACGCTTGATGAATTCTTCCGTCTCACGGCTTGCAGTACCATTACCGATGGCTATGACTTCCACACCATATCTGGCAACCATAGCCGAAACTGCCTGGATGGCATTGACCTTCTCATTTACAGGCGGATGAGGGAAAATAGCCTCATTATGCAGCAGATTGCCCTGTTCATCAAGGCATACCACCTTGCATCCTGTTCTGAATCCAGGATCAATCGCCAGAACCCTTTTCTGTCCCACAGGAGGTGCAAGAAGAAGTTGGCGAAGATTCTCTCCGAATATCCTGATGGATTCGATATCAGCCTTTTCCTTGGCTTCCTTCAGGACTTCATTGGAAATAGAAGGCTCAAGCAAACGCTTGAATGCATCATCAAAGGCCAAATGGATCTGCTCGGCAAGAGGAGCAGCCGGATATCGCCTCTCCTGACAGAAATCATAATATATCTTTTTGCCGCACTTCTCGGCATCAGCATCGATCCTGACATTGATGAACCCCTCATCTTCAGCACGGAGAATAGCCAGAAGACGATGAGGCGCAATCCGCTCAAGCGATTCGGAATAATCAAAATATGAACGATATTTCATAGCCTCCTGCCCGACTGCCTTTTTCGTAGCCTTCGTCACAATTCGGCGTGTCTTGAAGATCTGGCGCAGAGTCTCGCGCACCGAAGCAGTCTCGCTGAGACGCTCGGCAATGATATCACGGGCACCGGCAAGGGCTTCCTCGACACCGGGTACCTTGTCTGAGACATATTTTCGTGCTTCCGGAACAGGATCGGTCAAGGACACATTATACATTTTGTCCGCAAGAGGCTCAAGACCGGCCTCCTTGGCTGCCGTAGCACGGGTGCGTCGTTTTGGTTTGAAAGGGAGATACAGATCCTCGAGTTCCCTGGATTCCACGCTGTTCTCGATCTTCGAACGAAGATCGGAAGTCAGTCCGCCGGCCTGCTCGATCGTCTCCAGAATCGTAGCCTTACGCTTTTCCATCTCAGCAAAGACATCAGCCCAATGCCGGATCTCGGCTACAGCCACCTCATCCAAGCCTCCTGTACGTTCTTTACGGTAGCGGCTCACAAATGGAATAGTCGCCCCTTCTTCAAATAATTTCGCACAATTCTCCACCTGCCATTCCTTCACCTGAAGGAGCCTTGCAATATGCTCGATATATATATTCTTCATTTCCGATTACAATCAATCGTGTGACACCTGCTTAAGTTGATCCCTGTAAGCCGAGAAAATCTTAGACTTGGACACAAAACCCACGTATGTCCTGTCCTGCTCCACAACCGGCAGATTCCAAGCCTCTGTCTGTTCGAACTTCCTCATAACACTATCCATCTTTTCATCGACATAAACGTATGCAGGAGCCGATTTCATATAATTATAGACGTGAGTGGTCTCGTACTGTTCCTTTTTGAACATCTCACGGCGAATATCCTCCAATGACACAAAACCTTGGAAATGATTTCGCGAGTCAACCACTGGGAAGATATTTCTCCGTGACTCGGCAACGACCTCTACAAGTTCACCAAGTGTAGCATCTATCCTCACGCTGCGGAAATCCGATTCGATAAGATCGCCTGTCTTGAGAAGAGTCAGCACTGCCTGATCGCTGTCGTGCGTAAGAAGTTCACCTTTCTTTGCTATTCGTTTGGTATAGATGGAATAAGGCTCCACCATCCTTGTAGCCGCGTATGATATTGTTGAGGTAAGGATCAAAGGTATGAGGAGTTCATATCCTCCCGTCATATCTGCAATAAGGAAGATCGCTGTCATCGGAGCCTGCATCACACCAGCCATCAGGCCAGCCATTCCCACAAGCACGAAATTCTGTTCTGGCACCAATCCTGACCCGGCAATCAGATTGATCGTACGCGACAATACAAAACCTGCGACTGCCCCGATAAAAAGCGTAGGTCCGAAAGTTCCTCCGACTCCCCCTCCGGCATTCGTAAACGACATCGAGAAAACTTTCAGAAGAAGGACGAGGAGAAAGAACACCGGCACAAGCCAGGCCTTGCGCAGAAAGAAAGCCAGAATGGTCTGTCCTTCGAGATCGATCGTACCTCCGTTGAGAAGTTCGTGGAGATGTTCATATCCCTCTCCGAAAAGAGGTGGGAAAAGAAAAATCAGAAGACCAAGGCAGGAAGCGGATATAGCCCATCTTACGAAAGGCTTTCTGATGCTCTTAATCTTGTCTTCAAGCCATAAAGTCATTCGGGTAAAATACACCGAGCAAGCCGCGCTGAACAGTCCCAGAAGGATGTAGAACGGGATATTATGCATCGCAAACGGAGATATCGTGCATTCGAAAGGAGGCTTGTCTCCCAGGAAGATATATGATATTACCGTCGCCGATATAGTCGAGAGTAGCAGAGGCAGAATCGACGTCATCGAGATATTGAACAGAAGAATCTCCAACGTAAAAAGAACTCCCGCCAGAGGAGCCTTGAAGATTCCAGCCACCGCTCCTGCTGCTCCGCATCCGAGAAGAATAGTCATATTCTTGTATGACAATCCCATATATCGGGCTACATTGGATCCGATTGCCGCACCTGTATATACTATCGGAGCCTCAGCACCGACCGAACCTCCGAAACCGATGGTAACTGACGATGCCAGCATAGATGACCACATATTGTGCGGGCGTATCTTCGACTCGTTTTTTGACACAGCCTGCAGCACCTTTGTGACTCCGTGCCCGATATTGTCCTTTACGATATATTTGACAAAGAGCATCGCAATGAGCATACCTAAGCCAGGATATATCAGGAAGAGGAAATTATATGCTTCTCCGTCAAACCAGGATGTAAGGGAATGATGGATATACTCGATCGAGAATTTCAGAAGTACGGCCGCCACTCCACAGCATATACCGACAAACAGAGAGAGGATGATCATTACATCCCTCTCCGGCAGTTTCTTCAGCAGACGACGAAGAAAAGCGATTACACCCTTTGCTGCGGATCCGTTTTTCATTTACAAAAAGTCAAACTGTACAAAGGTAACAAATTTTCCCTTTTATGCACAAAAAAGAGCCGGCAGGAAAATCCCGGCCGGCCCGATATATTACAACATTCAATTATTCTCCATCAACAGGATCATCATCACCGTTCGAGTATTGCGAGATGTTGTCATCCGGAAGACTATCGCCTTCATTTCCTTCTGAATCATCTCCGTCATCGCCATCAAGCCAACGCTCCAGATCCTCTGCATCGTCAGTCTTCACCTTGATCTTCACAAGATAGATAGCATCAGGAATCTCCACGGTCACTGCATAGAAATTCGTACCGTCCGGCTTGTCATACTTCACTAAATCCGGGAAATAGTCGCTATATCCTTTTGGATATTTTTCTGCAAATGCGGCTGCCAGTTCCTCTGACATATTCTCATAACTACATACCGCTCTCCTCTTTGGTGTTGTTGCCATATCTGTCTTATCTAAATTTCAGTTAATTTTGAAATACGGTGCAATTGTAGGACATTTTTTTCAATTGAGCAACACTGAATGGACTTTTTTATAAAAAACATTTACTTTCCACGACGGAAGAAGAAGGATTTCTGTTCTTTCTTGCGTTCCACATCACGTTCCACAAACACCTTTTCCAGATTTTTAGGATCCAGACCCGTGTAGAACATAACGGAAGAAGTTGTCATAGGAGTCGGGGTGAAGTCCTGCACCTGATCCATATATAGACCTTGCAGGGCTGGTTTACGAGCCAGACGCTGCATCTCGCGCATACCGCAGCCTGGATGTCCGGATATGAAATACGGAACCAGTTCACATTTGCGTCCGCTGCTCCTTACAAGATTATCAAACTCTATCCTGAGACGTTCAAAAAGCACAAAGGAAGGTTTGGCCATTAGTTTCAGAACAGAATCCTCCGTATGTTCCGGAGCCACCTTGAGACGTCCGGAAGTATGTTCAAGGACAAGTTCCTTGAAATATGGATAAGAGGTCTCATCAACAAAACCCTTTTCATTCAGGAATAGGTCATATCTGATTCCGCTGCCGATATATGCATTACGTATTCCTTTGACTGAAGTGATCCGCTTATAGAGTTTGAGAAGCCTTTCGTGCGAACGGTCCATATTCTTGCAAGGACTCGGGAAAAGGCAGGATTTCCTCCGGCATTTCTGACACAGTTCCGCGTCCTTTCCACGCATCCCGTACATATTTGCCGTAGGAGCCCCTACATCGGAAATATTCCCGGCAAAGCCCGGCAAGGCATTCAGCCCCTTGATCTCCTTGATGATCGAATCCTCGCTTCTGGACTGTATGAATTTGCCCTGATGTGCCGCAATAGTACAGAAATTACATCCTCCGAAGCAGCCGCGGTGGGTATTTATGGAGAATTTTATCATCTCGAAAGCCGGAATATGCTTGCCTTTGTAACGCGGGTGCGGCAGTTTTGTAAAAGGAAGATCCCAGAACGAATCCATCTCTTCCTGAGTTGCCGGAGGCCAGGTAGGATTTATCTGCACATAACCCTTCCCAACCGGTTCCACCAGCACAGGAGGATTCATCATATTGGCGTAGGTCTCTATGACGTGGAAATTCTCGGCGAATGCAACTTTATCCTTGCAGCAGCGTTCATAGGAATTGAGAATGACCGCATCCTTTGTCCTGCATCGGCCGTCCATATAGAAGGCCAGTTGAGGTATCTTCCTGATATCATTGAGATTACGTCCCGCCTCAATCGCTTTGGTGAACTCCAGCATCGTTCTCTCCCCCATTCCATAGCATAGCCAATCGGCACCGCTATCGACAAGTATCGATGGCTTCAGCGAATCCTGCCAGTAGTCATAATGAGTGACGCGCCTCAGAGAAGCCTCGATACCACCGATAACCACCGGTATCTCAGGATAAATCTCCTTCAGGATCTTCGTATAGACAGTCACAGCATAGTCAGGCCTCTGACCGGCTTTTCCCTCCGGAGTATAGGCATCATCGGAACGAAGACGCTTTGCGGCCGTATAATGATTGACCATTGAATCCATTGCCCCGCTGTTCACACCGAAATAGAGCCTTGGAGCACCTAGTTTGCGGAAATCACGCAGATCATCACGCCAGTTAGGCTGGGGTACCACAGCCACCCTGTATCCGTATTTCTGCAACCATCTGGCTATCACCGCCGTACCGAACGAGGGATGATCTATGAATGCATCACCGGTAAACAGGATCACATCTATGTAATCCCAGCCTAACGCCTTGACCTCCTTGGCAGAGGTCGGAATCATATAAGAACATACTTCTATCATAACCTGACAAAAGTAGTCATTATTTTCAATAGTTCTCCTTCATCGGCTCGAAATATGCCTGCGGGAAGAGACAAGCAGGGCAAGTCTTTGGCGCAGCCTCTGCTTCAACGATATATCCGCAGTTGCGGCACTGCCACCAGATCTTACCGTCACGCTTGAAGAAATCACCGTCCGACATACGGCTCAAAAGTTTGAGATAACGGCGCTCGTGCTCTGCCTCGACCTTTGCGATATTGCGGAATGTCGCTGCAATGGCTGGAAATCCTTCTTCTGAAGCAACCTCAGCAAACTCCTTGTAGAGCACATCCCACTCTTCATTCTCACCTTTTGCAGCAGCAAGAAGATTCTCGGCTGTAGTTCCGATCACTCCTGCCGGATAGGTCGCAGTAATCTCAAGGTCACCACCCTCGAGGAAATTGAAGAATCTCTTGGCGTGCTCTCTTTCCTGCTCGGCAGTTTCCATAAACACTCCCGCTATCTGCTCATAACCTTCCTTCCTTGCAACTTCTGCAAAGAAAGTATATCTGCTTCTTGCCTGACTCTCTCCAGCAAAAGACTTGAGGAGGTTCTGTTCTGTTTTTGTTCCTTTAACGCTGTTCATATCAATAATATTTAATTGTTTATTCCATTTACGAAGGCAAAGATAAAAACAATTTTCTAATTTTGAAATATTATAAATTAAAATTTACAAAAAAGATACCTGAAGAAAACAAAAGCGAATCCGAAATGTATCCGGATCCGCTATAATCGTACATTTAATCGCATTTACATTCTCTCCGGAAGATTGATTCCAAGGATCGACATTGCCTTGCGAAGAACCTTGGCAATTGTCTCCACAAGTACCAGACGATACTGGAGCAATGCCTGATTCTCCTCACGGAGTATAGGAGTATCGTGGTAATACTGGTTGAACTCTTTGGCAAGTTCGTATGCAAAATTTGCTATGACTGCAGGCGAATGAGCCGCACCAGCCTCGGCAACCTTAGCAGGGAATGTATTGAGAATCTTTATGATACGTACCTCCTTAGGGGTAAGTTCAGAATCAGGCTTCACTGCATCAACGGTATGTGCCACTCCCCTCTCATCCGCCTTGCGAAGGATAGACTTGATACGCGCGTGGGTATATTGGATGAAAGGACCCGTATTGCCGTTGAAGTCAATAGATTCCTTAGGGTCGAAGAGCATTGTCTTGCGTGGATCCACCTTTAGGATGAAATATTTGAGGGCACCGAGGCTGATCATCTTGAAAAGAGCATCCTGCTCCTCTTCTGAAAGATTATCGATCTTTCCGAGTTCGAGAGAAGTCTCCTTTGCGGTATTATACATATCAGCAATAAGATCGTCAGCATCGACAACAGTTCCTTCACGCGACTTCATCTTGCCTTCAGGAAGTTCCACCATTCCGTATGAAAGATGATAGATGCTGTCTGACCAGTCAAATCCAAGTTTGCCAAGAATAAGTTTGAGAACCTGGAAATGATAATTCTGCTCGTTTCCTACCACATAAATATGCTCGTCAAGACTATATTCAGCAAAACGCTGTTCTGCAGTTCCGAGATCCTGTGTCATATACACGGAAGTGCCGTCTCCACGAAGGAGGAGTTTCCTGTCAAGTCCGTCTGCAGTAAGGTCACACCAAACTGAACCGTCCTCCTGTTTTTCGAAAATGCCAGCCTCGAGGCCTTTCTGAACGAGTGCTTTTCCGAAAAGATAGGTCTGAGACTCATAATATGTCCTGTCGAAGTTGATTCCCAAGTCGTTATATGTCTTGTCAAAGCCTTCGTAAACCCAGCCGTTCATTGTCTTCCAGAGTTCCACAACCTCCGCATCACCGTTCTCCCATTTGAAGAGCATCTCCTGCGCAGCCTTGAGTGAAGGAGCATTCTTCTCTGCCTCTTCCTTGCTCATACCACCTGCTACCAGTTCATCAACCTCCTTCTTGTAGAGATTGTTGAAGGCTACATAATAGTCTCCAACAAGATGGTCGCCCTTCTTTCCGCTCGACTGAGGAGTCTCACCGTTTCCGAGCACCTTCCAGGCATACATAGACTTGCAGATATGGATACCACGGTCATTTACAAGGTTAACCTTCATCACATTATGTCCGCACACTTCGAGAAGTCTGGCAACAGACCATCCGAGAAGATTGTTGCGGATATGTCCAAGGTGAAGTGGTTTGTTGGTATTTGGAGAAGAGTACTCCACCATAATGGTCTTTCCCGTAGGCTCCAGTTGTCCGAAATCTTCCGCTGCAGCAATCTCTGCAAACACATTGTTCCAATAAACTTCAGAGAACGAGAGATTGAGGAATCCCTTTACAGTGTTGTAGGCCGAAATCTCCGGCACATTGACCTTAAGCCACTCTCCGATGGCATTTCCTGTATTTTCAGGAGTGGTCTTGGATATTTTCAAAAGAGGGAATACCACCAAAGTATAGTCGCCCTCAAACTCTTTACGAGTCACCTGCACCTGAAGTTGCGCCTCAGGTATCTCAACGCCGTAAAGCGCCTGAATTGCTTCAGACGCTTTAGTTATGATGAATTTTTCTGGAGTCATTATCCTAAATAGCTTTTCAAAAGTTTGCTTCTTGAGTTGTTCTTGAGTTTGCGGATCGCCTTCTCCTTGATCTGACGGACGCGCTCACGGGTAAGTCCGAAACGCTCTCCGATCTCTTCCAGAGTCATTTCCTGGCAACCGATGCCGAAGAAAGACTTGATGATTTCCCTCTCGCGAGTCGCAAGAGTAGAAAGCGCTCTCTCGATCTCCTTATTGAGAGATTCGTTCACCAATCCACGGTCTGCACTTGGAGAATCGTTGTTTACAAGCACATCCAGAAGACTGTTGTCCTCTCCCTCTACGAACGGAGCATCCACAGACACGTGCCTTCCCGAAACCCTGAGAGTATCAGCGATCTTGTCCTTAGGCACATCTATCATCTCGGAAAGTTCCTCGCTTGAAGGCATTCTCTCATTCTCCTGCTCGAACTTTGACAGAGCCTTGTTAATCTTATTGAGAGATCCCACCTGGTTCAGAGGAAGGCGTACGATTCTGGACTGTTCTGCCAGAGCCTGAAGGATTGACTGACGGATCCACCATACAGCGTATGAAATGAACTTGAATCCTCTTGTCTCATCAAATTTCTCTGCTGCCTTTATAAGACCGAGATTGCCTTCATTGATAAGGTCCGGAAGGCTGAGTCCCTGATTCTGGTACTGTTTTGCAACAGAAACCACGAAACGAAGGTTCGCTCTTGTCAGTTTCTCCAGCGCCTGCTGGTCTCCCTTGCGGATCCTCTGGGCGAGTTCCACCTCTTCCTCCACCGTGATGAGTTCTTCCCTACCGATCTCCTGAAGATACTTGTCAAGTGACGCACTCTCACGATTGGTAATCGATTTTGTAATCTTTAACTGTCTCATTAAATATAATTTAAGCCTGTTTCTTCTCCTACAGACCGAAGCCGAAATATCCTGTTCTGCCGGAAGGTGTCACACCCTCGATAAACACCGTCCTCTTCGACTTCTTCACTGCATCTATTACATCCTGAGGAGTCTTTACCGGATGGTCGTTAATATACTGGATTATGAATCCTTCCACTGCTCCGGCCTCCATCAGTTTGCCTGGTCCCAGTTCCACGATCTCCACACCGTTCTTCAAGCCGTACTTAGCCAGAGTCTCTTCCGAAGCCGACTTTATTGATGACCCGTAGAATGCCACAGAGCCGTCGTCTGCTACTGTACCGTTCTCCTGAGCCGTTCCTTTGAAAATCACATCGAAAGTCATCTCCTTACCGTCACGGATGACAGTCACCTTTGCCTCGTCACCCGGAGAATATCTGCTGACCGTCTCCTGAACCGACGCAGTGCCTTTGATCTGTGTGGAATCGATAGCGATCAGTACGTCTCCGGCCTTGATTCCAGCCTTGTCTGCCGCTCCGCTTTCCGAAACCTCGCTAATATATACGCCGTTTCTAGAAGAAAGTTTCATTTCTTCTGCGATTTTATCGTCGATAGGCCCCATCGTTATGCCCAGAACTGCCCTCTTTACACTTCCGTAATCCATCAAGTCGTATGCGATCTTCTTTACGATATTGACAGGGACAGCAAATGAATAGCCTGTATATGATCCTGTCTGCGAATATATGGCAGTGTTTATGCCCACCAGATTTCCTGCTCTGTCAACGAGAGCACCACCACTGTTGCCAGGATTGACAGCAGCATCGGTCTGGATGAATGATTCGACCTTGAATTCTCCTGTGTAGTTAGGCATCGAACGGCCTTTGGCACTGACGATTCCCGCTGTAATCGTCGAGCGAAGGTCGTATGGAGAGCCTATGGCAATGACCCATTCTCCAAGACGGAGTTTGTCGGAGTCACCGAAAGGAATTATCGGCAGACCGGTTGCATCTATCTTCAGCAGAGCCACATCAGTTGCCGGATCGGTTCCCACAAGAGTCGCTGGGTATGTCTGATTATTGTTCAGAGTGACCTCAATCTTGCTGGCACCATCTATAACGTGGTTATTTGTAACGATATAGCCATCTTCACGGATTATTACTCCCGAGCCGCTTCCCACCTTTTCACGCTGCTGTGGAGAACCTTGCGGGAATCCGAAGAAATAGTCGAAAATCGAATTAGGAGCCTGCGGCTGTGTCTGGGTCGAAGTGACCTTCACATATACGACAGCATCAACAGCAGATTCGGCTGCGTATGTAAAATCCGGCCAATTCTCGTGTGACAGATTGACAGTCCTGAACTGCGATCCGTCAATGCTCTGCATCACCGGAACCTGGTTCTTTGTCATAGCGTTTACGACAGCATAAGCCGTCAGCCCTCCGACTGCTGCGGAAAGCAAAGCGATTAGAATACCTCTTTTCATATTTATATCCTGTAAATAATTTTTATTCAAATCTATATTTATGCGCGGTTTTTGCTGACAATCTAGCAGCATTTGTTATCACCGGGGTGAAAAAATCAAAAAATATGCCAATGGCTCGGAAAAATTTTCTATATTTGTTCACTTAATATGCCGTATTATATATAGGCGCAAAATGAAATAATATAAACACTATAAATTATGAAACTAATCATTTCAAGTTCAGAACTGCTAAGAGGAGTAATGGCTGTAGCCAAGGCAATTCCGGCAAAGTCTCCACTCCCGATTCTTGAAAACTTCCTGTTCGACCTCAAGGGCAATACGCTTGAGATCACCGCATCTGATTCGGAGTTGACACTCAAGACTCAGATCGAAACTGAAAGTACAGCGGAAGAAGGAAGAATCGCTGTTCCGGCAAAACATATGATGGATCTCCTCAAGGAACTTCCAGACCAGCCTCTGACAATCAGCACCTCAAGCGACAGTTCCTTCGTATGCAGTTGGGCAAGCGGAGAGTCAACTCTGCCATATTTCCCTGCTGAGGACTATCCTGCAATCACAGGCACTGACGACACTGCTGTCACACTCCAGTTCCCTGCTCAAAGCCTCGTTGACGGCATTTCAAGCACAATCTACGCAACTGCCGATGACGAGATCCGTCCGGCAATGAACGGTATATTCTTCGACATCGACCTCTCATCGACAACCCTCGTAGCATCAGACTCACACAAACTTATATGCTACACTACCGCTGACGTGAAGGCATCCGAGAAGGCATCTTTCATTCTTCACAAGAAGCCTGCTGCCATCCTCAAGTCTATCATCGGCAAAGATGCGGAGACTGTCGATATTGCATTCGACTCAAAGAATGCTGTTTTCAAGTTCGGAAACACAATGGTGATCTGCCGTCTGGTAGTAGGCAAATACCCTAAGTACCGTGACGTAATCCCTCAGAACAACTCCAACATCCTGAGGATCAACAGAGTACAACTCCTCAACACTGTAAAACGTGTATCAGTCTGCTCCAACAAGGCTTCTAACCATATCAAATTCGACCTCAAGAGCGGCAGTCTTATGATCTCAGCCCAGGATCTCGGCTTCTCCATCGCAGCACACGAAACAATGCAGTGCCAGTATGACGGAGAGGATCTCACAATCGGTTTCAAGTCTCCGTTCATAATTGAAATCCTTTCAAATATGACCTGCGGCGAACTCGTTATGAAGTTCCTCGACAGCAAGCGCGCAGCACTCATCGTTCCTGCCGAAGAGG
This sequence comes from Candidatus Cryptobacteroides sp., assembly GCA_045635205.1. Classification (GTDB taxonomy): domain Bacteria; phylum Bacteroidota; class Bacteroidia; order Bacteroidales; family UBA932; genus Cryptobacteroides. Next base: position 41,101 of record JAZRBS010000025.1, on the reverse strand, counting down.
AGGAAGAGAGCGAAAAGATCTGCGGTATCATTATGCCTATTATGATCAGTTAGTTATGGAACTGAATCTAGAGAGACCATTGCTGTTTTTCGATATCGAAAGTACCGGCCTTAACATCGCTTCGGATTCGATCATCGAACTCAGTTTCGTCAAGATTCTGCCCGGAGGAGAACAATGGGTCAAGACCTGGCGTGTCAGGCCTTGGGACTATGAGGCTCAGTGCCAGAGACCGATCAATCCTTCTGCTCAGGCTGTGCACGGAATATCTGCAGAAGACCTTGTAGGCAGCCCTACATTCTATCAGATTGCCGACGAAGTGACAGAATGGCTTACAGGAAGCGACCTTGCAGGCTTCAATTCTGCCAAATTCGACCTTCCGATGCTTGCGGAAGAGATTGAACGTGTACGCAGATATACCGACAAGCAGCCGTCAATCGATCTCCACTCTATGAAAATGGTGGATGTGCAGAACATATTCCACGCTATGGAGCCGAGGACACTGAAAGCGGCCTATCTGTTCTACTGCGGACGCGAACTTGAAAACGCACACGCAGCAGAAGCAGACACCCTTGCCACATACGAAGTGCTCAAAGGACAACTTGACAGGTACTCCGGCGATCCGCGCATTGAAAACAATGTCGATAAACTTGCGAAATTCTCCACTAAGCAACGTACGGTTGACTATGCCGGACGACTTATCCTCAATGACAAGGACGAGCCGGTGGTAAGTTTCGGAAAACACAAGGGTAAGACTGCGCGTGAGGTATATTTCAACGAGCCATCATATTTTGCCTGGATAGACAACGGCGATTTCACATTGGACACGAAACGCCAGTTCGCAAGGCTCAAGGCTCAGTATGAAGCCGAGAAAAAGGCCGCAGCAGCAGAAAAGAAGAAGGCCACCACGTTTGTGCCACGCACTAAAGGCTATACTCCTTTTGAAGAACTGGGCAGCCTATTTTCACAAGAAGAACAACAATGAACATTATAGTAAAACCATACGGAAGCGGATTATGCTATTGCCGCCCGGACACGACTTGGGAGAGGGAGAACAAGGATTTCTACTCTCCCGAGTGTGTTAATGAACTGCATTGGGCTCCGATTGTCTTTGTCAGAATCTGCAAGGCCGGCAAATGTATCGGACAGAAATTCGCATCAAGATATTATGATGCATTCAATTTCGGTGCACTCCTGTATTGTCATACGCCAGAGTCATCAGAGATTGCCTTCACTTCCTGTACAGACCATTCTTCACTCCTGCCGGCTCCGCTCTATAATCCGGTAGTGCTGGAGAATGATGACAATATATATGAAGTGAGAAAGAACGACGAGACTATTTTCAGCAGCCACGTTCCGGATGCCGTATCAGACAGCGCATCATTTAAGGCACTGATCGAGGATGCTGTATGCAGGGCATCCAGGTTAACTTCACTGAGGATAGGAGATTTCTTAGCCATCGAACTTGCACCAAAATCGATTCTCGCGTCACGTGAGGAAGGTGAAATAAACTTTAAGGCAACATATTGTGAGAACGAATCATTCGATATGAAACTTATTTTCTGAGACATTGGCATTTGATTTGGAAATGAAGGTTTCCGTGAATTGGAATAAACGGACCTTATATATAAATTTCCAAATCAATCCCCAATGGACAAGAAATTCAATCCCCACAGGCTGACAGCCGAAAACGGCAGGCCTATCGCAGACAATCAGAACATCCAGACGGCAGGTCGTCCAGGCCCTGTCACAATGCAGGATCCTTGGTTCACCGAAAAACTCGCTCATTTCGACAGGGAGGTCATTCCTGAGAGACGTATGCACGCAAAGGGAGCGGGAGCATACGGCACATTCACAGTTACAAACGACATCACCCGATGGACAAGGGCATCTATATTCGCCGAAGTCGGCAAAAAGACGGAGTGCTTTGTCCGGTTCTCCACTGTGGCTGGAGAAAGAGGAGCCGCTGATGCAGAAAGAGACATCCGCGGATTTGCGATGAAATTCTACACAGACACAGGCAACTGGGATCTTGTCGGCAACAACACTCCGGTATTCTTTCTGAGAGATCCTCTTAAATTTCCCGACCTCAACCACGCCATCAAACGTGATCCGCGCACTGGTATGAGGAGCGCCACCAGCAACTGGGATTTCTGGACACTTCTGCCGGAAGCCCTGCACCAGGTGACCATAACTATGAGTCCGAGAGGTATTCCATTGTCATACAGACATATGCACGGTTTCGGAAGTCACACCTACAGTTTTATAAATGCAGATAACAAACGCACCTGGGTAAAGTTCCATCTCCAGACTCTTCAAGGCATAAAGAATCTGACCGATGAAGAGGCTGAAGCGGTGATCGCAAAAGACAGAGAATCACACCAGAGGGATCTTTTCGAAGCAATCGAACGCGGAGACTATCCTAGATGGAAGATGCAGATCCAACTTATGACCGAAGAAGAAGCAAAGGAATACAGGATCAATCCATTCGACCTGACCAAGGTATGGTACCACAAGGACTTCCCTCTTATGGATGTAGGAATCCTTGAATTGAACAGAAATCCGGAAAATTTCTTTGCAGAAGTAGAACAGGCTGCATTCAATCCGATGAACATAATCGACGGAATAGGGTTCTCACCTGACAAGATGCTTCAAGGCCGTCTGTTTTCTTACGGAGATGCGCAGAGGTATCGCCTGGGGGTCAATCATCACCTTATTCCGGTCAACAGGCCAAGATGCCCTTTTCATTCTTACCACAGAGATGGTCAGATGCGTACGGACGGTAATTATGGCAGAACCATATCATACGAACCGAACAGTTTTGGTGAATGGGCTGATTCACCGCAGTTGAAGGAGCCATCTCTTGACGGCGGACCGGCATACAACTATGATGAAAGGGAATTTGACAGCGACTACTTCACCCAGCCGGGAATGCTATGGAGGCTTATGAGTCGGGAAGATCAGAAAATCACCTGCGAAAACACAGCAAGAGCAATGGGAGATGCCGAAGTATTCATCAAGCAAAGGCATATCAGGAATTGCTATAAGGCAGATCCTGAATATGGGGCTGGAGTGGCATTGGCACTAGGTTTGGATCTGAATGAAGCGATGATTGCCAGCGACCCTGCTGACAGACACGAATTTTATTACTAAATTTGCGCAAAGCAAAATAACTGATATGAAAACTTTAAAGACCATTACACTGGCCATCGTGGCCATAATGATGCTTGCAGCCTGTGGGAATGCAGGAGCGCAGAATGATAAGAAGGCAGATAAGACACAGAAAGCAGTGAAGGAACTGAATGCTGAAAGTTTCAGCGAAAAGGTCTTCGATATGAATTCGGAAGAGTTGGTTTTCCTTGGAGATAAACCGGTGATAGTAGATTTCACTGCCAGTTGGTGCGGCCCGTGCCAGAGAATCGCTCCGATTCTTGAGGAACTCGCTGTAGAATATGATGGGAAAATCATCATCTACAAAGTTGACATCGACAAGGAAAGAGGACTTGCACAGAGTTTCAACGTAAGTTCCATTCCGGCGATCCTCTATATTCCTGCAAACGGCAATGAGCCGGTTATGACGATCGGAGCAAGAGGAAAGGATAAATTCAAGGAAGAAATCAGAACCTTCCTTATGGAAAAATAGAAAAAGGATATCGCTTGATATCCTTTTTTGAGCCACCTATGGGATTCGAACCCACGACCTTCGCGTTACGAATGCGATGCTCTACCGACTAAGCTAAAGTGGCAACCGAAACTCCTTCGGTGGAAGGGACTGCAAATATAGAGATTTTTTCCATAAATTTGCATCGGGATAATATAACTTTCGCACTTGCGGAACGTGAGTTAATAATCTAGGTCTACTATGGAAAAGAATTCAGCAGATATTATTATTATAGGTGGAGGAGCTGCAGGACTTATGGCTGCAGCAGGTGCAGCAGGCAAATTTGCGGCAGACGGCAGGCAGGCAAAGGTACTTGTGCTGGAAAAGATGCCAAGGCCAGGCAGAAAAATAATGATTACCGGCAAGGGACGGTGCAATTTCACCAACGTGAAGCCCTGGAACGAATTCAGCAGCCATATTCATCCGAAACCCAATTTCCTGAAGCATTCGTTCTACAATCTCACTTCCGAAGGAATGATCGATTTTATCGAACGGAACGGCACTGAGACTATCGTGGAACGCGGTGACCGTGCATTTCCAGCATCACATCTGGCATCCGACATTGTGGATGCATTGGTCAGGGCAGCAGAAAATGCTGGTGCACAGATCCATTGCAGCAAAGAAGTCAGGGAAATTTCACGAAGCGAGGGAAGCTTTACCATTGGATGTACAGACGGCTCGGAATACAACTGCCGCAAGCTTATAATCTGTACAGGCGGACTCTCATATAGGAAGACCGGTTCGACGGGAGACGGATACAGATGGGCAGGCAGTTTCGGACACAGCATAAAGCCACTCTTCCCTTCCCTCACAGCCATTGTTCCGCGCGGCTATAAGATTGACGCGCCGGCCGGGGATATGAAAGGGCATATCAACCGCAATACTCCTCTTACCGAAACCGGTGAAAGCCTCTGCGGCAACCAACTTAAGAACATAAGCATCAGCCTTTACATTGACGGAAACCTCGCACAGGAAGAGTTCGGTGACCTCGACTTCACAGACGGAGGCATCGAAGGTCCGATTGGATTCAAGGTCAGCCGCAGATGCGTCAATGCCATCACCAACGGTTCCAAGGCCTCGGTGATCATCGACCTGAAACCTGCCGTTGATCCGGAAGACCTGACAGTCCGCATCGGCTGTCTATGGAACGAAATATCCAAGGATAAAAAGAATGCGAACAAGCTATACAAGGACAGATTCAGGATTCTTCTCACCAAAGTGCTGCCAATGTCGCTTATTCCGGGATTCTTAAAGCTCAACCCGAGCCTTGACCATAAGACCTTGCCAAAGGCTCTCAAGAATTGGAAATTCGACATTGCAGGCTTTGTCGGTTATGAAAGATGCGTCGTCACAGCCGGCGGCATAAGTCTCGATGAAGTCACGGCCAAAACCTTGGAATCCAAACTTATCCCCGGTCTTCATTTCGCAGGAGAGATCCTTGACCTCGACGCCGACACAGGAGGATACAACTTGCAGACCGCCTTCTCGACAGGATATCTTGCGGGGATCAGTGCAGCTTCCAAATAAGGTCGCCCACCCAACCTCCATATTTAATTTAATTTCAATAATTTAGAAATTTTCACCCCCCCCCGAAAATATTGTATTATCGGATATTAATTCATATCTTTGTGGCTCAGATTTAAAATTCATTATTTCAAATAATTACAGTAAAAGAGATCGTAACTAATATTATTTAAAACAAATAAGCAATGTACAATAGAAATGCTGTATCAAACTATGAGGTTCCACAGGTGGAAATCATAGAAATGGAAGTAGAACAATGTTTCGCAACAAGTAACGAGGAAGGCAATACCGAAGGTTTCGGAGGTTATGAGGAATAATCAAATCATTCTTTTATATTTATAGTACTATGAGAAGGATTAATTTGGTCGGAATAATAGTGATTCTCGCCATTATTGTAGGCTGTCAAAAAAACGAAGAATCACTGAACATACAGAATAGTTTGAACAAGACATTCTATGCAACATTCGAAAATAGTGCCGATACTCGTACTGCACTTGATGGCAGCAATAATGTAATATGGTCTGAAAATGACCAGATCAGTGTCTTTGGCGGAACTACTGCCAATACATCTTTTATACTGAAAGAAGGTGCAAACAGCACGAATGGTAAATTTCAAATAAAAGAATTAGCTGCCGGAACTGAGTCAAGTACTTCTACTGACGATATATCTGCCAATGTCGCTTACTACCCGTACGAAAGCGATGTAACTGTAAGTGAGGATAATGGTACTTATACTTTCAATGCAACTTTTCCTACCACACAGACTTACAGTAAAAGCGGTACATTTGGAATAGGTGCATCACCTATGGTGGCAGTTACTTCCTGCACATTGGATGCTAACCTTAAATTCAAGAATGTCGGTGCGATTTTCCGTCTGCAATTGAAAGGCAATGCGACCATCACAAAGATTGAATTCAGCGCAGAAGAGTACTTGGCAGGCAAGGTAAACATTACAGCATCTAACTCTACTCTCCCGACTGTCAATGTTACAGATGGATCCAACACCATTCTGCTGGATTGTGGCGAGGGTGTAGAACTGAGTGCTACCGAGGCCACCAATTTTGTTGTGGCATTGCTTCCGGTAGAGGAGATTACCGGAGGTATCACTATTACCATATATGACAATGCCGGAAAGAAGATGGTTTATAGTCATAAGGCGGACGAGACATTCGCTATACTGCGCTCTAAGGCCTATACGACTACAGTAGTTGAATATGAAGGAACCGAGAATGTATCTTCACCTTTCGCTGGCGGAGCGGGTACTGAAAGTGATCCATATTTGATTCAGGATGCAACTCAGTTATCAAAAATTTCTGATTATTACGACACGTACAACTATTTCAAGATTGCAGATGACACTGAAACTCTTGATATGACCGGTATCGGCCGTCTTAGACTCAACGGTAGTTTTAATGGTAACAATGTAACAATCAATAATCTTTCTACCTCTTTGTTTGAAGTAGTCGGTAAATCCGGTCTGGAACAGGAAATCAAGATATCTAATCTTACTGCCAATGTTCATACTACCGACGGACGCGCTCTTGTCAGGAACATCTATAATCAGGGTGAAACAACCTTCGAAAACGTAACACTTCACGGTTATATCGAAGGCCAGTACAATATAGGTTCCTTCTATAACTACGGTACTGCGAATGCTGACGATTTAGGAGCAGATTATACTGTAACCTTTATCAACACGAAATCCGATGCAACCCTCGTATGTACCACAGGTAATGCAATCGGCGGTATGCTTGGTCACGGCTATGAAGGAGCTGATTACACTCTTTCCATCAATATGGACGAAGATTCCGATTATACTGGCACGATGTACACGACTGGAACTGCCATATGCTATAAAGTGATGGCTATGTGTTCTCACGCAACTTACATACTCAACGGCAAGGAGACCAGCAGATATGACTCAGTATATACTTCTACCAAAATGGCCGTAAAGACTCCTACTATGGAAGAAGACGGTTATTATGTTAGTCCTGCCGCGAATGTCGATCACTACATAGTATATCTCAACTGTCAACTTACTGCTTATGATGATGGCGGCAATAAGATCAGCAATATGGCAGGTCTTACCCGGAATCTTGGAAATAAAACCATCGAATCTGGTTTTGATGAAAAGATCTTTGAACTTTTCGATTCTGCATCAATCAAGAACAGTAGCACAGATGAGATCGGATATACTTTAGAAGATCGCACTCTCACAGTTTATACAGGCTCAGATGCGAACTATGCATCCGGTTGGCTTACTCTTCAGGTCAATCAGTATGATGCTGACGGTAAAATCCTTGCAGTCGGTAATATAAGAGTTCATACATTCCCAGAACCTTAATATCGTATTACACAATTGTTTATATATATGCCACCCACTCATCTTATGTCGAGTGGGTGGCATATATATTTCTCCAAAGGTCAGTAACGTGTGTTCAACGAATTATAGCAGAATCACTCCCGAACCAAGCATCTCATCGCCTTCATACCAGGCAGCGAACTGACCGGGGGTTATGCCGCGCTGAGGGGTGTCGAAGAGGATGAAAAGACCATTGGCGCGCATAATGAGCGTGGCATCCTGCAGAGGCTGGCGGTAACGGATGCGCACCCGGTAGCGCCTGACCTCACCAGGGGTCATAGCCAGATCAGGACGTATCCAGTGAATTTCAGAAGGATCAATCCTCAGGCAACTGCGCGAAAGCCCCTTATGAGTGTGTCCCTCTCCCACATATATTATATTTCGTGGGATGTCTGTCTCGATGACGAATACGGAATCCTTATGGCCACCGATATTAAGTCCCTTACGCTGCCCTATCGTATAGAACTGAGCGCCATCGTGTCTGCCCACGATCTTTCCGTAGGGATTCTCCTTATATCTGGTCTTCTTGATGTGCTTGCGGCCGCTGCGGTATGTCTCTGTCTCAAAGCGTATGTCGTATTCAACAGGCTGCGACAGGCGGAACAACTGTTCGTCAGAAAGGGAGGACAACTTTTCTTCATCAAAAGGACATCCTCCGGATATAACAGGCACAGCCTTGTCTTCCGAGATATAGTCAGTAATCAGTTTGACATCTGCACCTCCATCCTTCAGTATGGATGCAAGGGTATCTCTGACGAACGCATATTGCTCATTATCAGCATAATATGCATCATAAACTTCAACTACATCACCCTCACAAGGCTTCAATTTCTGCTGCAGGAACGTAGGAAGATCGACCTTTCCCACAAAGCATATTCCCTGAGAATCCTTTTTGTCGGCAGATGGAAGATCTGCCTCGTGAGCCAGTCTGCGCACTTCAGGCTTGACTATGTCACCTATCGGGAACATCGCCTGAGAAAGTTGCTCCTGCGAAAGTTGGCAGAGGAAATAACTCTGATCCTTATTGGAATCGGTTCCGGCAAGAAGACGGTACATCTTCTGTCCATCCTCGGTTTCAAACGTTTCCTTACGGCAATAATGTCCTGTAGCCACATAGTCTGCCCCGAGATTCTTCGCACATTTAAGAAAAGCATCGAACTTTATCTCCCTGTTACACAGCACATCAGGATTGGGAGTACGTCCTTTTTCATACTCGTCGAACATATAGTCAACAACCCTCTGCCTGTACTCCTTGCTCAAATCAACGAAATAGAAAGGGATACCGATCTTACGTGCCACCATCTCTGCCACAAAACGATCTTCCTCCCACTCACAGTCGCCGTGTAAAGTAGTGGATGCATCGTGCCAGTTCTGCATAAAGAGTGCAAAAACATCATAGCCCTGCTGCTTGAGCAAAAGAGCCGCCACACTGGAATCCACACCTCCGGAAAGTCCTATACAAACCTTAATTTGCGCGTTATCTGCCATATTATGAGACATTTTCAAAAAATGTATTATATTTGTAGAGTCTGCAAATATAACTTAATTGCATTTTTATGACAAGTAAAGAAATAAAAATCGCCTATCTGGAATATGAATCGATCGAGCAGTTGGACAATAGAGATCGTGAACTCGCAGAGGCCGCAATAGAAGCGACAAAAGGTTCATACGCCCCATATTCCGGATTCAATGTAGGAGCAGCCGTCCGTCTGGACACTGGAGAGACAATAAAGGGTTCGAATCAGGAAAACGCAGCCTACCCTTCAGGAATATGTGCAGAAAGGACAGCAATGTTCTATGCATCAGCCACATATCCAGAAAATGCAATAGAAGCCATAGCCATTGCAGCAAGTCAGAACGGCATACTGTGCGATACTCCGGCCACTCCTTGCGGAGCCTGCAGACAGGTAATGGCTCAATACCAGACAAAAGGTGGCAGACAGATGGAGATTATTCTTGTCGGAGGTAAAAAGATCTGGAAATTCGATAAGGTGGACGATCTGCTTCCGCTGATTTTCGACAGTATCTGATCCACTTCAGGTATATATACGAAAAAAGGGAAAGCGATATACATCGCACCGCTACAACCTCCTACCCTTGCTGCGGTCAAGCCCTGGGGGAATTCAGAGGGAGCTGGTCGTGTATGACTTTCCCGGATGCAAAGGTAGTGATTTTTTCTTGACGTGCAAAAATCTTTTGACTTTTTGCCTATATGCTTCCCCATTGGCATAATATCTGATATACCTTGTAGCAATCCGGCGTTTCAAACGTCTGATATTATAAAACGACTAAACGAACTTACAAATGAAACGAATCCTTACTCTGCTGTGCCTTACAGTAGCGGCACTTCCCTTGTTTGCGCAAAGGACGATCTCGTATGATATGATCCAGCGCAACCGCAATCTCAAAGTCAAACTCACTCTTATTGACTCCAAGACTTCCGAACCGATAAGTTGGGCATCGGTATATCTGATTCCGGACCGGGACACCACAATCACTCATTTTGCCCTTTCTGACGACAAAGGAGACGTTCTCATCGAAGAAGTCCCTACCGGAAAATACGAACTGAATGCTGAAATGATCGGCTATCTGCCCTATAAGAAGGTTTATACTTTCAAAGGCTGGGAATATGATGCCGGTATAATAAAGATGGAAGAAAATCCGGAATATATCGACGCTGCGACTGTATCTGCAGTCGGGAATGCCATTACGATCAAGAAAGATACGATCGAATTCAACGCATCTTCATTCAAGGTGGGAGAAAACGCTATGCTGGAAGATCTGATCAAGAAGATGCCAGGAATGGAGGTGAGTGATGGCGGCACGGTAACTCTGAATGGAGAAAAGATCGACAAGATCACCGTGGGCGGAAAGACTTTCTTTTTCAACGACCCCACTGCAGCCTTGAAGAATCTTCCGGCCAAAATCGTTGACAAGATCAAGGTGGTGGACAAGACAAAGGATGAAGCAGAAGTCAAAGGCATCGTGACTAAAGACGATAAGGAGAAGGTGATGGATGTGGAATTGAAGGAAGAGTTCACCAAAGGATGGTATGGAAACGCCAGACTTGGAGCAGGCTCTACCCTTACTCCCAAGACTGAGGATAATCTCATAGATGACAGGGGTCTCCTTTACAACGGCAATGCAATGGTGACTGGCTACACGGAAAAGGATCAGATAATTTTCATCGGTAATGCCTACAATGCACTGGAACCGGGAGCCGGGACTGTGACCTATTATACTGGTAATGAAGATCCTGATCAGGATTTCAACAGCATCGGCGGACTTGACAGAAATGCCAAGGCCGGGATTAATTACAATACTGAAAGGATAAAAGGTACTGAAACAAATCTATCTGTAACTTACGACAATAATGGCAAAATCTCAAGCCAGAAATCATTCAGAACCACATTTCAGCCGGACAGTCCCGATATATTCACAGACAGGGCACATAATGCCCGAGGGACGCAGAACAAAGTGGGAGGCACAATAAATATTCAGTCCAAAAAGAACGACAAATATCACTTTAATTTCAGACAGACGGCCGGCTTCGGCACTGAAAGCATAGCATCAGACAATGCATCAACAACAAGAAATGCCTCTGACACACTCAACAGATCCATATCGTCATCATCGTCATCCGCAAGAAAATTCGATGCAGAGGGCTTGCTTTACGGAGGGTTCAAGAAACTGGGAAAGGAAAGAAGAACCCTTTCGGCCGCATTCTTTTATAATTTCAACAATACCGACAAAAATATACTTGAATTATCTGAAGTCAGTCTGAAAGGGCAGAATACAGTAAAAAACCTCACATACGATGCGGATAGGAATAGATATTCCCTTAACGGTTCCATTTCATACAGCGAGCCGATCGGTGAGAGGTGGACAATGCAGGCAGGTGTAGGCACGGTGTATTCAGTTTCTGAAAACTCAAAGAATGCAAGCAATCCGGACGGTACCAGAAATGATTACTACTCATCGGTTTCTGATAGTTATTATACCGAAAACATAGGAACCGTACTGGGACAATGGAAGAATGACACATCAGGCATACAGTTCGGACTCAGAGCAAGTCTTATAAAGAATGAAGTAAGAGCCGAATCCTTAGGAATAAAGACTGTGACAGGCAAGGACGAATGGCTGTTTAACTGGTCACCGTTCGTAAGTTACCAATACGAAAAGAACACAACCAACATTTATGCAGGATATTACGGATTCGCGGGGCAACCGTCATCTTCAATGCTCAATCCTGTGCTCGACATATCGGATCCGATACAGATAAGTGCAGGAAACATCTATCTCAGACCATCATACGACCACGGCCTGTACTCATCATTCTCAACGAACAACAGAGAGACATTCTCATTCCTCAATGTATATGTCAATGCATCATTGAGCACAAGAAGTACGGTATATGCAAGTTGGACTGACAGCGACGGCATCAGATATGCTGTGCCTGTGAATTCGGAAAAGCCACAAAGTTCCGGAACTGTTTACACATCATACAACAGACCTCTTGGAAAGGAAAGAAAATTCACATTTACAGCCTCCGGACGCATAACATATTCAAACTCTTACAGTTACCAGGCTACTTCCCGTCACGAAGGTCTGGACATACAGTCTTTCGACTATAATGAATTTATGAAAGATTTCTGGGGTGATGCAGAGGGCAACCGCTTCTACAGCGGAGAGAGCGGATTTGCAGAAAGCCGCACCGGCACTGCAGACTGGGGGCTTTCAGCAAGTCTGAAATACAGCATCGACAAACTGGACATCACTGCAGGAGGAGCCACATCCAACAGAATCACAAAATATTCACTCGATCCTTCCGAAGATATGAATACCTGGAACAGCAGAGTATATGCGAACATACTCTTCCAGCCGGGCAAGGGATGGGAAATCGGCAGCGATCTTGCCTATCGTTTCTACAACGGATACAGCACCGGATTCGGCACACCTGAGTGGATGTGGAATATGAGCATCAGCAAAAGCATCAAGGGAGTGACTCTGAGCCTAAAGGCAGAGGATATCCTCAACCAGACAAGAAGTCTGAACAGAATCATATCCGGAGAATACAAAGAAGACGTATATAGCAATGTACTTGGCAGATTCTTCCTATTCAGCGTTTCCTTCAATTTCGGCAAGATGAATTCAAAGAAGAACAGCAATGTGGAAAACGCTATGTGGAATATGATGTAATGGTACTTTTTCACTACATTTGCGTCTAATAGGCAAACATACAAACTCAATCATACTGATAATGAAACGAATATTGACAATCATCCTTGCATTTGCGGCCTTGGTTGCCTGCAATCCTGACGACAACAAATTGGAGTTCAATCCTTCGCAACTCCCTGGTACGAAATGGGAAGGCGAACTGAAATTATATGACGGGAACCGCCTGGAGAGCGCATCGACTGTGACACTCCGGTTCGACACCGCAGACTCAGGAGAATTTTTCCAGAAAAGAAGCGGATCAGGCAACAAAGAGAATTACAGATTCTCTTATACAGCGAAAGGCAATATGCTGTCTTTCGACTGCCCTGTCATCAGCGGCTCCTGGAGCGTATCAGACTACAATTCTCAGACGATGAAACTTACTTTGGAACCATCAAAGAACGGTGTAATGTTTCTTTCCGTAAAATAGATCATTCGGCAGTATAAAATTCGATTATGCGGGCGATGGCTCTCTGACATACAGGGCAGAATCCATCGGCCGCATTTGTTTTCATACGGCAATCAGGGAATGGCCTGTACACACCCTTTGACTGGTATCCTCCTCCTTCATATACACCGAGGAATGTTTCCTCAGATGTCCCGTCTGCAATCTGTTTCCATATATCTCCTTCAGGCTGTGAAGTGGGAATGGAAATGAAACGGGGCAGCATATCCTCCCATTTCGAAGAAAAGTCAAACAAGGTCGTGATGTTCTGTTCCCAAGGCTCGCATTCGGGATAATAATATTCCACGAACTGATCGTCATAATAATATTCATCAGCAAGACCTGCAAAACTATGACCGAATTCGTGAACTACCACGGGCTCGAACGAAGGATGATGAGCGGTCGTCAACGTATAGGAATTGAATATTCCTCCTCCGCCGTAAGTGTCTGTATTAGCGAGTATTACAATATGTTCGTACGGTATGGCGCCAAGGGCATCGTGCATTTGTCTAAGCCTGAGCGTAGTCAGGTACCGGTCCATATAGAATGTATTGAAATGAGATCCTAGTGCTGTTTCCTTCCATACGCCTTCACCCGGTACACTGACCCCGCTCTCGTCCGATGGCAAAGCAACTGCTACAAAATTGAATCTGTCCGCATACCTGTCAAAAGGTTTATGAGCAAGGATGGCATCCACAGCCTTTTTAGCGTCAGCATAGAACACATCTGCTTCTGAGGCAGTATATCCCTCAGCCACGACTGCCACATCGATCTTGTCTGCAGGATCTCCGCTTTTCAGGATATATCTGTGAGGAGCCGGATCGGGATTGATTTTTCTGATGAGTATATCCGCAGGATCGACAAGATGACTGAAAGAAGCGGAAATATTGCCTTTGAAATCATAAAGTTCAACATTGACGACTGCCGGTCCGGAAGGCATAGGCAGAAGGAACACATTCTCAAATGCTCTGCGCAGACGCGTAGCCTCTTCCGTTGTCTGCCATTCCTGGAAAAGAGTTGAAAAACTCTGACGATACAAGACAGAGCCAGTAGCAGCATCAGTCATACATATCTGCCCGTTGCCCCTGACCGGAACACTATCCATATTGCATCTGCGTCCTGCCCATCCGTCAAAGCAGGACATCTCATCCAGAGCAATTTCCAGCGTCTTGTCAGTCCCGGAAAATATATAGTCCACCCTGAGAGTCTTGTCCTGAGCCATCAGACCGAATGCCGACAGCATAAAGCATATAATCAAAAACCTTCTCATAACCGCAATCGCTAATTTCCTATGTATCATCCAATTAACTCATCTGCGTGCTCCCCATAGTGAGGCACGTAACATCCATAAGGCGCTCACTATCAGTAGATTAGGCTCTGTACTAAATCCTGGCAGCACAGTTGATTCCATCAAGAGCCGACGACACGATTCCACCGGCATACCCGGCTCCCTCGCCACAAGGATAAAGCCCCGGCACCTGAATATGCTCCAGAGTCTCAGGATCACGAGGTATGCGCACCGGTGAGGAAGTGCGGGACTCTACTCCAAGAAGAAGAGCATCATTGGTATAATAACCGTGCATCTTCTTGTTACCGATCTCAGGAAAGGCATATTTAAGCCTCAATGAAACGTGCTCGGGTAGAAGTTCGTGAAGAGGGGCATTTGCCGCACCTGGATGATATGATGTCTGAGGGAGTCCCGTAGAAGGGATACGTCTGCAGAAGTCCATCATCCTCTGTGCCGGAGCCTTGAGTGAACCTGTATATTCGAACATTTTCCTTTCCACGTCCTTCTGGAACTGGAGCAATGCCAGAGGCCCATACTTTGCATATTCGGGGAAGTCCTCCGGTTCTATCTGGACGACCACACCTGAATTCGCCCATTTGGAGTTTCGCTGGGAATTGGACATACCGTTAAGGACAAGTTCTCCTTCCGCAGTGGCAGCCGGCACAAGAATACCTCCGGGACACATACAGAACGAGAATACTCCCCTACCTTCGATCTGAGTCACGAAGGAGTATTCAGCAGTAGGCATAAAAGGCTGATACTTACCGTGATACTGTATCTTGTTGATCAAAGACTGAGGATGCTCCACACGCACACCGAGGGCGAATCCCTTGGATTGTATTTCCCATCCTTTCCTGTCGAACATTTCATAAATATCGCGTGCGGAGTGACCTGTCGCAAGTATGACCTTACGTGAAGAATAAATCTGACCGTCCGCCACCGTCACATCAAATGTACCGTCTCCTTTCTTTGTTATATCAGTCACACGCGAATCAAAGTGATATTCACCTCCGTGTTCCACTATGCATTTGCGAATGTTCTCAACCACAAGAGGAAGCCTGTCGCTACCGATATGAGGGTGGGCATCAATCAATATGGAAGGATCCGCTCCGAACCTCACCAGTTGATGAAGCACCTCTCTGATATCTCCTCTTTTGGAAGACCGCGTATATAATTTTCCATCAGAGAATGTACCTGCTCCTCCTTCTCCGAAACAATAGTTGGAGTCAGGATTCACAACACCTTCACGAGAAAGTTTTGCCATATCGAATTTCCTCTGATGAACATCCTTGCCCCTTTCCAGGACAACTGGTCTGAAGCCGTTCATCAGCAGTCTCAGTGACGCGAACATACCAGCAGGTCCCGCACCGATCACTACTACAGGTTCAGAACCGGAGACATCCTTATACTCATCAAGGACATACTCAGCCATAACCTCGTCGGGCTTGTAAACCTCTATCCTGTAGCGATATAGTATATCGTTCCTGGCATCTATGGAACGACGCATTATACGATATTTTATCTGCTGCTTCATCTTTGGAGACACGCCAAGAGCCTTTACGGCTGCTGTCTGTATCTCATCAGATGTAAGTTCTTTACCTAATTTGGAAGTTACTTCGATTTCTTTCATAATGATTCTTATTCAGGTCTCCTACAGGGACGGACAACAGAAAGGTTTCAGAATTCTGCCAGACGGCTGACTGGAGCCACATCAAGCGATGCACGTTCACCGTTCATATAGTGGAACCAACCGGCGATTGCTATCATAGCAGCATTGTCTGTGGTGAATTTGAACTCTGGAAGAAATGTAGTCCATCCCCTCTTGCGTCCTTCTTCCTCGATTCTTGCACGCAGACCGCTGTTTGCCGACACGCCTCCTCCAATGGTTATCTGCTTGATACCGGTATGTTTTGCAGCCTTGATCAGTTTATCCATAAGAATATCAATCAGAGCCTTCTGGAAACTAGCACATATATCTGCCTTGTTCTTCTCCATAAAATCAGGATCGATAGCGATCTGGTCACGGACAAAATAAAGAAGAGAGGTCTTGATACCGCTGAAACTGTAATCACAGCCCGGGATGTGCGGCTTTGAAAATTTATACTTCAACGGATCGCCTTCTTTGGCAAGTCTGTCAACGATAGGGCCTCCCGGATAACCCAGACCCATCATCTTCGAGCACTTATCGAAGGCCTCACCTACCGCATCATCGATGGTCTGCCCAAGTATCTCATATTCAAGAGGACTGTTTACGCGCACGATCTGCGAGTTACCTCCCGAGACGAGAAGGCACAGGTATGGAAACTCCGGATGACGATTGTCAGCATCATACTGCTTGATGAAATTGGCAAGTATATGTCCTTGAAGATGATTGACTTCCACCAAAGGTTTATCCAATGCCAAAGACAATCCCTTGGCAAACGAAGTGCCCACAAGAAGCGACCCGAGAAGTCCTGGCCCTCTTGTAAACGCGATGGCGGTTATCTCTTCCGCCTTGATACCGGCACGGGATATCGCTTCACTCACCACCGGTACTATATTCAATTGATGCGCTCTGGAAGCAAGTTCGGGAATGACACCTCCGTACGCCTTATGGACATCCTGGCTGGCCAGAACATTCGACAAAAGATATCCGTCTTTGATGACGGCTGCGGAAGTATCATCGCAGGAAGATTCTATTCCTAATATTATATCTGCCATACAATTACATTTTCACAATCCTGTATCCACCGCGAACAAACGCAGGGACGGAAAGCAAGGCACACTATATGCTATCTTTCCGATGGCAAAAATACGGATTTTATCCGATATTTTTTATTAATTTTGCAAGTTGGACCATCAAATAGCAACAATTATCAAAAAGGCTCTGAAAATATTCTGGCTTACCATCGTAGCGATCGCGGCTGTCCTGTTGGCCGCGGCACTGATCATTCAGTTGCCGCAGACCCAGACGTTCATAGTAGGGAAAGTCGTCGATAGACTCAACGAACGGCTGGATGCCGACATATCTTTCGAAAAGATACATTTCAGACCTTTCAAGACTCTGCTTTTAAAGAATGTAACGATCATTGACAGAAATCCCTCTTTCGATGCTTCCGATTCATCCAAAGTACGGGTTGACACATTCTTCCGTGCTGAATACATCACTGCAGAATTCACATTTGAAGGATTAGTCAGACAACAAGGCATCCATCTGGACGAGGCAGTCATCACAAATGCACAGATGAACCTCGTACTGGAAGATAAACCGGATGCCGGTGACGGAGACACTTCCACAGACAATCTTTCAAGAATATTCAGGCTCAAGAAGCCGGAGACACCAAAGCGCAGCGAAAAGGAAATATTCCACATCAAGGACGTACAGATCAGAAATATGGGCTTTACGATGAAAAATTACGGAGCCCTCAAAATCCCTTACTACGGAGGTATAAACTGGGATGATCTCGATGTCAAGGACATAAACATTACAGCAAATGAACTGCAATTCAAGGCCGGGATTATGTCCGGAACAGCAGAGCATCTTTCGTTCCGGGAGAAAAGCGGATACCGCACCGAATTTATGAGTGGAAGCGCCCGAGTCGGCAGAGGCAAGACCATCGTAGAGCATTTGACGCTGGACGACCCTTGGTCCGAATTATATATGCCGCTATATATGATGAGTTATGAGAATGTCAAGGCTTTTTCTGACTTCATCAGCCGTGTGAAGATAGACGGTATCATAGATGACAGCTTCCTTGATTTCAAGACATTGGCATATTTTGCTCCACAACTCAAGGGAAACAATCTCAAAGCACGGATTTCCGGAAAACTTTCGGGATACGTCGATGACTTCGATATAATGAGCCTGAATATCGCAACTTATCCGGGAGGATTCTCCGGAAGAGTCAGCGGTAATATGAAAGGCATTCCGGATATTGAGAACACGAGCATCGATGCCAGAGTGACAGGTTTGAACTTCACCACTGAAGGGCTCGGACGCTTCATAAGCGGATGGATGAGTGAAGGTGAGGCTGATTTCAGCAGATTCGCAAAGGGAATCATCTTTATGGCAGAAGCATCAGCAGAAGGTAAACTGGACGACCTTGACATCAATGCCGGCATCAACTCCTTCATCGGAAACATTGCTGCCGACCTGAACATATCCGGTATCATATCCGAGAACAAGCCACTCAGTATCAGAGGAAAGGCACGCACAGACGATTTCGACATAGGAAGAACCTTAGGGTCAGACATATTGGGTCCCCTCACAATGAGCACCACCCTCAAGGCCAGCCTTGACAAACCGGCATCTGTAAAGATCGATTCTCTCAAGATAGACAGGCTGAATTTCAATAGGTATGATTATCAGAACATTATGGCTGTGGGATCATTGTCGGACAATATGTTCAACGGTACCATCATAGCCAGCGACCCGAATCTCAACGCCATCCTGCAAGGCGGATTCGCTCTATCGGCAAAAACCAACAATGCCAGGTATCAGTTCTATGCAAATGTCTCATACGCCGACCTCAATGCCCTTAATATCGATAAAAGAGGAAAGTCCAGGCTCCACTTCAGGACTAATGCCAACTTCAGAAAGACCGGAAACGGAAACATTCTCGGTGACATCGATGTCGCTGACCTTACTGTCACAAACAGGGACAGCACTATGAACATAGGCAATATGAATCTCACTTCACTAAGCAGCGACGATGTTTACAAGATGAGGTTCAGGTCGCAGTTTGCAGATGCAAGTTTCACCGGAACCGCACCTGTGACAAAGTTTGCAAAGGATCTGATATCACTGACTGCCAAGCGGGAAATTCCTGCTTTGTTTTCAAATCCGGGCAGCAGTTGGGACGGGAACAGTTATAATGTTGACATCAACACACACGACAGCAGGACTCTCCTTGCATTCATAATGCCTGGAGCATATATCCATAACGGGACTCAGGTGCATCTGGGAATTGACGACGAAGGTAACCTCTCCACATCGCTCAACTCTCAGAGAATCGCATTGAAAGCCAACAACTTCCAATATCTCAAAGCCGAATTCGACAACAATGAGAGCACCTTCAAGGGAGAAATCTCCTCATCGGAAGCGGAACTCGCCGGATTTGCTCTTAATGACAATCATCTCAAGTTCCTCGCTGACGACAACCATATCGGACTCAGTTATTCATACGACAACCACAGTGATATGGAAAACAGAGGCGAACTGGTAATCAACGCCGACCTCGCCAGAGAAGATGACATCCTTAATGTAGGCATTTCCCTGTTGCCATCGACCCTGTATTTCAACTCTGAAGAGTGGAACATCCTTCCATCAAACTTAAGGGTAAGGGGCAAAGACATCATCATCGACTCACTCGAAGCAGTGAACGGGGATCAGAGATTATATGCATACGGAAAGACATCGCAGTATCAGACAGACACATTGACATTCGGGCTTGACAGATTCAACCTGGCTGCCATAGCCCCGATTGTAGGGCAGCAACTTGGCCTTAGAGGAATTGCTACAGGCAATGTGGAAATAACCTCTCCGATACATTCCAAAGGACTTCTTGCAGATATCCTTTGCGATTCCACATTCATAGCCGGCGAGCCTTTGGGAACGGTTACCATAGGCAGTACGTGGGACGAAGAATTTGAAAGGTTCAACATCTCGGCAAGAAATATCAATAACGGTAAAAAGAATCTTGATGCCTTTGCCAGATATACTCCAAAGACCAGAATAATTGATGCGGGTATCAGGTTGGACAGTCTCAACATAAAATACGCTGAACCTTTCCTTACTGATGTATTCAGCGGAATGAGTGGATATATCTCAGGACAGATCAACGCTGAAGGCCCAATCAATATGATGGAAATAAGCAGTAACGGAACAAGGCTTGATGATGCTGTACTGAGAGTCGGATTCACGAATGTTCCATACTATGCCGACGGTGCCTTCCATCTTGACGATACAGGTGTATATTTCGATAAAATCAGCATCAGGGACAGATATAACGGCACTGGTACCGTGGAGGGAAGCATCAACTGGTCGCAGTTCAGGGATATAACATTCGACACAAGGATAAAGGTAAGAGACATAGAGGGCATTGACCTTGATGAAACGATGAGCAGCGATTTCTATGGCAATGTATATGGCACTGGAAATGTATCCATTACAGGCCCTATCAATTCGCTGACACTTGCAGTGGATGCTGTGACAGCCAAGAGCGGTCAGTTCCACATCCCTATGAGCGGAACCGCTACGTCCAACGGTGCGACAGACCTTCTCAAATTCAAGGAACCATCCAGAGAAGTATATGTCGATCCATACTTAGCAATGATGGCACGTATGGACAGGGAGCACACAGGCCAAAGCGACCTGCTGGTGAAACTGAGAATAGAGGCATCCCCTAATGTCGAAGCCTTTGTTGAGATAGACAAGGCAAGCGGAAACGTTCTCAGCGGCCAAGGCAACGGCCTGATCGAACTCGAAATCGGAGAGGATCTTTTCAACATAAACGGAGACTACACTCTGACTGGCGGAAAGTACAATTTCTCCGCACTCGGACTCGTGAACAGGGTATTTGACATACAGAACGGAAGTTCGATCATTTTCAGTGGAGATATAATGCAGAGTACGCTTGACATCGAGGCGATTTACAATACAAAAGCCTCGCTATCCTCCCTTCTGTCAGACGAATCGTCCGTAGCAAACAGGAGAAATGTGGAATGCGGAATAAGGATAACGGACAAACTAATCAACCCGAGACTGCAATTCTTCATTGAAGTTCCGGATCTGAATCCGATGATCAAATCCCGCGTTGAAAGTGCATTGAGTACGGAAGACAAGGTACAGAAACAATTCCTCTCCCTCCTTCTTTCCAACAGTTTCCTCCCGGATGAACAGTCCGGCATTGTGAACAACTCATCATTGTTCTACTCCAATGTCACTGAGGCTATGGCCAACCAACTCAGCAATATACTGCACAAACTGGATATTCCGCTTGACCTAGGTCTCAAATACCAGCCTACCGAACAAGGCACGGACATATTTGATGTGGCCGTATCGACTCAATTATTCAACAACAGAGTGGTGGTAAACGGCAACATTGGCAATAAACAATATGAAGGAGGGGGCACGCAGAACGATGTGGTCGGAGACCTGGACATAGAGATCAAACTGAACCGGTCGGGAGCATTCCGTCTGAATATCTTCTCACATTCGGCTGACCAATATTCCAACTATCTGGACAATTCCCAGAGAAACGGTGTCGGCCTCACATACCAGACAGAGTTCAACAGTTTCAGGCAATTCTTCAGGAATGTATTTGCCGGAAAGCAGAAGAGACAGGAAGCCAGACTAGCAGAACAGCAGGAAATGCTGAACGGTGAGAAGATTGAATTCAGTATTACCGAAGAAGACAAGAAAAAGACAGACAGGAAGAAAGATGACAGATAAGAAAGGCAAACTTTATCTCATCCCGTCGCCACTGGGAGAGAACGATCCGGCCGAGGTAATACCTGGTCCGGTTTTGGAATCATTACAACATTTCAGGACATTTGTTGTAGAAGAAGTAAGGACTGCAAGAAGATATCTTTCGAAAGCAGGCTTGAAAGGTCGTATAGAAGGGCTTGAGTTCCACGAACTTAACGAACATACCGATCAGGCAGCAGTGGAAAGTTATATCACTCTGTTCGACAATGGGAACGATGTGGCTCTGATTTCTGAAGCAGGACTCCCGGCCGTTGCGGATCCAGGAGCCCAACTCGTATCACTTGCTCACAGAAATGGAATAGAAGTAGTTCCTGCAGTGGGGCCTTCCTCTCTTATGATGGCGCTTATGGCATCCGGACTGAATGGCCAGTCATTCGCGTTCTGCGGATATATTCCGGCTAAGACAGAAGAAAGACGCAGCAGGCTCAGGACTCTTGAGAAGATATCCGGACAATTGAAACAGACCCAGATACTTATAGAGACCCCATACAGGAACGACTCTCTGTTTGCCGATATCCTGTCAGTATGCGGAGCATCCACCAGAATATGCGTTGCTGCAAACATAACGATGCCTGATGCATATATCAAGACGAAACGGGTCAGCGAGTGGAAGAAGGAAGGACTCACTATAGGCAAGAGGCCTTGCGTATTTTTGATTTTAGCATAATATGGAAAACATCGGTGTAATTGAACTCGAGGGAATGGAGTTCAAGGCTTATCACGGCTGTCTGGAGCAGGAAAAGGTAAGAGGCAATGTTTTCACTGTGGATTTCCGCGGTGAACTGGATCTTTCGGCTGCTGCAGAAAGCGACGATCTGAATGACACACTCAATTACGGAGAAATATATGAGATAGTATCAGACGAAATGTCCGTTCCATCCGAACTTTTGGAGAATGTGGCCGGACGCATCGTCAAGGCAATAGAAAACCGCTTTCCTCAATTAGTGAGGTTTTCTGTCAGGGTATCGAAGAAAAGACCGCCTGTGGATGGGGTGACTCAGTGGTCAAGAGTAACATTGTTTCACAAATGAAAGTAAGGATAGCGTTTATCACGTTGGGGTGTAAGTTGAATTATGCTGAGACCTCGACATACGAAAGGGAACTTCTGAAAGAAGGATTCGAGGCTGTGCCGTGGAGCAAAGGTGCAGATGTTTTTCTTGTGAATACCTGCACAGTGACAGAGCATTCCGACAAGAAAAGCCGCAACATCATAAGGAAACTTCACAGGCAGAATCCGGACGCAATGATATTTGTGACAGGATGCTATGCCCAACTCAAGAAGACCGAGATAGAAGCAATAGAAGGAGTGACAGCAGTGTTCGGAGCCACAGAAAAGAGCAGGATCATCCCTACTATCCGGGCCAAAGTACGAGGTGAAGGATGCTGCGGACACGGGGAAGCCACATTCTTCCCGGCATATTCCAGCGGTGAAAGAACCCGTTCATTCCTGAAGGTGCAGGACGGATGTGACTACAAATGCCACTACTGCACCGTTCCATACGCCCGGGGAGAAAGTCGCAACATACCGATATCCAGCATTATTCCACAAGCGGAAGCCATTGCAGCCGAGGGCATCAAAGAAATTGTGCTTACCGGAGTGAATACTGGAGATTTCGGGAAATCGACGAACGAGACATTCTTTGATCTCATCAAAGCCCTGAACGATGTAGAAGGAATAGAGCGCTACAGGATTTCATCTATCGAGCCTAATCTTCTGACCGAAGAAATGATCGACTGGATCACATCCGGGACGAAATTCCTTCCGCACTATCACATTCCTCTCCAGTCGGGATGCGATACTATTCTCAGAGAGATGGGCAGACGATATGACACTGCAGCATTTGCACGGAAGATACAATATATCAGGGAAAAGACAGAAGTGCCTGGAGGACCGAAGGTATTTTTCGGCATCGATGTGATTGTCGGATTCCCGGGAGAGACTGACGAATTGTTTATGGAGACCTACAATTTCCTGAAAGACACCGTGCGTCCAGCCTTCATACATATCTTCCCATATTCCCGCCGCTCCGGCACTCCTGCAGCAATAAGGAAGGATCAGGTGCAGGATTGCGTCAAGACCAAGCGAGTACAGATGCTGGAGTCCATTTGTGCGGAACTCCATCAAGAGTTCATTGATGCCAACAAAGGAGTTGCAGAGAAGGTTCTGTTCGAAAGTACCGATAGAAAAGGTATGATGGAAGGATACACAGGTAACTATATCAGGGTATCACGTCCATACGACCCGGAAATGATCGGAAAGATAGTCGATATCACAATATGAGTAAGGCCAGACTGACATTTCTTGGGACAGGCACATCGCAAGGAGTTCCGATGATAGGCTGCGGCTGCGATGTATGCCGCAGCAGGGATCCTCGTGACAAGAGGCTCAGAGCCAGTGCTTTCGTAGAATATGAAGGTATGCAGATACTGATAGATGCCGGCCCGGATTTCAGACAGCAGATGCTCAGGGCAGGCATTTCCCATCTGGATGCCATCCTCCTTACTCATAATCATAAGGATCATACCGGAGGCCTTGACGACATCAGAGCATTCAACTACCTGGAAAAGAGGGCTTCTGAGATATATTGCGAGAAATATGTTGAAGACTCTCTCAGGCTGGAATATTCATACGCATTCGCAGAAAAGAAGTATCCCGGAGCACCGGAATGGCACGTGCATAATATAGATGAAAATCCTTTCACACTTTTGTGTGGCGGCCCGTACGAAGTGCTGTCCTGGGAACCTGGAAAGGGATATATCCACACTATGGCCGGAGAAAACGATCCTGTCAGAAAGGCCACGGTCATTCCCATCCGCGGAATGCACTATAAGCTCCCCGTTCTCGGCTACCGTTTCGGAAATATTGCGTATTGCACAGATATGAACTTCATCCCTGAAGAGGAATTTGCAAAACTAAAAGGATTGGATCATTTTGTCATCAACTGCGTAAAATACGGCAAGCACATCTCGCACTATTCCCTGGAAGAAGCAGTAGCGGTGGCTCAGCGTGTCGGAGCAAAACACTCCTGGCTTACCCACCTTTCACACCAACTTCCTACATACAACGAACTGGCCTCCGAACTTCCGGAAGGCATACTCCCCGCTTACGACGGACTGGTGATTGAATAACTATTCTTATCTCCTAAAATATTTAGTAAAACTCCTAAATTTATTAGGAGTTTTGTTGTTTCTTACTATATTTGCATTGTAAAATAAATTCAGACGTTATGAAACTAACAATAAAGGAAGAAGAGATAATGAAGATCTTCTGGGAGCACGGAGAGATGTTCATCAGAGACATACTGAAATATATGCCGGAACCGAAACCGAACTACAACACTGTGGCCACCCAGGTCAAGTTTCTTGAAGACAAGGGTTTTCTGACACGAAGACCTGTCGCAAACACATTCATATATGTACCTGCCCGCACGGAGAAGGAATACAGCGGCGATACGATCGGCAATGTCGTTCGGCAGTATTACAACAATTCATACGCAAGTGTGGTATCGCAGTTCGTAGAAGAGGAAAAGATGGATCTGGACGAATTGAAGGCACTTATAGCAGAAATCGAAAAGAGACGTAAATAAGATAATTATGAACGGACTTATACTATATATGATAAAGAGCAGCATATATATGACTGTATTCCTGTCAATGTATATGCTCGTGATGCGGAAGACAACTTTCTTCCGCCTGAACCGCGTCACTTTTATGACGGGAACCATTCTATGCCTGATTCTACCGTTCATTAAAATCGAAATGCCGGCTGAAACCATATCCGTTACTCCTATGACAATGATAGAGGATGCACTCACGACAAAGACAGTGACATTGGAAGCCGCCGTGATAGGTGAAGACAACGGGATAAACTGGGGAAAGATGATAGTCTGCATCACATTCTTAGGTGGCTGCCTCGTATCCCTGACGGTTACAGCCATATCCTATCTGAGAATGAGGCGTCTCATCAGGTCGGTGAAGCCGGAAAAGGCAGGAGACACCGAAGTCAGGATAGTGGATGCGGAAATCCCGTCATTCAGTTGGGGCAGACATATCGTTATAAGCAGGAAGGACCTGATGGAGAATCCGTCCATACTGACTCACGAGAAGATGCACGTGCAGTGCAGGCACTCATTGGATCTGATGGCATATATACCGGCTACCGTTATCCAATGGTACAATCCGCTTGTGTGGATAGCAAGGACGGAACTCAAGATGCTTCACGAATATGAAGCGGACGAACTTACAATCAACAAAGGCATCGATGCAACTCAATATCAACTGCTTCTGGTGAAGAAAGCCGTGGGAGTTAAACGCTTCCAATTGGCCAACGGCTTCAATCACTCGAAACTTAAAAACAGAATCACTATGATGCACAAGAACAAAACGAACAAATGGATGAGACTGGCTTATTTCCTCTGCATACCAGCCCTCATCGTAGCAATGGGCTCCTGCGCACAGAAGACCAATGCAGGCAACATCAGTAATCCGGATGCCCTCAGCATCGCTGGAGACAAGGCCTCAACAGACACATTACAGTCTGAGGTGGTTCCATTCCAGTTTGTGGATATAAAACCGAGTTTTAACGGGGGCGATGCCAACAAATTCAGCAAGTGGGTCAATGAAAATCTTAACTATCCGGAAAACTGCAAGAAAGAAGGAATATGCGGAAGAGTAACCCTCACATTCACAGTAAGCGAGACCGGCAAGGTCACGGATGTCAAGGTACTCAGGGGCGTACACGAAGACCTCGACAAGGAAGCACTCAGAGTCGTAAGTTCGTCACCGGACTGGACCCCAGGAATGAAGGACGGAAAACCTGTCGCGATAACATATACCTTCCCTATAATCTTCCAGACTAAGAAGCCTGACACAGAAGCGGTTCCATTTCAGTCTGTGGAAACAAAACCGAGTTTTAACGGGGGTGATGCCAACGAATTCAGCAAGTGGGTCAATGAAAATCTGAACTATCCGGAAAACTGCAAGAAAGAAGGGATATGCGGAAGAGTAACCCTCACATTCACAGTAACCGAGACCGGCAAGGTTACGGATGTCAAGGTACTCAGGGGTGTACACGAAGATCTCGACAAGGAAGCACTTAGAGTCGTGAGTTCGTCACCGGACTGGACCCCGGGAATGAAGAACGGAAAACCTGTTCCTATAACCTTCACCTTCCCTGTGATCTTCCAGACTAAGAAGCCTGAGAAAGACGCGCAGTGATTATGAAACGAATCTTTGTCCTGACAGCGTTATATATACTGCTATGCATTCCGTTGCGGGCCCAGACGGACAGCATCAGTTTCGATGTGCGCCAGTCACTGGAAAACGCCAGACAGTTACGGAGGCTCTGCAAGACCGACCAGGCAATAGATACTCTTATGGCCGCACTTCAGCGCAACACCTCTGATATGGAGGTGTTGACTGAACTGGCCGAATGCCATACTTCGGCAGGCAATTCGGAAGAGGCATACGGATGGTGGGTTATGCTTTCGACTATGCAGCCTGACAATCTATATTTCCAGATAGCCCAGGCCAGACTTCTCTACCGCGAAAAGGCATACGAAGAATGCATCACAGTATGCCGTGGCATCACAGCAAGGGATACGATCCCCGATATCCTTGCTATGACCGCAGACGCCTACAGGCTCGCAGGCAAGGCTGATTCCGCCCTGGTATATTACAATGAATTCCTTCGGATAAAACCGCATCACGCGAAGACTATAAGCAAGAAAGCCGACATCCTTCTGGCTGCGAAGAAATATGACGAAGTACTGAAAATGACCGGACCTTTCCTTGAAGCGGAACCTGACAATATGACCGTACTTCCGATACACGGACTTGCACTTCACCTGGACAAGAAGTACAAGCCATCTCTGGAAGTCTTCGAGAAACAACTGAGTCTAGGAGACAGCACTTACAGTGTGCGGTATTACCTTGGCCTGAATCACTTTATGCTTGACAATATCCTCCAGGCAGAAAGGGAGTTCGAAAAGGCCTATCAGTTGGACTCGTCAGATGTAATGCTCGTATATCAACTTGCAGAGACCAAGAGCAGACGAATATATGGTAGCAACGATGAAACGGAGCGGCTGTATGCAAAGGCTCTGAAGATGCTCGAGCCGAATCCTGTGATGATGCACAACATATACGGAAGCCGGGCAATGTCCTTCCACAAGTCGGAAGACTTCAGGACCGCCATAAAATATTACGAACTTAGTTATAGATACAACCCGAAGAATATATCCGCACTATCATCCATAGGCTACTGCTATGAAAGGCTGAAGGAATATGACGATGCATTGAAGTATTACGAACTATACCTCAAGAAAGGCCGCCCCGGCAGCAAGGGATACCAGTTCGTCGAGGAAAGCATAGCATATATCAAGCAGGAAAAATTTATGGAAGATATGGAATGAGTCAATAATCTTCAGAAGGCGGTACTATTCCATTCAAATTTCCTGAATTATATCAAATTTTTCAAAATAAACTTGGAGATTAGTAACAAAAACGCTACTTTTGCATTACTAAAGTTCTATGATATATGAGAACCTCGGAGTTTAAGAAGTTGCTGAGACAGAACGGATGCTACCTGCTGACTCAAGGGGGACGCCACGAAAAATGGTATTCACCTATCACTGGTAACAAATTTGCAGTTCCTCGGCACGATGGCCAAGAGATTCCAAACGGAACCTTACAGGCAATCAAGAAACAGGCAGGGATTTAGTCCCTGCCCCTTCTTGAACTCAGGATCATTGACATAGAACTTTATATTTGATTATGAAGATAACAGCCATAATAGAAAAAGGATCTGACGGGATGTATTCCATTCGTTCAGAACAGCACTTCGGAGGAAATTATTTCGGAGGGTTCGGCGAGTCCGTAGCCATTGCCAAAGAAGATTTCAACGAAAGTGTACAGGAAGCCCTTGCTGATGCTAAAGCGGAAGGGTTCGAAGTCATAGAAGATTACACTGTCAGTTTCCAGTATGATCTTCCTTCATTCTTCAATGACTTTGACTTCATCAACGCTAGCAAATTCGCCCAATATGCCGGAATCAATGAGAGTAAGATGCGACAGTACAAGAGTGGTACAGCATACCCAGGCGAGAAAACTGTCAGGAAAATCCTTAACGCCATCCATTGTATAGGTTCCGAACTTAGTTCGGTTTCTCTATAATTAGAACTTTAGTATCAAGGAGGCAGCCGTGAGGTTGCCTCCTTTTTTCAAAAACACAGTGCAAAATAGAGGTACAATTGCCAAAAACGGTTGGTAAAACCCTTGTAATTATCTAAACTACAACAATATACGACAACTTTGACAAATCGGTTATATCAAAGTTATTTTTTATGGCAAAAACTCGTCGCGAAAGATGCCTCAATTATGGCATTCTAGATTTTAGAAAATGGGAACGGATATATAATTATCAGACGTCGAATCTGAAGTTGAGTTCACTTTCAATTTCCGCTATGAAACCTGCGGAAACTGCATCCACAGACTTCTGGTCGTGAAGTGGTGAAGTTAAAGTATATAGTCCTATATTCATAAAAAAGGATTGGGCGATAGGGTTAGCCTTCCTTTGACAAAGTTATATGTTTTTTACAATTTTGATTAACTTTGCCTTGGTATTTTGATGCTGAGAAATGATGAAAGTATTGATAACAGGAACATCTCAAGGAATAGGTAAGGCAATCGCAGAGCATTTCCTCGAAAAGGGGCACTGCGTCTATGGAATCGACAGGCAGCAGTCTGCGATCAAGGATAAATCTTACGTCCATTTCATCTGTGATATCAGGGATTACGACAACCTGCCGGAAATCGAAGATGTGGATATCCTGATCAATAATGCAGGCACGCAGAATGAAGAAGACATTGACATCAATCTGAAGGCTCTCATACGCATTACAGAAAAATACGGAGTCCAGAAAAATATAAAGTCAATACTCAACATCGGGTCTGCAAGTGCACATACAGGCTCGGAATTTCCGGAATACTGTGCAAGCAAGGGAGGCGTTATGGCCTACACGAAGAATGTGGCATTGAGAGTAGCCGAATATGGAGCAACCTGCAACAGCCTTGATCCGGGAGGAGTGCTTACCCCACTGAATGACTGCGTGGTCAACGATCCTGAATTATGGCAACAGATTATGGAGCAGACCCCTCTGAAACGATGGGCTACAGCGGAAGAAATAGCCAGATGGGCATTTTTCCTCACCATAGAAAACTCGTTCTGCACCGGCCAGTGCATCGTTGTGGATGGAGGCGAATCGATAAACTATCGTTTCATCTGGAGCGACTCGAATTCTACGGATGCCCGCTAAGGCTCAAGATTGACATTATTTTGGACGCAGCCTCTCGTGATGGAGGTAAGGCACTGTTGCGTGATCGTTCGGAACATATCCTCATCTACCGACAAGGCTCAATTGCCAGTTCTTTCAGAGTCTTGCCGATTAGTTGCCAGATATTATGATACACGCAAGACCGGCAATAAAGAAGAAGAACATAAGGCTGATAAGACTATAGACAGTCTTGTTAGCACCCTTGAATTCCTTCCAGATGAACACTCCCCAGATCGCTGCAATCATTGGTGCGCCCTGACCGAGGGCGTATGAGATCGCTGCACCTGCCTTACCTGATGCGATGTAACTGAACGCTGTACCGAGGCACCAGATCGAACCACCGAGGACACCCACGAGGTGAGTCTTGAAGTTTCCTTTGAAATACTCCTTATATGATACAGGCACTCCTACGAAAGGCTTCTTCATCACGAATGTGTTGAATACGAAGTTGCTCAGGAGGACTCCAAGCGAGAAAATGAAGATCGCTGTGTAAGGAGTTGCCATACCTGCAGCCGGAGCAGCGAAATTACTGAGGTCCATAGCCGCTGCTACAAATCTGTAGAAGAATGCCATCAGTGTACCGGCAATAGTTGCGAGAACGATACCCTTCTTGCCGTTTTTATTCTGTTCTGCGTCTGTCTGCTGTGCCTTGCCCGAAGCGATACCATTGCAGATGATCGCGACAACGATGAGAGCGACACCGAAGAAAAGGAACACAGGATCACCGTTGGGCGCACCGATATAGTTGATGATTGTTCCGAGAACGAGTGAGATGCCCACTCCGAGAGGGAAAGCCACCGCAAGGCCAGCGATTGAGGTCGATGCTGAAAGAAGAATATTGGAGGCATTAAAGATGACACCACCGAGGATGATGCTACCGATATTCTTTGGACTGACTTGTGCGATATCCTCAAGGAATGGACGACCCTCTGAACCTATACTTCCCATTGTGAAGCAGACCAGAAGAGAGAAAAGAACCATACCGATCACATAGTCCCAGTAGAAAAGTTCATATCTCCAGTTCTTTGATGCAAGTTTCTGAGTGTTGCCCCAAGAGCCCCAGCACATCATTGTAATAAAGCAGAATACAACTGCAAGCAGATAGTTGTTGATAATAAACATAATGTAGTGGATTTAATATAATTCCTTATAATACAATATCCTTTCTGTACGGGATTGAATCCTGTGCCCCTCTCTTTTGAACTGTGAGAGCGGAAGAAGCTGTAGCGAATTCTGCCGCTGCAACAATGTCCTTACCCTCAGAAAGAGCAACGCAAAGAGCGCCGCAATAGGTGTCGCCGGCAGCGGTAGTATCAACAGCATTGACCTTTCTTGATGGGACAAATACCGGTTTATCATTGTGATATACCATTGAACCTTTGGAACCCATAGTCACAATTACATCCTGACCCCCCTTATTCTTAAGGGCTTCTACAGCCTTGGCAGCACTTTCCTCATCTCTTGCCTCAACACCTGTCATCAGAGCGATTTCTGTCTGGTTAGGTATGATAAGTGAAAGGTACTTGTATATTTCATCCGGAAGATCGCAGGCTGGAGCAGGATTCAGGACAACGTAAACTCCGGCCTCGTGGCCAATCTTAGCAGCCTTTACTACAGCATCAACAGGAATCTCAAGTTGAAGAAGAAGGATGGCAGCATCTTCAATCTGCTTTCTATTAGCCTCGATGTCAGCCTCTGTGATGTCAGCATTGGCACCTGATGCAACGACGATGCAATTCTCCGCCTCTGTATCAACAGAGATAAGTGCTACGCCCGACGGCTGTTCTGAAATCATTACATTGGAAATGTCAATACCTTCTTTCCGATACTCACGAAGTGAGTTCTCACCGAAGATATCTTTACCAACTTTGCAGATGAATGAAACGTTGCCGCCTAACCGTTTGGCTGCTACTGCCTGATTGGCACCTTTCCCTCCCTGCCCCATTATAAATTTTCCTCCGAGGACAGTTTCACCCGGAGCTGGGAGTTTACCGGCCAATACAGTCATATCTGTATTGCTGCTTCCAATCACCAAAATTTGCTTTGCGTCCATAAATAGTATCAGTTAAGATTATTGATCGGGGTTATATGTAATATGAATTCATAAGGTTTCGCCTTGACCTGATATTCACCTTTGGGCCAGGCTCCCCACGAATTGATACATCCCAGGCCCATCTGAACGAGATCAAGATTAACCCAAGTCTTTCCTTCAGAACGCTTTCCTTCAAATGCCTTCTCCTTCAGTTCAAGAGAGTGAGCCTGATTATTACCTAATACTCGCACATCCATTTCTTTCCAATTGAAAGGCAGTACTGAAGCAGAAAATTTCAGGTCGGAGAAAAATCTGAACCCATCTCCATTGTCATCGGTAACCTGTATCCATTTCAATCCGGTTCTGGTGCCGGACTCCTGAGGACGGACATAACCATAATGATACATATCTTCCACCCTATGCCTATATAGTCCTACTGTGGCAGACGAATTCCGGTCAGAATAGTTTTCATACGGGCCTAGCCCGAAATATTCCAGATTGGAATAAGCTCCATTCATACACAATTCTAAGCCAAAACGAGGCAACATAAATGAAGATGACAACCTGCCGGCATCGCTTAACCTTTCTGTTATGGTAATCGCGCCATCCGCAAAAATATCATACGTAAGGGTGATTTTTGCGACATCCGCAAATTGTTTATAATCCACCACAATACGGTATCGGTCATCCAGATGCTGTACAGAGATGTTTTCAACGATATATTCAATGGACCGCCATAAATCCTGACTTTGATCGAATCTTGCTCCAAGGTCATTTTCTGTCGCGGCTCTTGCCAGGCAAGGAGTGGCTCCGTCTTCAATCAAATTTTTCCCATTGACAAGATATTCAACCAACTTACCCGATGTCCCATCAAAGACTATCTGCCAAGGGCGGTTTATCTTACCTTCAAAAATATGTCTGTCATTTTCCTCTCTATACTCTGATAAGCCGGAGTCGTTGTTATATTTAGTGATTTCTGCTTCGTTTATGCATATCTGGTCATAACAAATCATTGTTCCGGCTGGAAGGATACCGTCCTTGTATTTAAGAATGTATCTGATATTTATATATATATCGTGTTGCTCGAAAGAATCAATGCCGGCATTCGACATAATATCATTTTCATCGAATCCAAGTGAAAAACAACGCTTTTCCTGAGGTTTGACATCAAGTTTATCTTCATTTCCATATAATACTTTTATGCCGTCCACTTCAACGTCCCATTCCATCATATATCTCGAAAGGTCAATGAAAAAATACTCATTATACACTTCAACCTTTCCAATGGATGTGGTGCCGAATGTATGGATCGGCCTATATTGGTATGCAACCTCGTATGCGTGCGGATGCAATGATCGGTCTGATGCTACAATTCCATTACAGCAAAATGAATTGTCCGAAATATCATAGTCATTGAAATCTCCTCCGTATGCATAGATATGATCAGTTCCCTCGCTCACGGATGGCCAATATAAAGCCTGATCCGCAAAATCCCAGATAAACCCACCCTGGTAATGTGGATATTTCCTGATAAGATCCCAATACTCTTTCAATCCACCCAACGAATTACCCATCGCGTGGGCATACTCGCATTGTATCAATGGCCTGTCCGGGTCGGATGTCACATATTTCTCACATTTGCCATAACTTAAATACATAGGACAGAATACGTCAGAGTATCCTTCACACAATCCTTGTTCGTACTGATATTGTACAAATCTTGAAGGATCCATTGCCTTGGCAAGGTCATAAGACTTCCGTATGTTCGAACCTTGTCCTGCTTCATTTCCTAAACTCCAAGCAATTATGGATGGATGGTTGAAGTCGCGTTCAATCATTCTTTGAACACGTATCTTATGAGCACTTTCATAAGATGGATAGTGTGATAGACTCTTATCCTTTATTCCCATTCCGTGGGACTCAACATTCGCTTCATCAATAACATATAGTCCGTATCTGTCACATAAAGAATACCATAATGGGTCGTTCGGGTAATGCGAGGTTCGTACAGCATTGATATTCAATCGCTTCATTATCAGAATATCCTTGACCATATCTGATTCTGAAACTATATAGCCCTTGTATGGATTCATTTCGTGCCTGTTGACACCTTTAATGAGAACAGGTTCACCATTAATGAGAAGATTACCGTCCTTGATGCAGACATCCCTGAAGCCGAATTCGATAGAAGTGCTTTCAGTAATCCCCCTCCTATCATACACCTTAACATTAAGCGTATAAAGATTTGGAGTCTCGGCCGACCAAGTCTGTACATCAGGAACATTGATATTTATTCTGACCTGTGGTAAACCTCTATCTGAGAGGTTATCATTATCTATCTTCAGTGCCCGGCTGCCCGTTACTTCACCGGATGCATTCATTATATCGAAAGATATCTTTCCGACTCCTTTCGAGACCTCTGCCCAGATTGAGGCTTTGCCTGATGCCGAGGCAACAATTCTCACATCCTCAATTCGTTTTTTATCTCTTGAATATATATAGGTATCTCTGGCGATTCCTGTCAGCCTCCAGAAATCCTGATCTTCAAGATATGTTCCATCACACCAGCGGAAAATCTCCAGTGCGATCAGGTTGTCTCCTTTATTTACATATTCTGTAATATCGAATCGAGCCTCCAGTTTACTGTCCTCACTATATCCGACCTCAATACCATTTATCCACACACGAACATTAGAAGTAGCCGATCCGATGTGCAGAAATATATCCTTGCCCTTCCATTCTTCACCTATTACAAAGTTTCTTCTATATTGTCCGGCATAGTTATGTTCATAGCAGGGAAACGGTGGATTTGGATTATAATGCCCCTCCCAAGGAAAGCCGAAGTTGTTATATAATGGGGCTCCATAACCATTCAGTTCCCACATACCAGGAACACTGATGGTATCCCAATCTGAGTCGTTGTAATTCTTCGAGAAGAAATCAAGATCCCTATCGTCAATATTTTCATACCAACGGAAATTCCAAACTCCGTTCAAATCCAATTTGATTCCATCAGTCTGAAAATGAGCAGACATTGGCAATCTGTTCTTCTGAAAAAGTTCAGGATCCTGCCAGTCAGGCAATTCTGCGGCATTTCCCGCTGTTGTTCCAACTCCGAATGTGCATATAATGG
The DNA here is from genome assembly GCA_045635205.1 of Candidatus Cryptobacteroides sp. Taxonomy (GTDB): domain Bacteria; phylum Bacteroidota; class Bacteroidia; order Bacteroidales; family UBA932; genus Cryptobacteroides. Next base: position 5,641 of record JAZRBS010000025.1, on the reverse strand, counting down.
CACAAATGAATCTGGTGATATTCATATTATTGGGGGTTATCAGGTAATTAATTACAGAGAAAAGGCAGTTTAGAATAGAATATTCCTAAAATGTTTAGGAAAACTTTAAGAATGATTGTCTATAAATAATAAAATGCATAAGATAACCTATGACCAAGCATATATTTAAACTCATTTTCATCATTCTGTTGCAATCAGGACTACAATCCTGTAAGAATGATAAGATAATACCGCCTTACCTTGATGAAGAAATTGCTATCGAAGATAGGGTTGAGGACGCATTGTCAAGACTGACCTTGGACGAAAAGATCGATCTTATACACGCCCAATCCAAATTTTCTTCAAAGGGAGTTCCTAGGCTGGGCATACCCGAAAACTGGCTCAGTGACGGACCTTTCGGTGTCCGTCCGGAGAATCAGTGGGATAAATGGGGAAGCGCAGGATGGACCAACGATGCTTGTACTGCCTTACCAACACTCACTTGTCTTGCCGCTACCTGGAATCCCGATCTTGCCGCCCTATACGGTAAGGTACTTGGTGAAGAAGCCAGATATCGCAATAAGAATGTCATTCTTGGTCCAGGAGTGAATATGTTCAGGACTCCCCTAAACGGTCGTAATTTCGAATATATGGGTGAGGATCCATACCTTGCCTCCAAAATGGTGGTACCTTATATAAAGGGTGTGCAACAAAGCAATGTTGCAGCGTGTGTCAAGCATTTTGCCTTGAATAATCAGGAGGCCAACAGAAGCAAAATAAATGTCGTTGTAAGCGACAGGGCACTTTATGAAATATATCTTCCGGCATTCAAGGCTGCTGTCCTGGAAGGAGGAGTGTGGAGTGTAATGGCATCATATAACAGATATAAAGGTCAATTCTGTTGTCATAATGAATATCTTCTGAACGACATCTTAAAGGGAGAATGGGAATTTGATGGTGTAGTTGTTTCTGATTGGGGAGGTACAGAAGAAACTATGCAGGCAATCAAGAATGGACTTGATCTTGAATTCGGGACAGGAACAGATGGTATGACTATGGAATCCGACAATCCATACGATGCTTACTTTCTGGCAGATCCATATAAAAAACTGATCGAAGAAGGTGTTGTAGGAACTGAGGAACTGGACGACAAGGTTCGTAGAGTGCTGAGGCTGATTTTCAGGACGAATATGGCTCCGGACAGAGTATATGGATCATTTGTTTCGCCTGAGCATTTTGCGGCTTGCCGAAAGATTGCTCAGGAAGGAATCGTACTCTTGGAAAACAGCGGTATTCTTCCTTTAGATATAGAAAAGCACGAAAATATTCTCGTTGTAGGCGATAATGCTACACGTACATTGTCAAATGCCGGCGGTTCTTCAATAGTCAAACCGGCAAAGGAAGAGCTTACTCTTGATGCAATCCGCACCTATGTCGGCGACAAGGCCAGGATCAGGTATTCGCGTGGCTATCAGGCATATATGCCAGGATATGAACCGGATAATATTGATGAGTTGCGTAGGGAAGCAGTACAGGCGGCGGCAGAGTCCGATCTTGTCATATATGTCGGCGGAATGAATAGATGGTCATATCAGGATAGCGAAGGGCGTGACAGACTCGGGTATGAACTACCATTCCAGCAGGATACCTTGATAAACGCCTTGATCGAGGCAAATGAAAATACTGTAATTGTACTTAATGGTGGAACCGCTTTTTCAATGCCTTGGAGGGAAAAGGCTAAGGCTGTTGTTTATGCAATGTATGGGGGCAGTGAAAATGGAAGCGCAATATCAGACGTACTGTTTGGTACAGTGAATCCTTCTGGAAAACTGCCGTTCACCATAGCGGAGTCCTTGAATGATTATCCTCCCCACTCACTAGGAATATATGATCCTGAAAATAAAGATGATGTAATTTATGAGGAAGACATCTTCATCGGATATAGGTGGATGGATCGATATGATATAGCGACGGCCTATCCTTTCGGTTATGGATTGAGTTATACTATGTTCCAATTCGGTGAGCCAAGAATTTCATCTGAAACCCTGCGCAGTAAACAGGAGATTGTGCCTGCAGATATTGTAGCGAAATCAAATAAAGAGGGGGGAATCAGGATTATGGTGCCGCTTACAAATATCGGAGATATCCGAGGAGCCGAAACGGTGCAGATGTACTTGAGAGATATTGAGTCAAGTGTCCTTCGTCCGGAAAAGGAACTTAAAGGCTTTCAGAAGGTGTGGCTGGAGCCTGGCGAAAGTCAAGTTGTCGAATTCCATATTTCGGAAGATGATCTGCGCTTCTTTGATCCAGTCAGACATTCGTGGGTTGCTGAAAAAGGGAAATATGAAGTATTGATCGGAACCTCTTGTGAACACATAACTGACACCTTGTATTTTGAATTAAAATAACTTTAAAGATATATTATTATGAGTAACAGTAAGAATGATTATGTAACTCCGGTAGTGGAGTTTATAAATTTCAGTCCGGAAGGGATACTATGCTTCAGTTTTGAGAAGTTGGAGGAAGAAGAAGGAGAATGGGGAAATTAAGTGACTAAAACTTTTTGATTATGAAAAAGACGATTGGAATTTTGATATTTTTCTGCATTATGCTGTCAACTGGATGCGTGAATGAGACGATTGGCTACATTCCTGTCAAGGATATGGTATATTTTGCAGAAACAGAATATGATGTTGACACAAAGACAAGTCTGGGTGAAGGAAATACGTTGTTATGGTCTGCTTCTGACGAGATAGTCATTTTTGAAAAGACAAGTAATCCGAGCCGTTATATATTGGAAGATGGAGATGGTGAAACGTCCGGAAAATTCAGATGCGTGACCAGCGGGAACGGAGGAGCAAGCCTGTCATATAATATTGGATTCTATCCATACTCTGATGGCATAGTATGCAGCAATACGGCTGCCCCATATATTTTGAAAAACATTTCCCTTCCTGCACGTCAGGAATATGTTCCGAATGGCTTTGCTGCAGGAGCATTCCCGATGACAGCGATCAGCGAAACTGAATGGCTGAGTTTCAAGAACCTATGTGGAGCAATAAAGCTTAAGGTAAAGGGAACAAAGGCCATCAAGTCTGTGGAGATCAAGGGAAATGCAGGTGAACTTATTTCTGGAAAGGCAAACGTGACGATTTATGACGACGAGCAAATATCGAAGGTCAATATGCAGGCCGGCTCATCGGAAAGCGTTCTGCTTGACTGCGGGAAAGGAGTACAGTTGAATGCAGCAACTACTACTGATTTTATAATAGTACTGCCTCCGACAGAGTTCAACTCGGGATTTACTGTGACTCTTACAGATATTGATGGTGGAATGATGACTGTAAAGGCTACAGTAAAGAATGTCGTAAAGCGTTCGACACTGCTCAGGATGCCGGTTATCTCTTATGTCCCGGAAAAGAGCGGAAAGGTGCTTACAGAATGTCCTTTCCAGAAAGGAATCAACATTTCCGACTGGCTTCTTTACGCGGAGGAGGAAAATATTCGTCCTGAAGCATACCTTGAAAAGGATTTTATAGACATCAAGAATCTTGGATTTGATGCAGTCCGTCTTCCTGTGAACTTCCAGAATCACGTGGACGCTTCAAATAAAATCAATGATTATATGCTTACTTGTCTTGACAATGCTGTGAATATGGCCGAAAAAGTGGGGCTATACATAATCATTGACAACCACGGCTACCTTGGCATAAATTTCTATGATTCTGACAGACTGCTGATGACAAGTGTCTTCGGACAGTTAGCGCAAAGATATTCAGGTCGCTCGGACAAATTGATCTATGAACTTTTCAACGAGCCTCATCAGGATGAATACTTTAAGAATACATCAAGCCTCAATGACGTTCAGAATGAATGGATTGCAGCCATAAGGGAGTATGATACCGAACACTCGATCATCGTGACAGGTGACGGTTGCAGCATCGATCATCTTGCAGATTGTAATTTCAGTGACCGCAACCTCATCTACACCTTCCATTTCTATGGGCCGCACCTGTTTACTCATCAAGGAGCAGATTGGAACAATTCACCTTTGCAGTATCTCGCATCTCCAGTTCCTTTCCCTTACGATTCTGCCAAGATGCCGGCTAAGCCATCTGAATTCATAGGTTCATATAACGAGGCAGACTTTGATGACTACCCAGAATTAGGTAATGTTGAATATATCAGGAACAGAATACAAAAGGCAGTAGATTTTGCCAATGAAAGAAATGTTCCGGTTTTCTGCGGCGAATGGGGCGTCTTAAATAAGTTGGCAGAACAGGATGATTATTGTTACTACCATCGTGCTGTAAAAGACATTTTTGAAAATAATGGTATAGCGTGGACTCTGTGGGCATATAGGGATGATTTTTCAATCTTTAACAGAGAAGGTGGATATCTTGTGGAGAGCAATCTCAATTTAGGTCTTTTGGAGGCGCTTGACCTGAATATTCCAGAGGATTACGGCTCAATGTTCCAGAGTGAGATTATATTCTATGATGACTATGTGGCAACATTCGCAAAACCGGCAAGTTTCAATTACGATTATCCAGTATCATTCGAGTCAACGACTTCTCCATATTCCGGAAACAAATGTATAAAGTGGACTGTCGGAGGCAAATACGCATCTGTCACCTGTGAAATATGGCCGGTGATAGACCTTTCAGTCCAGGCTGCTAAGGATTATGTGCTATCATTTATGATAAAGACCAATGACGCAATCTCAGAACCGGGACTTACCGTACGCTTCAGTGAATATGATAAGACTCTCGCAAATCCTATCCCTTGGAGATATGGCGTGACTGTTGACAACAGAAGTTTTGCTTCGGACGGGAAATGGTATGAAGTCCGTCTGCCTATGTCCTGGTTTGGAAATATGGGATCGAATACTGAATCTGCAGTACCGTCTCGTCCTTGTGACTGGAAGCATATTAACAAACTTGAATTTGCAGCAGAAGGCAACACTTACCTTATCGGCACTCAAATCTATATCGATCAGGTAAGGTTGATAGACAAGGCTCACATCGATACGATGGACCGTATTCCTAAAGATGAATCTTGGTGGTGGTAGAATATGAAAATGATCAGAACGTTTTTATTATGTTTATCGGTTGTGTGCGTATGGGCGTGCACAACCGGCAATAAAATCCCCAATGACGCTATGGTGGTTATGTCGTTCAACATCAGATATGACAACCCGGATGACGGTGAGAACATTTGGGACAACCGCAAGCCTGCAATCAAAGAGTTGTTACACGACTTGCAACCTGATGTATTCGGTGTTCAGGAAGCCGAGGCTCATCAAGTCAGGTACATTGAAAGCGAATGCCCGGAATATGCTTCAATCGGAGTAGGAAGAGATGATGGTAAGGAAGCCGGAGAATTTATGTCTATCTTTTATTTGAGAGACGAATTGAAGGTGAACGACTGGGGAACGATATGGCTGTCAGAGACACCGCAGAAGCCGAGTCTTGGATGGGATGCCTGGTGTAAGAGAACTGCCACTTGGGCTGCAATGGAGGTAAGCGTTCGGTAAAAGCACATTGACAAAAGTGGAATATGCGCATACATTTGCGCGATATTTCACTTTTTGTTTTTATGAGAGACCTAACAAGACCAGATCTAACACTGGAATACATCAGATTTCAGTCAAGCGGCATGA
>JAZRBS010000024.1:0-68253 GCA_045635205.1 Candidatus Cryptobacteroides sp. | reverse complement strand
TGTGATCATATATACCTTGTCGGTCTTTACCTTAGGAAGGTTTCCCGGAACAGCTGCAACCAATGTGTTGGCTGTCATGAAGCTTGTGTTGAGGACTGCCTTCTGGTCGTTGAAGAAGAGCTCGCGTACGCTGCAGAGATTGTCTCCGACAAAGCATACCACCTCGCCCATGAAAGCCTGCTCGATGAGCACGTCACGGTCTGCATACCTCACATAATTTACAGTAGGCACACCGTCAGCAAGCTCGAATGCGTCAGGATAGTCCTCGCAAGAGGCGAAGCCCAACGCAACAGCTGCCATAAGCATTATGTTTATGATATATCTTTTCATATCTGTCATTCATTAGAAGTTGTAAACATACTCTGTACGCACATCTACAGGCACTGCAGGCTCAAGAAGATGCGGGTTGAAGACTACGTCCTCAGACGGAAGAGGAAGGGTGAAGATCTTATCGTTCACGTATGTAGAACGTGCTGGATCATCATTGTTGTATCTTACATCATTTCCTTCTGCATCCCACTCAGCCTTTGTAGCGTCAAATGCAGTAAGGTCGTCCGGAACATTCTCAAGAGAACCGCCGCAACCGGTGTACCAGTAGCTCTTGCAAGCCTGATCATAGTTGTATACTGAATTCATCTTCTGATCGCCGAGGTCAGCCATGGCTGCCTCCTTGTCATAGTAAGCAAGACGGACATAGTCATACCAGCGGTCACCCTCGCCAGCAAGCTCGAGACGACGCTCCTTCCAGATGTCTTCAAACGTAACGGCTGTGAGAGCATCCACTTTCGCACGCTCGCGTACATCGTTGGTATACTTGAGAGCCTTCGCAGCGTCACCTCCGAGAAGGTTTGCCTCCGCACATACAAGATATACGTCAGACAGACGGAGAAGAGGGGTAGGAAGCTGGTAAGACATTCTTGCAGCAGAGAAACCGAGAGCAGCCTCATGATCGGCACCGTCACCGAAGAGATGCTTCACGTTCTGAATACCGCAAGGTCCTTCGAACTGTGCAGGAACACCATACGCAGCATACTCGGCATCACCGCTGTAAAGGAAGTAGAGATAGTCGAATCCGGCTTTTCCTGTCTTTGTAGTCTTTGTAGTCCAGAAATAAGGATAAACGTCTCCTGCCATCATCAATGTAGCCTGACGACGCACGTCCTTCACCTTCTGGATTTCTGCAGGACCGGCAACTGGATCTGCGCCGAATGCAAGAGCGAGGTCATATGAAGGACCGCCCCAGCCGCCCCAGAGATCACCGAATTCGCTGAAGCCCTCGAAGCAAAGGTCTGACTGAAGTGTGTTCTGTGAAGTCCATCTTCCTGACGAGCATTCCCACTGCCATGCGATAAGGTGCTCACCTGTAGCATTGTGAACTGCAGGAGCAAGACGGAAGATGTCAGAATATACAGGAGTAAGGGTACGTCCTGAATTCAGGATCACATCCTCTGCGTATGAAGCCGCCTTCTGGAGATCGTCGTTGTTCAATGTGCCGGAAAGACCTGCTCTGGTAAGATATACCTTCGCAAGAAGACCTTCAGCAGCATAATAGTCGATACGGCCGTTCCAGCCTGAAGTCTGCTTTGGAAGAAGCTCAAGAGCCTTCTCGAGAGTCATGATGATGTACTCATATACGCTGGCTCTGTCAGCCTTGTAAAGGTCGTTGTATGTACCTGAAGTAAGGATGGCATTGTTGTCATGCACGATAGGAACTTCACCGAAAGTCCTTACCATATAGAAATAAGCCATTGCCTTCCAGGTAAGTGCCTCACCGATAGCCTTGTTCTTCGCAGCCTGTGAAGGGCCTTCAGCATTGAGGATATTTGTGATTACAGTGTTGGCATGGCCGTTCACTGCCCAAAGAGAGTATGACATGTTGATGAGGTCGCCGTCTGTACCGTTTGTTGTGAAGGTCAGATAAGGCGAGCTGCCCCAATACATGTTTCCTGACATGACCTCACCGATCTTGATGAAGGCACGCTGGAAATCGTACCAAGGTGAATTGTACAGGAAGTTGACTCCCTGCTCCACCTGCTCGTCGTTCTGATAGAAGTTGTCGACGTTGTAGTTGTCTTCAGTAGGACGGTCAAGGAAGTCCTGGCATGAACCCATGCTCAAGACTACGGCTCCAACCATCATACCTTTGAATATATTCTTGATTTTCATATTCTTCTTTCTTTAAGGATTAGAATGTAAGGCTTACACCGAATGAATATGTTGTAGGAGATGGATAACGTCCGTTATCTACACCATAAGCATATCCTGATGAATCCTGTGTTGAAGCTCCGACCTCTGGGTCATATCCTGAGTACTTTGTGAAAGTATAGAGGTTCTGGATGTTGCAGTATACGCGGACATTCTCGAACTTGATCTTGTTGAGCACCTTCTTAGGAAGAGTATATCCCAAAGTGAGGTTCTTGATTCTGAGATATGAACCATCCTCGATGTAACGGGTGCTGAGACGGTCGTTGTCGTTAGGGTCGTTGAGGGTAGGACGTGGAGTCTTTGTTCCAGGATTTGCGACCTTGACATTGGTGATGTCGTCATACCATGAACCAGAATCGTAAGTCTTGGCAGGATCGATAGGAACGAGCTGAGCCCTGTCCTTGATAGCGTCATTATTCTGGTTGACCCAAGCTGATCTCATTGAAGCAAGACCGCCTGAAGGACCGTTCATGAGGCTGTAGTTGAGGACTTTGTTTCCATATGATCCGTTGAGGAAGATGTTCAGATCGAAGTTCTTGTAACGGAATGTGTTGTTCCAACCGAATGTGAACTTAGGAAGCGGGCTACCGATATCTGTACGGTCCTTGTCGTCGATGACGCCGTCAGCTGCATCAGGAATTCCGTCTCCGTCTGTATCCTCGGTGATCTGATCCTTATACTTGAGGTCACCGACCCACACTGTGTTAGAGCGGTTGTAAACACCGTTTGAAGGATGCTTTGCAGTCTTAGGAGAGTTCTCGATGTCCTCAAGTGACTCATAGACACCCTCAACCTCATAACCATAGAAGTTATAGAGAGGCTTTCCGATCTCAGAAACGCAGACTACGTCGCTCCACTGACCGTAACCGACGATGCTGGCAGCAGTAGTTCCGCTGAGAGCCTTGAGCATGTTGCGGTTGAACGAAATCTGGAAATTGCTGTCCCACTGGAACTCACCTACGAATGGATGCACGTCGAGAGTGATCTCGAGACCCTTGTTCTCAATGCTACCGAAGTTACCCTTAGGAGCTGCGAGAACTGAAGATCCGTTACCCTGTGTTCCCATGTATGAAGGAAGCTGCATCGACATGAGCATGTTCTCAGAAACCTTCTGATAAAGATCGACAGTAAGGTTGAGTCTGTCCTGGAAGAATCCGAGATCGAGACCGAAGTTCCACTGAGTCTGTGACTCCCACTGAACTGCTGTGTTCGCGATGTTCGCTGGACGATAGCCGGCACCGAGAGCTGAATCCATAGGGCTGATTGAAGAACCCCATGCATATCCTCCGATGTTAGAGTTACCTGTCTGACCCCAGCCGAGACGGATCTTACCGTTGCTGAGCCACTTAAGATCCTTGAGAGGCTCCTCGTTGTTGAAACGCCATGATCCTGCAACAGAGTGGAAGCCTGCCCAACGGTTGTCCGGACCGAAGTTTGACGATCCGTCATAACGGTATGTATATGTCAGGTAATATCTGTTGTCGTAGTTGTAAGTCTCACGGGTGAAGAATGAAGCCATTGCAGCACTTCCGAAACCGGAACCGATTGTAGGTGTACCTGCACCGAGAGAAGGGTTGTGAACCTCATCAGACGGAAGCTTGGTGTTGTAGATGCTCTGGAACTCCCAGCGAGACTCCCACATTTCCTGTCCTACCATCGCTGTGAAATTATGCTTGCCCCATGTGTTGGTGTATGTAAGATAGTTCTTCAGCTGCCAGAATGTGTTGGTATTGTTCTGCCATCTGGTCTCGTTGTTTCCACGCTGCCAGTTGCCGAGGTCGACCATAGGCTCATAAGTCTCAGACTTGCTGTGGCTTACATCGAAACCGAGTTCAGTATGCCAAACGAGATTCTTCATTGGAGTAATATCAGCGAAGATATTTCCTGTGAGTTTCTGACGCTTGAGGATGATGTCGTCGAGCATGGCCATGGCGATAGGGTTCACACGGCTGCCGAGACCTTCTCTTGTCTCAGATGTGAAGTTTCCGTCAACATCGTAGATAGGAATGTCAGGAATGCTGTTCAGAGATGAGAACACGATACCGGCCTCACCGTCTGCAAGCTTGAGGTCATCCACTGTATTCGAATAAGTAGCGTTCACACCGAGCTTGAGCCACTTCTTGAGCTGGGCATCAAGGTTTGTACGTACGCTGAAACGCTCGAAGTTAGAACCGATGATTGTTCCTTCCTGATCCATGTAAGATCCTGAAACATAGTACTGTACCTTATCTGTACCACCTGATGCGGAGATCTGGTGCTGGTGCTGGAGAGCGGTCTGGAAGATCGCATCCTGCCAGTTGGTACCGACTCCGAGAACCGATGGGTCTGCATAATATGGATTCGACTCATAGATCTCACCGATTGAGATGAGCTCGTTGTAGAATTCAGCATACTCGCGGAGATTCATCATGTCGACTCTTCTTGTCTGCTGGGACATAGCGAACATTCCGTCATAAGTGAACTTAGCCTCACCTGCCTTACCACGCTTTGTCGTGATGAGGATGACACCGTTCGCACCCTGTGCACCGTAGATCGCTGTAGCAGAAGCATCCTTGAGGATCTCCATGCTGACGATATCCGCCGGGTTGATTGTAGAGAGAGGTGAAATTGTCGAAACCGAACCGTTTCCGAGAGCGTCACCGAGACCGAAAGACGATCCTGAAGTTCCGTTACCCTGAACGATCACACCGTCGATCACATAAAGAGGCTCCGCATTTGCGTTGATTGTAGCCTGTCCACGGACACGGATCGATGATGATGAACCTGGGGCTCCTGAAGTCTGCACGGCAGTCACACCGGCTGCGCGACCCTGGAGAGTCTGGTCGAGTGATGAAACGATCGAACCCTTGATGGACTCCTCGCTCATCGAAACAGATGAACCTGAAAGGTCACTTCTCTTCATCGTACCGTAACCTACGACTACGACTTCGTCCAGAAGTTGTCTGTCTTCCTGCAAAGTTGCATTATAGACATTCTGGCTGCCTACGAGAAGTTCTACATCCTTGTAACCGATGGAAGATATGACGATTGTAGCGCCCTGAGGTACGCTCAATGTCCATTTTCCATCCAGATCTGTAACGGCACCGTTTTGGGTACCCTTCTCAATGACGCTCGCACCTGCCACAGGGCCAACTTCGTCAACGACTGTACCGCTGATCTGTTTGGTCTGTGCCATCAGCGAGAAACTCAGAAAGAGCATCGCCAAGCAAGTAAATAGTTTACTTTTCATTAGTACTGAATTTAGTGTTAATAAATATGTAGTTGTGTGAGATTTCTCGACAAGCTCGAAATGACACTATAGATATTTTTCAAAGAAGTCTTCCTTTGCCACAGGCCATCCCTGCTGTTCCCAGACATTGTGTCCGGCCAAGGGATAGCATATCCAGGATTTTTCTGTCTTCACGTGATTGTAAGCCGAGAAATTGGTGTGTGGCGGACACACAGGATCCTGAAGTCCGATGGCCATAATCACAGGACACTGGATCCTGTCGGTGAAATTCTTGATGTCGAAATAACTGAGAGTAGTGTAAAGATCCTCATCAGATATTCCTTTATCACTGGCAGCCTGTGTTATCCAGTTGCCCGGCCAGTCCACAAGTGCAAAATAGTCAGGATAGTCGCTGAGGAAAGGTGCTGAAGGCGCTATTGCCTTAAGCCTGTCATCAAGAGAGGCCGCAGCAAAGGTGAGGGCACCACCCTGACTTTCACCATTTGCAAATACACGGCTTGTATCGGTCTTTTCGAGGGAGCACACAAAATCTATAGCCCTCACAGCATCTGCAAACGCCCCACGATAATAATATGTTTCCTTGCTTTCGAGGCCTCTTGTGCACCAGTCATCCTTTTCACCCGGCTTGCGGTTGAAAGCCTGATTGCGGATGCAGAGCATAAACTCGATCATCTGAGGATTGGAAGATGTATCTGCATACCACACCTCGCTGCCATAGCCCATATAAGAGATCATAGCAGGGTATTTTCCTTCAGCGACAGGAACATAAAGAAGTCCGCTGACAGTCTCTCCGCCAAAAGATTTCATCTCGACGCGGAAAGCCTCACGGACATCATTCGAATGCTCTTTGAGGAGAGTAAGTTCCGGCTCCATATCCACAGCAGCGAGTTCTGCAAGAGTTCCGGCCCAGAATGAGTCGAAATCAGGCTGCTTGTCCTGATCGGATATGATCAGGGTAGGGTTGAAACCAAGATTGGTGCGGGTCAGTTCGGTTCTGACACCGTCTTTTACGAGATATAGAACGGCATTGTAGAATCCTGGAGCAGGATCAAGAGTGAAATTAAGTTCTGCTCCCCCCTTGTGCAATTCAGCGGTCTGTGACAGAGTAATCACCGGCTCACCGAAATCTGTTCTGACTTCCAGTTCCATTTCTGCTTCCATAGTCCTGTTCGCAGACACATTCACCTGCACCTTGTGCGGTCCTTCACCTTCGAATATACCCGCATTTTCATCCAGAACAAACCAGGCATTCGGCAAAAGTGCCTTTGCAATAGCCTCTGTTGCCGTTTTTATTATAGCAACTGTAGATTCGTCGCACGCATACACAGAATTAAGTCCCTGCTGCTCCTGTGCAGGATCGCCGCAGTAGTCATCGCCTGGCTGCCAGTAGAGATTGGTCTCGGACTGTCCCGCAAGACCGCCCCATCCCCAGAAATTCAGACCCGCAAAAAGGCCGCCTTCCTTGGCAGATTCCTCGATGCGACCGAAGACGTGCTTGTAGTACGCATCACGTGAGGTTGTTGGAGAACCCTGGGCAAACTGGAAACCGTCACGAGGAAAACCGAACTCTTCCAATACCACAGGCTTACCGTATTTCTCAGCCACAGCAATATGCTCATCGATGTATTTATCAGTGTTCTCTATCGCTATAGGAAGATTCGTATCGAGAGTATTCTCACGAACCCAACTCCAGTTATAAGGCCAGATATGTATGTTCATATAGTCGATATCAGGGCAGGAATGCACCCTCTCAAAAAGTTCGATGCTTGTCTCGCAACCGTGCTTTCCTTCACTTCCGGATGACACCAGATGGTTCGGGTCGAGAGACTTGATAAGAGCAGCAGTTGTCCACATAAAGTCAACAAAGGCAGCCTGTCCCAGAGAATCAGACCTGAAACAGCGAGGTTCATTGCCTATCTGCCAGGAGAAAATGGCCGGATCATCCTTGTATGGCTTGCCTGTGACCGTGTTGGTACGGCTCACAACGTGCCTTACGTGATTGTAGAACAATTCCTTAGCCTTCTCGTTCGTCACGAAATGCGAGACAGATTCCATAAATGGGCCATATCCTGCCTCTGCCGGAATAAGTGCCTTACCGGCACCAGCCCACTCGAGATACATTCCGTATCCGCCGGACCATTCCCAGGAATTGTTGATATACAGAACGGCCTTCATTCCTCTTTCGGCCATTTCTGCAAGAAGATAGTCAAGTCCTCGGAAAATAGTGTCGTTATATACTCCTGGCTCTTTCTGAAGCGTAGGACTCACACGGGTCGGAATCCCATCCGGTCCATCTCCGCCGACAAGCACGCGTAAATTGGTCATACCCAACGACTTGAGAGTATCGAGTTCTGCCTCAAGACGTGCACGGTCGCCCCCGACGCCCTCACTTCCGAGAATGGCGCCGTACCAGAAATTGGTTCCGACATAATGCGATGGATAATCTTCACAAACGAACTGGCCGTCTTCCACCCTAACGAAAGACGGTTTTTGAGCCTGACAAGAGCACAGCATTACCACTGCGACAAGAGTCAGGATCGAATAGATCCGGGTCAGTTTCATCAAATTTTAGCGCTAGTAATTATGATATCACAAAATTACAACTATACCCGAAGTCAAACAAATACAATATTATCAAATTATGATAAAATCTAAACAATTACCTTGTTTTTCTTGAACATCGCCCTGAAATCACGCGGCGTATAATTCCGTTTCGCCTTGAATGTGCGGTTGAAATTGGAAAGATTGTTGAAGCCGCATTCATAGCATATCTCAGATATATTCTTAGTGGAATCCACAAGCATTCTGGCAGCATATCCGAGTCTTATATCGATTATATAATCCGACAATGTGCGACCAGTCCTCTGACGGAAGAAACGGCTGAAAGCCACCGGACTCATACCCACTAGTTCAGCCAGATCCGTCAGCGTCAGAGGCTTGGCATAATTGTCATTGATATATTGCTTAACCTTCTGGACGCGACGGCTTTCAGTACTTCTCTCCGTATGCGCGAAAGAACTGGAAGCCAGCACTCTAGCCTCATCGGAAACAGATAATTCATAGAGGATATACAGGAACTTCAGAAACTGCACGAAACGCTCCTGTTCCTGCGCTATAGTATCAAGAGTCGAATAGACCCTCATTATGGCAGAAACAGGAAAGGCAAGCCCGTGACCGGCTCTACGGAGCATCCTCCTTATGGAGGCGAACTGATTCTTCGACAAAAGATCTCCACTGAATATATCAGACGAAAACTGGATGGTAATCTCCCTTATATCCTTGGACCTGCAACGCCCCTGCTCCCAGACGTGTTCCAGATCCTCGCCCCCGATGAGGACAAGTTCATATTCACCTATCTCTTCCACACTGTCTCCAACTATCCTTCGCACCCCTTTTCCGTGCTCTATGAAGTTGAGTTCGAACTCCTTATGCTGATGAAGAGGGTAAGTGAACTCCGTCTTATGACGCTCCACGATATAGAAGCAGTCTTTCTCCGACAATCTCGTTATTTCTGTAAAAACCTTAGCCATAGGTGCAAATATACATATTTTTTAAAATATGATACTATTTTAACATATTTTTCCACATTTATTATACGCTATTTTGAAGTGTTGGGTACGCTCAACTATTTTATTTATATTTGTACAAACACACGCATCAAATGGAAAAACCGCAGAAAACTCCGGCTGAACTCTTTGCAGCACAAGCCCTTGCATCTCAGGTAAAAAAAGAATTGACAGAGAATATACTCCCGTATTGGATGGGAAAGATGATCCGTCCGGACGGAGGCATCTATGGCAGGATAGATGGCAACGAACATCTTGACCAGGCCGCCCCCGTAGGAAACATTATGGTAGCACGTATGTTATGGACATTCGCATCCGCATACCGGCTTCTCGGCAGACAGGAATACCTCGATATGGCTCTACGTGCCAAAGGGTTGATAATCAACAATTTCTATGATCACGAATTCGGCGGAACCTATTGGTCACTAGCCTCGGACGGAAATCCTTCGGATACAAAGAAACAGATATATGCAATAGCATTCACCATCTATGGCCTTGCGGAACTTAACCGTGCCACCGGAGACGGACAGGCTCTCGAATACGCAATAAAATTATTCAACTCCATTGAGGAACATAGTTTCGACACGGCCAAAGACGGATATTTCGAAGCCTTCACAAAGCAGTGGGAACCGATCGAAGATATGCGCCTGAGCGACAAGGATGCAAATGAAAGCAAGACGATGAACACTCATCTTCACGTGCTCGAAGCATATACCTGCCTCTACCGTGTCTGGAACAATTCCCTTCTGGAACAACGTCTGAGAGGCCTTATCGCCATTTTTGAGGAGAAGATACTGGGGTCGGACGGACATCTGAAACTCTTCTTCGATGACGACTGGAACTGCAATTATGACATATTTTCATACGGTCACGACATTGAAGCATCCTGGCTCATACACGAAGCAGCCCTTGTGCTCGGAGACCCAGTTGTTCTTGCACGTATGGATACCCTTGTAACGCGCATTGCCGGGGCCGCATCAGAGGGCTTCTCTCAGAAGGATGGTATGATATACGAAAGGGTAGGGGAAGAAACCGACAGAGACCGCCACTGGTGGGTGCAGGCCGAGACTGTGGTCGGATACTTCAATCTCTGGGATCATTTCGGAAGTCAGGAAGGTCTGGAGAATGCTCTGATGTGCTGGGAATTCATCAAGGCACATATAATCGATAAGGAAAACGGAGAGTGGTTCTGGAGCCTCCGCGCTGACGGATCCGTCAACCGTGATGACGACAAGGCCGGATTCTGGAAATGCCCATACCACAACGGCCGTATGTGTATGGAAATCATCGAACGCACCGCAAAACGCTGATAATCAGACAATATAAAAATCCGCCTGTGCCAGAATTCTGACACAGGCGGATTTTGTATTGATTGTCTCAGGATTATTGCAACTGAGCCTTTGATTCGAGGAAGAGTTCGTCCATCTGCTCCTGATCGACAAATGAAGGAGAGTCGATCATCACATCGCGACCCTGGTTGTTCTTAGGGAATGCGATATAGTCACGGATCGTCTCCTGTCCGCCGAAGAGCGAGCACACGCGGTCGAATCCGAATGCGAGACCTCCGTGAGGAGGAGCACCGAACTTGAAGGCGTTGATGATGAAGCCGAACTTATATTCCGCGTCCTCCTTGCTGATGCCAAGGACCTCGAACATACGCTCCTGCATTGCTGCCTCGTGGATACGGATCGATCCGCCGCCAAGTTCTGTTCCATTGAGAACAAAGTCGTATGCGTTTGCACATACCTTCTCGAGGTCTTCTTTCTTGTCGCTGTAGAAGAGTTCGAGATGCTCAGGCTTAGGAGCCGTGAACGGATGGTGCATTGCGTAGAAACGCTGTGTCTCGTCGTCCCACTCCACGAGAGGGAAATCCACCACCCAGAGAGGTGCGAAATTGAAAGGATCGCGCAGACCGAGGCGGTTACCCATCTCGATACGGAGGACACCGAGCATTGTCTGAGTCTTTCTCTTAGCGCCGCAGAGAACGAGCATCATATCTCCCTTCTTCGCGCCGAGACGGTCTGCAACTGCCTGAAGTTGCTCAGGAGTATAGAACTTGTCGATTGAAGACTTGATGCTGCCATCCTCATTTATCTTGATGTAAACGAGTCCCTTGGCACCAACCTGAGGCCTCTTCACCCACTCTGTGAGTTCGTCGATCTGCTTTCTTGTGTATGCTGCGGCACCCTCTACGTTGATTGCACCGATATAGTCCACGCCATCGAACACAGAGAAGCCATAGCCCTTCACGAGATCCGTGATCTCATTTATCTTCATATCGAAACGGATGTCCGGCTTGTCTGATCCGTAGAAATCCATCGCGTCATACCAACTCATACGAGGAATACGCTCTGCAATCTCCACGTTAAGAACATTCTTGAAGAGGGTCCTCATCATTCCCTCGAATGTACCCAGCACATCCTCCTGCTCTACGAAAGACATCTCGCAGTCGATCTGAGTGAACTCAGGCTGACGGTCAGCACGAAGATCCTCGTCACGGAAGCAGCGTACGATCTGGAAGTAGCGGTCATAACCTGCCACCATCAGGAGTTGCTTGAATGTCTGAGGAGACTGTGGAAGAGCATAGAACTGACCAGGATTCATTCTTGAAGGCACGATGAAGTCACGCGCTCCCTCCGGAGTGGATTTGATCAGGTATGGAGTCTCTATCTCGAGGAATCCCTGTCCGTCAAGATAGTTTCTCACCTCGTGAGCGATCTGGTGACGGATCTTGAGGGCTCTCTGAAGAGGGCCTCTGCGGAGGTCTAGATAACGGTATTTCGCACGGAGTTCCTCTCCGCCGTCGCTTTCCTCCTCGATTGTGAAAGGAGGAGTGTTCGCCTTGTTGAGAACCTTTATCTCGCTGAGACTGATCTCTATGTCTCCGGTAGGCATCTTAGGGTTCTTGCTCTGACGCTCGATAACCTCACCGGTCACCTGAAGCACCCACTCACGTCCGAGGCTTGAAGCAGTATCCTGAAGTTCCTGAACAGCGTGAGCATCCACAACCAACTGCGTGATGCCGTAACGGTCTCTGAGGTCGATGAATGTCATACCGCCAAGTTTTCTTGACTTCTGTACCCATCCTGCCAGTGTAACTGTCTGGCCTGCATTTTCTATGCGGAGTTCTCCGCAGGTATGTGTTCTGTACATATATGTGTTGTTTTATATTTTTCCTAAAAACTTACAAAATTAATCATTTTAAATGATAATCTGCTGTATTTCCGTCACAATTAACGACCATATAACCAAATACAATAAAAAGCGGTTCAGATATCAATCCAAACCGCCTGTTACGCTTTACTTCACAAATTCACTTTAGAAATAGAAATTCAAAGCAAGATTTCCGCCAAGCATTCCTGTGCCAAAAGCAGCACTTGAAGATATCTTCTTCGAATAATCTTCACTCTCGGAAGTCATCTTTTCCTTGTTGGAAGTGGTGTAAAATCCAAGATCGGCATAAGCGCTCAAAGAAATATTCTTACTCAAAAAGCATTCTACGCCAAGATCCATTACAAGGCCGAACATACTGCTTGGATCAGCCTCTTTATAGTTGTTCTTCTGATTATCAAAATCAGTAAACTTTTCCACGTCCCTGTCGAAAGCATATACGAGACGGGTTGCGATCACAGGCTGCAATCTGCGACCAGGACGGATTACATATTGTGCTCCGAATGTAAGCATTATATCCGTCACGCCATTCTTGGTCTGTGCAATGATCTCATCATCCGGAACAGACTCATACTGAAAACGTTTCTGGCTGAAACAGTTCAAGCCTGCCCCGACAACAACGCCGAACCTGTCGGATGTGAAGAATTTCATATCTATCGTTGCCCCGTCAAAAACATTGGTACTTGGACCAGTAAGTCCATATAAAGACTGATCCTGGGTTCCATTGAACATATTACCTACAAAATCAACAACAGGCAACGCACTGAAAGAAATAGAGAACGAACCTGCCTGAGGACCATAATAAACATCATCATTATCATTGCCGGCCATTGCAGACAAAGATAAAACAGCCAATAAGGTCACTGCTAGAATCTTTTTCATACTTAAAACTTTTAGATTGAACTTCGTAACAAAGTTAGACATTATGTGAGAATTCATCAATAAAATATTCCATATCTTTGCCGGATAATCTTTCAGAATTATGTGGCTTATACTCGCTTTCATCTCGGCAGCAATGCTCGGGTTCTATGACACTTCGAAAAAAGCATCACTGAAGGACAATGCCGTCCTCCCGGTGCTGCTTCTGAACACTATATTTTCGACATTGATTTTTTCGCCGTTTCTTCTGGAATATATCGGAGACTTCGGATGGTTTAGCGGTACTTTTCTGGACACTGACCCTTACCACAGCGGAAGTCATCTACCTACATACCAATCACTTACAAGTTCTCCGTGCTCCCCCGCAACGGCACGAACATCCGGTAATGCGTTGATATCCAGCATATTGACCTCCGACGCATTGGCCGTCAGGGCTCATCTGATGGTCATTCTGAAGGCCTTCATCGTGCTTTCTTCCTGGATTTGCGGATATTTCGGGCTGAAGCATCTTCCTCTGACCATCGTGGGGCCGATCAACGCCACAAGACCGGTGCTGGTGCTGCTTGGCGCCCTGCTCATCTTCGGAGAAAGACTGAATCTCTGCCAGTGGATCGGAGTGGTTCTGTCGCTGTCATCCATATTCCTTATGAGCAGAGCGGGCAAGAAGGAAAACATAGATTTCAAGAGCAACAGATGGATATGGTGCGTGGGAGCAGCAACACTGCTTGGAGCCATAAGCGGACTGTATGACAAATTCATAATGAAATCTCTCAGCCCTATGTTCGTGCAGAGTTGGTTCAACTTCTATCAGATGATCATTATGGCTGTCATCTGTGCCTTCCTGTGGTATCCTCATCGCCGTCAGACCACTCCATTCCGGTGGTCCTGGGCGATTCCTCTCATATCCATATTCATCTGTCTTGCCGATTTTGCATATTTCACTTCATTGAGCGATCAGGATTCGATGATTTCAGTGGTGTCTCTCATTCGCCGTGGCTCCGTAATCATTTCATTCATCTGCGGTGTAGTAATATTCAAGGAAAGGAACATCAAGGCAAAACTTCTTGATCTGGGACTCATCATTCTCGGAATGGCATTTATATGGATCGGCACACGATAGAAGTATTCGCTTTTATTTTATACCTTTGCAAAGCGTTGCCACATATTTTTATCATTTATTTCTATGGAAGTTAGAGCGAAGAAGGCCCTTGGCCAGCACTTTTTGACAGATCTGTCCATCGCACAGAGGATTGCGGAAGCACTCATAGTACCTTGTCCGGGCATCGACACCGTCAACGATGCAGAGAACCCGATGCCGACCCTGGAAGTAGGACCCGGAATGGGCGTACTGACCCAATATATGCTACAGAGGCCGGAAGTGGATCTGCGTATGGTAGAGATTGATACTGAATCAGTTGACTATCTTCTTGTGCATTTTCCTCAGGTGAACGGCAAACTCATTGAGGCTGACTTCCTGAAACTCAGACTGGAGACTTTCTTCCCTGGAAGATTCTGCGTAATAGGCAATTTCCCGTACAACATATCGTCTCAGATCTTCTTCAAGATTCTGGACTACAAGGAAAGCGTGCCTCAGGTGGTGTGTATGATCCAGAAAGAGGTGGCAGAACGCATCGCTGAAAAACCCGGTACAAAGACATACGGCATCCTTTCGGTGCTCCTTCAGGCCTGGTATGACATCGAATATCTGTTCACAGTAGGAGAAGGTGCATTCAACCCTCCTCCAAAAGTGAAATCGGCGGTCATCAGACTCGTCCGCAACCAGCGCACCTCTCTCGGCTGCGACGAGGCTCTCTTCAAGACCGTCGTCAAGACCGGTTTCAACCAGCGCCGCAAGACCCTGCGCAATTCCCTCAAGCCGCTTATCCGTGCCAAGGCTGACAGATGTGGATGGTCAGAAGAACAACTTGCAGAGTTCGTGGCCGATCCTGTATTCGAACTCCGTCCGGAACGTCTCAGTGTGGAGGATTTCATTTCTCTAACCCTGAAATTGGCATAGAAAGTGCTCTTCCCCGAAGTATGAAAAAGATTTTGATGATTATGGCAGTGCTGATGATGCTCTGCCCGGATATATATGCCTCAGCAAAGAAGGCTGAAGAAAGTCCTGCAGTACAGGTGCTTACCTCCAACAAGAATGCTAGAAAGCTGGAAGGGGGAATGTTGAAATTGGCAAGGCCGGCACTCAAGAAGACTCCGATGGCCGTCGTTATGGACGATATCGATATGATGGTGATGTATTCCATCAGCCAGAAAGCCGACGAAGAAGAGAAGCAGTTTGCTCAACAGGCCATAAACGTGTTGGAAAAATACAACAAAGTCAGTGAAATCGACGATCCGGACTACCGGATGTCCATCTACATAGATAACCCGGTCGGTGAAAATTTCTCCGAAATAATATTATACACCAGCAGACCGGACGCCTCGATAATGGTGTTTGTCGGAAACTTCACCATCGGATCGTTGAAAAAAGTCGGTGAAATCTCAGACCAGAGAAGGATGGAGAGAAGACAGGCTAAACGTTGAAAAGTCCGGTACGGGACAACGAAAAAGCCAATATCCCAAGGCTGAGTGCACCCAGAAACATATATCTCCAGGTGATTACGAACTGAATCACCGGCGATGAATAAGGTATCTGAGGATTCACGAGGAAATATATCGCAGCAAACATAATCATCGACAGCACGGCATTCAGGAGCAGAGTCTTCGCAGCCTGACGGCGGCAACGTTTCCTCAGCATCTCACGGATAAGGCTCAATATGCGCATATTCTCCTGTATCCTTTCCTCATCAGTCCCTCTGAGTGAGGCCGGAACAGGCAGAAGGTCGATCTGACACACCAGATCCGCAATGAACGCATCATCCTCCGACACCTGTATCTTATTGTCCTGCAGGAACTTCCTTATATCTTTATCGGTTTTCATATCTTCCTTTTAATAACTGATTTTTGTCATTTCGTGCGAAACGGAGTGCAGTCGGAAATCCTTATCCCAACCCCTCCAGATATTGCCTCAGATGCACCCGCGCCCGTGACAGATGCGACCTCACCGTCCCCGAAGGCATCCCGGTTATCACCTCTATCTCCTTGACGGACTTATCCTCCATATAGAAAAGCAGCACCACCGCCTGCTCCTGTCTTGAAAGACTCCCGATAGCCAGATACAACTGTTGCTGTTCATACTTAGTGTCTGCCGAATGACTGTCATCTTCAACATCGGCAACCTCCTTCCGTACATTCCGATCCGAATCATCCACTGAAATCCAGTCATCCTTCCCTCCGGCCTTCTTCAAGTGGTCATACCAGCAGTTGTAAGCGATCCGGAACAACCAGGTCGAGAAACGGGAACGACCCTGAAAGCGTTCGAAAGAGAGATAAGCCTTCAACAAGGCTTCCTGCGCTATATCATCCGCAAGAAACCCGTCGCCCGCACACAGACCGCGCAGGAACCTTCTCAAAGACTCCTGCTCGGCTGCTATCAACTCTATGAACTGCTCCTTAGTCATCTACTAACCTATTTCAGACACTATGCACTTCGAATTGATGCTATTTCTGAAGCTTTTTCTCCTCCGCATCGATCTCCGGCGCCAGATATTTCCTGCCGACAAAAAATGCCAATATATACGCAGCTCCGACTGCAATCAGTACACCACCGATGATATACAGCATCTCTATTCCGGCAACACCGTCAAAGGCATCCAGTTGGGTACAGATCACCACAGCCAATCCTATTATGGCACATATTACTCCTGTCGTAAGTTTCCTGATCAGCTTCATCTTTGTGTTACGGCTGCCCTCCGTTTCGCTTACAAGAAGGGCTGGATCTATATCCACACCATTCTCAATGGCCTTCACCAGCACCGCCATCTTCTGCTCATTCTTCTTTAGCCTTGCACGTGTCACCAGCCATACAACCATCACAGGAAGCACTACCATTACAAAGATAGGAAGAAGAGTTTCAAACAATTCAATAACTCCATTCATAATACCGATTATTTTAAATTTGACATTCATTCCACGCCGCCCGACGACATTTCCCGGACGGTTTCAGATATTAGACTGCATAATGCCGGAAAATGTTGCAACCATTTACCTTACCTGGCGACAAAAGCACAGAAATAGCCGTATTTTGAACCCGAGTAACAGTATCTAAAGCAGCATCGTCGGCGATAGTCCCAGTCTGGAAAAGGCAAAGAGTTTTTTTCCGAGATCCTTCAGGGAGGCACCTATATGATAGACATCATCATCCACAATCAGAAAGCGGTCGTGTATATTGTGGGTCTGAACGATATTGATCGGTGGATACTGGCTATTGTGTTTCTGAATATCCAACTGCAGTTGCCTGGACAGATGACCGGTACGGATCTCTGCCTTTACAGCAGCAGCCCGCTTTGAAAGAATCATCAGAACGGATTCATCTATATAATTGTCAATCAAGACAATCCGCTTCCTGGCAGATCTGATCAAATCAGCCACAAACACATAAGCATCAAATATCTGCCCGTCATAAAATATTCCCTCAACAGGAGGCAAGGATGTCCGAACGAAAAATTCTATTGACTTTGTATGTCGTTCCAGAACAACTCTTTGATCAGCCAATTGCTTTTCTACAGATATTAATCGTGCATTTATTGAATACCCTTTAAGCAAATAATCCTTGAGGATTTTACTGGCCCATCTACGAAAATTTACCGCATTTCTGCTGTTTACACGATATCCGACAGAAAGTATCATATCGAGATTGAAGAACTTTGTCTTATAGGTTTTTCCATCGGCTGCAGTTCGTTCCAAAATGGAACATACTGAATTTTCATCCAATTCCTGAGTCGAGAAGATATTGCCGATATGCTTGGTTATAGCCGGGCGCTTCACATCAAACAATTGTGCAATCTGCTCCTGCGTCAGCCACACACTTTCACTCTCAACCCTCACTTCCAGCCTCGTGATTTCATCAGGCTGATACACTACAATCTCACCGGTAATATTGTTTTCTCTCATAATCATTTGATTGTATTTCGATATTTCCTTTCAGCATAACAGCATCGTCGGCGATAGTCCCAGTCTGGAAAAGGCAAAGAGTTTTTTTCCGAGATCCTTCAGGGAGGCACCTATATGATAGACATCATCATCCACAATCAGAAAGCGGTCGTGGATATTTGGCATCTGAACGATATTGATCGGTGGATACTGGCTATTGTGTTTCTGAATATCCAACTGCAGTTGCCTGGACAGATGACCTGTCCTGATTTCAGCGGTTACCGACGATGAACGTTTAGACAAAAGCATCAACACACTTTCATCAACATAGTTGTCAATCAGTACAAGACTACGCTTGGCATATTTAATCAGTTCTGCCACAAACACATACGCATCAAAGATCTGCCCGTCATAAAATATTCCCTCAAGTGGAGGAAGCGATGTACGGACGAAGAAATCAATCTGCTTCTCTGTATGCAAAACACGTCTCTCCAAATCATCAATTCTCTTGTTTAGAGAATATCCCCTGAGAAGATATTCCTTTATTATTTTCAAAGCCCATTGACGAAATTGAGTACCTCGTATAGATTTGACCCTGTACCCGACAGAAATTATAACATCCAGATTATATAACCTATATTTTCTTCGTACAAAGCGAGAACCCTCCTTTTGAACAGTCAAGTATTCCTTGACAGTTGCCACTTCGTCCAACTCCCCTTCTCTGAATATATTATTGATATGCAGACTTATGTTCTGCTTTGAAGACAGGAATAATTCTACCATCTGACTCTGCGTCAGCCACACAGTCTCTCCCTCAACCCTCACTTCCAGCCTCGTGATTTCATCCGGCTAATACACTACAATCTCACCGGTAATATCTTTATCTTTCATAAAAATAAAATGATGACTATCCTTCTCAAAGGTCAGTCATCATTTTTTACCAATCAAGATGGAAACAGAGATTTTTCTGTTTTTTAAAGAAACTTTTTCTCTTTTTTATGTGTTTTTAACTTTTCTTATGTGCATCACGCTGCTGACGCAAGCGCTTGTTATTCTTCGCTAAAGCTCAGCGACTTAGTCGATTACCTGGACGCAACGAATAGAGTTCCCGCTCGCACGGTGGAAGTTGCCGTACAGATCGGCGTTGCTGCTGCTGAAGCTGAAGTAGTAGGCGTAGTCGTGGTAGTGGTACGGTCTGGATGACCAGTAGTAGCCGTGGCTGCCTCGATTGTAGGCATCGCCGTCGTAGCCGTTGCGGTAGCCGGCAGCAGGGAAGAATACCTTGGCATCTTCATCAACAGGTACATCATATTTTATATCTGACGCTCCGCTAAACCAGTAGCCTTTCTGACCGTCATTCGTAGTCCACGAAGACTTTGTATTTTTAAGAATATTCAATTCCGCGTATGTCGGAACACGCCAACCGTCTGGACAAGGATCATACTCAGTCTTCACGGGGGCAGATTCAGTGCCGCTGTTCCATAACTTGTCATCCGGTGTTGACGACCAGTCATATAGGAAATCCAAAGAACTGGTAAAGAATACATTTGAATTATCTTCTGCCTGACCATATTTAAGGGAGACAGGTCCTTCCTCTATTGTCGGCTCGTCCGCATCGTACGAAGTGCTATATCCCTGACCGTATTTCCTACCCCACTGATATAACTTACCATACGGATAACCCTTATCAGCATCTGATGCTGCCTTGTAACCGCAATTCACAGGTGCCCAGACTGTAGCACCGATGGCAATACCTTTACCACGGTTCACACCGTATTCATCGACATAATCAACTGTGGCCTGGGAAGTCGGAGGGGTGATGACGGTCACGGTACAAGATTCAGATACACCTCCAAGTGCAACTGCTGTGATGACAACAGAACCATCGCTGACTGCGGTAACTACTCCATTCTGATCCACGCTGGCAACAGCAGCACCATCCGAAGACCAGGTAAGGGTCTTATTGGTCGCATCAGTAGGAACCACCCTTGCAGTCAAGGTATATGATGTTCCCGGAGCGAGAGTCAGAGATGTTTTATTCAGACTGATTGCCTCGACCAAGGTTCCATCAGAATCCGGATTCTCCTCTTCCTCCACTACATCTTCTTTAAGCACCACTGTCGGCATAACTAGTAGGCTGGAGCGAAGCACTGTATTGGCCTTGTCGGTCTCGACAGTGTAGGTCTTGCTGTCGGAGTCGGTGACTGTGACAGTAAATCCTTTGCTGAAAAGCACCGGAGGAAGGGCGAGGATGAACTCTGTAGCGGTGCTTTCATTGAGTTGAACGCCGGAACCGCAGTTCAGAGTGACCGAGGTGGAAGCGTCGGAAGCCATTGTGATGGCCGGTTTGATCTCGTCGGGGTAGGCTGTTACTGTGGCTGCTCCGGAGAGTTTCTCGTTGTTCTTGCCCTGGAGGGTGATGGAGGTAACTATCTGAGTGCCTTTGAGTTGGAGTTTCATTCCACCGAGAATGTTGCGGAAGGTGATGTTGTTATCTTCGCTGACGGCTACCATTGCCATTGAGCCCTCACCGAAACTCTCGGGAGCGTAGGTCTGCTCGGAAGGGAGGACGACATCAAGGGTGTAGTTGGAGCCGGATTTTTCGGCCTCGACAGCATCTGAATATGGATAATAGACTACATTATGATCCCATTCGGTGCCGGCGTTGATATTGCCGTTGGAGCCGGATACCTTTTCGAATGAAGCCCAGGTCTTGCCTACGCTTGATGGCAGGATCTGATATTTCAAGCCAAGGGAGGATTTCATAAATCCTGCAATTTGGTCGTTTTCTGACCAGCGGATATTGTTGCTGGCGTCCATATAGGTCTTGGTGGCTGCCTCCTGTTCGATCTGGGCATAGAGAGTATCTTGACCCGCAGTCCGGATTGATGTTTCAGTCTTGTTGCAGGCAGAAAATGCTATCACTGTCGCGCAAAAGGTAAATATAAATCTTCTCATTATTCTGCTGCTTAGATTACCATATACCTTCGTTTTCTTCAAGCAATTCATTGCTGGAGCACAGGACTCCTTCGGGATAAAGTTCCAGCGACTCAATGGCCGGAGATAAATATTCTTTCTTTTCCATATAATTACTGCCCCCCACTTTGGTAGATAAGGATTATAATGATTTTTCGCAAAATTAGAAGTTTTCTTCTGAATTCCACATTTTTATGAGAATAATCCTCACTAAACCACCACGCAAATGTGAGAGTAATGTCGTTTACGTCACGGCCTGGTGGATAATCAGAAAATGTTGTGGAAATTTTCTGATTTCCTACATAAATCCACTATCTTTGACATATTATGCAAGCCCTTGAAAAAAAATATAAGTTAAGAAATGTTCAATAAAGTTATAAGGTAGAAAATATGAAAGTATTATTAGTAAACGGCAGTCCCCACAAAGAGGGATGCACATACACAGCACTCTCTGAAGTGGAAAAGGAACTCAATGCGGCTGGAGTGGAAACTGAAATGATCTGGCTGGGAGTAAAGCCTATATCCGGATGTCTTGGCTGCGGAGCCTGCTGCAGAAGGGGGTCGAACGGAGAGCCTGCATCATTGCGCTGTTTTATGAATGACCCTGTGAATGAGTTCCTCGACAAGGCTGAAAAGGCCGACGGATTCGTTTTCGGAAGTCCAGTTCATTATGCTGCTCTGTCCGGAGCGCTCACATCATTTATGGATCGTGCATTCTACGGCAAGGGCAAGATTTTCCGCTACAAGCCCGCTGCCGGCATCGTAAGCGCACGCCGCGGAGGCACAACAGCAGCATTCGACCAGATAAACAAATACTTCACCATATCCTCAATGCCTGTGGTATCCTCAAAATACTGGAATATGGTACACGGCAGCACACCTGACCAGGTGCGTCAGGATGAAGAAGGAATGCAGGTGATGCGCGAACTCGGCCGCAATATGGCCTGGCTCCTCAAATGTATAGAGGCAGGACGCGCCGCAGGCATCCCTGATCCTGTCAAGGAGAAGCCTATAATGACCAATTTCATCAGATAAACCGTCTTCCAGGCGAGAAAACAACAGAGGCTGACAAAAAAATTGTCAGCCTCTTGTAATATACTGATGAACAGAGGATTAGAGTCTCTCCAGTTTCACAGTGAAGTGACGCATCAGTTCGGTCTCCCATACGATCTTCACACCGCGGGTGATCTCGTTACGACGGTCATAAACGTTCTTGAGCGCTGCTGCGATCACGTCCATATGGTTGTTGGTATAAACGCGGCGAGCAATGCAGAGACGGAGAAGGTCGAGACCTCCGAAACGGTTCTCACGGGTCACAGGATCACGGTCAGCAAGGATATATCCGATCTCACAGCCACGTACACCAGCCTCGATGTAGAGTTCGATAGCGAGGGTCTGTGCAGGGAACTCTTCCTTTGGAACCTGATCAAGAACTCTGTCAGCGTCAACGAAGAGAGCGTGACCACCTACAGGACGCTGATAAGGAATGCCGTACTCATCAAGTTTTGCAGCAAGGTACTGTACCTGACGGATACGAGTCTCGATAGTATCGAGTTCTGTGTTCTCGTCAAGACCAACAGCGAGAGCAGCCATATCACGACCGTTCATACCACCGTATGTAAGGAAGCCTTCGAATGGGATACAGAACTTCTTTGCTCCCTCGTACCAGTCCTCGTGACGTGTTGCGATGAAACCACCCATATTAACGAGACCGTCCTTCTTTGATGACATTGTCATACCATCTGCGTATGAGAACATCTCCTTGCAGATTTCCTTGATAGTCTTGTCAGCATAACCTTCCTCACGAGTGCGGATGAAGTATGCGTTCTCAACGAAACGTGCAGAGTCGAAGATCACGCGCTTGCCATATTTGTCAGCGATGGCGCGAACTTCACGAAGGTTCTGCATAGATACAGGCTGTCCTCCGGCTGTGTTGTTGGTGATTGTAACGATGATGAAAGGAACAAGTTCAGCCTTCTCAGCAAGCACCTTCTCAAGTTTCTTAGGATCAACGTTACCCTTGAAAGGCACCTCAAGTTGAGTGTCCTTAGCCTCATCAACTGTGCAGTCAACAGCAAATGCCTTGCGGCTTTCGATATGACCTTTTGTGGTGTCGAAGTGTGAGTTGCCCGGAACGATTGCATCAGCCTTCACGAGGTGGCTGAAGAGAACGTTCTCGGCAGCACGGCCCTGGTGAGTAGGGATTACATACTCGAAACCTGTGATCTTTGTGATAGTATCCTTCAACTGGAAGAAAGATGCCGATCCAGCATAACTCTCGTCACCCATCATCATAGCAGCCCACTGACGGTCGCTCATTGCGCCTGTGCCTGAGTCAGTAAGACAGTCGATGTAAACCTGGTCTGACTTGAGTTGGAAGAGGTTATAATCCGCTTCCTTGATCCACTGTTCGCGCTCCTCGCGTGTACTTTTACGAAGAGGCTCCACCATCTTGATCTTCCACGATTCTGCAAAAGGTAATTCCATAATTATTTATTTTTAGATGTTATTTGTTATGATTTTTCTTGAATACAACCTTCAAAGGTAATGATTTTTAATCAAATATTATCTATTCGTTAAAATATTCCTTCACTACTATCTTGTAATCTTTGCTACAAATCCTCCTCCCGGCGCCATAGTTATCTTCAAAAGCCTGTCGGAAGGAAGTTCTATCACCTCCTTGCGGTAGTCACAGGCTGCACGGTCGGCATTGACACCATCTCTGTAGAGTTCCACTTTATAGTCTCCCTCAGGAAGGAAACTCAGGTCGAGGGTCATTTCACGGGCGTTCCAGTCGGTCATTGCACCAACATACCAGTCCTGACCGCTGCGGCGTGCCATTGCGATATATTCTCCGACCTTTCCGTCAAGGCCTCGGGTTTCGTCCCAAATTTCAGGGACAGAGGCTATGAAGTCCGTACATTCCTTTTCCTTCATATAATTGGAAGGAGAGTCGCATAGCATATTGAGCGGAGAGTCAAATACCACATACTCAGCAAGTTGTCGGCAACGTGTACCCTGGCTCATAGCCTCGGAATTGACCGGACGGTAATTTCCGCGAGCGGCATTACGCATTGCACCCTGAGTGTAATCCATCGGGCCGGCCATCATACGGATGTACGGCACTGTAACATCGTATGTAACCTGATCCACATCCTCTTTCGACCATTTCATCTGTTCAAGGCCGTGTACGCCTTCATAATTCACCACATTAGGATATGTCCTATGAAGACCGGTCGGCTTGTATGTGCCGTGGAAATCTACCATCATTCCATATTTTGCCGCTGTCTGAGCAGCACGACGGTGGAAATCTACCACAACCTGATCGTCACGATCCATAAAATCTATCTTGAAGCCTTTGATACCCATCTTCGAATAGTGTTCGCACACCTTATCCATATCACGGTCAAAAGCCCTATATCCTGCCCACAGAATCAAGCCTACATTACGCTCGGAAGCATATTCAGCAAGCATTTCGACATCTATCTCAGGTACAACATTGAACATATCGGCTTCTCCTGTCACTGCCCAGCCCTCATCGAGGATTACATACTCGATACCGTTTGCTGAAGCAAAATCTATATAATACTTATACGTATCATTATTGATTCCAGACTTGAAGTCCACACCATAAAGATTCCACGCATTCCACCAGTCCCAGGCCACCTTGCCAGGCTTCACCCAACTCCAGTCAGCCTCTGCAGCAGGAGTGGCCAGACGATATACCATATCATTATCAGCCATCTGCACATCATTTTCAGACACAGCAACAATCCTCCAAGGGAACGATTCGCCGCCCTCACACTTGGCGATATACGGCTCACGGCTCTGAACCTCCATCTGGAGATTGTTGTGACCTCCCTGCTTCACTTCCTTCGGATATGGTGCGAACACACCATCAAGAGTGTTGTCTGCATCGCCATTGTAGAGATACATTCCGGGATAATTCATAAGATCTGCCTCAGTTATGACTATCTTCTTTCCTCCTGGGCCGTCAACCATAAGAGGAAGGAATGCAAGCCTATCCTTGTTCCACTCTGAAAGCGGAGTATAGGAATAGGTGTTTTCAAATGAGTTATAGTACTGACTATCAAGAGTTTCAGTATGCTGACATACGTATGCCGCCCACATATTCCAGTCCTGGGCGAAATTGAAATCAGCCATTTCCATCTCCACCTGAGACGGTTCCTTCAGATGAGACACAAACCTATAGGCCATTCCGTCGTCATACGCCCTGAATATGACTGAAAACTTCTTGAATTTCAAGGTCATTTCATTGAATTCATCCTTCACCTCAGCCTTCTTGTACATAAAAGCAGGAATCGTCGAACTTACACTTCTGCGACTCACCTTCTTTACCGGCTGAATACCGCCGAATACGGTACCGTCTGTCATATACATACCCAGATGAGAATCCTTCATCAGAAGGTCTCCTCCGTGAGTCAGGGTGTATGAAATCCCTTCTCCTGCCTCAACATATACGGACAGTTTTCCGTCAGGTGATGTCAATTCATAATTCTTCGGTGCAGCAAATGCAGATACTGCGATGAGAAGTGCTGCGAATGTGGTCATCAGTCTATGCATAACATTTTTATTATGAAGCGGTGAGACAAAATTCAGCGGTTTCTTGTATCACCGACTCTAGTATTAATCAATTTGTGCGTTTTATTGAAGTGGTGATACAAAAAACGGTAATTTCTTGTATCACCGCTTTCTATATGCCAAGTTGTTCCTTCATAGAGCGCAACAAGTCGAAGGCCTGAAGCGGAGTCATATTGTTAAGGTCGGCCTTGTCGAGTTCGTCCTTGAGGGAGGAGAGAAGAGGGTCTTCCAACTGGAAGAACGAAAGTTGGAGAGAACCATCGCTCTCGACACGGCCTTCACGGATGTTGTGAGGCTTGACCTTCTTCGTCTTGACAGGAGTGCCGGACTCGAGCGAAGCGAGAGTCTTCTCGGCTGACTCCAGCACCTGCTTAGGCATACCGGCCATCCTGGCTACGTGCAGACCGAAACTGTGAGCGACACCGCCCTCCATAAGTTTTCTGAGGAAGATCACATTCCTGCCCACTTCCTTGACTGCAATATGGAAGTTCTTCACACGGTCATATATTTCTTCCAGGTCGTTAAGTTCGTGATAATGAGTAGCGAACAACGTCTTTGCACCATCGCCATACTCGTGGATGTATTCCACTATAGCACGCGCAATGGACATTCCGTCGTATGTCGATGTTCCTCGTCCGATCTCATCCAGAAGCACAAGTGAACGGGATGATAGATTATGCAGGATCATCGAAGTCTCGAGCATCTCCACCATAAATGTCGATTCTCCGCGGGAAATGTTGTCTGACGCACCGACGCGCGTGAATATCTTGTCGCAATATCCTATTTCTGCAGAGGAAGCAGGAACAAACGAGCCTATCTGTGCCATCAGAACTATAAGGGCAGTCTGACGCAGGAGAGCCGATTTTCCGGCCATATTAGGACCTGTCAGAATTATTATCTGCTGATTCTTGCTATCGAGATATATGTCGTTCGGAACGAATTCCTCTCCAGCCTGCATCATTGTCTCAATGACGGGATGACGCCCCTGCTTTATATCTATGACATTGCTGTCGTTCATCTTTGGACGGCAATATCTGTTGGAAACCGCAAGATCGGCGAATCCGCTCAGAACGTCCAGACGGGCAAGAATGCGGCAATTCTTCTGTATTATGGAAATATTGGCCTGAATCTTTCCGACAAGTTCCGCATATATCTGAGCCTCAAGGGCATATATTCTTTCTTCCGCTCCGAGTATCTTCTGTTCGTACTCCTTCAATTCCTCTGTGATATATCTCTCGGCATTGACCAAAGTCTGCTTTCTGATCCATTCCTCGGGGACACTGTCCTTGTATGTGTTGCGCACTTCGAGATAATAGCCGAAGACATTGTTGAAACCTATCTTCAGAGACGTTATGCCGGTTCTTTCTATCTCACGCTGCTGCACTTCCAGAAGATAATCCTTCCCGTGACGCGCTATCTTTCGCAATTCATCCAGTTCTTCATTCACGCCACTGGCAATAACATCGCCTTTGCCAAGTTGCGAAGCAGTCTCCGGATGCATAGTATTTCCCAGATATTCCAGAAGTCCGGCGCAGTCACCCATATTGTCCAAGAGTTCATCCAGAGCATCGACTTTTGAGCGGCATAGCCTGATTATAGGATCGGTCTGACTCAAACCTCGGCGAAGTTGCATCACCTCACGAGGCATAATCTTGCCGGCTGCCGCGCGTGAAATGATTCGTTCAAGATCACCGATGTCGCCTATCATTGTCTGAAGACGAGTCAGATCATCCTGATTATCAACAAAATGCTGAACCACAGCATATCTGTCTTCCAGTTCCTTCAGATCCATCACCGGCATCGCCAGCCAGGTACGTAGCATACGGGCTCCCATCGGAGACGAACACTTGTCCATAACTTCAACAAGCGACGTACCCTCTTTTCCGGCAGTCGATGTGAATATCTCCAGATTGCGGAATGTAAACCGATCCATCCATACAAAGGCACCTTCATCTATGCGGGATATCGAACAGATATTGGTAAGTTCCTTATGCTGAGTCTGTTCCAGGTATATAAGCAAGGCTCCGGCAGAGGTTATGCCGAGAGGAAAATTATCGATGGCGAATCCTTTCAGAGAGTCAACGTGCAACTGTCTCTTCAGTTTTTCCACAGAACTGTCATAGACAAATGCCCATTCCTCCAGAGTCGAGACATAATAATGATCGCCATATCTTTCCTTTGTACCCTTTTCATAGCCCCTTGGTACGAGAAGTTCCTTCGGAGCGAACGAACTCAGGAGCGTCCCTATATAATCGAGACTGCCTTCCGCCACCTGGAATGTACCTGTAGAGACATCCAGAAAGGCCACGCCACATCTATCCTTGTAGAATGTAAGACCTGCTATATAGTTATGCTCTTTCTGCTCGAGAAGTTGTTCATTGAAGGCTATGCCTGGAGTAACCAGTTCGGTGATGCCTCTCTTGACAATCTTTTTGGTCAGTTTCGGATCTTCCAGTTGGTCACACACCGCCACTTTGTATCCTGCGCGGACAAGTCTAGGGAGATATGTTTCAAGCGAGTGATATGGGAATCCTGCCATAGGGATCGCTCCAGGAGTGGCGCTGGAACGCTTTGTGAGCACGATTCCAAGCACTTTGCTGGCTGTAAGGGCATCATCGCCGTATGTTTCGTAGAAGTCGCCGCACCTGAAAAGAAGCACTGCCTCGGGATGCTCCGCCTTCACGGCGAAGAACTGCTTCATCATCGGTGTTTCGGTCGGTTTCTGAGTTGCCATAATATGATAGTTTTATGATATTCTGCGCTTAAAAACGCAATCAGGCAAATTTACTGATTTTATCCGAAAAAGAAAAGACACAAAAGCATCAGAAGACTATCCCCTGACATTCAGCCACTTACCCACTCTGCGTGCTCCCCTTTTACCGGCACGCAGTTGCTACAAGCACCTCATATTCAGCGTATTAGCCTCCACCTTCCGATGTTCGGAGATTT
This sequence comes from Candidatus Cryptobacteroides sp., assembly GCA_045635205.1. Lineage (GTDB taxonomy): Bacteria > Bacteroidota > Bacteroidia > Bacteroidales > UBA932 > Cryptobacteroides. The sequence goes on along the minus strand of JAZRBS010000024.1, from coordinate 39,687 downwards.
TATGTATCTTTGCAAGATTATGAAAAGGGTGCTGATCATATCATATTATTGGCCGCCTACCGGTGGTTCGGGGGTACAGCGATGGGTGAAATTCGCAAAATACCTTCCGGAAGAGGGTTGGCAGCCGGTGATATATACTCCGGAGAATCCAGAGCAACTGGCTGTGGATGCATCATTGGAAGCGGAAGTGCCGGCAGAGGCCGAGGTTATAAAGACGCATATCATAGAGCCGTATGAATTGTACAAGAAGGTTCTGCGAAAATCCGGACACAGCAAGGAGGCCGTAGAGGTGAATCCGGTCAACGCCCAGAACAAGTCCTTCCTCCAGAAAGCCGCTATGTGGGTCAGGGGCAATTTTTTCCGTCCGGATCCGCGTTGCCTCTGGATCGGACCATCCGTGCGATATCTCAAGAAATATCTTGAGGAGCATCCTGTCGATCTGATTGTGAGCACAGGACCTCCGCAATCAATGCATATAATAGGTCTTCGATTGGCACGAGAAACCGGACTTCCGTGGGTGGCAGATTTTCGGGATCCTTGGACGAAAATATTCTATTTCAAGCACTTGCAGATGACCCAGGCGACCGAAAGATGGCACGGGAAAATGGAGAAGAAAGTGCTTGACGAGGCTTCGGCAGTTGTTGCCGTATCCCCTCTGGTGCAGCAGGAGTTCCAGGCTATGACCGACACTCCGGTGGAACTTATTACCAACGGGTTCGACGAGTGCGATTTCCCTTCTGAAAAGGATATCGAAGCATACGGGGGGCCGGACAAAGATTTTACAATTACGCATACCGGACTGTTCGCTGCAGACGGCAATCCTACAGTGCTCTGGGATGTGCTTGCGGAAAAATGCCAGGCAGATGAAGATTTTAGGAAACTATTGAAAATCAGACTCATAGGAAAGACTGACGAGCAGATCATCAGGGCTCTTGAAGAAAGAGGACTGAAGGATATGCTGGAAGATATGGGGTATCAGCCCCATCAGGTGGCCGTGCAGGAGCAGAGAAGCGCATCAGTACTCATCCTTCCACTAAGAAAGGAGCCTGAATACAAGGCGGTGCTCCCAGGTAAACTTTTTGAATATCTGGCTTCATACAGGCCTGTGCTCGGAATAGGTCAGAAGGACGGAGCGATGGCTATGATCCTGAATGAGACCAAGACCGGAAGAGTTATCGGTTGGGAAGATAAGGAAGGCATATCGGAATATATAGAACAGTGCTGGAAGAAACATCTTGAGGGAAGACTCTCGATCGAAGGAGGCGATATTTCGCGCTTCACCCGTCGCAGCACTACCCGACAGATGGCCGGACTTTTTGACAGACTTACATCTCATCCGTAAAACAGTCCTCTTTACGGATGGCAATAGAACAGATAAAAAATATGAATAAAGAAGTATTGAAGAAGATCGGAATCTACGCAGGCATTTTCCTGCTTTTTGTCGTACTGGCTTACGGATACACTCCTCAGGTGCTGGACGGTAAGATTGTGAATCAGAGCGATATAGCATCGTGGAAAGGTATGGCCAACGAGGCTATGACTTTCAACAAGGCCAATCCGGACGACCCCACAGCCTGGACAAATTCGATGTTCGGAGGTATGCCTACGACTGCCACAATCGACAGTTTCGATGGAGACTGGACTGACCATATATATGATTTCCTTCTCACAGGAAAGCGTCCGGCCAGTTATTTCCTCCTTGCCTTGATTGGAGGATTTCTTCTTATGCTTTCGATGGGGACAAGCAAGGTAATTGCAGTGGCTGGTGCCATCGCCATCGCTTTCTGTTCGTACAATATGCAGATCATCCAGGTGGGACATAACACCAAAATGCAGGCAATCGCCTATTTCCCGTGGGTGCTGGCAGGGGTCATTTTCACATATCGTGCTGCAATGAGATCCCTCGACTCCTGGCTGCCTAAGACAATCCTTGGAGCGACATTATTTGCTTTTGCCCTCAGTATGCAGATAAAGGCCAATCACCCTCAGATTACATACTACCTTGCAATAGTAATATTTGCATACGCTATAGGACTTCTTATCTATCTGTGTATCAAGAGAAAAGATCTGCTGAAACGTTTCTTTGCCGCATCGGCTCTTCTGCTTGTGGTGGGATGTATAGGCATAGCGACAAATGCCAACAAATTGATTCCGACATACGAATATTCTGCATATACGATGCGTGGCGGATCGGAACTTTCATCAGACAGCGACACGCATAATGACAAGGGACTGGATCTGGAATATGCCACTGCCTGGTCGTATGGCATCAATGAAATGCCGAACCTTCTGATTCCCAATTTCAACGGGGGTGCTTCTTCCGGCGAACTGCCTCTGGATTCAGAGACAGGGGAACTACTCAAAAGAGCCGGCCAGCCAAATCTCCGACAGACGATGAAACATCTGCCCCTTTACTGGGGTCCGCAGCCTTTCACGGCCGGTCCTATGTATATGGGAGCAATAACGATATTCCTTTTCGTCCTCGGTCTCATCCTCTGCAAAGGTCGCGAGAAATGGTGGCTTGTGGCAGCAACTGTCATCACTGTTTTTCTTGCCTGGGGCAATCATTTTATGTGGTTCACAAGACTATGGTTCGATTATGTCCCTATGTATAATAAATTCAGAACCGTGTCTATGTCACTGACCGCTCTCCAGGTGCTGCTTCCAATGCTGGGATTTTATGCTCTGGACAAGGTGCTGAAGGAAAGATATGACAAGAAGGTTTTTATGAAGGCTGGTTATATAGCATACGGCATCACCGGAGGATTCTGTCTTCTGTGCGTCTTGATTCCTGGCATTGCAGGTACCTTCACAGGAGCATCGGATGCAGGAATGAATGAAATGATTGTTGATGCTCTTGCTGCTGACCGTCAGACACTTATGACCAAGGATGCTCTCAGGTCACTGATTCTTGTCTCGATTATGTTCCTGTTGCTCATCTGGGCTTTCAAGACTCCTAAGCAGGATGCTGTCGGTAAGGATGGATCATTTGTACGAAAGGGCAGGATGGGCATCGTTGCTGTGGCCGTTGTGTTCCTCGTATGGATCGACCTGGTAAGTGTAGGCAAGAGATATCTCAACAAGAGCCATTTCATCACTCCGAAGGATTTCACCGCTCATTATGATCCTCGTCCTGTGGATGAGATAATCCATCAGGATACCGATCTTGATTATCGTGTGCTCGACCTGAGCGTGAATACATTCAATGATGCGATACAGAGTTACCATCACAAGTGCATCGGTGGATACAGTCCGGTGAAGTTGCAGCGCTATCAGGATCTCATCGACAGATATATAACTGACGAAATCAGAGATATTTACGGTGCCGTTTCAGGAGCCGCTACAGTGCAGGAGGTGGAAGAAGCCCTTCCTGAGACGAAGGTGGTGTCGATGCTGAACGGAAAGTATATAATCCTTGACGGAAATGTTTCTCCGGTAGTGAATCCGTATGCATACGGCAACTGCTGGTTCGTGTCTGATTACGTGCCTGCAGCCACTCCGGACGATGAAATTGCCCTTCTGGCCTCGACAGATCTGCATACCACTGCTGTCATAGGTGATGATTTCGCCTGGGCACAGGATGCAATACGTCCGATCGCTGACAATGCCGCTGAAACTGCCATTGCAAGCAGCGACGAGGCAACATCTTCACCGATTATCGAAATGACACACTATGCACCTAACGAACTCCGTTATTCATTCAGTACAGATGCAGAGCGCGCCGCAATATTCAGCGAGATATATTACCCTAAGGGCTGGAAGGCGTGGATAGAGCCTGCAGGTGGCTACGGAGAAGTGCGTAACGGACATTATCAGCCAAGTGGTGAAGGCCGTCCTGTGGAACTTTTCCGCGCAGACTGGATGCTCCGTGGAGCGATCATACCGGAAGGGGAAGGCCAGATAATAATGCGATTTGAGCCTGATTCATACCAACTTGGCGAAAACATCTCCCGCGCCAGTTCGATAGTTCTGATCCTGCTTCTGATCGGCTCGGCTGCCGGAATGATAATCTTCCGCCGCAAGAACGGTGACGCATAAAACGCTGATATTCAACATATTCCATAAAATGCCTGCTGCATCTGCGCAGCAGGCATTTTACATAAGCGATTGATATTCATTCGATTGTGCGTCTCACATATTAATCCATCGACCCAAAAGTAGGGCATCGATTCTACAGCAGTCCGGAGATGAAGATGGCGATGATGGCAAGAGGACAGACGAATCTGATGAGGAACCAGAGGACACCGAAAAGTTTTGCATTGCGGCTTAGTGTACCCCCGTTGGTGAATTCATCATAAACATCGGTCTTCTTGAGTCTCCATCCGACGAAGAGGACAGTAAGGAGACTTCCGAGAGTCATCAATATATTTGACGAGAGATTGTCGAAGAAATCAAAGATATTGCCTCCTCCTATCTGTATATTCGAGAGTGGTCCGAAAGACAATGAACAAAGCGCTCCGACAACCCAACAGATGCCGAAAAGCAATGCACAGGCAGCCACGCGGGAGAATTTCTTTTCTTCAACAAGATAGGCTACAGCCACTTCAAGCATAGAAATGGATGATGTAAGAGCGGCCACCAGAAGAGCGACGAAGAAGAGAATGGCCACAAATCCTCCTGCCGGCATCTGTCCGAAAACGAACGGAAGGGTCTCGAAGACAAGGCCGGGACCGGACTGCGGATTGAGCCCGAACGCGAATACGGCCGGCATTATGGCCACTCCGGCTATAAGGGCAAACATAAGGTCTGAGACTGCTGTCGATGTGCTCTGGAACATTATATTCTCATTTTTGTCCACGTATGAAGCGTATGTCATTATGGTACCGAATCCAAGTGAAAGTGAGAAGAACGCCTGTCCGAGGGCTGCTGCACAGGCTTTGGCGTCTATCTTGGAGAAATCAGGGTTGAAGAGGTATTCTACGCCCTTCTGAGCACCGGGAAGGGTAAGGGAATAAATGGCAATACTGATGACAATGAAGAAAAGCAGAGGCATCATTACCTTGCTGAATTTCTCGATGCCGTCCTTGATGCCGATCACAACGATCAATGTGGTTGCAAGCAGAAAGATAGTATGACCGATCAGAGGCGCCCAAGTGGAAGAGACAAAATCCGAGAACATCGTATTCAATGCACTTTGAGACTCACTGCCGGTAAATGAGAAGGCAAAGGACTTGAACATATAATCGATTGACCATCCGCCGATGACGCTATAGTATGAAAGGACTATCAGAGGTACAATGATGGTGAAAAGTCCCACCCAGCGCCAGGCCGAACCTCCTGAAAGGTCACGGAAAGCAGCGTATGCATTCTTCTGGCTTCTGCGTCCTACTACGAATTCGGAAATAAATATAGGAAGGCAGATGAGGAAACTAAGGATTATATATACAATGATGAAGGCTGCTCCTCCGTTCTCTCCCACGAGATAAGGGAAACGCCAGAGGTTGCCCAGGCCCACTGCCGAGCCTGCCATTGCTACAAGTGCGCCGAAACGGCTGCCGAAACTGTCTCTTGACATAATATAAAATTTAAGGTGACACCTAAGTTCCTGATTTACAGCAAAATGTGTATTATGCCTGCTGCGGATATACAGCAGGCATAATACGTATATTACTGGTAATCAGACATTTGCGCGACTACGTTTATAGGTTACAAATTCAAAATCGAAGCCGGATTCTTCGTCGTGGAGCATTTCCGAGCGTTCTTCCACCTCCCATACGGACGGATCGATCTGAGGGAAGAATGTGTCGGCATCTTCGATAATCGTATGGACGTGAGTGACGACAAGACGGTCGGCGTCAGCGAGTGCTTGTGCATAGATCTGACCGCCGCCTATGACGAAGCAACGGGAAGGGGATTCCTCGACTGCGCTCGGAATGACAGAGGAAGCGCTCGGAATGACAGAGGAAGCGCTCGGAATGACAGAGGAAGAGTCGGGAATGACGGATGACCCGGCAACGGTATATGCCTCTGACAATGAACCGACCACAATGATTCCTTCCGGAGCATCAAAACCACGCGAAACGACGATATTGGTACGCTTGGGAAGCGGACGGCCGATGGACTCGAAGGTCTTGCGTCCCATTATGACCGGACATCCTGTCGTAGTGCGCTTGAAGAATTTCAGGTCCTCGGATATGTGCCATAGGAGGGCATTGTCACGACCGATGGCGTTATTGTCCGCTATGGCTACTATTATGCATTTTTCCATATTATGTTGATACTGTTTATAAGGCGCTTCAGCACAGCGACCGAGGTGAAAAGATGCTTTCGTCAGACTGCTACAGGCGCAGGGATGCGCGGATATGGGTCGTAATCAACAAGTTCGAAGTCTTCGTATCTGAAGTCGAAGATGTTCTTTACGTCCGGATTGATCTTCATTTTCGGGAGGGCGCGAGGCTCACGGGAGAGTTGGGTCGCAACCTGCTCGAAATGATTGATATAGATGTGAGTATCTCCGGTCGTATGGACAAATTCTCCCGGCTCGAGTCCGCATACCTGGGCAATCATCATTGTCAACAGGGCGTATGATGCTATATTGAAAGGCACTCCGAGGAATACGTCTGCGCTGCGCTGGTAGAGTTGACAGGAGAGTTTGCCGTCGGCCACATAGAACTGAAAGAGGGAGTGGCAAGGTGGGAGGGCCATCTTCTCCACTTCGGCTACATTCCAGGCCGACACTATCATACGACGTGAATCCGGGTTATTCTTTATCTGATTTATTACATTGGAGAGTTGGTCGATGGTGCCTCCATCCGGAGTCGGCCAACTGCGCCACTGATGACCATAGACAGGGCCGAGATCACCGTTTTCATCAGCCCACTCGTCCCAGATGGTAACTCCGTGATCCTGAAGATATTTCACATTCGTATCCCCTGCTATGAACCACAGAAGTTCATATATGATGGATTTGAGATGCACTTTCTTTGTGGTGAGAAGGGGGAAACCTTCACTGAGATCGAAGCGCATCTGATAGCCGAATATGCTTTGTGTGCCCGTGCCGGTGCGGTCGGACTTCATTGTTCCGTTTTCGCGGATATGACGTAAGAGGTCTAGATATTGTTTCATAGGTTATCGTACAGAGAAGGCGAAGATGATTGCCTGTTCATAAACTTCTCCCGGACGGAGTTCGGACGATGGGTATTCTGGCTTGTTCGGCGCATCAGGATAGTTCTGACATTCGATTGCCACACCGGTGTAGTCTTCATAGATATGTCCGTTCTTGCCTGCAGGGCAGCCTGAAAGCCAGTTTCCGGTATAAACCTGCACGCCCGGCTGGGTTGTGAATATCTGAAGCGACCTGCCGCTTTCCGGAGCATAGAGTTCCGCGCAGTCCTGGAGTTGTCCTGGCTCTGCACCGTCGATGACCCAGCAGTGGTCGTAACCTTTACCTATTTTCAGAGGTTCAAAATCGGCATTGATATCCTGGCCGATAGGTTTTCCTACTACGAAATCCATCGGGGTTCCTGCTACAGGAGCACTTTCGCCGAGAGGTATCTGGGTGGCATCGGTCGGGAGATATTCGGAACAATTAAGCCTGAGAATATGACCGAGAATATCGCCGTTGCCCTCGCCGTTGAGGTTGAAATAGGCGTGGTTGGTAAGGTTGATGACAGTCGGTGCATCAGACTCGGCCGTGAGGGTGAGGCGAAGTTCGCAGTCTTCGCTCCAGTCGTATCGTGCAATGGCTTTCAATGCTCCAGGATAGCCTTGTTCTCCATCCTCGGAATAATAAAGGAATTCCACTCCCCCTTCGTTCTCGCGGCTTTCCCAGACCTTGTTCTGGAAGCCCTCAGGACCTCCGTGAAGATGATTCGGGCCGTTATTTACAGGAAGTGTATATTCTGCTCCATCGAGGGTGAATTTGCCGAGGGCGACACGGTTGGCATATCTTCCAGGAATCTTTCCCATACAAGGGCCGTCCCCGAAATAACTTGAAGGCTCCGGATAGCCCAGAACCACATCTGCAAGATTTCCATCCTTGTCAGGAACCACTACGGAGACTATTCCGGCTCCCACGTTGGACAACTGTACGTATGCTCCTTTTTCATTAGTCAGTGTATAGAGATAAATCTCTTTGCCGCAGGCAGCCTTGCCCCAAAGTTCTTTTGTGAGTTTCATTGTATATTGATTATTATATTTCACGATAGAAATTCCAAATTTAGAATTAATATCTGAAATTGACAAACCATTTAATGACACATTATGCCCACAGGGGTCAGATCAAACCACCCCTGTGAGCAATAGCTGACGCAAGGACTTGTTATTCTTCGCTAAAGTTCAGAGACTTCGTCGGTTACTCCTGGACGCAACGGACAGAGTACCCGTACGCACGGTAGTAGCTGTCCATATAGGAGTAGCTGCTGGAGAAGTAGAGGAGGTAGGCGTAGTCGTAGCTCGGTCTGGATGACCAGTAGTAGCCGTAGTAGCCTCGACGGTAGGCATTGCCGCCGTAGTCGCTGCGGCCGGCAGCAGGGAAGAAGACTCTCGGCACGGACGAAGAGTATGACTTCGAACCGCTGAACCAATAGCCTATTTGACCATTTTCATTGGTGGTCCAAGATGATCTGTTGTCATTCAATTCAGCCAATTCCCCGTATGTTGGAACACGCCAACCTTCTGGACAAGGATCATACTCAGTCTTGACTGGGTCTGATTCAGTACCACTGTTCCACAATTCATCATCAGGATTGTTAAGCCAGTCGTATGGATAATTTGAATTATAATAGAACTTATTCTTATTACCCTCTGACTGACCCTCGCTCAATGAAACCGGGCCCGACTTCATAGTCGGAATAGTGGCATCGGTATATGTACCTGTTTTATTTCCATTTATATCATACAACTCTCCATCATACCCCTGACCATATTTCCTACCCCACTGATACAGTTTGCCGTATTTGAAGTCTGTTTCGTGATAGCCACAGTTCACCGGAGCCCAGACAACGCCACCAATCGCCACTCCCTGACCGTGGTTCACACCATATTCATCAATATAGTCACCTTCCTGGGCAACGGATTGATCTTTGACTGTAACCTGACAGGTCGCGGTCTTCATTCCGGCCATTGCAGTGATTGTCGCTGTACCGGCAGAAACAGCCGTTACCTTTCCGGTCTGATCGACTGTAGCGATGCTCTCATCATCCGACCACCAATGCGCAGACTTGTGGTTGGCATCGGATGGACTGATAGTGACTGAAAGGGTGTATGTATCCCCTTCATCAATTGCAAGGGATGACTCGTTGAGCGTCACAGACGTCACTGGAACAAGTTCTCCATCATCCAGGACACAACGGACAGAGTACCCGTACGCACGGAGGTTGTAGTCCATACCGGTGTTGCTGCTGTAGAAGCCGAGGCAGTAGGCGTTGTTGCTGCTCGGTCTCGACGACCAATAGTAGCCGTTGAAGCCTCGATAGTTGGCAAGGCCGTCGTTGTAGCGGAAGCCGGCAGCAGGGAAAAAGACTCTCGGTGCAGACGAAGAGTATGACTTCGAACCACTGAACCAATAGCCTATTTGACCATTTTCATCGGTGGTCCAAGATGATCTGTTGTCATTCAATTCATCCAATTCCCCGTATGTAGGAACACGCCAACCTTCAGGACAAGGATCGTATTCTGTCTTGACGGGATTATCTTCTGTCCCATTGTTCCACAAATAAATATCAGGAGAATACAGCCAATTGTAAGGATAAGAAGTATTTTTGTAAAAAAATTCCTCATTACTCTCTGATTGACCTGTGCTCAATGGTACAGGAGCCGAGGTCACAGTTGGAACTGTAGCATCTGCGTACGTACCTGTTTTATTTCCATTTATATCATACAAATCTCCATCATATCCCTGACCATATTTCCTACCCCACTGGTACAGTTTGCCGTATTTGAAATCATCCTTATGATAGCCACAGTTCACAGGAGCCCACACAACGCCACCAATCTCCACGCCCTGACCGTGATTGATTCCATATTCATCAATATAGTCACCTTCCTGCGGCTCGCTAGGGACTTGATTTTTGACAGTTACTTCGCAGGCGGCAGTCTTGCCTCCGTCATTTGTGGTAACGGTTATCGTTGCAGTGCCTTCCTTTTTGGCCGTAACCATACCGGTCATAGACACGGAAGCAACTGAAGAATTGCTACTCTTCCAAGCAACGGACTTGTCAGATGCTGTGGACGGAATGATTGTCATCTCCAGAGTAAGGGACTCCCCCACTATCATTTCTTCAAATGCACTGCTCAACTTCACTCCTGTCACGGGATATTCCTTCGCAACAACCGTCACCTCACACTCTGCCCTCTTGCCACCATCGTCGGTAATTACAGTTATAGTTGTCTGCCCCTCTTTATTTGCAGTCACTAGTCCTGTTTCTGTGACACTGGCAACGGACTGGTTCCCGGAATTGAATATCACCTTCTTATTGGCGGCATTGAAAGGACTCACCGTCGCCTTCAATTCATATTTTCCGCCTTCCGTCAAGGTCAAGGCAGAAACATCCAGATTGACTGAAGTGACCGCAATTTCGGTTTCTTCCGGAGTACAACTCACACCTAGTGCAACAAAGAAAAGCGATATAAATGTCTTGATACAATTCTTCATATATTGAATATCTTTAGAAACTTTTGGCTATTCCTGGACGCAACGAACAGAGTGTCCGTAAGAACTACCACTATTATACTGTTGAACACCACTTTTATACATTCTCAAATGATAAAAACGGTCGTAGTATTTTGATGGACTTGATGACCAATAGTAACCGGAATAATGCCTTTCTTTACCACAACCATCAGCACTGCTCTTCAATCCTGAAGACGAAAGAAATATCTGAGGTGCACTATGAAAATAAGTATAATCACCACTGAAGTAATATCCATTCTGTTCTTCGACAGTAGTCCAGGACGATTTATTTGCAAGAAGAGACTCAATCTCCGAATAGGTAGGAACACGCCAACCATCCGGACAAGGATCGTATGCCGTTTTTATAGGACATTCTTCGGTACCAGAGTTCCACAAGAGTTTATCCTGAGGTGAAGTCCAATCATAAGGGGAAGATGATACGGCAAAAAAGGTATTTGCATACTTTTCTCTTACAGCATTGGCAAAGTCCAACGGACCTTCCACGATCTCCGGCTCTGATTCATCATATAATTCCGAATATCCCTGACCATACTTCCTACCCCATTGATACATTTTACCATCCGGGAAACCCTTGCTTTCAGCGGTTACTGGTTCGTAACCGCAATTGACCGGAGCCCATATCACATCGCCTATGGCGATACCCTTGCCGTAACTTACTCCATCTACTACATATTCAATCGCATCTGCCCTGCTGGTGATGACAGCCACACTACACGAAGCACTTGCGCCACCGCTTACGGCCGAAATAACAGCTGTTCCGTCCGACATTGCTGTTACCCTTCCGTCATAGTCAACGGCAGCAACCATAGGGGCAGAAGAACTCCATACTACACTCTGGTCACCGGACATTGGCTCTACCTCGGCCGACAGGGTATAAGATGTAGATGGAGCTAGAGTCAGTGACGTAATGTTAAGGAAGACAGCCTTCTCTGTTGAACCTGAGCCTGGATTCTCTCCTAATTTGAATGCAGGCATCGTAAGAAGGGATGAGCGGAGGACTGTATTGGCCTTGTCGGTCTCGACAGTGTAGGTCTTGCTGTCGGAGTCTGTGACTGTGACAGTAAATCCTTTGCTGAAAAGCACCGGAGGAAGGGCGAGGATGAACTCTGTAGCGGTGCTTTCATTGAGTTGGACGCCGGAACCGCAGTTCAGAGTGACCGAGGTGGAAGCGTCGGAAGCCATTGTGATGGCCGGTTTGGTCTCGTCGGGGTAGGCTGTTACTGTGGCTGCTCCGGAGAGTTTCTCGTTGTTCTTGCCCTGGAGGGTGATAGACGTAACAACCTGAGTGCCTTTGAGTTGGAGTTTCATTCCACCGAGAATGTTGCGGAAGGTGATGTTGTTATCTTCGCTGACGGCTACCATTGCCATTGAGCCCTCACCGAAACTCTCGGGAGCGTAGGTCTGCTCGGAAGGAAGGACGACATCAAGGGTGTAGTTGGAGCCGGATTTTTCGGCCTCGACAGCATCTGAATATGGATAATAGACTACGTTATGATCCCATTCGGTGCCGGCTCCTAAATCTGTTGACGAACCGGAGGACACCTGCGAGAAATAACCGGATGCCTTACCTATATATTCTTCTTTTATCTGATACCTCAGTCCTAATGAGGTTTTCATAAAGGCCACAACCTGATCACCGGACGACCAGCGGATATTGTTGCTGGCGTCCATATAGGTCTTGGTAGAGGGCGCTTCCTGCTCGATCCGGGCAATGATGGTGTCCGCCACCGGTGCTGGTGTTTCGGTTTTATTGCAAGCGGCAAGAATAGTAATGGCCGCGAGGAGGATGGACGATTTTTTCATAAGAATTGCTGCCCCTTTTGGGAGATGTTTAAATTCAATTTCCCAAAATTATGATTTATTTCTCAAACATCATAAAAATATCAACGGAAAGGCAAAATGCCCCTGGGGGCTGTCACGCAGTGACTGGGGGATAATAGTAAGGCCTCATCAGAGGCCGCGGCCGGGCCGGGTATTTTGAGAGAAACGAAAAATACGGAAAGGCGAAAGGACGCCTGTGCCCCTGGGGGCTGTCACGCAGTGACTGGGGGATAAAAGATCAACCACCCCGTCCGGTTGGACTCAGCCTTGGGGTGGTTGGAGTTGAGCGTAGTATTGAATGTAATAGGCTGCTTTATTCAGCAGGCGGAATTATTCGAGAACTATAGTTCCGCCATTCTGGAGGTGTTCATAAAGTTCCGCAAGGTCGCTGAAGGACTTTTCATAAACTTTACCTCCGTTATTAAACTGGAACTTGACATCGTCAACCGTCCAGTTGTATCGGTATTCGCTTCTGAGTTGAAGTTCGAAATTTCCTGATTCGTTGACATCAACCGCTCCGATTCTATTGTATGTAGGAAGGACTTCAAACGGTACGAACGAGCCTGCCGGAATGTCGATGAGGCTTCCACCGTCATTGTATTGTATCTTTCCTGTCATCAACTGGTTCTGAATCTTGAAGGTCTTGTCATAGTATACGACCTTTGACTTGTCAGATGATATCTTGACGTCACCGGCACTTACGATCTCCTTGGTATTGAAAGTGATGGTCTTTCTTTCACCCGAACGGTTCGTATTGATTCCGTCATATCCGAGAGGATCATCACCATTTGCTTCTGCACTTCTATCTGCATCCACGTGATAGATATATCTACCTTCAACAGATGTGTCCTTTTCGATCTTTCCTGACAGATAATAAGGATCATTCGGATCTATTTCAAGCATAGGTGCATCAATATAAATATCGAAGGCTGTGCCGAAAGGATCCACTGAGACCTGTTCTGATGAAGGAAGTACCGATCCGTCATCACCGTGGATGATCGACTGGAAGCTTGTCACATCAAAGGATATCTCGACTTTAGTGCCCGGTACATAGGCGACAAGTGCAGTCTCGACAGTCTCTGGATTCGTACCGCTTACTATATCTCCTTGTCCATTCACCTGTGCCGCAAAATGGAAAGGATGGAAGTTTGCAAGCTCGAAAATAACAGATTTGTAGTCGTTTCCTGTACAAATACCACTTCCCTTTACAGATGGTGATCCGTTTGGATTGGAAGCTATTCTCACAACTTCCGCACTTACAGGAGCATTGGTCTTAAGGTGGAATACAGCTGTCTGACCTGCTTCCAGTGAGGTATTTGTCCTATAGAATCCGTGAAGTCGTCCGCCAGTTCCCCAGCTTGAAGGATTAACTTCTTCAAAGTGGAAGTATTCTTCTCTCGTATGATCCAGATATTTCGAATACATAAGGAATTCATCGTTTACACCTGGAGCAAGCGGGGTGAAGTCATATTCTCTGGTGCTGGTGTTCCAGACTACATCAGTTCCAAGGTGCGTGTGAAGTTCTATAGGGGCATTGATCTTCTGAGGTACAAGATAATAATGAATGACTTCGTCCTTAGGAATAGCTGCCGTATAATGCCTGAGGTCATCGATGATGATCCACTTATCCTCGGCGTGCTTGAATGTAGCCGTCTTTTCTATTGAAGCAAAATGCTCCGCTTCTATCTTAGCTGTTATTGTTGTATTCTCTTCGTGTGTAAGAATGGTCTCGAAATATATTCGCTGCTTTCCTGTACCTTCTACAGTGAGCACATATTTGTAACCGATTCCGTTGTCTTCTCCGTATCTTTCTGGATCATCATCTGCTGTGATTACAGGAAGAACCATACCTGACTCGTTTCTGACATCCATATCGTTTACAGAAACGAGGACTTCCATCGGGAATAGTTCAGAAGGACAGTCATCAGGAATCGTAAACATCATTGTCACGTGCTCACCGACCTCTCCACCATATACGTTGGTTGTGATCCAGGCAGGAACGAAACTCTGCTCACCGATGGTGATGATCTTGACTTTTCTTGAAAGTCGGCCAGCCTTGATGAGGAGGGTTCCTTCACGCTTGTTCAGACCACCCATAGAATTGAGGGTAATACCGATACTTCCGTCTGAATGAGAGAAGTTGTGAAGGGCAACATTATTATCACCTACCCACGACACCTCGACGTTTTCAGTGCCTGTATATGAATAAGATATGTAGTATGATGTTCCCTGCGACGGAATATCCTTTTCCGATATGACGATAGCTGTCTCCTCTACCGTAAGTGTGCTTGAGCCATCTGATATGCTCCTGATATCATCAGCAACCGATACCCATACGTTGTTTGTTGCCGGTGCCTGAAGGGCTTCCTCAAATGTAGGCTGACCGTAATAGAGTTCACCGTCGATATTGACTTTGTAGTGATGGTTTCTGAAGATAGGGATATATTCCCCATTGGAATCAATGATGGAGATGCGGTAATATAGTTCCGGCCCTCCGTTATATGAACCCTTTACGATGAAATCGACAGGATCATCAGCCGTATTCTCTGTCTCGAAGACACACTCCTCGGGATTTGTACGTACATCGAGGTATTCTCTAAGCTTATGATTGTCCGCTGGAAGAGTTACGAACGGTCTGTCAATGTAATGAGGGGTCTCAAAACCGTGCTCAGGGCAATAAGGAGCCACTGTTCCATAAGCATTTGTATTGACTACGATCCATCCGTTCTGTACAAAGGGAACACCGGAAGCAACCTCAAGAGTGAACTTAGCCTGGTTGCGGGTGAGAAGTACAGGATTGGATGCCGTATTATGACCTTTCAATTCGTCAACAGTCTTGCGTGCCCAGTAGATCATACGCCCTGCCGATGCCTCAAGAGCAGACATAACCTCAACTTCGGACATACCGCGGTAATCATCCTCATTGAAATATTGAAGATTCTGGTTACCTACAAGCTGAAGATATTCTGAATGATCCGGAATGCTTACCTTGAACTTTCCTCCCATAGATGCATTGCCGGCCACGATTTCATCGCGAATTATATCGGTCACATTTACTGTGGTGATGAAAAGACTGTTTGCATCGAAGCAGAAGATGGTCATATTCTGAACTCCACCTCCGTCCGGATCGACTGCCTTAGTCTGCACCTGATTCATATCAGGAACCTGTGCCACAAATTCAATGGTTCTGTATCCTTCTGGAGCATCATTAACATCAGGTATGATGATATCTCTGGTACAGGAAACTGAAAACCCGATCAATGTCGCAACTGCTACAGCTATTTTGATAATTCCTTTCATTTTTTATCTTCTTATTATTCAATACTACTACTCTCTCTCTTTTAATAAACATCACGTATGCAACGTACGGCATTCTGCGCACCATTCTTTCCTGTTGCCTTGGTGTAGACTACATTTCCATACCTGTCTGTATTGTAGGCACAGTAATATGCCGATCCCGTGAGTACTACCGCCATTGCATCGCTTATATCCTGATGCTGGATGATGATATCTATCTCTGCTGCTGTAGGGAGTCTCCAGTCATCATATACCTTTCCGTCAACACCCACTTCTATATATTGCTCACAATGAGACTTGGCCTGATTGACTCCTCCGTTAGGGGAAAGGGTAGCTCCCAGCTGAGATGCGATCATAAATGATGGTGAGACAAGGGTGGTATTATCTGCCGAACTCTCGGTGTAGCCATCTGCATCCAGACGAGGTTTCGCTACTGTATAACTTGACGATGTGGCTGTAACGTGAACGTGATACATACGCGGATTGTTCAGGCTGGAGATGTTTTCTATAGCGATATCTCCGTCTTCCCAATATGTATAATTGATTGTGTATCGTCCTTCCGATCCCAAAGCGACCTTTGAACCGAAGAAGTAGCTGCTTGAAGATGTGTTACCATAAGACCATCCTCCGTTGTCCCAGTTTGCTCCAGCTCTGTTTCCTTCTGTCTCATAGTTGGTTCCATTAAAATCAGATCTATAGGAATAAGCACCTCTTCTGTTTGTGATATAAATGGTAGGATACTGGTTTACAGTAAAGTATGCTTCGTCTCCTTCTTCATTTTCCACTCTGAATCTCATATAGCGGATTGCATTGCTATGAGAATCTTCATCTGACTGAAGAATTTCCTGAACAGCCTGATTATAAACGTTCAAAGCTGCAAGCTCTGTATTATAGAGTGCCAGTTCATCCTGATACTGCTGGATTTTCTCAGCCTGTTCCTGAGCTGTCAGTCTCGCCCATTCAGAATATGCAGCATAAGCAGCATCATACTCTTGCTGAGCGAATTCAGCATTTCGCCTTCCTGTGCTGTTGTTATTTGAAACAGCTCTGAAGACTACATTTGCACCTGAACCTGAATATGTAATCCTCCTGTTGTTGTTCTGACCTTGATTATATCTATTGACAATCTCCTGAGGATCAGGTGCCTCAACTTCCGGGTTTACCGGTTCATCACGTACTGCTGGAGCTGTACCAAGGGCTGCAATCTCTGCCGCAATCTCAGCATCGGTCTTTCCGACGAAAGGAGAATTGATTGTAACTCCTCCATTGAGGGAACTGGCGTCAATAGGGGATGCTGTGATCGCAGATGAAGTCACATCTACCTCCTGGTCAAGATAATTGACGTAATATGCATTGACGAGTTCGATGGAAACCGGTGACGATGACGCATAACTTAGTGATTTATTATCTACGTTCACGTTGTACATATCGACGTGGTCGGTGTTGAGTTGGAGATATGAAGGTCTTGCTGCATCCGATATATTTATATCCACTGTTGTCCACTGATCGACAGAGTAGAATATTTCTTCAAGTACTGTCGGTTCAGACTCAACGATTGCTCCCGGACGGTTGACCGTGATATTAACTTCGTAGTAATTGTTCCTTTCAAAAGTCTGATTGTCGGTCATCGGAATCTTGTACCAGCTGTTGTGATACACCTGGGTTTCTGAGTCCGCATCCTTCTTATAATCCATAGGAAGATTCATTACAACACAGGTTTCCTTGTCAAGGATGGACTGTCCCATCCAGCAGTGAGGATATACGTATGTTGTCAATGTCACCTTTTTCTTACCGGTCTCCGATGTCGGATTCCAGAGGAAATAACCTGAGTCTGTCTTTCCTGTGGTGGTAAGTTTCGCATAGAGAATATCACTTGCTGGAAGAGTCTCGGCAAGAAGGTAAGTGTCATACGGCAGATTCCTCACATAGTAAAGACCGCCTTCAGAACCGTCCTCGCTGCCGTATGGCATAAACGTCACTGCATCACCTGCCGTTACATTGATTACGACCTTTGCTGCCGCTCTCTTGAGTGTAACGAAAAGTTCGGTGTCATCCTGCGGTCTGCCGTTGTAAAGCACTACAGGAGAATTTCCGTTTCCGTCCTTCGCAATGCCGTCCATAAGGAAATATTTCGGAGCGACGTCGATGGTAAGACCGGTAAGGTGGAGGTTGATATCCTCCTGCATCATATCGTGCAATTCGTTGTATGAAGCGATTCCTGACAGATCCTGGGTGCTGTTAGCTATGAGATATACGTAATATTCTGCATTCTCTGGAAAATCCGTTCTCTTAGCCTCAAGAGTGACTGTCGGTGTATTGTTTACAGTAAAGTACTCGTGTACGATGCACTGGCCTGGAGTTGATCCGGAAACTGCGAAAATGAATACATCAATATGATCGATATACGATTCGGTGTCCGTATCTGCAGCCTTGGTAAGACCCGATGAAAGGTCAAGAACAATGCTCTCGTTGACAGGCATATCAACTATCAGTTCCTGCTGGCAAGAGAAGGCCGTCAGAAGAACTGCAAAGCAGATAAGAGTATTTAAAATCCTTTTCATTTTCATCTTAGTTTACCATTGTGATTGTTACGTAGTTGGCATCTGTGCTTGAAGGCCAGTAGAAGTTTCCTGCACTTCCGTTGATAAGAAGAAATTCGTGGCCGTCTATAAGTCCAGGCTTATATGTGAGGGCAAGATTTACGGTTTCTCCGATAGGGAAGTCGTTATTAGGGGTTACCTTTATCTTGTACCATCCGTTGTAGGCCGGAACAGGTCTTTCGGAAATCAATTCACTTGTTTCATATTTATATATAGTGATTTCCGCATCGCTGGCGTTATTGCCTATCAAGGTCGGTGTGAAACTTTCGCTGATAGGAGCCGTCATCTGGAAATATCCCTCGAACGCCTTTGTCTCTGACATCTCGGCACGATCTGAAGGTTTAACGGAAAGGTCAGCATCTGTAACCGGTATCGATTCCCTTACATACGAATGGGTAGGATAAGCGAATTCGAAGTCAGGTATGTTATGATCATTCCAGTCCGCTACATCGTATGTGACTGTAATCTTTCCTTCGTCCTGTGAACTGATGAGGATACATACCTTATAGTGCTTGTTTCTCTGGATCGGAGGCATATAGATATATCCAGTCTTCAATTCACCTCCGTCTGAAAGCGAATATTCAATCTTCAGACGCACTTCCCTGACATTTCCTGAAGTCACGGACCAATCCATTGAACCGTATGTGACTTCCGCAAGATAGGCCGGCGCTGTCATTACCGGAGTATAACTCGCGGCTGAATTTGCGGCACCGCTGATCTCGTTTAAGATAACTTTCTGGTCGAGAAGAGGAAAATCCCTATCATTGACCCGAGATGGAACCGCATTGAGGATTTCATCAGTCTGAGGATAGAGATAACTATATTCTCTTGTTCCTCCAGCAAGCATAGTCACGGAAATAATATTAGGAGAAGTTGATGATCCTGCCGGTTTCGCTCCATAGACAGATAGTTTTGCAAGGGATCTTGTGAGGGTGAAATGCACCTTCTCGACAAGTTCAAGGTGTCCGATATGACCCTGTGCCTCGCTTGCTGTGTATTGCGTGGTGTTGAGGTTCTTCTGTTCCTTGCAGTAAAGAGGAAGCGGCGATCCGGATGCTATTCCTGTATATTTGAGGGCTTCAAGTTGAGCCTTTGTCATTGTTTCAGACAGTTGTACAGGATTGTTGCGGTCTATCATAGAGGATGCATTCGCGATGAGATAGAAATCAACCGGAATGCTCGTTCCTTCAGGAAGAACAAGATCCATAAGGAAAGGCTCATTTACAGTTGTAGCGTTTCTCTGGTGATAACCTGCAAGTCCGTTACCGCTGAATGCATATATATGCAGGGTATTGATTGCAGACTCTGATGATGTCGGCTCGGACTTGGTCTGAATTTCGTCCGCAGATACATTGATCTGGATCAACACGCTTTGCAGATCCTTCGGCATTTCCATCTTCTCGAAGATGCAACCGGTAGCAAGAACTGCCGTAATGACCGCTAAAGCCGCCTTATTAAATATGTTGTTTATCTTCTGCATAAAACGTGGTGATTATTTTTTAAAGTCCGGGGTAACAAGTTGAATGAACCAGGATGGGATCGAGATTGTGACCTCAAGGCAGATGTTGTCGTCAGGAACAGGATAGCCTGGTGTTCCGAATTCGATCAGGAAAGGAATCGTGCATTCGTGAAGTTCAGGATTGATGAACTCCTTGAATCTTTCGATGTGCTCGTCAAAATTGATCATAGCCACCGGAGTTCCGTCCTCGCCTGTCACTCTCAGATATACATCCTTATGGTTCTTATGTCTCATTATATTATTTACGGCCGTCGTGGTCTTGATGCCATCGTGTTCGGTCTCCATAATATAGTCTGTCGCCTGTCCCTTGGCTGTGTTGTTGAAATCGGTCTGAGGAGAAACACCGACGAGTTCTATCTTCGGGTGTTTTCCGATGTTTTCCGGTGCATTTACAACCTCGACGATAATGTCGTAATGCGAACTGGCGAAGTAGGCTGTTTTGGTCTCCTCCTTCTCATAAGCGCTGAATGGTTCGATTGTGTAATCGATTGAAGACCAGTAAAGAGAATCGTTGCCGGACACAGTCTCTCCGTTGATGTAGTCCTCGGCAGCAAAGGTAATCTTGCTCAGATCCTTCGAATCAAGGTTCTCGACCTTAGTCTCATACGCATTGCCTACGAAAACGAAGCGGTAGTCACCCGGATCGAGCGGAGGAAGCGTAACGAGTTGAGACTGCATCTCGGCGTCAGAAAGACGGGTAGAAGAGACACAGTTGCTGTTCTGGTCAAAAACATACAGGTCAACGCGATTGATCTTCTGCTGGAAGATTTCAGTCGTACCGTCACCCAGATAACTCAGGGCGAGACGATATATGTTATGGCAATCGCTGTTGTCTTCTCTGATGCAGGAAGCGGAGAGTCCTCCCGCGAGAAGAAGGCATAAAGCAATGTTTCTAAGTTTCATAATCTGTATGTTTTTGAATGGTTTGGATTGTAAATAAATACTGGAGGGGCGGGTCGGAGCCTGAGCCCCTCCAGGTATTTATTGATGTTGTTTTCTTTGAATTGAATGTAATTTCGTTTTAGAACTCAGGAGTTACAAGGATCACTTCCCAGTTTGTAACATCCACTGTTACCTCAAGGCAACGCTCTACTGCATTGAGATCTTCCTCTTCGAAAGGAATAGAACCGTCACCAAGAGCCTCGCCTGCTGCACTCATACGGTAAATCTTTCCTGGCTCGATCTGCTCGAGAGTCTTTGTCTCGTTTGTAGCCTTGTCAACATACTTGAAGATGTTTGTCCAGAGGTATGCCGGGATATTTGTACCTGCTGTTCCGTCGAGAACGAGGTTGATCATCATATCAGGAACCTCAGCAGGAGCAAAGAAATGATAAGCCTTAGGTGCGATGTCAGCCTTTGCGATATATCTGTTGGCAGCATCCGGAGTTGCAGGCTTCTCGAGAACTGCAGTAGTGAATGAATCTCTGAACCATCCGTAGTGTGCAGCATCTTTTGAGTTGAACCAAGAGTAAACATCTGCATCAGCCTCAAGATTTGCGATCGGAATAACTCTTGTACCTGTAGGAACTGCATACTTCATTGATGGGAAGTAGTCCTGGAACGCGATATCAAGAACAGTAGCCTTGGTATATTTATCACCGTTGAAGTTCATTACGAAACCGTCAACTTCGAAACGTGCAACTGTAGGAGTAAGAACTGGATTAGCGACATAAACCTCAGCATACTTGCCTTCAGACTCGTGCATCTTGCCCTCAGCGTGTCTTGTCAGAGCAACATCTGCGAAGAGAAGGAGATTGTTCTGATCCTGCTGGAGGCCTATTGTTGTACCGAGTTCCAGAGCCTCTGCCAAAGTAAGTTGCTTTCCAGCATTGGCAACTGCAACGATCTTTGTACAGTGATGAGAAACATAATGATAATTCTGCTTGATAGAAGTAAAGCCTGTTCCGAGATCAGTCTTTGTCCAATAGAACTTAGGCTCTGCATTATTATCACCCTTCACACCGTCTGTGTAAACGTGATCGTAAGTGTCATCAGTAAGGAATACCTGGAAATCGTTCACTACAACAGCAGCGCCATCAGAAATTTTCGTACCGGCATCGCCCTTGGTCATAATAAGGTTTGCAATAGACATTTCCACTGTCTTTACACCGTCAACTACTGGTGTGTGTTCTTCCTTGTTGCAAGAAACAAGTGCCAACGCTGCTACGCAAGCAGACAACATCAATTTGGTGAGTTTCATAACTTTAAAATTTATTAATGGTTTTATTGTAAATCTTTATTCAAATTTCTTGAGATATTCCTCTATTTCTGCCTTCTTCTGAGCCTCATACTCAAGTTCGGCGTTTATAAGATCTATATTATCCTGTGCCGAAGCAGTATTGCTTTCCACCGCTTTCTGAAGCCAAGGGAGGGCTTCCTCAAACTTACCCTGCATCATAAGCGCGGTTCCCACTGTGTTATAAGCCCTGAGATCGTCCTGATATGGCTTGACAGTCTCGTATGCTTCTGCATAATTTCCTTCGCGGATCATCTGATTTGCCAGGTTGATCATATCCACAGCCTCATCCTGTGTCGAATCGTAGAAGACTGCCAGATATCTTGCGCATCTGAGGTGAGGATAGACCTCATTGAGCATCTTCTTCCAGACCTTGCCTTTGTCGATAGCCTTGAGTTTGAGTTTCTTTTCCTCATCCGGCAGATCCATACCGATGATTTCAACTATCTGATCCTTTTCTGCAATATTGGATGCAAGAACCAATCTTCTGAGTCCAGGCCAGTTTTCTTCTCCGTTGCGGAGACGGAAACTTTCTGCTGTGAGATTGTATTGAGGCCTGTTCTCGATTATGTAGTTGATCAGAGCCTTGGCGCGATTCTCAGCAAGCCAGTTGTTGAAACTGCGGCGTCCCTCCGGAGAAGCGTAACCTGCTATCTCGATTTTGTCAACCTTATATTTAGGATTCGCAAATATCTTGTCGATCGCTGCGAGGATCTTTCCGAATGTAACCTCATTGTTGAATACCGTCGAATCAATCTCAATCTTTGAAACCTTGAAGATGATCTCGAGTTCATCCTGTCCGAAATCCCACTGTCTTGTTGCATCAGCAAGAGTGAATGTTGCAGGAATCCTTCTTGCAGGGAGCAGAGGTTCTTCAAAGAGAGCCACTCCTTCAGCGAGAGTCTGGTCTGCAAGTTCTTCCTCGCAGTTACATCCTACCATCTGTCTCTTGATTCCGAGATTTGTCGATTTCATCCATCTCTTGAGAGGCACTGAAGATATATAGTGATACACATCTCCCTTGATCACCTGATTCTCCGCAAGCGCCCAGTCTTTGTCGCCGGCAAGGTGGTTCTCCTGCTTCTCTCTCTTGAAACGTCCCTTTCCGAATACTTCGAGAGTCTCAAGCCAAAGGGTATCCTTCTCATTATAGATGAAAGGCATTATTATTTCCTTGCGGTTGGCCGGAATGCTCTTCACATCAGTCTCAACATCGAAAGAAACCACTACCCTTTCTCCGTCCTCGGTAAGCGACTGGCTGCTGATTACTGTCTGTGCGCTCATTACTGATGAGAACACAAGCAACATTGCTGAAAGTATAATTGACTTTTTCATAACCATCTCTCCTTATCTTATCATATAAATAAATGAAAGTCCAAGATCTGTAAGACCGAAAACGTGCTTGATGGCCGAATCCTGGAAAAGTCCGCATTTCCTGCTTTCGAATCTGTCATAGTCGGCATACCAGTAACCTATACCGAGATCCACCTCCATATTCCAGCGCGGACTGATGATCCAGGAATATCCGTAAGTGATTCCCGCTCCGGCAGCCCATCCTTCCACTCGTGAATTGAGGCAGGCATCGATG
This sequence comes from Candidatus Cryptobacteroides sp., assembly GCA_045635205.1. GTDB lineage: Bacteria > Bacteroidota > Bacteroidia > Bacteroidales > UBA932 > Cryptobacteroides. Next base: position 15,993 of record JAZRBS010000024.1, on the reverse strand, counting down.
AAAGGACCGTCACCCTTTGATTCATAAAAGGAATTCAGGACGTGGACATCACCTACATTGAACATAGTGTAATTTGCCTTCAGGCCGAGAAAATGGCCGTTGAAACTCTCGCAGAACCAATATCTGATCTCAGGACTCACGAGGAAATGCTTTACCTTCCTATTATTATCAACACAAAGTGTCCAAGGATTATATCCTCCAGACAATTCCAATGAGAAGCGATCTCCCATTCCGAACTCCATACCGAGATTCGGTGTTGTTGTAGCCCAATAAAGGGCATTCGTCTTCAGACCTACTTTCTGAGCATCGGATCTGCTCGGGAAAGCGAAGACTAGAATCAGTGCAATTATCAGATACTTTTTCATCAGCACGTCTGTAATTAATAAATGAATTAAAGGTCTGTGCTGGTGACGAAGGAAGAAAATCCTATCGAACAGGAACCGAATCCTTATTCAATACCGTCGCTCAGCGTGAACAAAGGTAGATACACAATGGGGCACCTTGCAAATATTGTATTGCTGTTTTTCTGTAAATACAATTTTTGTTTTCCAAGACGCATTTTTTGGTGCAAATACAAGGTTTTTTGCGTAAAATTGGTGCTAATGCAATTTTTATAGTTGTTTTTAAATAAAATTTACGTACACACAATATTTTATTTTGTAAAAAAATCTAAATTTGCAACGAGAACGTAGTATGAAATGGAAAAGAATACTCTTTACATCCTTATCAATTTCGCATATATCCTAATTTTCGGAATTCTGACGGGAGTTGTGACGCTGCTCAATATGCCTCCGAAGGACGGTAGTCTGAAAAGTTACAGAAAATCAAGATATATACTAGGACTTGCTACAGGGCTGATGGTCTGCTACTGCATATTCAGGCTCATCCTCCCGCAGCATCACGGGGATTTTATAGACTTCTGGATGCTCGTAGGCTTTACATTGATATTTTCCTGGCTTACATACGTTTCATTCCTATATCTCATTGAAAGCCCTAGATACAGAATAAAGCATTTCATTATTGACGGACTTATACCGATTTCTCTACTTCTGGTAGCAGGTATAATAGGTATATTGATTCCTTCAAGCCAAAAAACAATAATAGTGATTTTCGGATGCATCTACGGTTTGAAATGCGTCTGGATGCTATACACCTGTATGAATGAATACAAGAAATGTGTGAAAGAAATAGAAAACTACTACGATGAAGGACCGGATTTGAGATGGATGAGCATTACTCTGGTTCTTTCTTTCATACTGTTCATAGGGACTTTGGCTGTATTCTACATAGACTCATTGCAACTGATATATTACAGTATTGTTCCATTCATCTATCTGTATATGGTATTCAAGACTGTAGATTTCGCCACCAAGAAGATAGATAACATCAGAAAAAAGAATTTCTACCTTGAATCCAAGCCAATGCCTGAGAAAAAGGAGAAATCCAGAGATCTCGCCGAGAAGATGAGACCTCTAGTGGAAAAATGGGTGAATGAGAAGAAGTATTGCAGAGAAGGACTGAACATCAAGGAAGTGGCGATGGAGATGGGTACGAATCACAATTATCTCTCACAATATATCAACAATGATCTGAATACCTCTTTCCAGATATGGCTCAACACATTAAGGATCGAAGAAAGTAAAATCCTCCTTACATCAAAAGAAAGATTGTCGATCGAGGAAATAGGAATCAAGGTAGGAATACCTCAGAATTATAATTTCTCAAGATGGTTCAAACAACTCACCGAAACGACTCCTTTCCAATACAGGAGAACACATTCATCGAGAGAGTAATACGTTGAAAAGACGATTTTCAGGGGCATCCTTCAGGATGACCCTTTTTTCTTCATCAAGCAGATAAAGAGACGGTATTGCACGGACATTATAGAGTTTGTCGTTACGGATTACGAGATCAGGATCGAATCCGTTATACCACTCCTCAGGATATATCGGCATATAATCACGCCATCCCTGCAGGTCTTCATCGATATATATATTGAGGACTGCAAGTTCGCCGGAAGAAATCATCTGTGCTATCTTCGATTCTCCCTTGAGTACATTTATGATGTTCAGACAAGCCTCACAGCCGGGATTGCTGAAAAACAGAAGCGTAAGGGGAGCCTTTATACCGTGAAGAGTGTGCATACGTCCTCTTTTGTCAGCAAATGTAAAATCAGACGCCACAGTTCCTGTCCGGTTCAATGAAGTCATCCTTGAATCATATTCATATCTGCTCTGCATTTCAGGAGACAGACCGGGATGTTCCGAAAGCCTGCTCACGAAAACATTATAGTAATCCTCATTGCGGACAGGAGAGTTGGGATCGTAAAAATATTTATATACCAGATCCGAAAATGATCTGAGCATATCAGAGATACTATCCTTGCTTCCGCAGGCCATAGCCCTGCCATAGAGCCTGGAAACGGCCTTTTCAGCCTTTTGGAAAGGAATCATATCCAGAACCGAGGTCCAGTCGGCAAATTTCTGTTCGACATCGGTTCTGCGGACTCCGCTCAACAGAAGCGAATCGGATGGATACTCTCTTGAAGGATCCGTAATGGCATCCCAATAATGTTCTGCAACATATTCTGCCCTATCCAAGGGATTCTCCAGCATCCCCGGAGGTGTACAATCAGGAAAAGGCAGAGCCGTAAACTGCTCTGCCTTCTTTCCATTTCCGCAACTTACGGCAAACACCGCAAGAAGCAATATTGTGAAAACTCTATTTATCATATTTTCCTACAACTGCCTGAGATATATTGATGAGGAAGTCACCGATCTTCTCAAGTTCCGCAATAACGTCCATAAAGTAAACACCTGTGAGATAGTTGTAACTGTTGCTCTCGATATTCACGATATGCTCTTCGCGAAGATGATTTCTGCACTCATTGATATTATATTCGGCATTCTCAGCATTGGATATTTCCTTAAGATCAGGATTCTTCAGGTTCTCGATCATCACATCGTAACCCTTCTGTACCAGATCCATAATCTTGTTCAGACGATCGAGAAGAGGCTTTTCAAATACCTTTCCGTGTACATTCTTTCTCTTGAGAATACGTCCGATTGCTTCTCCTGAGTCACCGAGAGACTCGAGTTCACCGATGATCTTGTACATAGACTTGATTGTGTCGGCAGCCTCTTCACTTATCTCATTCTTACCTACCTCATTGAGATATGTAGCGATCTCGTACTCTATCCTGTCGGAAATTTCCTCATATTTTATGAGTTTCTCATTGATCTGGTCGAACTTGTCAGGATCCTGCTCGTTTATAGCCTGACGTATATAACCGAAACCGTTGCGGCATATCTCTGCAAAATGGATGAGTTCCTGCTGAGCCTCTCTGAGAGAAAGTTCCGCTGTGCTGAGAGGACCTCCTGAAATATATTTGAGTCGGAATACCTCGGTCTCACCCTTAGGCTCCTTGACAAGCCATACCACAGCCTTCTCGATGAGAGGAACGAACCATATAAGTGCGAGTGTATTAGTCACATTGAAAAGGGTATGGAGCATTGCAATTCCGTAAAGGAGGGAATTCTTGTACATCTCCATTTCTGCTGGATCGGCAGCAATTCCTCTGTCAGCGATGCTTGCAAGTTGATGACTGGCCTCCATAGGATCATAGAATCCGAGGGCAACCATAATATGGCATATAAGACCAATGATAGGTCTGAAGAGGCATAGTACCCAGATTACGCCGATGATATTGAATATCGTATGTGCACGAGCCGCTCTCTTTGCAGATGTATTGGCAACTGCAGCCGCTATATTTGCTGTGATTGTGGTACCGATGTTCTCTCCAAGCACCATTGCAACCGCAAGTTTGAAGTCGATGAGACCGGAAGCCGCCAGAAGCATTGTGATGGCCATTGTGGCACTGGAAGCCTGGAGGACGATGGTAAGTACTGCTCCTGCGATGAGGAAGAGAAGCACTGAACCGAAGCCGAATCCGTTGATGCTTCCGAAGAAGTTCATCATACCAGACTGATAATTGTCGAGAATAGCATTAGAACAATCCTTCATAAATGTGAGACCGACATACATAATGGCGAATCCCATCATAAACTGACCGATATTCTTTACTGACGACTTCTTTGAAGAATGCATCACGAAACCGAAAGCCATCATAGGGACAGCGAAAAGAGCAATATTCACTGAGAATCCCAAAGATGTAATCCAGGCTGTGAGTGTGGTACCGATGTTGGCTCCCATAATCACTCCTATGGCGTTGCCAAGGGTGAGAAGTCCTGCATTCACAAAACTCACCACCATAATGGTAGTGGCAGATGAAGACTGAACCAGGGCTGTAACAACTGTTCCTGTAAGTACCCGCTTGAATGAATTGGAAGTCATTTTAGCCATAAAGGCTCTGAGTCGGTCTCCTGCTGACTTCTGGAGACCCTCACTCATAAGTGCCATACCATAGAGGAACATTGCAAGTCCTCCAAGAACGGAAAGCACATTCAGAATAGTAGTCATAAGAATTACGGTTGTTTTATTTGCTTGTAAAAATAGCCGAATAAGTCACAAAAATATAAAAAATAATTAGATTTGTAATCTGTTTTCAGACAATAAGATGAGTTTTATAAAGAATATACTTGCTTTTGCTGCCATTCTGATTCCTTTTATGGCTTCCGCACAATTCTATGTGACTGGAGACGATCCGGGAAGAGCGAAATGGTATTCCATAGAGACCGATCATTTCAAAGTAATATATCCTGAAGGAACAGATTCTCTGGCCAGAGTATATGCCCGAAAGATTGAAAGATACAGAATTCCTGTGTCGCTGACCAGCGGTTATGTATCTGGGGAAGGTGACGGGAAAAAGATGCCCGTGGTGATGCACGCCTACAATGCTGCGAACGGATCTGTAGCCTGGGCACCGAACAGAATGGATTTGTTCACAGTTCCGTCAGCATACGATCCCGAACCTATGCCTTGGATCACAATGCTGTCTGTACACGAATCCAGGCACATAACACAGATGCAGTTCGGTATGACCAAGGCTCAGAAGCCTTTCACCTGGGTTTTCGGACAGATGTGGAATATTCTGGTCTCATTGGTATATCCTGGCATATCAAATATGGAAGGAGATGCTGTCGTTACCGAAACTGCCTGGACTCCGTCCGGAAGAGGGCGTACAGCGGATTTTCTCAACTATTATTGGGTAGCATTCGATAATGGAGATTTCAGAAGTTGGGACAAATGGAGATTTGTCTCCCAGGTCAACAATGCTCCTGACTATTATTCATTGGGATATCTGACAATGGGAGGATTCCGCTATCTGTATGATTGTCCGGAGTTTATGAGTGAGGGATATCATCTTGCAGCACGCCGTCCGTACAACCTTGGAGCATTCTACACCACAACACGCAGACTCACAGGCAAGAAATTCAATGATGCCTTTATGGAAGTGTGCGATACGGTATATACCCTTTGGAAAGCGGATGCTGAATCCAGAAAGCCATATATTACTTCCGAACCTGTCACAAAAGAACCACGCACATATACCGACTACGTCAACAATCTGGCTGTCGGATCTGATATCTATGCAATAAAGAAAGGACACACCGTTGTTCCGACACTGGTGAGAATCGACAGCACCGGACGTGAACACAAAGTGAGCCGATTTGCATACGATGCCGGACAGCTTCAGTGGTCACCATATTTCAAAAGAATATATTGGAGCGAAACAAGCAATGATGAAAGATGGAGTCTGAAAAGCCGGTCAAAGATAAGATATATGGAAAAGGGTTATGCCGGAAAGCACACGCTTAAAAACGGCAATCTTCTTCACAATCCTGCTCCTACACAGTCACAGGCACATATTGCTGCTATCAGATATGAAATCGGGGGAAGGTCGTCACTTGACATTCTGAGCGGCATAACCGGAAAGGAAATTATTTCTTTCGCGGCTCCCGACAGCCTCCAACTGATAGAAAGCGTTTGGATCGACAACGACGTATATGCTACTGCGGTTTCCGATAACGGATACGGAATATATCGTATCCTGCTCAACGATTCCATCGAAGCGGAAAGCGGGTGGGAAAGGATTCTTGCACCTCAACCGGTAAAGATAAAGGATTTTTCAGTATATGATGATGAACTTATATTCACCTGCGACAGAACAGGAGTGAATGAACTCTACCATCTCGATCCTGCAACAGGAGAAGTCCGTCAGAAGACTTCCACAAGATATGGAGCATCAGATTTCCAGTACAACGGGGAATGGCTCTATTATTCATCACAGACTATGAAAGGAATGAGGATATTCCGCACTCCAACGGACTCTCTCATCAACAGGAAAGTGGACTTCGGAGATCTGCATCATTATCATATAGCAGAGGCAGTCACAGCACAGGAAAAGGCCATTGCAGAAAAAAGAAATGTGACTACTGATATTGAGGTCAATATTTCCGAACCTGAAAGATATCGAAAACTTCCTCATATATTCAATGTACATTCGTGGGCTCCGGTGTATGTGAATGTTGACAATATTATGAATATGTCATTCGACAGAATCTGGCAGGCGGCATCTCTGGGAGCCACAGGAATATTCCAGAACAGACTTTCCACAGCCAGAGGAGAATTCGGATATTCTGCACATAAAGACCCGTACAATCCTTCCAAATGGAGGCATTCAGGCCACGCAAAAATCACATATTCAGGACTTTACCCTGTAATTGAGGCATCTGTCAACTTCAATGACAGAGCAGCACGTCAATTCAATGCGTACGCTTATATCTATCCTGACGGAAACGCTACTATGGAAATATCTTCAAGAGAACTTCCTTCGCCTTATATCGAAGGCATAGTTTCGGCATATATTCCATTCAGTTTTTCTTCAGGAGGATGGTATAAAGGAGTAATACCGAGAGTATCATACAGAATAGGAAACGATAAGTTCAACACCGCACTCACGATAATGGAACTCGAAGAGCATAATTCTCTCGGTGAAGACGGAGAATATTCCACTACATATAATCCTGTCTATATAGGTCAGAAAAAAGGAGAAAACACCTTCAGACATAGTATTACAGGCTCTCTCAGGGCATATACTATGCTAGGCACGGCAAATTCCGCCGTATATCCGAAATGGGGTATAGGAGTGGAAGCAGGAGCATCAGGAAGCATTGAAAGCAAGAGTTATTTTTCTCCTATGGGATACTTATACATATATGGATATATCCCTGGAATTATTGGAGAACAAGGTATGAAACTGACTATGATGACCCAGCAGAAACTAAATTCCGATGCCGTTTTCGGCCAGACAATAGTGAGCATAATGCCTCGAGGACTTTCCTCTAACGCTTCCCTCTCCAACTGGTTGTCGATCAGAAACTCCTCAATCACTAAACTGACAGTTGATTATGCAATGCCTATATTCATAGGAGATTTATCTATCGGTGGAAATATGTTCTCTATCAAGAGGCTTGTCATTACCCCTCACTTCGACTACACGGCCATAGCAGACAAAGGATTATGGTCAGCAGGAGGAAGTATCGCACTGGATATGCACAGTATCCTTACTTTGGAATGGCCTTGCTCGTTCGGAGTTACAATGTCCTGCAACGGAGGATCTGCCCGAAACAGTATTATGACCGACAGCGGAATAAACATAGACCCATTCTTTATTGGTCCTACTTTTAATGTAACATTTTAATAATCAGATATATGTCAATAATAAACGAAGCACTGGCACCTTGCTGCAAATGCGGACAGCAGCATAAAGTCATAGTATATAAAAGTATAAATATATCAGACAACCCGGAACTCAAGGCAAAAGTTGCGGACGGATCACTCTTTCTTTGGGAATGCCCTCACTGCGGTCAGATGAATCTGGCAAAATATGAGACACTTTATCACGATCCTGAAGGCAAACTGATGATCTGGCTCATTCCTTCAGGAGAAATTTCGGAGGCACAGATGCAGGCAATAACTATGCATACAAAGGCTATGGGAGGATATACTCTCCGACGTGTGAACGATATGGGTACACTTATGGAGAAAGTGCTAGTAGCGGAAGCCGGTCTGGATGATATGGTTCTGGAAATGTGCAAGTACGTTACAAAATTGGAAATGCTCCAGAAAAGCGTATCTGCCGAACAAAAGGATGAATTTATGGCTTCCACCTTCCATTTCTACCGTTGCGAAGGAGATGAGAACGAGCGTATCCTGACCTTTATGTATGCACTTGATGGTCAGATGCTTGGAGTAAACATCGGATGGAATGTATATCAGGACTGTGCCGGCATCCTCGAAAGAAATCCTCAGATCCGTCCCGAAGAAGGTTTTGCAAAGATAGATGCCGAATGGCTCTCTTCTAAAATGGCATAAGTTATTCTAAAAGAGCAAGAGTAGAATGGTATATTACCGTTCTCTATACAAATAAATAGAACGAAATGGGTGTATAACAGAATGAGGCTCCTGAATAGTCAGGAACCTCATTTCTCTTTAGAATCCGTTCTTTGGTGGTACGTCTTTCTCATTCGTCTGCTTTGGAGGAATCTGCGTCCAATAGTTGTTCTTTAATGATGAGGAAATTTTCTGTGCTGTCTCAGGGCTAACGCTCCTGTCTCTACGCTTGTACTATTTGCCGTTTGAAGGCGTAATCACTGTGTTACTCATATCAATATCGTTTTATATATAAATAGTGGCTTACTTGGAAAAGTAAGTATGTTAGGATGATTTTTTTGATAGTTAAACTATCTGAAGGAAGAAGTTGTGGTAAGTGTGGTACTTGTGTTGAGAGACTTTCCTAAAATTCAGTCAAAAATTCAGTCAAGAGAAATAAAAAATGCCTCTCAGAATAACTTCCAAGAGGGATTTAATGTGCTCCGGACGGGAATCGAACCATATATGAATATCAGCAAGTTACATTACTTACAAGCAGTTTTACAAGCGGTATTGGAGAAATTTTTGTAAAATTTGTATTTCGTGTATTTCTATCACATTTTTCGTTTTCTCTGGATATAAGTTATAGACTTAGTCCTATAATTCATCAGATTTTGTACGCCTATATCGCCGTGTCTGACTTATATTGCTTAATGACTTTTATAGTGACCCACAAGAAGTAACCAATAGTGCTAGCTGTTATCATAGCGACTAAAATAAATGTCCACGTAGTTGCTTTATTGCTATTGAGCAGACGCATACCTATCCAACAGCAAACAGCAGATATGCAAGATGAAATTAATAATATAAAGCAATCTTTATTTATCTTTTTTAACCTTTTTATATATAGTATTGAAAAACCTTTGCGCTGAAGGGTCAATGGATCTTTGTCACCGCGTTTTATGCTCTCGTTAATTATTTTTAATTCGTCCCTTTTAGCAAGTACGAAAGAATATAGTAGTGTTAGAATTGATAATAATATACCTATGAACGTCAACATTAACGTCCAGATATCTGAAAACAAATTATTTATCAATTCTGTTGTCATTTAGTTATTCGTAACTTAGGTAATTAGTTAAAACTCCAGATAGTTTTTCTGTGATAAAGTCAATTGTATGAACCTTCGAATCTAATTCAGACTGACTAATGGAAGATAGTGCATTAAAAATCTTTTCTGCTGTCTCATTCAGTTCTTCGCCAGCTTCTATTCTAAGTTCTTTTTTTATGCGATACTCTTTTTTACCAATAGTTATTTTTGTGTCCTTCTGCTGATAGTCTTCATTGTCAGTTTGATCGCTTAATAGTTGAATCATCGTATCATATGGGATATCTTTAAAGTTTTTCTCTTTTTTCTTTTCTATTTTTTGTGTAACAAGATATTCCCGATACTTAACATCAACATCATTTTCGGCATCAATAATACTTCTATATTTAATTTGTAGCTCTGGAATTGTACGTATATCTTTCAATTCATCAAAAATCATTGGGAGTTTTATGTTCTGAATAGGAATCTCAAGAACTCGGTTAGCTATTATTTTTGCTAGTCGACTTACCTCTCCGGAATCTTTTGTTGGATCCTCATATGCAAGAATCAAGAAGAAACATGTATATGAATCAGAACTTAGCCCCTTTATTCTTGGATATAAGAGGATATAATTGGACTCACTACCTATTTTATTCTCTTTTGTAATTGCAATTTTTTCTTTGCCTTCAAAATAACCATCATACATGTTTGTTGTAAATGCTGAGACCTGCAACAAGAGTGAAGGAACCTCTCCTATTTGTACATCGTGGCACTCAATGTTGCTCACTACGGTTTGTTTTGTCTTGTGCCTACTAGATGAACTGATGGGTGCCTTGAATTGTGAAATACGTTCTTTCACCATTTGTATCAGATCTTGATATGACACATTATCAAAAAGTCCAATATGCTGGTCCAACATTGCTGTAGTGTACACTGGTACTTTTATATTGTATGATTTTTCTTGTGTCTCTTTTTTAGTCATTGTTATTATAGTGGCGTTTAGAAAGTGTAAATTGTACTATCTGGGAACAAGAGACCTGCGGCGCTCTTCTTTATTTTGAAGCTGACGGCATCGCCACCTTTCTTTGGCTTGCCGGTTTCAAGATCAACCTTTGGTCTACCGAGAAGGAGGTCCACTGTGATCATACTCTGCTCAAGCAGAATATCGAACTGTGATACAATAGGATTCCTAGTATGCTCAATCTTGTTGAACATAAACTGCTCCTGTCCTTGATCGCCGATTCTTGTATCGACTTCAATCCAGAATGTTTCGTGATGCTTTGTCAAAAGGCATTCATGGAGAGTCTGGAGTCTCCATACAGCAACATCCGCAATCTTTTTGAATTGATTTTCACCAATGATTTTGTCTTCTTCGATTTCAAGAAGATCGTCAGGATAATTCATATTAAGGCGAAGGTTCTGAGAGTTGGGAGCTTTACAATAGAGTGTATTTCTGTATGACTTTATACCGCCAGACATATAGCCGTATTTGTCAACGATTTCTGCTCCGCTCTTTAAGTGACTGAGATCCCAATCCGGTACCTTGCAGAAGAGATTCTTTTTTATGCTTGGTCGCTGACTTCTGAAACTCTTCAATTCAATGCCTTTGTAATCCGGCAATTTTGATGCATTCATATCAATACCCAGAAGAGCTTCCACCTGACGTCCGATTGCAGTATCTGCTCTTAGATCAGTGTCAATCCACTGATTTTCATAAGATCTCAATATTGCCAGAAGCTCATTGGAAATCAGATTTGATGAGTGATAGAATACGCTTATCAAATCCTGTATTGGGTTCACCAACGATGACTCACAACACTTAACGATATCAACCTTGGTAAGATTGATAACAAACAAACTTGTCGGCGTTGGTGCTATGATAGCGTGAATATCATCTGCTTCAGTTGTTTCTTTCAAACGATATATCCACAAACGTGGGTCGCCATCTTTTGTCTCAGGACGATATAGCGAAGTCTGCGTTTCGATTTCTTTATACTCAGTCAGGATGTATGTCTTAATGATGACCTTATTATCCTGTCCTTTATTCTGCAGAGCATAATCATGGACATTATTTTCCTTGAAATAAGTCCTCATAGGGGTCGTGGCATCAAGAATAGACTTCTTGAGGCCGGTAGCTGTAATCTGAACTTGCGTGAATTTTACATTCTTGTTCACGAGGTACTCCATATTTCTTTTTTCGAATGGAGTAAATGGACGCATGTGTATCATAGCTATTTGATTACAGACAGTATAACATTTCCGATTGCTCTTGCCATGAGTGGTGGAACGGCATTACCTACAAGTGTATACTGAGGTATCTCTGACTTACGCTTGTCTCCGCCTGTCTGGCGTTTACCCTGAAATACAAAAGAGTCATCAAAAGACTGAAGTCTTGCCATCTCGCGAACTGTCATCGCTCTATGCTGAGAATAATGAATGAAATCATCTGGCATAGTAACTACAGTAGGACTTTGTCCTTTCGGATTAAGTACAGTATAGTTCCTCTTGTTTGATTCAAGCCCTTCTTTTCTAAGTTCATCCTTGCAGGCATCACTGTACTCACCATGCTTTGCGATTATAGAAAGACGTTTTTTTACATCAGCACTTTGAGAACTTGTCTGATGATTGAAGAGTTCAAGTTCTGTATGCATGTGTTGCTTACCAAGTTCCTCCTCAGATCTAACATAGAACGCCGGACATTCAAAGTCAAATCTATGGCCGAGGCGACCAATGCGAGACCATTGAGAATAACTATGCAGAGCCTGATCTGAAGTCAGAGGGCCGTCTATCGCTCTTGAGCGGATTAAAGAGTCATATTCAGCATCTTTTCTAGGCTCACCATACTCGGTTCTTGTTTCCCCATTACCAATGAAATCAAGGTCAGAAATGGCTTCATAAACAGTAACCTTATCTTCTGGTGATACGGTCGCCGGGATACCAGTGATTATAGGTTGGTCATTGCGGCAACCTATAAACAATACTCTTTCTCTGTTCTGAGGAACTCCATAGTCAGATGACAAAACAACAATAGGTTTGTCAATACGATATAGGCGTATTGAGTCCAGCACCTTGTCGAATTCCTTTTCTGTACCATCTGAAATTGAGTATGCTCTTAATGAGTCAAAGCATTCATCCAGTGTCATCGCGTACAGCTTAATCATAGATTTAAGCTCTTCGACTTTAATCTTCTGATTTCTAAACTTATCGACATTGTCGATTGCATTGATTATCTTATTGATAATGGTGTCATCTTCAATTGATTCTATAAAATCGTTCATTGAATGAACAAAGGCATCATTATCAATATTCGCAAATGTCTTCTCTTGAATAATGGCACTCTGAATCTTCTGACGTTCCTTATTATGTTTCAATAAACTAAGGCCGTGACGGATTGTGTTGATTTGTGGATCGGACTTACTTACCCTATAATCAATCTGTCTGGTTAGCTCTTTAAACTGTTCCTCCAAAAGGACGAAGAACTGTTCAATGTTTGTATCTAACTTATTGTCGTCGTCGATTTCAATATGAGCCTTAGTAATGAAGCAGTTCTTAACAAAACGACTGGCTGTCTTGTCAAGAGTCTTGTTCATATACAGGTATAATTTAGACACCTTCTTTTTGTCAATTATAGAGCGTATAAGACTCATAATTTCAGATGTGAATCTTCCCTTGTCTTTCGTTAAGATACCTTTTACGTTCTCCATTACGAAGTACTTAGGACGAAGCGCTTCTATGACCTTGAGGTAATGCTCGAATAAATTATCTCTCTTGTCATATTTTCTACGACGTCCAGAGAGACTGAATGATTGGCAGCTTGGACCACCTGTGACAACGTCAATCTTCTTCTTTCCTACTTTTTTAAGAAGATCCTGAAGGAATGTCTCAGACATAATATCTTCAGTCAGGAATTCGGTGTCGAGTCCTAACTGATGATTATATCTTACTCTATGTGTCAGTTCACAGTTTGAATTAATGTCGCTTGCAAGAACGAAATCATAATACTTATCTTGAGTATATGCCTGCAAAAATCCCTCGCTGATTCCACCTGCTCCAGCGAATAAGTCCAAAAATGTCACAGCCTTTCTGCTGTCAATAAATTCTTTTTTCTGCGCCATGCTTATAAATTTCGCCACCTTAAATGGTGGTTAACTTTGCAAATATATAAATAACCTTACATATAAAAATGCCCCGGGTTAAAAAATATTTAAAATCTGCGATATGCGTCGCCCAGGGTTTGTTTTTCACATTGTGTATTTAGTGTATAAAACAGCCCAAGAACGCTTTCGGAACTACAATCCGATAGTTCTTGGGCTGAAAAAGTCTACATTGTTGTATCGAGACTTTTTTACCGAAAATCCTCTCGGAGGTCACTTGAAGTTGACCTTTATGGGAGGCTCAATCGGTCAATAGATTCTACTTGGTTGAAATTGCGTACTTCTTAGCATTTGCCTTGAATACTTTAAATTCTCATTCTGTTAAAGGACAAACGGCATATTGCCTTTGGACTGAACAATCAATGAGCAAAAAGAAATTAAGCTTTCTTCAAGTATACGATTACGCTGACCTGATGTTCCATGTGGCTGTCAGGGGTGATGCGCTGGATGCGGGCTTCGAAGATGTTTGAGTGTCCCTGATCCATAAGGGCGCAGAACTGTTCGTTATTGGTACGTGGGATGTAGCCGAGCTTGTATCCGTCGAACATAATCGCTACTGCGTAAGGATCAAACTTGTTGTTTTCCTCTCGTACGAGCTGTACCTCGTCACCGATTTTAAGCTGGTTCATGACCATGCATCCTTCCCAATAGGAGAACCCCGCAATGTCAAAATGTGCGAAGTGGAGATTCTTTGATTTTGTGTTGAACATAACTATTGAAATTTACGGTTGTTGCTATAAAATGGTTTATCATACTTTTCCAAGAGACCTGCGACATCAGACAGGTCACGGAGTTTTGGTATAAGTTTGTCGGTCAGGCTTGTCATCATATTTACGTCTTTTGAAGAGTAACGCTTCCAAATTGTTACGGAATGCCTTACTGACTTTAATGTGTCTGCCATCAGCTTTCTTGTTTCTACGACTTCTTCTAATAACTCGATTTGAGCATTGTATAGTCGTGATGACTCTTCATTCAAATCCTTTTTACTGGTCAACTCGGAGCGCTCTCTGTCAGCAATTTTTCTTATAACCTGATTTTCAAATTCATACCGCTCGATAATATCGCCTAGGCCACCAAGGATTTGAGATTTTTTCATAAACCACAACCTCCTGTCTGCTCTATCCGAGAAGGCATCGTAAGCCTTTCTTTCTGTGAATGTTTGTTGCACCATCTGATGGAGCATTACCTTTTCTGCGTACCTCATGATAATCCCAGTTGCTTTTGATTTATAGTGCAAAGGTATAACCCCATTGTGCCGTTTTAAGGCACAATGGGGTGTGGGTGTTCGAATTTATTGAGTTTTTTCATGCGATTCCCCAAGTAAGTGTCTCAGATAGTTCATCTTTCCGACAAGTTCAACGATGATGAGCCTTATCCTGTTAGCGTGGCGGTGGATGGTGTCTGGGTCTACGCCAGAGATACGGCAAGCGGCTTCGAATTTGGCCTCGGCCCTGATCCATCTCTTGTCCAGAGTCATGATGTTGGTCATGAGCTGCCGGATACTATGTGTGTGGTCATACTTTACAGGGTGCTGATAGACTACAACCTTGAGTTTCCTATCCAGAATCGCATCTCTGATGAATGATGAAATGCTGGTGTAACCGTACTTATCCACGAGTTTTCTAAAGATAACTTCCTCTTCATCTGAAAGTCTGAAGGTGTGATAATTTTTGCGGTCTTGACCATAATATGTTTCCATTTTGATTCAATTTTTAAGGTAATTTTTTGACAATGCGACTCCGGAGCAGATTGGCCCGGACGCGTAAGTGGAGGCAAATGTGTTACATTTGTCATACGAACGCCCATCTTGCTACCTGTCCAGTTCAAAAATTGAACTTTGGCCAGTCTGTCCGAGTCGCAAAAATGTCATGGCGTAATGGTAGATTGACGTCAGAACAGCGTGCCTTCCTGACGTTTCTCGGCAAGTTTCTCCTTTCTGCAGACGAAAGCTTCTATTGCTTCCTGAAGAACTGCAGTCATGGTCTTTTCTTCCTGAATGCAGTAAATCTTCAGACGCTTCATCAGGTCTGCCGGGAGATAGAGTGAGGTCTTCTTGATCTTTTCCATAATCTACCTGTAACTTGGGTGGTTATTATACATGATGAAGGCGTAATCTTCATTCATTCTGTCGGCAATGCGCTCTCCATAGCGCGAACAGAGCTCAGCCGGGACCAGATTAGTAGTGAAGATGGTCTTCTTTCGTCTGATGTACCTGTGGTCGATGATGTCAGCTACCGGAGTAATCAGATTGCCGTAGCACAGATACTTTTCCTTTTCTGCGCCCGCATCGTCAATGAAAAGAATGTCGCAGTTCTTGTAGCAGTAGATTTTGTCTACATTGTTCGGATCTGTCGACAGCAGACACAGGTTGTCGGCAGTCACACTGGCTGTGAAGTGTTCTCGCGTATCATCCCGCCAGTC
>JAZRBS010000023.1:0-54602 GCA_045635205.1 Candidatus Cryptobacteroides sp. | reverse complement strand
ATCACAGCCATAACGGACATAATAATATAATAGGTGTTCATAAATTATTCCGATTTGACCTGCAAAGGTAATGATTATTTTCGCAAGTTCGTTTTTTTACTTACTTTTGTGACCCAAAACATTGTTTGATGAGAGGAATTGTGACAGCATTCATACTATCGCTTCTGTTGATTGCCTGTGGTGAGGCTCCTTTGAAGGAGTATAGCCTTCAGGTGGTAGCTGAGTATCCCCACGATGTCGAGTCATACACCCAGGGCCTTTTCTTCCAGGATGGTCAGCTTTATGAAAGTACAGGACTTCACGGGAAGTCGACTTTCAGGAAGGTGGATCTCGAGACCGGAAAAGCTTTGGAAAGACTGGATTTCGACAAGAAATATTTTGTGGAGGGATCTGTGATGTGGATGGATAACCTGTATATTCTTACCTGGGATACAAAGACAGCCTTCATCTACGATGCAGAGACTCTCAAATATAAATCTACTTGGAAATATCCTCGCGAAGGCTGGGGCATCACTACCGACGGAAAGCATCTGATCGCCTCGGACGGAAGTGCGAATATTTACTTTATGGATGAGAATTTTGCGCAGCAGAAGAAGATTCTTGTGACGATCGAAGGTCGCCCTGTGCGCTTCCTCAATGAATTGGAATATATTGACGGAAAGATATGGGCCAATGTCTATACTTCAGACGAAATCGTTATAATAAATCCGAAGGATGGTCGTATCGAAGGTGTCATCGACTGTAAAGGACTCTTGCCTAAAAGCCAGAGAACGCCTGATACAGATGTACTCAACGGTATCGCCTATAATCCTGAGGACGGTAAGATCTATCTGACAGGAAAGAACTGGCCTAAGCTTTACGAGGTGAAGATTGTAGAAAAGAAAAGATAACATACAGCAGGGGTGCTCCGGAGACGGGGCTGAGATCATACCCATTGACCTGATCCGGATAATGCCGGCGTAGGGAAGCATAATCTCAAAGTATATTGAAACCATGTCGGTTTCATTACTGCCCCTTGCATAAATGTGCATAACATTATGCGAGGTTTTTTATTTTTTGCAGCGCTATGTTCGCTGATCCCTTTCTCTGCGGCAGCCGTGGGGAAAGAAGCGACCGATGAAAAGGTCGAGAGGCTTGACAGTGTAGTCGTCTCAACATCCCGTGCAGGCAAGGATACGCCTGTGACATTCACAATGATCGGCAAGGAGTCTCTCAGCCGTACCAACCCTCTGAATTCTCTACCGATGAATCTGTCCCTACAGCCGTCGGTTGTCTCTGTAAATGAGGGTGGTACCGGACTCGGCTATTCCAAGATGACGGTCCGCGGTTCTAAAGGTTCGCAGATCAATGTGACTCTCAACGGCATCACTCTCAATGACGCCGAATCGCAGGAAGTGTTCTGGGTCAATATACCCGCATTATCCTCAATGATTTCCAGTGTCCAGCTCCAGCGTGGTCTGGGAACATCCGCCAATGGTGCCGGTGCCTTCGGAGCAAGCATCAATATGAGTACAGCGTCGGTGGGAACGGATCCTTTCTCTACGGCAGAAATCTCTGTAGGTTCATACGGAACCTTCATCAGTACATTTGCCGCCGGTACAGGTCTGATGAGATCCGGTCTATATTTCAATGCTGCCTATTCCCGTGGAATTACAGACGGCTATATCCGTAATGCATACGCGGATGTGCAGTCTGCAATCGCGGTTCTTGGCTGGATGAATGAGCGTAACTCTCTCAGACTCACTTATCTGATGGGTGACCAGCATACCGGAATCACCTGGGAAGGAATCAGTCTGGAACAATATGAAGAAGATCGCAGGTATAATCCTGCCGGAGAGTATCACGATCAGTTTGGCAATGTTCATTATTATGATAATGAGACAGATAATTATGCTCAGCATCATCTTCAGCTGAACTATACCCGGTCTTTCACCGACCGCCTGACCTGGAGCACTACCTTCAATTATACCCGTGGTGACGGATATTATGAAAACTATAAGGCCGGCAAATCTTTCTCAAAATATCTGTTGCAGGCTCCTGATGGATATGATGTGGGTGACTTCATAACCCGTGAGGCTCTGGCCAATGATTATTTCGTGCTTAATTCCGATCTGCGCTATTCTTCAGATAGATTGAATCTTACGGCTGGAGTGAATCTTTCCCGTTATGACGGCGACCATATCGGAAAGGTTCTGTGGAACAATGTGCTTGGTGATTCATTCGATTATGATGCGCATGAATGGTATCTCAATAACGGCTTGAAGCAGGAAGCTAATGCTTTTGTTCGTACAGAAGTGCTTTGTCGTGAGGGACTTACTGCTTATGCAGACCTTCAGTACAGAGGGATATGGCTCAATATGTCAGGTCCGGAAGATGACGGTGTGCTCCTGGATCATAAGGATGATTGGCAGTTCTTCAATCCTCGTGCAGGATTGTCTTATAGATGGAGTCCCTCTTCCCGTGTCTATGCTTCTGCTGCGCTTGGACACCGCGAACCGGGAAGAAGTGACATCAAGGAGCTGATATTGGATGCAAACAAGTCATTGGCAGCCGGTGTGGCCGGCAGAGGAGTGGATATCCGTTCGGAGAAGATGCTGGATATCGAAGCCGGATATGAGTATTTCACAGAGAAATTGTCTTTCTCTGCGAATCTGTATATGATGGAATATAAGGATATGCTCATCGAGACCGGCAAACTTACTGATGTGGGATATGCCATAAAGGAGAATGTACCTCGCAGCTGGCGTCGAGGACTGGAGCTGGCGGCCGCCTGGAAAGCTCTTTCATGGCTTCAGGTGGGCGGTAATATGACATTGTCTACCAATAAGATACGTGGCTATACGGCGTATTATGAAATGTATGACAATATGAACGACTGGAATTATCTGGGACAGCATCAGGTGGAGTTTGAGAATACAGATATCCTTATGTCGCCGTCGGTTGTGGGTATGGCTGAGGTGACTTTCAGACCTTTTGTATCTGCAGATAATTCATTGAATTCCGTTTATCTGTCATTGAATGGAAAGTATGTAGGAAAGCAGTATTATGACAATACATCATCTTCCGAGAGGGAGATTCCTGCATATTTTGTGGCGGATCTTTCGGCCGGGTATGAGGTGCCGGTGAGGAAATCTTCTTCTCTGATATTCAGTTTCCATATCCGGAACCTGCTGAACAATATGTACTACGCAGATGCATGGCTCTGGAGGGCTTATTTCCAGGAGGAAGATGCATTCTACGCCGCGTCCGGAATCTATCCGCAGGCGCCTTTGAATCTTATGCTGAAGGTTGCCTGGAGATTCTGAATCTCTCATGACGGTATTTTTACTGTATCGTCATGAGGACTTCCGGCCGATGATCACGCTATATAAATAGTATGGTCTCATGACGGTAAGTGATTTTCACCGTTATGAGACCATATCATTTAACTGGCAATTGCAGAAATTATGACAGAAGCTTGCTGCCGGATCTGTCCAGAGCTACCTTGTGGAATTTATATCCCAGGCGCTTAAGCTGAAGGGAAGCTCCTGTGCGGAACATTACCTTGACTGTGCGTGCGAAAATATGGAACGCTTTTACAGTCTGGTGCTCGATGTGCTCGTGCTGGATGAATGTTGAAGCCTTCTGTGCGCAGCAGAGGAGAATATTCATTATCTGCTTGGCATCTACAGAATCAAGAGTGAGAGCGAGGATGTTCTGAACGATGAATTCGTCCATATCGTCGAATCCGCGAGGTCCGTGAAGGCTCTCGTATTTTGCGCTGTGATGACGTCCCCAGTCCTGATCCCACCACTGTGCAACAGCCATTCCAGCATATCCAGCACATGCTATGGCGAATTCAGGATAGCTGTTCACCTCAGGCAGAGCTTCCGCAATATATTCCGGTGCCCATTCCTTCCATTTCTGATCGATATCCTCGGAGCTGAGCAGCTCGCCGTCGAGCATGCCGAGACTTGTACACATTCTGAGAATCTCCCTCTGAAGATTCTGTTCATAAGTTTCGTAATATTGTATGTTCTCTTCCATAATCCTACTTTTAAGTTCAGTAAAAAATCCCGCATCACTGCGGGATTTTTTGGTTAGTTAGTAGTGTAGTGTATTTCCCTATTGGGATGATTAATTATTAGTGGTTAGAAACGTCTGATTGACATTAAATCGTTATGTCGAATGCAAATTTAGATAATAAATCGATATTTGCAAATAATTTTCACTTTTATTCTATCAAAAGATTAGGACGCAGCAGTTTTGTCCGTTCAAGTGCTTGCTCATCCTGCCATTCTCTGATAAGTTTCGGATTGCCGCTCAAAAGCACATCCGGGACTTTCCAACCGTTGAATTCTGCCGGCCTCGTATATACAGGAGGGGAGAGCAGGCCATCCTGAAAACTATCGCTGAGTGCTGACGTTTCATCGGATAATGCTCCGGGAATCAGTCTGATAATGGAATCCGCAAGAATTGCCGCAGGAAGTTCGCCTCCGCTCAATACATAGTCTCCGCACGAAATCTCCCTGGTTATGAGATGCTCTCTGATACGGTGGTCGATGCCTTTATAGTGTCCGCAGAGGAGTATAATGTTTTCTTTCAGAGACAGTTCGTTGGCTATGCCCTGATCAAGTATCTCACCGTCCGGCGACATATATATTATTTCGTCATATTCTCTTTCTGCCTTCAATTCCTGTATCATATTGAATACAGGTTCAAGCATAATGACCATTCCGGCATCCCCTCCGTAACTGTAGTCATCAACCTGCTGGCGAGGTCCTTTGCCATATTTTCTGAGATTGTGGATGTGTATTTCCACCAGGCCTTTCTTGATCGCACGGCCGACAATGGAATGGCTGAGAGGGCTTTCCAGCAGTTCCGGGACAACTGTGATTATATCAATTCTCATATTTATCAGATTCAAATGAATTATTCTTATGCAAAGATACTATATTTTCCTTTTATGGTACGCCTCACGTGGCTCTCCGTTTGCCAAAAGTATTGTTCCGCATCTTCTGAAGCCGTGCTTGTTGAGGATATGCTGCATAATGGTATTATCTCTGTGTGTGTCTATGCGGATCGTTTCTGTCAGCAGGAAGGTACTGCTGAAACAGATATCCGCTATACTTTCATTTCTGTCTGTGTTGCGTGATGCCGCTATTCTGTGGATAACATAATATGGCTCATCGTCAGGCCATTCACCGTCGTAAATCTTGGCGTATGTCGGATCCGGTCCAGGAATACAGGCAAATGTGCCCTGGATTGTACCATCTTCATCATAGCATATTATGCAATGGCCTTGAGATATATCGTTTCTTACGATTTCTTCGGAAGGATAGGTGTCAGGCCATTGATGTATATTGCCGCTCTGACGCATAGTCATCCTTGCTTCTGCAAAAATCTGCATAAGCCGTTGAATGTCGTCGTATGTTGCCTTGCGTATCTTCATAGATTTCAGATACAAAATTAGTTTAAATGGAGTATTTGTCAAATAGTTTCATATTTTTGCAAGAAATATAAGATCCGGTTATGAATAGATTGTTATCAGTCCTGGCAGTGATTTCGATTCTTACTGCCTGCTCTTCTGTAAAAGATGAAAGGAATCCTGAAGTTGCCCCATACGGATGCTTTGCCGAGGGTAAACTTGGGGAGATTACTCCTAAAGGGTGGATTGCTGAGTTTCTGGAAAGGCAGGCCAGCGGTATGACAGGCCATCCCGAGGCTCTTTCATATCCGTACAACACTTGCCTATGGGCCGGCACTCTCGACAGAAATACCGACAGTTACGGATCTGACTGGTGGCGATATGAACAGACGGCATATTATACAGACGGTCTTCTGCGTTTAGGTCATCTTCTTGGAAATGAGGAACTTGTACGTACCGGTCGTGATGGAATAGATTATACATTGGATAATGTTTCTTCTGAAGGAGAACTCGGACAGACCGGTTTCTGGGGAAGATGGCCGTTTGCCGTATTTTTCCGTGCTATGCAGGCAGAATATGAAGTGACAGCCGATCAGAAGATCGTAGATGCATTGGAGAATCATTATATGCATATCATTAATTCAGGAGAGAGGATCGGGGTATTTCGCGAGGGACAGAGTATGCCTTGGCGCAACATCCTCACCATAGAGGGCTTATTGTGGACATACGCCCATACCGGCAACGAAACTTTGCTGGAATATGCTGTGGCTGAATGGGATGCCGAGGAGGCTACCGAACTGAATATGACTGAGATAATGAGCGAAAAAAGCCCATATATGCACGGAGTCACATATTGTGAGGAAATGAAACTTCCGATGCTACTGTATGCTTATACCGGCCAGCAGAAATATCTTGATGCTGCGGTGAGGGCTTATGAGAAACTTCTCTTTTATCACATTCTCCCGGATGGAGTGCCTTCAAGTTGCGAACATCTGGACGGGAATGATCCTCGTGCTTCTCACGAGACTTGTGACATCACCGACTATACCTGGAGTCTGGGGCATTATCTTATGACTACTGGTGAGGCAAGGTATGCCGATGCGATAGAAAAGGCTGTATTCAATGCCGGCCCTGGAGCCGTGACCAAAGATTTCAAGGCTCTCCAATATTTCTCTTCTGTCAATCAATTTATTGCAACGGGAGATTCGGATCATAATGAATTCAAGAAGGGTAGTACCTGGATGGCATATCGTCCTACTCACGAGACTGAATGTTGCGCTGGCAATGTACATAGATTTATGCCGAACTATGTGTCCAGGATGTGGCTGGATGGGGAGTCGGCAGGAGAACTTGTCGCTGCAATGTACGGCCCATCGGAAGTGTGTCACAGACTTCCGGACGGCAAACTTGTCACTGTGACTGAAGAAACTGCATATCCTTTTGACAATGAGATAAGATTTGTCTTTTCGATGGATAAGTCGGCCAGATTTCCGTTTACATTCCGTGTTCCTTCGTGGTGTGATTATGCAGAAATCAGGATTAATGGAAGTGGCTACGATGTCATTCCTGATGAAAAAGGCTTTTCGACAATAGAACGTCGTTTCAGGGATGGTGATGTACTCACCTTGGTACTGAATATGCCTGTGGAGGTAAAAGGTTGGCCTGAAGGTGCGGATCCTCACTCCGATGAGTATGTCGGTTCATATATTCAGCGTGGTCCTGTCCTTTATTCCTACGCCATCCCTGCCGAGTGGTCTGAAGATGACAAGGTCTATGCGAATATGCACGGTAAGGTGCCGGAAAATTCTGATTTCAAATGTTGGAGCATCCGTCCTGCAGGAGCCTGGAACTATTCCCTTGCTCTTACCGATGAAGATGTTCCGGAAGCAGTATATGAAGAATCTGACATTTATCCATTCGATCTGGAAGCGACTCCATACCGTATAAGTGTTCCCGTTGTGCCTGTTACCGGCTGGGAACTGGAAGATGGACGCCATACCCCGGACCTCCCTTCTGACTTTGGGGTGCAGGATGATATGCTGGCTATCGATCTTGTTCCTTATGGTGCGACTACATTGCGTCTGACTGTATTCCCGACCAGGTGATATATTTAGAAAACTTCCATAAAGAAACCGACACTCAGGTCTCTCACTTTTCTGAGTCTTCTGCTTATCAGATGGTTCTCTCCTTCAACAATGATGAGTTCTGATGACTCTCCGTATGTCTCTGCGTATTTTTCGCTGCAAGAGACTGGTACTATATTATCATTGCTGCCGTGTATTATTCTGACTGGGCCTGAAAAGGCACTTGATATCCCATAGATGTCCAGTGTCTGGGTCTGCAGGATATATTCCCGGCCGAGTTTCATTATACCGAAGCATTTGACGTATTCAGGTGGATCGGATGGATTGAATTCGGCACCAAAGAAGTGCCCGTTCCTGCACGCATCCTGTATAACGGAACCCGGTGCAATCAGCACAAGCCCAGCCGGTGATTCTCCTCTTGCACTCAGGATTCCTGCTGTCATAGATGCAACCACACCTCCCTGCGAATGTCCGAGCAGTCCGATTTGAGTTATATATGGAAGTGAACGTGCATAGTCCCACATTGCAAGGGCATCTTCAATCTCCTTTCCGACTGTCATATATTGCATTTCTCCCTCGCTGCTCCAATGTCCTCCGAAATCGAAACTTATGGATGCTATGCCTTCCTTAGCGAGCCCTCTGGCAATAGCAGGTATGGGCACAATGTCCTTGCTGGAGAAAATACCGTGCATAAGTATAACCATCGGACAGGTGTCGGTCTCCTTGTTGAATTTGTCCGGCAGGGTGATTTCCATCGCCAACCCTCCTTGCGGTCCTTTAACCTCATATCCTCTGGCGGTCATTGTGCTGCTCATCACGGCAATAACAATGGTAGTAATGAATTTTTTCATAGTAGTTATCATAATATCTTCAAATATAATGAAAATTTTATTATGCCTTCTTGTTGCAGGAACATTGGAACTTAAGTCACTCTTGCCGATAGGTGAAGCCTATCGTCTTGCCACCGAGCCAGTTACATAATCTACGTGCTCCCTCCTGGTATGCACGTAGATTGCGTAAGTCTCCGATAATGAGGAGGTTATCCTCCTCCCTATCTGTGCTGCCTTGTGACAATAGACAATAAAAAACTCTCACGGACTTCTGGGATGATAGACCCTGCCGTGAGAGTAAGTATCGGATGTTTACTAAAGTTACGAGCCGAAGCCCCTAACCCATCCGACAGCAAATATACAGTTTGTTTTTCATTATACCTAGTTTGATTGAATTATAAAATGAGAACCACCTCAGAAGATTGCAGGTAACAACCTGGTCTATGAGGTGGCTTGCTAGCATCAGTATGCCTGATATACTTACAAATATAAATCAAATTTGTTGAATTGCAAAATTGTGAATTACGCTAGAAATTTCGATCTTTGACAAACTGATTACAACAGGTTTCTGTTGATGTATTGTATGTCGGCACGTTT
This sequence comes from Candidatus Cryptobacteroides sp., assembly GCA_045635205.1. Lineage (GTDB taxonomy): Bacteria > Bacteroidota > Bacteroidia > Bacteroidales > UBA932 > Cryptobacteroides. The sequence continues at coordinate 45,684 of JAZRBS010000023.1, read as the reverse complement.
GGTAAGGGCTTTGATTACAGGAATGTCATTCCAGTATTGTCCCTCTCTTTCCGGACTATCATCAATGTAGAGTTTTTCTATATATATAACATAGCCTGTCTGATAATGGGACAAATATAATGCTTTTTGTCGTGTCTGTACTATTCTTCAATCAGGAAAAACATACTCTTCGGCTGGCCGCAGACTGGGCATTTCCAGTTTGAGGGGAGTTTTTCGAATGGAGTTCCGGGCTTGATACCTCCTTTGGGATCTCCGAGGGCGGGGTCATAGATCCAGCCGCATTTTGCGCATTTGTACTTTTTCATAACCTATCCGTAATTAAGTCCTTACCGTGTCAGAGCAATGCTTGTGCCACAAACTGATTTGCAATATTCTGCTTTATGGGCTAACTTTGAGGAAAATTTTGTGATTATGAAGATAGCGGTACCGACCAGAGAGGGACGCGTGGACGATCATTTCGGCCATTGCGCTTATTATACGATATTCAATGTCATAGATGGACGTGTGGAAGGTGTTTCGAAGATGGCTTCTCCGGAGGGATGCGGATGCAAGAGCGGAATTGCTCCTGTACTGCGTCAGATGGGAGTGACCGTGATGCTGGCCGATAATATGGGTCAGGGCGCGAAGAATGTGCTTGAGGGCCAGAGGATTGAGGTCATCAGAGGATGCTCCGGTGATGTAGAAGACTTGGTGAAGGCATATCTGGAAGGTAATGTTAAGGATAACGGTGAGGTCTGTGCTCACCACGATTGCCATTAGCCCTATGCCACCTGTTGATAATGCATATAAGTTGAGGAACCAGGAGTTCCTTCAGGAATACGCCCAGAGGCCGGGTGTGAAGATAATGTTCAATGGTGTGATGTACCGCGAGATCACAAAAGGGAAGGGGCCTAAGCCTTCTCCTAAAAGTTTTGTGACGGTTTATTATACCGGCAAACTCATCAACGGAAAGGTATTTGACCAGACCCAGAAGGGGAGACCGGCTACATTCCGTCTCAATGAACTGATAACCGGATGGATTACGGCTATGAGGGAGATGCCTGTAGGCTCGCGTTGGGAAGTGGTCATACCATATAATCTTGGGTATGGCTCGCGTCCTGCCGGAGCGATAAAGGCTTTCTCTACGCTGATTTTCGATATCACGCTTCTTGATGTGAGGTGAGACAGGCCGTCACGGCATCATCACCCCCTGAATTCCTCAATAATCTTTACGATATCTTCGACTGAGTCGCTTATTGACAGGAGCAGATTGTTATATTTGCCCTTGTCTATCAGATATTGCATCAGTCGATAGACAGGCATTTCTTCTGTCCAGAACTCCTTTCCGAGAAAGACCATCGGACTGGAGTATCCGAAACTGAGGTAGTGGTTCTGTACGGCATCCTGGAAGATTTCCTGCATTGTTCCTGCACTTCCCGGAGAATATATAACCCCTCCTTTTGCTATTGTAAGTATGGTGTCTTCTCGTGTACTGTTGTCAAAATACTTTGCGATGTGTGTCGCGAATGGCGTAGCCGGTTCGTGTCCGTACAGCCAGGTAGGCACCCCAAGGCTTACATATCTTGGGGAAGGGAAGCGTTCCATTACGCGGAATGCCGTGTCCAGCCAAAGTTCATCTTTATAGCCTGGTGCAGCACAGAGCATCTGAAGCGCTTCTTCAACATCGGCTTCGGATCTACCTGCAAGCCAGGATCCTAAATGTGTGGCTTCCATAGCACCTGGGCCGCCTCCGCTGACCATAAGACAGCCGTCTTCAGTGAGTTTCTTGCTTATAAGCACAACCTTGCGATAGTTCTCATCACATCGTGACAACCCGTGTCCGCCCATAATTCCGACAATGCTCCTCTCGTCAAACGACCGGAGGAAATCGTCGATGCCGTCGTTCATAGAATGATCGTGCAGAATCCTGGCCAGAGTCTCCTTGATGTCTCCGGTCTGCTTCCCGGCCTTAAGATAATGTTCGTAGACTCTGTGATCAAAGCATTCTTTATAGGATTCAGGATATCCGAGGCGGTAGCCTGAGTATAAGGTCCGAGCATTGTACAGTCCGCTTCTGAATACTCTGAATGGAAGATCATTGAAAGGGGGATAGACCAGGCATTTCTCATCCATCAGAGGCTTCAGGTCTTCCACGCCGGAGCCCCCTAAGAATATGCAGTCTGAATATCTGCATTTCAAGGCATATTCCATATAAGGATGGAAGTCTATACCCTGAAATGCATAATGTCTGAGTATGCCGCCGGCTTCGAGAACCTTCTTCAATGCATCGCAGCATTCTATTTCCTTATATCTCATTCTCTGAACATATTTCGAGAAGTTGCGGCTTCAGGACTGATGTCCATAGCAGATAACCTTCCCTGTTGATATGGAGATTGTCACTTTCAAACAATGCCGGATTTACATCTCCGTTTTCGTCAAGCAGCAGGGAGTTCACGTCCACGAATGTCACCTGAGGCGAAAGCGATGCATATTCGGCAATGAGGTGATTGACAATACGTTGCTTGTCCCTTAATCCGGCGCGGAGGTCGGAATACTTCCAGGACAGGAAGAAAACCGGAGTGCCGGGAAAATCCTGTTCCAGACGCTGGAAAAGCAGCCTGTAATGATCAAGTACTTCACCGGTAGTCAGGTCGTTGGCGTTTCCGGCAATGTCATTGTCGCAGAACACTACAAAAGCCTTCGGACGGTAATGGGCCATTATGCTTCTGTAATTATAGTGTATATCCCTGACGGTTGCACCGCCGTAGCCTCTGTTGACAACTCTCAGAGGACTCATCATCTCTTCCAGACCTTTCCATAACCTTATTGACGAACTTCCGAAAAAGACGACATCGACCTCTGAAACCGAGTCTGCTGCAGCCTTCTCTTCAAGAGCCTTGATCTGATCGGCGTACCGTGTAATCCATTCCATATCAGACTCTTTTGTGACCTGAATGCATCCTTCAGCGAGATAGATGGCTGTGCTGTCGTTTTCTGATATTACAGAACCTTCGAATCTATGCGATTGTGGCTGGGCGCAGCCTGAAATGATGATTGCAACGGTAGCAACGGCAAAAATAGAGATGTTCTTCATAATATGTTGAAATTTAGAAAGTCTGTGCAATGATTCTGCTGGCATATCCGAGATCAGTGTAGTCTCTGGTGCCTGAGTCGTGCAGATTGAGAGACTGCAATGCTGCCATATCGCTTTCATCAAGGCGGAAATCAAAAATGTCGAAGTTTTCCCTCATTCTTTCAATCCTGGTGGTCTTCGGTATTGCCGGAATGCCCTGCTGTACAAGGAATCTGAGACCGACCTGAGTGGAGGTCTTTCCATATTTTTCTCCTATCTTTCCAAGAATCTCGTGTCCGAAGAATCCATCCTTGCCTTGTGCCATAGGTCCCCAGGCCATTATCTTGGTGTCGGTCTGAGCCAGAAGGGAACGCATAGCCGTCTGCTGGCTGAAGACGTTTGTCTCCAATTGATCGATTGCTGGTACGATCATATTGTGGCATACAAGGTCGTAGAATCGGTCTGCATAGAAGTTACTTACTCCGATGGCTCTTGTGCGTCCTTCTGCAAGAGCCTTTTCCATAGTCCTGTACGTACCGTAGTAGTCTCCGAAAGGCTGGTGCACAAGAAGAAGATCGACATAATCTGTCTGAAGCCTGCTTAGACTTTCTTCAAACGATTCAGCAGCCTTTGCTTCACCTGAATTCGTGAGCCATATCTTTGTCACCAGGAAGAATTCCTCCCTTGGTATTCCGCTGTTTGATATGGCTTTGCCCACGGCTTCTTCGTTTGCATAGAACTGTGCCGTGTCAATAAGTCTGTATCCAGTGCTTATAGCATCTGTAACGCATCTTTCACATTCTTTCGGGTCAACTTTGAAGACTCCGTAACCAAGTGCCGGCATTTCTACGCCGTTATTCAATCTTATATATTCCATCATTATCGTATTATATATGCAAACTTACGCAAAATTTGTCGTAATAAGTAAAGTATTATTATTGATTCCAGTTGTTTTTAAATAATGATTCATTAACTTTGTCTGATAATATGATGATAAATTGTAAATCAAATCATAAATATTTATGGAAGATTGTTTGAAAAACATTCGTGTTGAGAGCGATTTGATAGGATCGCTTGAGATTCCGTCTGATGTGCTCTATGGCGTGCAGACATTGAGAGGTATCGAGAACTTCCCGATAAGTTCCTTTCATCTGAATGATTATCCTTTGTTCATCAATGGCCTGGCGATGACAAAACTTGCTGCGGCTGAGGCAAACCATCAACTTGGTCTTCTTACAGATGAGCAGTATGCAGCAATTTCACAGGCTTGCCGTGAGATTCTTGCAGGCCAACATCACGAGAATTTCCCAGTGGATATGATCCAGGGAGGAGCAGGTACCACTACCAATATGAACGCAAATGAAGTGATCGCAAACAGGGCTTTGCAGATTATGGGCTATCCTCTTGGAAAATACAAGCATTGCTCTCCAAACGACCACGTGAACTGCTCGCAATCGACTAACGATGCATATCCTACTGCCATCCATCTTGGCCTGTATGCTACACATCTTGAGTTTATGAAGCATTATGAGCAATTGATAAAGTCGTTCGAGGTCAAGGCTGAGGAGTTCAAGAATATCCTCAAGATGGGACGTACACAACTTGAAGATGCAGTGCCGATGACTCTCGGTCAGACATTCGGAGCATTCGCGTCAATTCTCCGTGATGAGATCCGTAATATCAATTTCGCGGCTGAGGAGTTCCTGACAGTCAATATGGGTGCTACCGCAATCGGAACGGGAATCTGTTCAGAGCCAGGATATTCCGAGAAGTGTATTGCAGCACTCCGTGAGATCACAGGATGGGATATGAAACTTGCTGAAGACTTGGTTGCAGCGACTTCCGATACATCGTGTATGGTAGGCTATTCATCCGCCCTGCGTCGTATTGCAACAAAGATGAACAAGATCTGTAACGACCTTCGTCTGCTGTCTTCCGGCCCTCGTTGCGGTTTCCACGAATTCGATCTTCCTGCACGTCAGCCTGGTTCTTCCATTATGCCTGGCAAGGTCAATCCTGTCATTCCTGAGGTTATGAACCAGATCTGCTACAAGGTCATCGGAAACGATCTCTGCGTGGCAATGTCTTCCGAGGCTGCTCAGATGGAACTTAATGCTATGGAGCCTGTAATGGCGCAGTGCTGCTTTGAGTCTGCATCGATTATGATGAATGGTTTCGATACTCTTCGTGTGAATTGTGTGGATGGAATCATTGCCAATGTAGAACAGTGTGACAAATATATCCATTCGAGTTTCGGAGTTGTGACAGCATTGAATCCTGTCATCGGATACAAATATTCGACAAGAATCGCCAAGGAAGCGATGGCGACAGGCAAGAGCATATATGATCTTGTTCTTGAGCACGACATTCTTTCAAAGGAGGATCTCGATACCATTCTCTCTCCTGAAAATATGATCAAGCCTGTAAAACTTGATATTAAGGTGAAGGAATAGAGTAGAAATTCCGAAAAAAAGAAGTATCTTCACCATCTGGAACCAAAACTGATTTCCGATGGTGAAGATTTTTTGTGTGAATACTCAGAGCAGTATGATGTTTCCCGAGGGAACGACACTGATGGATATGCTTCCTGCATTTGATTTTGAAAAGCCTTATCCGATTTTGTGTGCAAAGGTCAATAATGTAAGCCAGGGCTTGAAATATCGTGCATTCAACAGCAGGCAGGTGGAATTTCTTGATTATACCTCATATCTTGGCAGAAGTGTTTATAGCAATTCCCTGTGTTTTCTTTTATGCAAGGCTGCAAGGGATGTGTTCCCACAATGCCGTGTTGTACTCAGAAGGCCTATTTCCAAGGGATATTTCTGTTCCATCGACAAGGGTGACGGCACAGAACTCTCAGAGTCTGATCTGGCGGTAATCAAAGAAAGAATGGCCGGGATAGTACAGGCCGATATTCCGTTCCGTCGTCACGAAGTGCTTGTAGATGAGGCGATTGAGATCTTCAGGAATCTTGGATACGATGATAAGGTGAAATTGCTGGAGACTTCCGGTGATGTGTATGTGAATTATTACACACTGGATAACACACCAGATTATTATTATGAGGCTCTTCTTTCCAGCACAGGTCCTCTTAAGGTCTGGAGTCTTGAGATGTATCGTGACGGACTTCTTCTGCGGATTCCTGACAGACATAAGCCGGAGGAACTGGCTCCCTTTACAGAACAACCTAAGACCTTTGATGTGTTCTCGGAGAATCTTAAATGGAACAGGATAATGGGATTGGAGAATGTCGGTGATGTCAATCTGGCTTGTCAGAGAGGGGAGGCTAGCGATCTCATTAAAATAGCGGAGGCTCTTCAGGAAAAAAAGATTGTGCAGATAGCGGAAGAGATAGAGCGTAGAGTCAATGATCCAGAAAATCCTGTCCGTCTGGTGCTTATAACCGGGCCAAGTTCAAGTGGTAAATCCACTTTCTGCAAACGTCTCAGCATACAGTTGAAAGCCTGCGGTATCCGTCCGATTTCGTTCTCTACAGATGATTATTTCGTAAATCGTCTTGACACTCCGAGATTACCGAACGGCGAGTTTGACTTCGATAATTTCGAGACCGTAGATCATCGATATCTTCAGAGCGACGTACTGAAACTCCTGGCAGGTGAGACTGTGGATGTGCCTGAGTATAACTTTGTTACAGGGCTTCGCGAGTTCAATGGCAAGAAGTTGAAATTGGAGCCGGGAACGATTCTTCTGATTGAAGGAATCCACGCTCTTAATCCTCGCCTGACCGATCAGGTGGCCGAGTCTTCTAAATACAGAATATTCATCAACACTATCACCAGCATTTCCTTGGATGACCATAATTGCATCCCGACCAGTGACAACCGACTGCTCAGACGCATAGTGCGCGACTTCAATAAAGGTGCATTCACAGCTCGTGAATCCATAATGCATTGGCCTAATGTACGTCGCTCGGAGGTGCAATGGATTTATCCATATCAGGAAAATGCGGATGTATTGTTCAACTCTGCCTATCTTGTTGAATTTGCCGTTATCCGTGCTCACGCAGAACAGATTCTGATGACAGTACCTAAAAATTGTCCGGAATACAGCGAGGTGCATCGACTGAAGAAGTTCCTCAGTTATTTCACTCCTGTTTCAGACAAGGATGTGCCATCCACATCATTGCTCCGCAGTTTTATCGGTGGCAGCAGTCTCTGATCAGGATGTAAGGAATATTATAAGACCACTTACCCCTATGTAGGTATATACTATGTAGGGGAATATTTTTGCCGGTATGTGTCTGAATGTCCAGGAACCGAGTATGGTACCTATTCCTACTGCTGCCAGACAGAGCAGATAGCATCGTCCTACGGCTGGTGTGAGGAAGCCGTTCGAGGCTCTGACTATGGTCATCATCGAGTTACCTATGAGAAAGTAAGTCTGCGCCATTGCCATATAGTGGTTCTTATCCGGCTCGGATGATATGAAATACAGAACAGCCGGAGGACCTTGCATCCCGAAGAATCCTCCCATTATGCCACTGATGGTTCCTGCTCCGATCTGATAGGGGAGGGTGGTTTTCAATTTTATCTTCCTGCTGAAAAATGTGAAGTATAATGATGTGATTATCAGTACGATGCCGAGAACCTTCCTGAGCGTCTGATCCTGAATCCGTGCCAGCAGGCAGATCGCTCCTGATGATATTATGATGAATGTCAGCAGTATCGGCAATAGACGTTTCCACGTAATATACTCCTTCATCCTGAAACTGATAATTGCAGACGTCGTCAGTGCGAGGAGCCCGGACAGTGCGGTTGCTTCGCCGTATGATGGCATTAAAATGGGAAGCATAGTCATTATGAATATGCCGAATCCGAATCCTGTGGTACGCTGGACGAAACTGGCTCCTGTAGTAAGGAGGAATATATAGAAGATGCTTTCCATCTGCAGATTTCTTTTGCAAAGATAGAATATAATCTTATTTTTGCCGTCTTTATGGCTATGAAAATTGTATTGACTTTATTAGGACTGATATCTTTAGGCTTGGGGATAGTCGGAATATTTCTTCCGGTTCTTCCCACCACTCCACTTCTCCTTCTTGCTGCCGCCTTGTTTCTTAAAAGTAACCGCGGTCTGTATGAATGGTTGCTGAATCATCCGAAACTTGGTCCGTATATCCGCAATTTTATGGAATATAAGGCCATCCCATTGAAAATCAAGATCTTGTCTGTGTCTTTGGTTTGGATAACATTGCTCGGTTGCGCAATATTTGTTGCAGAGCATTGGGTTCTGCGTGTTTTTTTCATATTGCTTGCCGCTGCAATTTCCATCCATATCCTATCATACAAGACACTTAAATGAATAACGCCGGACTCAAAAATGCCCGGCGTTAATATGCATAAGCAAGTCTCTATTGCTTCAATACCAGTTTCCCGTCTATCCACTCTCCTTGAATCAGTACAGGTGGAGCAGATGGAGTGAACTCATCTACGTATGTGCTTCTGGTAGTCGGGATATCAATGTTGATTCCGCCATCGAACTCAATGAATTCATTGAGTGAATCCTTGAATCTTGTCGCTGTTGTCGATCCGGTCAATTTCATCAGCCTGTACCATATAGCCCATCGCGAAACGGCATTGAAGTAATGTCCGTCATCACTGTGCTCGTGTCGCATAATACTGTTGCTCGTCGGCCTGCAGAAGAACAGGTTGTAGGTGTTTCCTCCTACGTATATTCCAAGACCTTCAGTTTCTTTATACCCGTAGCCTCCAGTCAATAACTCAGTCCAATAGACATTGCTTTCGTCAGTATCCTCAAAGGACGTTGCTCCAAAACTCCAGCCGGCATTCCTTTCCTCTTGTCCCCAATGTTTGCTCACGTTGCGGAAGATGCCATAAGAGTGCTGTGTATCCAATGTATTCCAAACCCCGGTGCTGAACTGTGTGAACTGGTATTGCTCGTATTCATCACTAAGTTTTCCGAATCCGTGTCCGCCGGCCTCGTGAAGCATTGTCCATCTTCTTCCTTCTTCGTCTGTATGAAGGGCTGTATATGCAATGGAATAAGCATCACCATAATCGTTTCCGGTTGTCCACACCATAGCGCAGGTGCCGGCGTGGCATTCCACATTGACCATAACGATCATCAGAGCCTTGTTTGCCCTGGAACTTACGTCGTTAGCGGAGCATTCAGTACCTCCTTTGCCTCCCTTGACCCTGATAGCCTGTTCTGCATAAGCGACTACCGCATTGTTGTTGCCCGTGATATTGGTGCTTCCTTCCTTGAACTCTGTATTGAAAACGGTTTTTGCGTCCCCCTGCTGCGCTCCGTTGAGGCCCGTCGGTACTGCATCGTGGTCTTCTTCGGATACGGCATTGATATAATATACATTGAAATACTCCTTCAATGATGCGTATGGCTCGATACTGAAGAAGTCGTTATATGCCTTCTTCATTATTTTTTCGTAATTACCGTTCTCGAAGTGGCTCTTTGAGAATCCGTCTCCCATTATGACGATGTCCGTACCCTGGCCTTCAGTGGCCTCCTGAAGTACAACTATGCCTTCTTCCGGATTGTCGAAACCGTCGATGGTTCCGATTTCAGTTTCCTTCCATCCGGCTCCGCTTATCTTATGAAGTTTACCACCCTCTAGAGTCGCATCTGAACGGAGAGTCTTTTCGCAGATATATTTTTTACCTTCATCGCTTTTGACTGATATTCTCAGAGTTCCTCCTGCGTGGAGATCTACAGGATAGTTGGAGAGCATCATATATGCTGTGAGCGAGGTACAAGGGGAGAAGCCTTCGAGTTTAAGGGTCATCTTGTTCGAAGTTTCTGAATTCGGATTACCTGCCCCAGACCACCAGGTTGTCAGATAATTATATGTATGGAAACAATATGAATTTTTACCACTTGGTGCCGAATATTCTATTGAGAGTTCAGCAGGAGTCATCTGTGGCAAGCCAGAAAGGCATAATTTCAGACAGGAAGACTCATTTGCTTGTTCGCCGGAGAAGTCTATGAAAGTATTGTAGAAGCCTGTAGAGGTATCGATATCGGTACATACGAGTCTTATCGAGTGATATTTTTCCAGATGTTCCAGACTGTTGTCTCCTGTCTGAACCTGTCCGTTATAGGAAAGTGCCAGATAGTCCGCCTCATCCTTTATCAGATTGCCGGGATAATATATGGTCCAGGCATTTGAATAGTAATTATGTGGAAGGTATCCGTTGGGGGAAGTCTTGCATTCGAATACTCCTGTTGCTGTGCCTGCTCCATCTGATAACGTGAACGTATAGGCATTCTTATCACTGCTTGGTGAAGGAGTGGCTGTCAGAATGTCTCCTTCTTCCCAAAAGGTTTTGATGGCTTTTCCATCCTCGTAATAGCCTAAACGTGTTTCAGAATCATCTCCTGAAAGATTGGCTGTTATTCGAAGGGTTATTTCTTCCGTTGTCTCAGGTCTGTATTTCTCTTCTATACAGCCACTTATTGCAAATGATATGCATAATAAAACGAGAATGGCCGGTTTGATTGTCAATGTTTTCATTTCGCCTTAATCTAATAGTTCATCAAGATCGGTTCCAGGCTCGAAGGCCGGTGAATTGCTTTCACTCAGGATACATTGTTCCATTTCCAGCATCAGAATCTCCAATGCCGGAGTTTCATAGTAATGTTTCATTGTAGAATTATTTAGACATTGCAAATATATGAAAACTCTTGGAATAGTTGTTCAATATTCCAGAAGCCTTGCAATCTTTTCAAGCCATATTCTGTCTGAATCGTCAAAAGCAGAAAGTAATTCACTGTCAATATCAAGTACGGCGATGATGCTGTCAGGATGGCTTTTGCTGAATACAGGGACGACAATCTCGCTTTTGGATGCACTGCTGCAGGCTATGTGCCCTGGAAAGAGACTGACATCCTCGACGATAACCGTTTCTTTGTTTTTCCAGGCCGTACCGCAGACGCCTTTCCCGTATCCTATTCTGGAGCAGGCGAGCGGGCCTTGGAATGGGCCAAGTACCAGTTCTTCTCCGATGACTCGATAGAATCCTGTCCACCAGAATCCGAAAGTCTCCTGGATCATTGCAGCAATATTAGCCATATTGGCAATCATATCATCTTCGTCTTTGATTATATTTTCAATCTGTTTGAGAAGAAGCGCATATTTTTCTTCTTTACCTCCTTCTGAAATCATTAGATTTTCGGCCATAGACAATGTCATTTAATGTTTTGTAAAGATATGATTATATTTGCAATGAAAAAATATTGTTTATATGAAGATAAGACATTTTACAGGCCTGCTGCTTGCTCTGTTCATTTTTGCTTCCTGTACGCCTGTCGATATATTTGATGACATACCTGCTGATGAGGCAGCAGAATATGAGATTATTTCTGACCAGACATACGACTTTGAGGAGTTCGTCAGCAATATGATGAACGGATCCTCGATCACTTCAGGCCTGCCTGATATATATAAGACTCTTATAACTGCTGCCGTTTCATCATATTTTGATGGCCTTAAGGATGATAATGGATTGAAAGATAGTAAGTTGGGCTTTCGCCGGATTACATATTCCTATCAGAGTGAAGATCAGTACGGCAACCCTGTAACACTATCTGCAATGGCATTATGGACAGGAGGTATTGATGGTGAAGAGTGGAAAGATATTGCTCCTGACAAGATCTCTCTGGTGGAACATTTTACAATCACCTCAAACGAGGAATGTCCCAGTGAGGGCTATCCTTTTGAGGCCTTTATAAATGGTAATGCTCTGGTGATAATGCCAGATTATATCGGCTATGGCGTTTCTTCGGATATGATCCATCCATATATGAATCACGGACTATGTGCTCTCAACTCTATCGATGCCCTTTCTGCAGGTGCTGCACTATTTGATGAATTGTCCTCCGCGGGTATGGACAAGGGTTGGAAGTTGTATGTCCTAGGGGCATCGCAAGGAGGAGGTAATGCCCTTGCTGTGCATAAGATGATGGATACTGATGAGCAACTGTCATCAAAATGGAGATTTGCCGGTTCATATTGTGCTGTAGGCCCATACGATCCTTCGCTGACTGTTGACCGATATATGGAAGCAGGTCGGACAGATCATCCGGTGCTCTTTCCTCTCACGTTATATGCAATGCAGGATTCTTATCCTGAGATTCTTGGCAAGTATGATGATTCAGACCTTTTCTCAGACAAATATATCACTAGAAAAAGCGAGATTGATGCTGCGTTGAAGAGTAAGGAATATTCCACTTCGCGATTAAACGGAATGCTTGTGGATTTCCTTCGCAATCCTTCCGGGACTCCGGGGCTTGGTGCGGATGAACTTCTTCTTGAAGATATCCTCAGCCCTGTTCTGCTGGATAAGGACTCGGAAGTCTGCACGGCATTGTATAAATGTCTGGAAATGAATGATCTCACCCAGGGATGGGCTCCGCAGCACCCCATAAGGTTGTATTACAGCGAAGTGGATAAAGTTGTCCCTTGTGACAATGCGCTGGCCGTATACGAGGCTTTCGGTGAGGAGAAGGTTACATTGGTGAAAGGTCTTCAGATGGATCACGGATCAAGTTGTGCGATGTGGATGCTTGATGTGCTGACGTCTGGAATTCCATTTTAAACCCAGAGTTTCTTATTATATTCAAATATTGAAAATTGAAACACTTTTCATATATTCGTGTCGAAAATATAATTGTTATGGACTATCAGAAGATTCTGGAAGATATATATCAGGAGATACTTCCTTTCGCAAAAGAAGGAAAGCAGGCGGATTATATTCCTGCTTTGGCTAAGATCGATCCTGATCAATTCGGAATATGCCTCAGAACGGTGGAGGGATGTACATATACATACGGACAGGCTGACACCCGCTTCTCTATACAAAGTATAGCAAAGGTTTTTGCTATGGCTATGGGGTTGTCTCTTCTTGGGGAGGAGATCTGGAAAAAGGTAGGCAGGGAACCGTCTGGTACCGCATTCAATTCCCTTGTACAGTTGGAGATAGAAAAGGGTATTCCGAGAAACCCTTTCATTAATGCCGGGGCTATCGTAGTCGCTGATATTCTGATGACTGAACTTGATGATCCGGAGAACGAATTTCTAGGTTTTGTAAGAACTCTTTGCAAGGATGATTCCATCTGCTATAATATGGAAGTGGCATATTCTGAGAGAGAGAAGGGATATCTCAATGCCGCTATTGCCAATCTTTTGAAATATCACGGTACGATTGACAATGATATTGAGGATGTGCTGATGTTCTACTTCAAAATGTGTTCTGTGGAGATGAGTTGCAGAGAACTGGCATTGGCTTTCAGGGCGTTCACCTGTCATAAAGACTTCAATTATTCGGGTTACCGCCTTACTTCTTCTCAGGTCAAACGTCTTAATGCTGTGATGCAGACTTGTGGATTCTATGATGAGGCTGGTGAATTCTCATACCTTGTCGGCTTGCCAGGAAAAAGTGGAGTCGGGGGAGGAATCGTTGCAATCTATCCTATGAAGTATTCAGTTTCCGTATGGAGCCCAAGGCTAAATTCCAAGGGTAATTCTGTGATGGGAATGAAGGCATTGGAACTGTTGACTACATACACTGAAGAGTCAATATTCTGATTGATGTCATTCGTCGGGATTTTGTTTTTGTTGAAGTTTGTAACAAAAACCTGCTACAATTTTACTATTTGTAAATTTTATGATGTGTAAATGTGTATTTTGTAAATGTATGGTATAGACTTCTTAAATTTTGATAGTTTTCAAAAATTGTGTTTGTGGTGGTATTTTTACCATTCGTCAGACTTGACAGGTACATTTATTGCTAATGACAAAAAAAGCAGTACCTTTGCAATCGAGTTGATCAGAGAGTTCTTCTGAAACTCTCACAACTTATTGGTTATTAGTTTTAGTGTTATTAATTATGTGGTTAGTATGAGGCATCCCCGCGTGAGCGGTGAAGTCTCATTTTTTTTATGCCTGTCAACAGTGAATCACATTTCCCAGAGTCTGTTGCCTTCTTGCAGCCAGGCACTGATGGCATTGATATAGAGCATATTGTGCATATCTGTCGCTAGAAAGGAGACTATACCCTCATCAATGTACATTCTGGCTCTTTCCCTGACTGCTTCTCCGTATATACCGGCAAGTGAGCCGTAGTTTGACTGTATCTTCACTCCGGCATCGACATATCTCAAAAGCATATCGTGTGAAAGATGAAAATATCTTTCAGGGTGGGGAAGTATTGGAGTCAGCCCCATAGATATCACTTTCTCGAACTCCTCCATTGGTTTGAGGTAGCCCATTTCCGAAGGATCATTGATAGGGAATTCCATCAGGATATATTTGTCTTCAATAGGCATCAGAAGGCCTTTCTCCAGAATATCCGGCCAGGTCTCAGGGTTGAGCCTGTATTCGGCAGACATTCTTAAGTCAATTTCCAAACCCTTGTCTGATAGTGCGTTGCATAGAATGTCAAACTTTTCCTTGATGATTTCTGTAGTGTTTCTGAATTTTCTTGTTATATGTGGGGTACAGGTTATCCTGTCAAATCCCCAACCTGCCATTTCAGTTACAAGTTCAACTGACTCTTCAAGCGTCCTGGCGCCGTCATCTATGCCAGGAAGAACGTGGCTGTGAAAATCAATCTTCATTTTAGCCGATGAATTTAAGAAGTTCCTGATAGACAAGATGTACGGGGAGTCCCATTATTGTGAAATATGATCCTTCGATCTTACCGATACCAATGTAGCCAATCCATTCCTGGATCCCGTATGCCCCAGCCTTGTCAAATGGCTTGAATGTGTCTATGTAATAGTCTATTTCATTGTCAGACAATTCCTTGAAATAAACGATGGCGGTGTCGCTTACAGTCTCGTGTCTTAATGAATCTCGTACTGTGACAGAGGTGATCACTTTGTGTTCGCGTCCGGAAAGATCTCTCAGCATCTGAGCAGCCTCATCTCTTGAATGAGGTTTGCCCATAACCAGATCTCCACATAGTACAAGAGTGTCGGATGTTATGAGAATCTCGTCCTTTTCCAATGGCCTGTGAAAACCGTAAGACTTACCCTCGGATAATACGGCCGGTATGGATTCGTGCGGTGTTTCCTCACTATATACTTCTTCGAAATTATTATGTGTATCTATTTCAAAATCAATGTTCAAGCCTTCCAGCAACTCTTTTCTTCTAGGAGAGCCGCTTGCCAGAATTACCTTTTTGCCTTTTAAGTCCATTTTGTTTGCTTTATGATTTTTCTCTGAAACAGCGGCAAAAATACGTTATTTATTTGAAAATCTCCGGATATTCTGTGATTAAACTCCTGCTTGTAACTTTGATGAATGTCGTATTGACGCATAATATATCAGCGATGACAGCACAATTGAATCCTGATATCAGAAGTATCATTATGGATTTCCTGAATCTGCTCTCATCCAGAGCCGTAATCTCTTCTATCATAGGAATGCTTTCTATGAATTCCTTTCCGGTCAGTGTTTCATACAATTCCTCTCTGATTGCTGTTATCTGTTTGCTGATGTGCTCTTGAGAGGCCTTTGACCAGCGCTTTGTCCAATGTTCCTTGATAACACGATATCTTCCGGCGGAGATGCTTTCAAGCAGCAAGAGAGTCAATGCTGCCTTTTCTGATGATACTGTCTTTTCCATTTTCTGCTTTTTTTCCGGGGGCTAATGTAATGCAAAAAAAAGCAGCATCGTACTGATACTGCTTCGTAAAAGTTTGATGTCAAACTTTTTATTACTCTTCAGATTCCGGGAGGATGATTTCCATATATCTGCTCTCGATCTTTTCCTGCGAACCGCTTCCCGGAATGACCACTTTGATATACTTATCGTGATAGAAATTCAACGGCCAGCCAGTATCCAGATGTATTTCAGAGGTTGTGTATTGTTCCCATTTGATATGCATATTCATTCCTGACATAGCATCGTTCATTTCTTTGTTGAACTCATTCTTGAGACTGTCGGGTATTTCGGTGTGTTCTGCTGCCAGACCGGTGATGGAGCCTATGGCAGAAGTTACGGTCTCATTGCCTATATCGGCCAGGGTATATGTACGGCATACGGTACTGTATGTGTCGGTGAGATCCTTTTCAGCCCAGAAATTCGTCTTTGCAGACAACTGCTCCATTCCGGGTAGCATAAAATTCAAAGGTTCATCGAAACTGTATGTGTGGTCGAGTTCCATTCTCGCTCCGTGGAACAGGAAGACGCGGCCTATGTCATCGAGAATGCTCGTCTGAATGACGGCAGGATCGGCAATCATTGCCAGCAATTGTTCTGTAAATCCCTGCATATCGATCCCTTTCAGGTCTTCTGGATCCATCTGCTCTGTAAGTGCTTGTGCCAGAGGCCCTATTCCCTTTTTGAAACTTTCAGCAAGTTGCGGAATATTGTCAAACGAAATCAAACTTCCGTGCTGATCGGTACTGAACAATACCGGAAGATTCGCTCCGCAATCACTCATAATTTTCTGGATCAGTTGATTTTGGGGATTGCTTGATTCTTCATCATAGTATGTCAATTTGACCTGATACGAAGTTTCGGTTTTTCCAACTACTTCGAACTCCATAATTTCGGAAGAATATTCTACGGAAACAGTGTCGCCTTGCGCATTTATTTCTTTCGAACTTCTTTCGCAGTTATAGGCATATTTATCGCCTATTTCCCAATATGCTACGATCTGTACAGTAGAATCCGGCATCATCTGAGCCGATGCATAATGGCAGCATATCAATGCCAGAGCGAATACAAAGAATCGTTTCATTTGCAAAAAGATTAAAGACACATTTTAAAATTTCCAGCAATATACAAATAATTTACAATATTTTCTTTATGAGTGAGAATAATCTGTATGGCATATATCTGAATGGGAGATCAATCCAGGTTCCTGTGGCGATTATCGATCGTCTGTGGGTGAATGCTTCAAAACTATCTTTGTCGTGATATCTTCCCATACCGGAATTGCCGACACCTCCGAACGGAACATTTTCATTGGCTATGTGCATAATTACATCATTGATGCATCCGCCTCCGGATGAAGTCCTGCGGATCAGTTCCCATCCATCCGATTCTTTCCCGAAATAATAGAATGCAAGAGGCTTCTCGCGCTCGTTGATGAGTTCCATTGCTTTGACAGTGAATGGCTTGTCTGTATCATCTAAAGTGATGATCGGAAAGACTGGACCGAATATTTCTTCTGTCATAAGCGGTGAATCAAGAGCGACATTTTCAATGAGTGTCGGTTCTATAAAAAGTGAATCAGGGTCGTTACCCCCGCCATATATGATGTCCCCGTCGTTGAAATACCCTACAACCCTGTCGAATGCTCTCCGGTTGACCATTCTGACATAGTGTCTGTCGGCCTTTATGTCGTCTCCGTGAAGATTGCGGATTTCTTTGGCAAAAGCATTTAAGAATTCCTCTTTAACATCTTTGTGTATCAGTATATAGTCAGGGGCAATGCAGGTCTGTCCGCTGTTCAGGGTCTTGCCCCAGGCAATTCGTCTTGCTGCTATCGGGATATCTGCACTTTTATCTATGATGCAAGGACTTTTTCCTCCCAGTTCAAGCACGACCGGAGTGAGATACTTCGTCGCTGCTGACATAACTTTCTTTGCCAGAGCCGGGCTTCCTGTGAAGAAAATCATATCCCATCTTTTCTCGAGAAGATATGTGTTGGTGTCTCTATTTCCTTGAACTACAGCGATATATCTTTCTTCAAAGGTTTCGGATATCATATCCTCGATCACTTTTGCGACATTAGGCACGTATGGTGAAGGCTTCAGGACGGCTGTACATCCTGCGGATATTGCTCCTACCAAAGGATTGAGAAGCAGTTGTACCGGATAGTTCCAGGGGGATATGATCAATGCATTCCCAAGAGGTTCCTTCACGACATAACTGCGTGATGGAAATAATTTGAGCGGACTGGCTATGCGTTCTCTGCCAGCCCATCTGGATACATTGTGTATGTGGTTCTTTATCTCACCTGTAACTATGCTGATTTCAGTAAGATATGCCTCCTCGTATGATTTGTGCAAGTCTTTCCATAGCGCTTCGGAAATGTTCCGCTCCCATTTCTTCAATGCTTTCAGAAACTTCCGAAGCATAGATTTGCGGAACTCTATATCCAAGGTCGCTCCTGAACGGAAATAAGCCCTCTGGGCTTGGGCTATGCTGTCAATTCTTTCTATAGATGTATTTTCCATATTGCAATTATCGTCATTATTTGCGGTTTTAGCAAGTGCTCTACTTCCTTCCGGTGAATTCGTCCATAGAATGATATATACCGAATACTTCTCCGAAAAGCCAATCGAATATCCTGACAGGAAGAATCGCTTGCCAGAATCGGATGAAATGGAAACCGAAAGGGATACCTCTGAAAGTCTTGTTCCTCTCTATTGCCCTTATTATCTTACGTGCTGCATATTCCGGCTTAAGGATAGGAATGATTCTGGATTTCACGCCGTCGAACATACCTGTGTTTATATAGTATGGAGCCACAGTGGTAATCCGTACACCGCTTTTCATTTCCTGAAGTTCTATCCTTACGGAATCAGACCAACCTATGACTCCCCATTTGCTTGCAGTATAGACCGACATCTTTGGATTGGAAATCATTCCTCCTGCTGAGGCAATCGTGCATATATGACCTCTGTCCCGAGCCAACATATCCGGAAGAACTGCTCTTGAAACGAACATTGGCGCTATGGTGTTTATGTTCATTGTTCTGACTATTTCATCGGCAGTCTGTTTGTCAAATGTCTTGTTGCTTGTAACAATCCCTGCGCAGTTGATGAGAATGTCTATAGATCCGCATTCATCCGATACTCTGTTATAAACCTCTGTAACGAGTTCATTATTAGAAACATCCACTATATAGCCGTTTACCTTTCCGAAGACGCTCAATTCTTTAGTCGCAGAAGCAATGTTATTCGGATTGATATCCCAGATGATAAGCCGGGAGGCACCTTTTTCAAGAGCCATACGTCCCATAATCTTTCCGATTCCGGATGCACCTCCGGTAATAAGTACATTTGCATTTTCAAATTTCATAATCGTCCTGTTTTTGATCGGGCAAAAGTAGGACAATAAAAATGCCGGCCGAAATCGTCGGCCGGCAATGTCGTAAAACCCTCTGATTGGTTGTGATATCAGCAATTATGTGGTGAATTTATTCGGGTATGTGGTGAAATCAGCGGTATTTTGAGGGTCAGAAGTTCTTTTTGTATTCCTGAACATCAAGTTTCCATAATCCCTGCTGCTTCATAACCATCTGTATGATCTCCCTCACACAGCCTTTTCCTCCTGGCTTCGTGCTGATATATCCTGCTATCTCCTTCACTTCATCGACTGCATCACTCGGACATACACCGCATCCGCAAGCCTGCATTACCGGAATATCAGGAAGATCATCCCCGAAATACATAACCTCATCGGTAGCAACGTTGTGCCTGATGCAGAAATCGTTGAAATCCTCCATCTTGGCTCTTGAGCCAAGATACACATCCTCAGGCTTGATTCCGCAGGTGGCGAATCGCTTCCTGATGCTCTCGGAGCGCCCTCCGGTGATGATGGCAAGAGGGAATCCTTTCATTGATGCCATTCTCAGAGCCATACCATCCTTGGCATCAAATGTCCTGTATAGTTCTCCGTTCAGGTCGGCAAGAATACCTCCGTCAGTGAGGACACCATCGACATCGAATGCAAAAGCCTTGATCTTAAGCCAGCAGGATTCAGTTGACATATCGGTCTTCATCAAGCTATGATTTGGCTCCTCCACCGAATCCGCCCATCGGGAATGTGGCCTTTGGCTCTCCACCAAGGGTAATCTGCCCGTGCTGGCTTTCGTATTTGTTTATATTGTCCTGCAGTGCGAGATAAAGTCTTTTTGCGTGTTCAGGAGTCATAACAATGCGATTGCCTACCTCTGGCTTTGGCAGTCCCGGGAGCATCGTTGCAA
Source organism: Candidatus Cryptobacteroides sp. (assembly GCA_045635205.1). Classification (GTDB taxonomy): domain Bacteria; phylum Bacteroidota; class Bacteroidia; order Bacteroidales; family UBA932; genus Cryptobacteroides. The sequence goes on along the minus strand of JAZRBS010000023.1, from coordinate 25,688 downwards.
AATCAATGATGAATTCGCTGTGAGAATGAGTTATGATCGCGAGATTAGAATATGAACCCTTTGCAACATCCGGCTTCAGTTCGATCTTGAATTCCTTTTCGTTTGCCATAATTATGATATTAAAAGTTGATATACATATTGTCACGTGTGTGCATAATAATGTACTACGCGAATAATGCAAAGATACTGATTTTTTTGCTATATTTGCACGATTATGCGCTCATTCTTTGTGAAGTGACGCTAATGGTATGAACAATAAACAATTAATGATATATTTATGGAACTGCCAGCAAAGTATGATCCTGCCTTGACGGAGGATAAATGGTATGCCTATTGGCTTGAAAACAAGTTTTTTCATTCAGAACCTGATGAGAGGGAACCTTATACCGTAGTGATTCCGCCACCAAATGTGACAGGTATCCTTCATATGGGACACGTTCTCAACAATACATTGAATGACGTTCTTGTGCGAAAGGCACGTATGGACGGAAAGAATGCCTGCTGGGTACCAGGAACCGACCACGCTTCAATCGCTACGGAGAACAAGGTGGTGCAGAAACTCGCTGCAGAAGGTATAAAGAAGGAGAATCTGACTCGTGAGCAGTTCCTTGAGCATGCTTGGGAGTGGAAGGAAAAGCACGGCGGTATCATTCTCAGCCAACTTCGCAAACTGGGTGCTTCCTGCGACTGGGACAGGACGAAGTTCACTATGGATCCGGATCTGAGTGATGCAGTCATCAACACTTTCGTATACTTCTACAATAAAGGGTATATATATAGGGGAGTAAGAATGGTGAACTGGGATCCTGTAGGACTTACGGCCGTAAGTGATGAGGAAGTGATCCACAAGGACACTGTAAGCAAGTTCTATCATCTGAGGTATTTCATCTCTGATGGTAACGGAAATCCTACAGACAAATATATCATAGTAGCAACGACTCGTCCGGAAACAATAATGGCCGATGCTGCCGTCTGTATCAATCCAGCGGATGAACGTTATCATTGGCTCAAAGGCAAGAAGGTGCTTATCCCGTTGATAAACAAGGAAATACCTATCATAGAGGATGATTATGTCTCAATGGATTTCGGAACAGGATGTCTCAAAGTCACTCCTGCTCACGATGTGAATGACTATGAGATCGGAATGCGTCATAACCTTCCGGTACTTGACATTATCGATGACCACGGCCGCCTCAATGAGAAGGCGCAGATCCTCATAGGAGAGGACCGCTTCGATGCGCGCAAGAAGATTGTCAATATGCTTCAGGAGGCTGGTAATCTTGAGAAGATGGAGGATTATACTTCTCCTATAGGATATTCCGAGCGTACAAATGCTGTTATCGAGCCAAGGCTTTCTATGCAGTGGTTCCTTAAAATGGAGGCTCTTGCAAAGGATGCTCTCGAGTCAGTAGAGAGTGGTGCCGTAAAACTGATTCCAGACAAATATCGCAATACATATCGTCACTGGATGGAGAATGTGCGTGACTGGTGCATCTCTCGTCAACTTTGGTGGGGACAAAGGATTCCTGCATATTATCTCCCTGATGGACAGGTTGTTGTGGCTCCGACTTCAAGCGAGGCTTTAATTATGGCTCAGAAGATTGATGCGAACCTGACCATAGAGGATCTCCGTCAGGATGAGGATGTTCTTGATACTTGGTTCTCATCTTGGTTGTGGCCGATTTCAGTGTTCGATACCAATAAGGCCGGACATCCGGAAGCCCAGCCTAACAAGGATCTGTCATACTATTATCCTACAAATGACCTGGTTACAGGTCCGGACATTCTTTTCTTCTGGGTAGCGCGTATGATAATGGCTGGAAATGAGTTTATGAACGATGTGCCTTTCAGAAATGTTTACCTGACAGGTATCGTACGAGATAAACTCGGACGCAAGATGTCCAAGACTTTGGGAAATTCGCCGGATCCGCTTGATCTGATAAGTAAGTATGGAGCGGATGCGGTTCGCCTTGGAATGCTTCTTTGCAGTTCGGCAGGAAACGATATCCTTTACGATGAATCACAGATCGAACAGGGGCGTAATTTCAATAATAAGGTATGGAATGCATTCCGTCTTGTTACAGGCTGGAGCGTTGATGCTTCTGCAGCACAGCCGGATGCTTCCGCAGTTGCAGTGAAGTGGTTCGAAAACAAACTTAGTCAGGTTATAGAGAATGTTGAGGATCATTTCACCAAATTCCGTATATCAGATGCTCTGATGGCTATCTATAAACTCTTCTGGGATGACTTCTGCGCTTGGTACCTCGAGGCTGTCAAGCCTGCGTATGGTGCCGGAATCGATAAGGCTACTTACGATGCGACTATCGGATTCTTTGATGCCCTTCTCAAGATGATTCACCCTATTATGCCTTTCATTACTGAGGAGTTGTGGCAGAATATGGCGGAAAGGAAGCCTGGTGAGACAATTATGAACCAGAGATACCCTAAGTCGAAGGGAGCAGACACCGGATTCATAAATGCATTCGATATGGCCTGCGAAGCGGTTGCCGGTGTCAGAAATATACGTCAGAGCAAGAATCTTTCACCAAGAGAGGTTCTTGAACTCAAGATAAAGGGCGACTTCCCTGCGGATGTTCTTCCTGTGATTGTAAAACTTGCAAATGTGCATATTTCAGTTGCAGAAGGTGATATGTCGGCTGCTCAGAGATTTATGGTAAGGACTGTGGAGATGTTCGTGCCTCTCACAGGACTCATCAATGTTGAAGAGGAAATTGCAAAACTTCAGGCAGAACTGGCATACCAGCAGAAATTCCTCGACAGTGTCCGCAAAAAACTCTCGAACGAGCGTTTCGTGGCCAATGCACCGGAGGCTGTGGTTGCAGTCGAGCGTAAAAAGGAGGCTGATTCGCTTTCAAAGATAGAAAGCATCACTGCATCACTTAATGCGCTGAAAAATAATTGATGAAACAAGATAGTTGTTAGCGATAACAAATTTGTTATGATGCGTTCTGAGTTATTTCTAGATGTCAGATACTACGAAACTGACCAGATGGGTATTGTTCATCACTCGAATTATATAAGATATTTCGAGTGTGGACGTACCGATATGCTCAGAAAACTCGGCCTTCCAATCGAGAAGATTGAGCAGACAGGTGTGATGCTTCCGGTTGTCTCGGTTGGGTGCCGATATAAGGTGCCGGCCAGATTAGGTGATACCCTTAAGGTTGTATGCATAATAGATGAGGTGCCGAGAGCCAGGCTTGTCATAAGAAATGAAATATATAATCAGAATGATATGCTTGTCTGTGAAGGTGATGTGGTGCTAGGTTTCATAGATGCATCCACACGACGCCCGGTACGTTGTCCGGCATCTCTTGCGGATTTTTTTGAAAAACATTTAAACGATTGACGATATGGACGTTTTTGCAATCCTTCCATTGGCTATCCACGGATGGGAATGGATAATTATTGCTCTTGTTATTCTTCTTTTGTTCGGCGGCAAAAAGATTCCTGAACTTATGCGCGGACTGGGAAAGGGCGTGAAGAGTTTCAAGCAGGGTATGAAGGAAGTGGAAGAGGACGTGAAGGAGATAAAGAAGGATATTGAGTCTGATTCCGAAACGCAGTCTCAGAAATAGTGGCCGCTCAGACTCAGGAAATGACCTTCTGGGATCATCTGGAGGATTTGAGGAAGACATTGTTCCGCACTGCAGGCGCTTTGATGGCAGTGACTGTGATACTTTTCTTCTTCAAGGATTTCCTGTTTGGTGATGTAGTTCTGGCTCCATCGCACGGTGACTTTTTCCTTTACAGGCTGCTGGGGACTGACTTCTCATTGGATCTGGTCAATCTGGAGGTAGCTGCCCAGTTTATGATACACATAAAGGTGACCTTGATCTGTGCGTTGGTTCTGACAATTCCATATATCATATATGAGTTCTGGCGGTTTGTGTCCCCGGCATTGTATGAAAATGAAAGAAAGGCGGTGAGTGGTGCTTTTACCTTTGCTTCCATCCTTTTTTATGTCGGTGTTGCTGTGGGATACTGTGTCATATTCCCATTGATGCTGAATTTCTTCGTGAATTATCAGGTCAGTGCAGATGTGCCGAATACTTTCTCTCTGAGTTCATACATATCGCTGTTTACCTCCACAGTCCTCACTTTCGGACTTGTCTTTGAGTTTCCTACCGTGATATCCGTATTATCAGCCTTAGGCCTTGTGACTAAGGAGTTGCTTAAGGAATATCGCAGACACGCAGTTTGTGCAGTGGTCATTCTTGCAGCATTGATCACGCCATCAGGCGATCCTTTTTCATTGATGGTGGTCTCGATTCCTTTATATATGTTATACGAATTCAGTATATTGATATGCCGGAAGGGGGAGTCCGAGCGGATAATTGAGTAATTTATGATTTCAATAAACAGTCTGACAGTTGCATACGGAGGCTTTGTCCTTCTGAATGACATAAATTTTCATATTAGCGAAAACGACAAGATAGGTCTTGTCGGGAAGAATGGTGCAGGAAAGTCAACCATTCTGAAACTTATATGCGGGCTGCAGAATCCAACCAATGGCAAGGTGGCTGTTCCGAATGATGTCAAGATCGGATATCTTCCTCAGATAATGGAGCATCACCGCGGGCGTACTGTCATAGATGAGGCTATGACTGCATTTGCCGATATGTTTGCTCTGGAGGATGAATTGGAGCATATAGCGCAGCAACTTTCAGAGAGGGACGATTATGAGTCCGGAGAATATCAGGAACTGATTGTCCGAATGAATGAGGTGAACGATAGGCTTGCATATACCAGGTCAGACAATCCTCGTGTGCAGGCTGAGAGGACGCTTCAGGGACTGGGCTTCAAGTACGATGAACTGACACGTAATACTGAGACATTCAGCCAAGGCTGGAATATGCGTATCGAATTGGCTAAGATTCTTCTTGCCAAGCCTGATGTTCTTCTTCTTGATGAGCCTACCAATCATCTTGATATCGAGTCAATCGAGTGGCTTGAAGGATATCTGAAGGATTATCGTGGTTCTCTTGTACTCATTTCCCACGATAGGAAATTTTTGGATAATGTGACGAACAGGACTGTCGAAATTATGCTGGGAAGGATTCACGACTATAAGGTGCCTTACAGCAAGTATCTGGAACTCAGGCGAGAAAGATTGGAGCAGCAGAGGGCTGCATTTGAGAATCAGCAGAGGATGATCGAGAAGACTGAAGAGTTTATCGAAAAATTCAGGTATAAGCCGACTAAGTCAAATCAGGTTCAGTCTCGTGTGAAGCAGCTTGAAAAACTGGAAAGGATTGAAGTGGATCTCGAAGATAAGTCTGCTCTTGCAGTAAAGTTCCCACCTGCTCCTCGCTCGGGCGATATTGCTTATAAGGCGGTGGATCTGAAAGTCGGGTATGGAAGCAAAGTGGTCTTTGAAGATGCTCAGATCGAGGTGCGTCGTGGTGAAAAGGTCGCTCTTGTCGGAAGAAATGGTGAAGGTAAGACTACTCTTATGAGGGTCATAATGAATGAACTTGATCCGATGTCAGGAGATTCGAAGACCGGATATAATGTCAATATAGGCTATTATGCTCAGAATCAAGAGGATATACTCGATAAGAATGACACTGTATTCGGCACTCTCGACCGTATTGCGGTAGGTGATATCCGTCTTAAACTTCGTGATATTCTGGGTGCCTTCCTGTTTAAGGGCGAAGATATTGACAAGAAGGTGGCGGTCTTGAGCGGTGGCGAAAGAGCGCGTCTGGCTATGGCAAAACTGATTTTGAAACCGTATAATCTTCTTGCTCTTGACGAGCCTACCAATCATATGGATATCCGTTCAAAGGATATTCTCAAGCAGGCATTGAAGGCATACGACGGCACTCTTCTTATAGTTTCGCACGACAGAGATTTCCTGGATGGACTCGTGGATAAACTTTATGAATTCAGGGATGGGCGCGTGAAAGAACATCTTGGAGGAGTCCAGGATTTCCTTGAGAGGAGAAAGTTAGAGAATCTATCTGAACTTGAAAGGCATTATAAGCAGCAGCCTGAAGAAAAGCCTGCAGAGATCGTACAGAAGAAAGAGGAGGCTAAGCAGGAGTATCAGGCAAAGAAGTTTATATCTAAAGAGGAGCGTAAGATAAGGAATCGTATTTCATTCTTGGAGAAGGGGATAGAGGCGATAGAAAGTAAAATGGCTGAGATAGAGGCTGTGCTTGCTGATCCTGGAGAGGGAGATGATATTATGGAGTTGACCAGAGCATATCTTGAAAATAAGAGGGAACTTGATTTCAAGATGGAGGAATGGGAAAAGTTGAACGAATCATTGGAATAAGATATGGAAGAAAAGAAAATGCAGTATCTGTTCGGAATGCATCCTGTACTGGAGGCAGTGAAGGCAGGAAAGAAATTTGATAAAGTGCTTTTAAAGCAGGGATTGGAAGGTGCTCAGTTCCGTGAACTTCTCGAATTGCTGAAGAATAACGAGATACCTTTCCAGTTTGTACCAGGTGAAAGACTCAACAGAGCAGTGCGTGGAGCCCACCAGGGAGTTCTTGCTTATATTTCCCAGATTGATTATGTCGATATAGAGCAACTGGTAAATACGGCATTGGCAAGGACCGATAATCCTCTCATTGTCATTCTTGACGGAGTGAGCGATGTCAGGAATCTGGGAGCCATAGCCAGAAGTCTCGAGTGTGCCGGCGGTAACGGCATAATTGTACCAGCCAAAGGTGGAGCAGCCATCAATGCAGATGCTGTAAAGGCATCCGCCGGTGCTTTGATGAGAATCGATACTTGCAAGGTTTCGAATCTGCGTGTAGCCGCATATTATCTGAAACAAAGCGGTTTCAGGCTTGTGGCAGCCACAGAAAAGACAGACAGGCTTATATATGGTGTAGATATGACAGGCCCTGTAGCAATCATTATGGGCTCAGAGGGTAAAGGAATATCACAGACTATGCTTGATCTTGCGGATGATAAGGCTGCTATACCGATGTCAGGTGAGATAACATCGCTTAATGTGTCTGTTGCCTCTGCTGTTCTTATGTATGAGGCTGTAAGACAGAGAATCAATAAATGATGAAAAAAATCCTTCTGACAGCAATTCTGTCTCTTGTTGTATCATTTGCGTCCAATGCTCAGAAAACAGTTTTCACCGAGAGGGCAGTGGATGCTTTTACCGGACTATGCATATCTGATGATTTTGTCGTGAAGTTGAAGGCTTCCGATAGTTGTGCGCTTAATACCAATATTGATGAGAGGCTTGAACCGTATGTTTCGGCTTACGTCAATGATGGGGTGCTCTATCTTGCTTTGGATCGGAAGAAGTTCCCATCTGATCTGAAAAAGGCATTACGTTCCTCGCAGATGCAGAATCCTGTAATTGAAGCAGAAGTTTCGGCTCTTAACCTTAAAACGCTGGAAATCAGTGATAACGCTTTGGTAAAAGGCTTTGGTAGTATTGAAACGGATTCATTGTTCCTTACAGTAGCAGGGAAGGTTGGAATTGAAAATCTGGAGGTTGTATGCAGGTGCGCTGATGTAAAGATATCCAGAAATGCCGATGTCAATCTCGGGATAAATGTATCATCCCTATTGTCACTTCAGACCTCTGGAACATCTGGTACGTCTCTTAAATTTGCTGGAGATTCCCTACGTATCCTATCGAGTGGTTCTTCAAGCGTAGAAGCGGTTGTCGATGCCTCTAGGATTGCAGTTTCAAACTCCGGTATGTCAAATGTCAGGATCGTATCCGGCAAAGTGCGCGGACTGGATGTCGTTGCTTCTGGTTCTGCCAAGTTGGATGCTGGCGGAGTTGTCGTGCCTTCTGCATATATGGTTCAATCAGGCAGTTCCAAGAGTCTTGTGAACGTATCCGATACTTTGAAGGTCAATCTGGTCGGAAGTTCTGTCCTTGAATTTAAGAATGATCCTTATATCGATGTGGAGAGGATAGTAAGTTCTACTCTGACCCGCTGCAGTGACACTTCCTCAAAGTAATATGTTTGTACTTGATTCTCATTGTGATACGCCGTCTCAGATTATGCGTCTGAGGGATATTTCCATTGACAATCCATACGCTCACGTGGATATTCCCAAACTTAAACGCGGAGGTGTTGACGGTGTGTTCTTTGCGCTTTATGTTCCTGCCAGCCTGGACGGAGATCCGGCTGCAGCCCGTAAATATGCTTATGGACTTCTTGAAGGAGTACGTAAGTCTCTTTCGGAAGACTCTGAGGCTGTAATTACATTGGATCCGCAGCAGGCTTTAACAAATAAAGCAAATGGATTGGTCTCGATATTTCTTGGCCTCGAGAACGGCTCTCCAATAATCAGTTTAGATGATCTTCAAGGATTCCATAATGCAGGAATACGATATATAACACTCTGTCATACAGGGAATAATCATATATGTGACTCCTGTGCTACACAGGTGAAGCGTTGGAATGGCCTGAGCCCTTTTGGAAGGGAATTGCTTTCAGAAATGAATAGGATCGGTATGATTGCCGATGTATCTCATATTTCTGATGAGGCGTTTTACGATGTTATAGAATTTTCGGACAAACCTGTTGTCGCCACGCATTCCTGCTGTCGTGCCCTTGCCGATCATCCTCGCAATCTGACAGATGATATGATCAGATGCATTGCAGAAAAAGATGGTGTTGTCCAGGTGAATTTCTATCCAGTATTTCTGGATTCTGGTTTTCGGGCTGTTCTGAGTGCTTCAGGAATCGAGGACAGAGGAGAGACTGTAGAAAATGCATTCATAGCCGATCCATCAGATTTTGCCAAACGGGAGGCTTGGTATGCTGTTCTGGATGAATTATCAACCTTGAAACGTCCTTCTTATAAAAGAATTGTCGATCATATCGATCATATCGCAAATCTGGTCGGAATTGATTATGTGGGCTTCGGGTCTGATTTTGACGGAATAGCGGTGACACCGGAAGGCCTGGAGGATATTTCAGGATATGGACTTATCCTTGCAGAGATGCGGGCAAGGGGATATTCCGAGCAGGAGATCGGAAAAATTGCTTCCGGCAACTTCTTCAGGGTGATGAAAGCCTGTCAGTGACCTTTGCTATGCTGATGGGCGACTATCAGGGACACTGTAACAAGGATTATTGTGATGCCAGTTATGGTCGTTATGCCGAGATGTTCATCAAGAAAGACCACTCCAAGAATTACCGCAGTAAGAGGTTGAAGCGCTCCGAGTATTGATGTCAGTGTCGGTCCTATCCTTCTGACGGCCTTGACTCCGGTGAAGTTTGATACCATTGTTGACCACAATCCGAGCCCAGCGATATTAAGCCATTGCCTTCCATCAGTGACAATGGTCAGTTTTCCATTGAATACAAATGCACAGATAACGAAAAACACAGCGCTCAGCATCATTATCCAGGTTGTAAATTTAACGACTTCTATCTTGTCGGCTCTGGTGATTTTCATCAGCAGGTAGTAGGCGGCAAAGGATAGCGCGGATATGATGGAGCAGGTGAGTCCTAATGCAGTATTTCCATTTTCAACTTTCAAGCCGTCTCCCGAGGCAAGAAGATAGACTCCGAATATTGACATAAGAATGGAAATGAAATTGACAGGTGATTTCTGTTCGCCGAAGAAGAGCATCATACATAATGCAACGACTACGGGGTACATAAAGTTTATAGTGGAAGCGATTCCGCTTGCTATGTTGGCGTAGCCGATCAGCAGGGTTACTGAGGTAATGGATCTCAGTATGCTGAGCAGGACGACTTTCCATTGTTCATCAAAGGATGATAGTTTCAGGCTTTTCTTCTTGCAGAAAGCATATAACATAAGGACTATGGCGGCGGTTGCCCATCTATATGAAAGAACGTCGAAATTGCTTAGTCCTGTTGCTATAAGACTCAGGCTGAAAATAGGGGAAAATCCAAAAGAGGCGGATGAGATTATTGCATAAAAAATCCCGTTTATCCTGATTCTTTTCTTTTTTTTCTCGTATTTTTTCAGTGTTACGCTCATTAATTCGCCCTTTGCTTAATTTATTGATTATTAATCAGATAAAAATCGCTATAACTATGTCTTATTGTTTACAAATATTACGAAACAAAAATGTTATAACTGAAAACAATTTTGTTTCCCTTGCTATAAATCAGAGTTTTAGTTCGTTTACAAGTCTGATACGCAAGTAATTGAGCGCGGTGGCCGCGAATCGCTCGATATTGCGTTTTCTGTCGCCTTTGAATACGGCATTGAAGGTCTCGGTTCCTTGTGGTGTACTGACTCCGATCCATACCAGACCTACAGGTTTTTCCTCGCTTCCGCCGTCCGGACCTGCAATCCCGGATGTGGCTATGGAGTAGTCGCTGCCAGTCAGCCTTCTCACGCCTTCTGCCATTGCAGCAACGCATTCGCTGCTTACTGCTCCTTTGTTACGGAGGATTTCTGCCGGAACTCCGAGCACTTTAGTCTTTACATCATTTGCGTAAGAGGTAACTGACCCGAGATAATAGCCGGAAGAACCAGGAACAGAAGTCAGTAATGCGGAAATGGTACCACCTGTGCAGGATTCTGCAGCAGAAACAGTCTTTCCTGCCTTAGTGAGGATCTCTCCTATGCATCTTTCGAGGGTATTCTCCTTGTCCGAGTATATAATGTCTCCCAATATATCTTTCAAGCGTGCCATTTCAGCCTCGATTCTAGCCTCTCCTTCCTCTCTGACTCCGCCATATATGGAAAGCCTCAGTCTGACTCCCGTAAGTGGATTCGGAAGATATGCAAGATGGATATCCTCCGGGAGATTGTCTTCCCATTCTTCTATCATTTTGGACAATGCAGACTCAGCAACTCCGTAGGTCATTACTGTGCGGTGGTATATGTCTGATATAGGATTGTGCTGTCTGATGTCTTCAAGTACGTCTCCAAGGGCTCCTATGGCCTCAAATGGAACTCCCGGAAGGGAATACAGGGTTGCTTGGTGCCCGAAACGTTCTTCTCCAAACCTGAATACCATAATCGGTGCTGTACCGAGTCGGTTCGGGATTACGTCGCAGGTATCGGGAACAGATGCTTGGGCAAGGTTAATGTCAAGCACATTCAAACCTCTGGCACTCAGTATATTATGGATTATCTGGAGTTGTCTTTCATCAGTCTTGTATGAAGAGGCTCCGGAAAGTCGGCTTAATGCTGTCTTAGTGATATCGTCTTTTGTCGGCCCCAAACCTCCAGTTACGATCACGATATCATTTTCATACAATTCTCTCCCTAGGGTGTCCACTATTGTATCCAGATCATCTCCGATGGAGATCATTTTTGTAACTCTGACACCTGAATCATTGAGTGCCAATGAAATATGTGAGGAATTAGTATCGATTATCTGTCCGATGAGGATCTCATCACCTATTGTGCAGATGGATGCCTGAGTCATTTCGCTTCTGTTTCGAGATAATGTATAATATTCTTTATCAAGGCCGGGCCTTCGTAAACGAATCCTGAATATATTTCTACGAGGGAGGCTCCTGCATCAAGCATTGCTTTGGCCTGTTCTGGCGACATAATGCCTCCGACTCCTATGATAGGAAGCCTGCCTTCTGATTCTGCGTGCACATATTTGACGAGTTCAAGATTCTTCTTGTGTACAGGTGCTCCGGACATTCCTCCGTTGCCAATAGCCTCGATTTTTTCTTGGCTGATGCTTGTAAGCCCTTCGCGGCTTCTGGTCGTATTTCCCGCAACTATTCCGTCAATTCCGGATCTGAGGCAATAATCTATGATTTCATCAAGTTGCTGATGCGAAAGATCAGGGGAGACCTTAAGGAGAATAGGCTTGTAGGTATCGTAATACATACGCAGATCAAGCAGTTTGTCAACGATCTCACCGAGGAATGAAATGTCCTGTAATGCAGTGAGTCCCACCACATTAGGACAAGATACATTAACAACGAACATATCTACGAAATCATAAAGAAGTCCGAATGCCTTCTCGTAATCTTTGGCAGCGTCTTCATTTATGCTTGATGAGTTCTTTGATATGTTGGCTGCAACGATAACTTCAGGACGTACCTTCTTGAGATGTTCTACAGCATTTCTGACACCTTTATTATTGATACCGAACCGGTTGATGAGAGCCTTATCTCCAGGAACTCTGAAACAGCGTGGCTTGGCATTACCATCCTGTGGGAGTGGAGTCAGTGAACCTATTTCAACAAATCCGAAGCCGAAATTGGCCATATCATTGTAATATTCACCATTCTTATCCAGTCCTCCAGCAAGTCCGACAGGATTCGGAAACTTTATACCGAATACTTCTCTTTCAAGAGACGGAGAATCCTTTTTGTATATCGCCCTGATTATGGAGTGAGCAAACGGAATATGCCTGAGTATGGACAGGCCTTTGAATGTCAGATTGTGTGCTGTCTCCGGATTGAACCTGAAGAGGATTGGCTTGAGGAAATGTTTATACATATCTTATGGTTTTCTTATCACGCAAATATACTAAAAAAGTACCGCTTATGCAGTACTTTTCTACATTTCCTGGAATGTACCATCATCGAATAAAACGATAATTTTGGATATTTTCCGTTGTTTTGCAATCGGTTGTGCAGTCTCAATTGAAGTGTTGAATTCATTGCTCTCTTTCATAGGTTCCTCGACAACCTCATCAGGATTGGAAATTTCAATTCTCGGAAGCAATTCCTGATCAATAGGGAAGAGACGATCTTCAGGATATTGTTCAGAGTCCTTATACATTCTTCCCTTACCGAAAATCAGCCAATCCATATTCAGGCGAGGGTATTTCACCATCATAGCCTTTATGAAATCGAAACTCGGATTGTTTCTTCCAGAAAGGACGTGTGATACGCTGGCTCGCACAACATTGATATTATCAGCAAACTGTGCTTGAGTTATATTTTCTGCTAAGAGAAACTGCTTTAATCTGTTATTCATAGTTGTTAACATTAACATTACAAATGTAGTAACATTTTTCGAATATTAAAACATAAATTCACGTTCAATTATGTAACGCAAGAGATGTAAAACAGTGACAAGTATGCTATAAAATACTTTAGTTAAGACTATTTAATATATTGAATATCGCGCATTTATATTTAATAATATTCATTTGAAACAGCGTTTTTAACCTTAAAATCCTCATTTTATTCCAAAATACATATATAACCTTATTATCTAATATATATAAATGGTTATAATATACTGAAAATAACGATATTATGCATTTAAAAAATCTCCTATAAGATTATTTTATATCACATATTTTACCGTTACAATAATTTCTACCACAGGAGTGTGACTTGCTATTGAAATTTACAGATGTAATTAATAGGGTGACAAGTTTTCGCATCCTCCTTGTTAACTTATGTGAATATGCGGAGATTTCAAAATTTGCCCAGAAATATATAAATTTGCATAAATATTTAAATCTTATTTAGAAGAATGATTCCGCAGATTTGCATAGAAGACTATAATTATTCCCTTCCTGAGGAAAGGATTGCTAAATACCCTCTCGAGCACAGAGACTCGTCGAAACTGCTGATGTATAAAGATGGAGAGGTCTCCGATTATACATTCACTTCTCTCCCAGATATTCTCCCAGGAGATTCATTGATGGTTTTCAATGATACTAAAGTTGTTCCGGCGCGCCTTCACTTTCAAAGGGATTCAGGAGCGCATATCGAGATTTTCTGTCTGGAACCGATTATGCCTGAAGAGTATGTCAGTATGTTTGCCGTAAGTGACAGATGTCAGTGGAAATGCATCGTCGGTAATGTTAAACGCTGGAAAAATGATCTTTTATCGCTTTCCAATCCATTGAACGATAACGATATACGTGAAATGAATCTGAAAGCCAGATTGGTAGAGCGCCTTGGTGAAACTTCCATTGTTGAATTCACCTGGGATAATGGTGCTCCTTTCTCGAAGGTTCTCGAAGCCTGCGGATCAATTCCTATACCTCCATATCTCAATCGTGAAACAGAAGATATAGATCTGGAGCGTTACCAGACCCTTTATGCAAGATATCGCGGATCTGTGGCTGCGCCTACCGCCGGACTTCACTTTACTTCCAACGTCTTGGAGGCCATCAGAAGCAAGAATATCTCGACTGATACAGTCTGCCTGCACGTTGGGGCTGGCACATTTCTGCCAGTCAAAAGTTCCTTGGTTTCAGAGCATACAATGCATAAGGAGCCTTTTGTTGTGACTTTAGACTTTCTTGAGAAACTGCTGGCAGCAAAAGGAAAGGTTATAGCGGTGGGTACGACATCCGTCAGGACATTGGAATCATTGTATTATATCGGTGTAAGTTGCATTGAGACAGGTGCTCCTCGTGAAGTCGGGCAGTGGGATCCGTATTCCAGAGAATATGAGTATCCGGTAGAAGATGCTTTGGCTGCGATTGTCAGATATCTGAAGGATAATGGTATTGACGAACTTAGGGCAGGTACTCGTATCATTATCGTGCCAGGGTTCCGTTTCCGTGTTGTTGATATTCTTGTCACTAATTTCCATCAGCCCCAGAGTACGCTTCTGCTTCTTATTTCGGCATTTGTCGGTGGCAACTGGAAAACAATATATGATTATGCCCTTAGGCACGATTTCCGCTTCTTGAGTTATGGAGACAGTTCTGTGCTGTTTCGTGCCTGAACCTGATGATATTAACTGATATCCTACAATTTGTAATTTTGTAAAAAGATTATAAATTTGCAAATTGTACTAATTTTAGACCTTGATACGATGATAGACTTATCAGAATTTGAAAGCATCAGTCCTTATACAGATGCAGAGGCTGCTGAGGCGCTGAGCAAGTTGGCGGAGTATCCGCTTCTGGCTCGTGTTTCAAGTCAGTTCTTTCCGGAAGAGTCACCAGATTTTCTGAAAAATCTTCTCAAAAGCATAAAGACTATTGATGATTTCCAGGTACTTGTGATGCAGAAGTTTGTTCGTTGGGTACTAGAGCACACTGCACGCAACTTTTCATACGATGGAATCTCCAATATAGATCCAAACAAGAAGTTTCTGGCTTTGTCCAATCACAGAGATATCATTCTTGATCCGGCCATAACACAACTTGTATTATACAATAATGGAATACCGATGACAGAAATCGCTGTCGGTGACAACCTTATCACCAACAAGACGATTGAATATCTCATCCGTTCCAATCGTATGATCAAAGTTGTCAGAGGAATCACTGCACGTGAACTTTATCTTTCGTCCCAACTCCTTTCCAAATATATACGTCTGAACATTACAGAGCAGCGCAGTTCGATCTGGCTTGCTCAGAGACAGGGACGTACCAAGAACGGTTATGATGTTACTGAGCAGGGACTTCTCAAGATGCTTGATATGAGCGGCGCAGGTGATTTCCTTCAGAATTATGAGGAACTCAATATTATCCCTATGAGTATCTCATACGAAATAGAGCCGTGCGACATTCTGAAAGCCCGGGAACTTGTCATATCCAGAAAGCATAAGTATGTAAAGGCAGAGGGAGAAGATCTGAATAGCATTATGGTGGGCATTATGAGTCAGAAGGGAAATATCCATCTGAATATAGGAAAGCCTCTCACTCGGGAAGAAATAGCAGAGGCGGCTATGTGTGACAAGAATGACCGCTACCAGAAGATCAGGCACGCTGTGGATCTTCGCATTATCGATGGATATAAATTGTGGAAGAACAATTATATCGCCTACGATATAGCAAATCATTCGTTTAAATATTCCGATAGGTACGAGAAGGCCGATCTTGAGCAGTTCGTATCGTATATGGAACATCAACTCGATACTGTCGAGCCGGAAATAAACAGAGAGGATCTGAGGAGAATATTCCTCGACATCTATGCAAATCCTGTGGTAACAAAAGAACTCCTCCAGAAGGAAAAGGCAACCGGAGGAATTCTTCTATAATTTCGTCAGTCCTGATGAAGGTGAATATCCATCTGCTGGAATGGGAACCTTATGCCTTTCTTTGGCAGTTCTTCATAAATCTTTTCATTTATGTCGAAATTCACATCCCAGTAATCCGCAGAATGTACCCATCCTCTCATCACGAATTTCACACTGCTTTCTGAAAGCGACTGCAGGGCTACAAACGGATCAGCAGGGGCTCCTTTCGCAATATTTAGAATCCTTATGTCGTTCTTTAACAATGACATAAGGACTTCTTTTGTCTCTTCTGCCGATGAGCCATATTCCACGCTCACAGTCCAGTCAAGTCGGCGAAGTGTATTGGTGGAGAAGTTGTTTACTGTACCGTTGAATAGGGCACCGTTAGGTATTATTACGGATTTGTTGTCAATTGTTGTTAGTATGGTGTTTACGATATTCACTTCGGTAACAGTGCCTTCATATCCTTGTGCCTGAATATAATCTCCGGCTTTGAATGGCTTGAAGGCTATTATCATAATTCCTCCTGCAAAATTCTGCACAGTGCCGTTCAATGCCATACCGATAGCCATTCCTCCACCTGCAAGCAATGCTGCAATTGATGTAGTGTCAATGCCTACTGCTCCGATAGTTATGATTATCAACACAACTGTAAGAGCAATGCTGATGATGCTTTGAGTAAATGTTGCTATAGCAGCATCAGTCTTCTTCCTTTCGAAGATGCGTGCAACGATAGTCTTGATCTTTCTTATGATCCAGCCGCCGATCAGGTATATTGCCAAAGCGGCTAGGAGTTTCAAACCGAAATTCACTGCCTTGTCGATCAGTTCTGATACCAGAGTCGTTACGGGGGTTGTTGACAACTTTTCCGCTACAGCTGCGATATGCTGCTGGACATCTATCGTATCAATAGGTTGTGTCTGTAGTAAATGGATGATTTTCATTGTTTTTAATAGGCTTATTTAAATAAATTCTCCACCTTTGCAATAATATCTTCTTCATTTGAAGATGGATCAAGAATAAGATCTGGCTTTACATTGAAGATGTTTCCTTCTGATTTTGCAAGTTCTTCTCCAGCGCCAGTGATATTGAGCATAATCACGTCATCTGCTTTTACAGTCTTTTCTGATACTGCCTGGGCAAGCGAAGCAACAGCAACGGCTGCAGCATTATGTATGTCTATACCTTCAAGGGCTGCAAATTTGTCTTTCCAGATATGCAATTCCTCGTTGGTTACCTTATAGATGTCTCCTCCAGCATCAGCGAGAGCGTCATAGAGGCCACCTGCTACAGGGTATGGTGGTTTTCTGTTCGAGAGCACTTTGGCATCGATTATCGCGGCTGCATAGCGTGCTTCTTCAGGAGACATCGGAACAAGTGATCTGGACTTGGCTTTCCAGGAATCATACATAATGGTGAACGGTGCATTCTGTGAAGGATAGAGCCTCATCTTATGTGTGCCGTACCTTCCGTCCTCAATGAGTCTGAGATTGTTTTCCCAGGCTGCAATTGTGCCCGTGCCGCTTCCTATCGCTTGGAAATATGCATCTGGAATTCTGCCGATTACTTCCACGGCCGACAGAAGGGTCGTGCCCATTCCATCTCTTCGCGCTACATTCTTTGCTCCTCCTTCAGCCATAAACATATTGCTTTTGCAGGCAATATCAGAAAGTGCGATAGCATCGAAATAGTCGGATCCTGCCGGTGAAGCGATAATCTTTACACAGTCTTTGAGTGGTTTCTTGAACCATAATGCATTGATGTTGTCCAAAGGAATCGAAAGCAGCAGAGGGATATTGTTTTCAGAACATACCTTGGCAAATGCACGGGCAGTATTTCCTGCCGAGGCTACTACCAATATTTTCTTGTTATCCTCAGGAAGCCTAGCGCATACAGAGTATGCTTCTGTCTCCTTGAATGAACAAGTTTCCATCTTTGCACCTATTGCGGGATAATATCCTGATAATGTGATATATAGGTTCTCAAGCCCCAGTTCTCGTGCTAAATTTTCAGATTTATATGTAACCGGTGCGCAGGATCCGGATAGAGTCCTTCTGATCGGAAGCCAGTCAGCAAAGCGGTAGAATCCGTCAAGATCTGTTCTTGGATTATATTGTTTTGTTTCGTATTCGGCTCTTACAAGGCTTGGTGATGGAGACTGAGGGTCTGCAAGAGTCCATCCTTCATCTTCGAATCTTCTGCAGTCCAAGCAGTTGATGAGATTGTACTTTGTAGGTTTGAATGTCATATCTGTATGTTTTAACGTTTTCTTTTCATTGTTGCGTCGTCAAGTATCTCAGCAATGTCCCTTACCGGTATTTCGGAATACCTGTTGAATGTACTTCTGCATAAAGGACAGGCTGTGACAATAGTATCGGGAGAGGCTATTGTCAGATTATTCAACGCGTTTTCCGTCAATGCTTTGCGCTTTTCAAAACTTAGAGTAAGACTACCGAGGCTTCCACCACAGCATATACTTTCCGTTCTGTTCTTTTCGCCTTCTACGAGTTCACCGGCCATATTCACTACATTGCGAGGCTGGTCATAGATGCCGCAGCCACGTCCAAGTTCGCAAGGGTCGTGATAAGCATA
Organism: Candidatus Cryptobacteroides sp.; assembly: GCA_045635205.1. Classification (GTDB taxonomy): domain Bacteria; phylum Bacteroidota; class Bacteroidia; order Bacteroidales; family UBA932; genus Cryptobacteroides. The sequence goes on along the minus strand of JAZRBS010000023.1, from coordinate 7,238 downwards.
TCTTTTCTCTGCCTGGGTTACAGAAAGCCTTCCTTCGCTGATCAGTCTGTCGAAGAATTCTGTATGATGAATGATCTCTAAGCCTCCAAGGTCATATCTGTCCTTGAATATCTTGTAGCAGATCGGACAACTCAGCAGCAGGGTATCGGCTCCAGAAGCCTTGATTATGGCGGTGTTTTTGGCAATCATTTCTTCTGCCTGTTCGATCCTTCCTGCCATCATCATAGGTCTTCCACAGCAGATTCCTCCATCCTTGTCCATTATTTCGTATGAAATACCTGATTTCTGCAATATGGAAGTAGTCGCTTTACTGATTGCCGGGGTCAAGGCTGTCATACATCCTGCGAAATATATAACCTTTTGATTTCTATCGGATGTAACATTTATGTTTGATGTATTAACAAATTTGTTACATCTGGAAATCAGGACATTTTCATCGATATTTGCATAACTTGGTGCGAGTTTGTACTTTCTGAGCGCTCTCTGGGCAATCCTCATTTTGTCGCCTTCAACTCCTACCGGACAGACTGCAGTACATTTTCCGCATAGCAGACATTTGTCACTGATTTCCTCAATGCGTCGTTCGTTATATCGCTTTATCTGCCTGTTGAGATATACGGTAGTGTCTTTGATGTTGGCCTTCACCGCACTCATCGGGCAGGCATCAATGCATACACCGCATCCCGGGCAGGAATAAGCCTGAAGTTTTGCAATGCCTTTACGTGCGTGTCTGACTTTGATTCCGGCGTTTCTCATCGGTATAAGCAGGATTTCAGCCGGGATATGCATATATCGGCTGAAAGGAAGTATGCACATAAAGATGCACAGTGCGATTGAGTATGCCCACCAGGTCGGAAGCATATTCATCTGGTCGCTCAGGAACGAATGAAGTACTGTGTTGAGAGATTTTGTCAGAAATGATCCTCCGCTGATATCCGCTGTAAAGCCTTCTGCAAGCAGGCGTAGCGGGAATATGCTCCATAGTGCGTATAGACCGACCAGGTCAGTGATGCTGGCTCTTGTTGTACGTCTCATCCCGAAGAAACGGGATCGTATTCTTTTAATGATGGCGAGTACGATGCCGCTCAATATCACGAGAAGGAAGAAATCCATCAGAAAGAAGAAGAAGGATCCCTTCATTGTATTTTCTGTCACAGCCACAAAGTATCTGAAAAATATCGGATACCATACCTGATGCATTCTTTCGGGGGTATAGAGGAATACCTCTATATGTCCGATCACGATGATCATAAACCATCCGAAGGCTATGCTCGAATGCATATACCCCAGAAGTTTGTTCCGTTTCCACAATTTGACGTGGAACAGGCAGTCGCAGAACCAGTCCCTGATGTTTTTGAGCATTATTCTGGGATTGATAAGTGACAGGAAAAATTTCTTTCTGTCATCGGAAGACAGTTGGAGGATGATTCTGACTGCACCGATAGCGCACCAGGATAAGACGAATATCATTCCGATCATAAACGGAATGATGAAGTTGCTGTAACCCGAAAGATATATTTCTCTCATCGCTTACCCTCCTTGTCATATATGCGGCAGATTGACAGTATCAGATGCCTTGTGTTGATTCCTCTTGGGCACACCATAGTACATTTGCCGCATAACATACAATTGCTCATCATTCTGAATACCTCCTCTTCCTTGCCTCTTTGCAGGCACAGAAGGACTTTCCTTACACTCATTCCGGAGAATTCGGATGCAGGACAGGTGGCACTGCAGGATCCGCAGGATATACATCTTGCAGCATCCGGCTCTATGCGGCATAAGTGCTCGAACTGGCTTCTGTCGATTGTGTCCAGATTCATTGCTGAACTGGGTGATATTCTGAATCCGAAAATACTCATTTCTTACCTGCTGTTATTTCAGAATGTATCTCAAGTACGGCGGAACGTGCTTCTGCAAGCGTTTCGGGTACAGTCTTCGGCCCGGTACACGCTCCTGCGTAGTATATGCCTTTACGCGGAGATGAAGTTATATGGAATACATTGTCGCTGCTTTGAAGGAATCCGTCAGAGTCTATAGGAAGATGAAGCATAGATGCTGCCTTTGTGCTGTCAGGATTGCATACCATTCCGGACATAAGCACCAGAAGGTCAAGGGTCACTTTGAGAGGTTTTCCTGCAAGAGTGTCCTCTGCTTTGACAATTACCTGACCATTGATGTTTTCACTCACTTCAGAAACTCTTCCTCTGATAAAGTGTATGCCGTGGTCGCGTTGCGCTTTTGTGTAGAAATCCTCGAACTTCTTGCCGAAGAGCCTCAGATCCATATAGAAACAATAGATTTCCGATTCAGGAAACTTTTCTTTCATTTCGATGGCCTGTTTGATGGCTGTGATACAGCATACTTTCGAGCACTGTGAGTTCCTTGCTTTTTCATCACGGGAGCCGACACAATGTACGAAACCGATCTTCCTGATATCTTTCCCACTTATTCTCTTGTCTTTTCCTGTATTGAACCAGTTCTCGAGGTCCGCGTTTGTAAGTACTTGATTGTAAATGCCATATCCGTACTCTTCCTTTTTCTCGGCCTCAAATAATCTGAATCCAGTAGTGTATAGAATATATCTCGAATTAATGGATATACCATTGGACAGCATTACGTTATAACTGTCTTTGAGGCGATTGACAAAAGAAATCTCCGTATTAAGAAATATATTGGCGTCTTTGCTGGATGCAATCAGATCGTCAACGATCTCTTTTGCCGGAGTCATATCCGGAAAAAGTCTGTTCCATTGCGCTACGTGTCCGCCTAGACGGTCATTCTTTTCTATGATGATCGGGGAATAACCCAATTTGAGCAGTTGGGTCGCTGCTTCAAGTCCGGCTATTCCACCTCCTATAATTACTACTATCTCTTTCATAATCAGAAACACTTAAGGTTTTCCGGAAGTCCGGGGCGCATAATGTCTTTCCTGTTCAATCCTTTGTACTTGTCTTCAGCACAATATTCGATGCCGATTTTGTCCAGAAGAGGCTCTACAGCAACCTGGTGCAACTGCAGTCCGAGATCCCAGGGATCATATCCGAGAACAAGTCCTGCAACCTCTTCGTATGTGAGTACAGGGATTCCGAAACCGTTCTGTCCGTATGTCTTGCCTTCCATTTCTGCGATAACATACTGCCATCTATCAAGAAAATAAGGGCATCCAGGGCAGTTTGTAATGATCATATCAGGCTTATATGGCTCCATAGACTCGAATTTCTTGTGTGTATTCGAGAGAGAATAGCCTCTATTGGCTTTTACGTGGTATTGTCTGAAACCATATCCGCAGCAATGTCTTCTTTCTGGATAATCTATGACATTTCCTCCCCAAGATTCCACCATTCCGGCAAGTACGTAAGGATATTCAGCACCTCCGACGCCTTTTGACGGAAACATCTTGGCATAGTGGCAGCCGATATGCTCGACAACTCTCAGAGGTTCGCCGGTTTCTTTATCGACAAGCCTGAACTTCGCTTTTTCTGCGATATCATTACGGTATTTATATATCAGGTCACTTGAATGTGCAAGATACTTGGGTTTTTTGAATTCCTTGCGGCAGGCTTTCCAGAGCATCTCGCGTATCTTTGTCTCCAGTTCGGGGAACTCGTGCCAGGTCTCAAGGATTTCTGTATAGTTTCCGAATGATGTTATGCAGGATGCGACGTAATTCTCATATCCCGCTTCTGTCATTAGAGCGAATTGACGGGCAACTATCGTCATTGCGGTTTCTTGCGGAATCGTGTCACAGTGATAGGCGATGCCACCGCAAGTAGTATGATGTTCAGTCTCATAGAAATCCCTTCCCAATACGTTCCTGCAGATTTCCATCATCATTCTTTCCGAGCCTGGAAAGAAGTTCTGTCTGATGCAACTCCTGACATAAAACCAATGATCATCTGGAATTTCTTTCTGATAATCACTCCATATCTTCTGTTTGCCTTGATATATCATACCTACTCATTGTTAAAATGTCCTTCCGAGCAGTGCTCGAACGTGTGGCGGAAATATTCTTCCATTGTCATTCCCATCTCCTCTGCCTTTTTGCGCGAGCATTGTTCCACAGTCTGCATTCTTTCCGTACCTCCGGTGATATCGAATATCTTCTTGAGTTCATCAAGTGATTCCTGCGGAATCTTTCTCAAGATACCAGGGCCGGAACCTTTGAAATTTCCTCCTAGACGAGCAAAACTGTCTTCCAGATGCTCTGTGTGCCATTTCCATACAGGTCCGGATTCCACGTGATCCTCCCAACTGAAAGTATCAGGGTATATGCAGTATCCGTAATTTAGAATGTTGTCCGTCATTATCTTTGTGAGCGGATAAAGTTGACGTCCTTTCTCAGATGCCGTGAAGTAACCAAGTTTTGCAGAAAGATTCCTCAGTGCCATAATCACCAGGCCGGGGCCGTTCTTGCGTGGGCATCTGGTAAGGCAGGACATACATTCGCCGCAATACCATATTGTATCGCTCTTCAGCAGGGCTTCGATTTCTTCGTCGTTTCCTCTCTGGACGGTATCAACGATTCTGCGCGGATCATATCGGTAGAATTCTGCAGCCGGACAAATCGCGGTGCAAGTGCCGCAGTTGATGCAGGTCTTCAGTCCTTCTTTAACGCGATAATCCTCGCGGAGCATATCGTATAGTTTGCCCATAAATTAAAGATTTGCAATGAGATACCACATATATCCCACTTCCATAAGGAGCAGGATTACGCCTTCAAACCTGTCGAGTTGCTTTTTCTTGAAACAATATGCGCTTGCAAGAATGAATATAGCGCAAAGAAGTACGGCGCCAAGATCGACTGGAGTCATTCCGGTGAATGACAATGGGTTGATCAGGGCTGCTCCTCCCAGTATGAGCAATATGTTGGCAACGTTGGAGCCCAGTACATTTCCCAATGCAAGTTGTCCTCTTCCCTTGAGCGCAGCAACGACGCAAGTAGCCAGTTCCGGCATAGATGTTCCGGCTGCCATAACTGTAATGGCAATGAATTTGTCTGAAACTCCGAACATTTTCGCAAGTTCAGTGGCAGAGTTGACGAAGAGCCTGCCTCCGAGGATCAATCCTGCAAGTCCTGCTACGATAAGAATGACTGATATTCCTGTCTTGTATTCCTTGATGCTTTCGCCGTCTTCTTCCGAATCACCGGCATCCGACCGGAAGGAAGTCCAGATGTACCAGGCAAAGACAGCAAGAAGTATAATACCATCAATTCTTGACAACTGATCCTGTCCTTTTCCGAACAGCGTGAAGTTCATTCCAAGTACTATGAGAAGTACGGTAACAATTATGTTTAACGGTATGTCTTTCTTCAGGTTGCTCTTTGTGATGGCGAGAGGGGAGATCAGCGCAGTGACTCCCAGAATCATCATTGTATTGAATATATTCGAGCCGACGACGTTGCCTATGGCCATATCTGCCTTACCTTGGAATGATGAAAGGAAACTCACCACCATCTCAGGTGTCGATGTTCCGATCCCGACTATTGTAAGTCCGATCACGAATTCGCTTATGCCAAAACGCTTGGCAATACTTGAAGATCCGTCAACGAGCCAATTGGCTCCGAAAAGAATCAGCAGAAGACCTGCCAGAAGGATGAAAATCTGAAAAACCATATTAATAGCCTATTAAATTATCGGTCAAAATCATACAAAGTTACAAATAAATATGATAAAAGCCTTATCTTTGTTTTCACAGTTTATTATCGGAACAATATGAAGTACTTTATATCATTCCTTTCGACTTTTCTGATAAGTCTCTCGGCCTTCTGCAGTGATTCTCTGACAGTATTTTACCGTATAAGACTTGATCAGGATATTGATGCCGGGTCACAGCGTCTGGTTACATTGGGGCTTGAAAAAGCCACTGAACAAGGGGCAGATTATGTCCTGCTTGATCTGGACACGTATGGTGGGGCAGTTGATGCTGCCGACAGCATAAGATCCGCTATTCTCAGATATGAAAAGCCTGTCGTGGCATTTGTGAATATGCAGGCTGCATCAGCAGGTGCTCTGATCAGCATTGCCTGTGATTCAATCTATATGAAGACCGGAAGTTCGATAGGCGCTGCAACGGTAGTCGATCAGACAGGGAAAGTGATGCCGGACAAGTATCAGTCCTTTATGAGGGGAATGATGCGCGCAACGGCAGAGGCCAATGGCAGGGATCCTCGGATAGCGGAGTCTATGACCGACACTGCAAATGTTCTCAGTATGACTCCGGTTGAAGCGATGGAGGTCGGTTATTGTGAGGGAATCTGTGAAAATGAATTTGAAGTTGCCGAGCAGGTGACTGGTGGTAATGAATTTGTCATCAAGAATATGGAAGATGATATGACTTGGCTTGACAGGCTGATACAACTTCTTCTTAATCCGCTTCTGCAGTCAATTTTTATGATGATGATAGTAGGCGGCATATTCGTGGAAATCCGTACCCCGGGCATAGGACTGCCTTTGGTCACAGCAATCGTTGGTGCCTTGCTTTATTTCGCTCCTGCATATATAGGTCATCTTGCCCAATCCTGGGAAATCGTTCTTTTCGTTGTGGGACTTATCCTTATTGCTGCAGAAATATTTGTCCTGCCTGGCTTCGGTATATGCGGTATTTCAGGAATCATAGCCGTGGTTGTATCGCTTGCCTTTGCAATGGTCGATAATGTCGAACTTTTCAGATGGGACGGTTCTTTGAATCTGCGTCCTATAATCCAGCCTCTTGGTATCGTGATAATTTCCGCGGCAGCAGCCATATTCGGATCGGTATGGCTGGTCAGAAAATTATATGATACCCGTTCATTCGACCATATAGCCCTTCGTCAGGAAATGAAGGCTTCCGAAGGGTTCACTGGTGTTGAATACGGGCTTGATAACCTTGCTGGTGAGCAGGTTACAGTGTTTACTGATATGCGTCCAGGTGGCAAAGTAAAGACAGCAGACGGCAGAATCCTTGAAGCGACCTTGAAATTCGGTGGTTTTGCTTCCAAAGGTGAAATATTGAAAGTCATTGATGCCGAGCAAGGCCGCCTATATTGTGAAAGACTGTAAAGTACCTATGTTTGTAATCTATTGAAAGACGCTCTCAGGGGCTTGTCGGCCCCTGCCGCTTGGCAGACCCCCGAGAAGTTTTTCATATAAAAGTTAAGCTACTGATATTTTTGCTAAATTTATTTGGCATCAATTATTATCAAAAATACAGTAGCTATGAGTACACAAAGAAAGGAATTTTCCTTCAAAGGTCAA
>JAZRBS010000022.1:0-63585 GCA_045635205.1 Candidatus Cryptobacteroides sp. | reverse complement strand
TACCCTTGCGTCAAGACCGTTCTGTTCGGTGTTAATGTTGAATTCTAATACATGAGAAGCAGTATGAAAAAGATATATAGATTTATGGCGATCGCCTCGATTGTTTCTCTGGCATCATGCGAACTGAATCTCTATCCTGAGACAGGTTATAACGAAGGTAATGTCCAGGTGGATGAGGAGACTGAGTCTCAGTATACCACAAAGGAGGATATTGCAGGCCTTGTTGACGCTATGTACAACAGCTGGCTCAAGAGCAACGTGATGCAGGAGGGAATCTTCCTGGACGGAATGGTTTTCGCTGAGTGCCGTGCAGACAATGCGTACGGTGGAAACCCTGGAACCGGTGAGCTCATGGCTATCGAGGCCAACAAGCAGGACGGTGACAACAAGAATGTAAAGCGTGACTGGAACTACTACCAGGAGGCCGTAGGATATGCAAACCAGATCGTATGTAATATCGACCGCATCAAGGAGACTGACCCAAGCATGACAGAAATGCAGTACAAGCACTGGAAGTCTCAGGGTCTCTGCATGAAGGCATATGCACTCTATCAGATGTCTCTCATCTGGGGTGATATTCCTGTACAGAACAGCATCCCGCCTGCAATCACTGCAGAAAATGTCGAGGAAGTGTACTTCGAGTACTACCCGCCTCGTACATCAAAGGATGATGTTTACAAGCAGCTTATCGAGGAACTCACCTGGGCGACTCAGAATGGTCCTGAGGTAGACCATTCTAACAAGTATCTGCTTTCCAAGGCATTCGCTCACGGTATGCTTGCAAGAGTATATGCTGAAAAGTCGGCTCATCAGGACTGGAACAAGGTGGCAGAGCAGTGCGAAATCGTTGAAGGAATGGGCTTCACACTCTGCGATGACTATGGCCAGATGTGGGCATACGATGACAATGACGCTGTCAGAAACACTTCAGAGTCAATATTCGAGGTTACCTGGACCCGTGATCAGGGTAATTGGATATGGATGATGTATCACAGAAACTACTACGACCCGAATAACTCTTATACTTGGATCAAGTGGATTACTCCATCACGTGACCTTATTGCTGCTTATGCTGCTGAAGGTGATACAGAGAGAGCAAATGCCTGCATTACATACGACCAGACAGGAACCGACCCTAACAGTGCTTGGTCAAATTACTATCCTGCAGATGATTATGCATTTATGCATAAGTGCCCGACAAATGCATCCAGCACAATCCTTATGCGTCTTGGTGAAATCTATCTGCTTCACGCCGAGGCTCTCTGTATGACAGGTGATCTCGCCGGTTCTACAGAGTATGTGAACAAGATCCGCCGTCGTGCAGGAATCAAGGAGATCGCTGTTCCTGGTGGACAGGATGCAATGATCGATGCAGTTCTTCACGAGCGTCGTCTCGAACTTGCTTTCGAGGGCTTCCGTTTCTGGGATCTCGTGCGTCACGGAAAGGCAGTGGAGGTTCATAATGCAATGTCAGATCCGGCTTCTCCACGATATGATAAGTACTGGCAGGTGAGAAGGCCGTTGACAGAGAACACCATCCTTATGCCTATCCCTCAGGAGGCGCTTGAGAATAACCCAAGCCTTGTTCAGAATCCGGGATATTAATAGATGAGGATTATGAAAGTTTCGAATTTATTTTTAACGGGTATCCTGGCTTGCCTTTGTGCCTGCAACTGCACAACGGCCAAGCCTGATAACGGGCAGCCAGAACCGGATAATCCGACTCCGGAGGTTCCGGAAGTGGTGACCAAGGATGTTGTTGCATACGTGACTACTGCGGACAGCAAACAGCAGTTCAAGAAGGCCACCTTCGATTTCGGTAAGCCGGGCAGTATGTCTCCCTATCAGGTGACCTACGACAAGGCTGCTCTTGCAGACGAGTCTGTGGACGGTTTCGGACTTGCAGTGACCACTGCCGCAGCCTACAATCTTCTCAAGATGGCTCCAGCAGACAGGACTGCCTTCCTTGAGGAGACATTCTCTCGCGAGAAAGGCGCAGGTATGAGTCTGATCCGAGTTGCTATCGGTGCTTCGGACTTCTGTCTAGACGACAACTACACCTGGTGTGACACTCCTGGCCTTGAGAATTTTGCAGTTCATTCAGAGGACAAGGATTATCTCTTCCCTGTTCTCAAGGAGATATATGCAATCAATCCGGATGTGAAGATCATAGGCTCGCCTTGGTCCTGCCCTCTGTGGATGAAGTGCAATATGCCTGGAGGAAACAGTTGGGAGGTGTCGAAGTTCAATGTCCCTGTGACAGACGAGACCACTTATAATTCCTGGACAGGCGGCCGTCTCAAGCCATCCTGCTACGATGACTATGCAGAGTATTTCGTGAAATGGATCCAGACAATGGAGGCCGAAGGCTTCGATATTCACGCTATCACAATGCAGAACGAGCCTCTGAACCCTGGCAACTCTATGTCTCTGGTGATGCCTTGGCAGGATCAGAAGGAGTTTGTGAAGGTTCTCGGTCCGGCAATGGACAAGGCCGGCCTTGCAGATGTTGAGATTCTCCTTTTCGACCATAACTTCAATTATGACGGCAAGGAAGGTCAGGACAACTATCCTCTCAATATCTATGCTGACCCTGAGGCTTACAAATGGGCTGACGGTTCCGCTTGGCATAACTACGGTGGCAGTGTGACAGAACTCAACGAGATCTATGCTACACATCCTGAGAAGAAGATCTACTTTACAGAGGCTTCTATCGGAGAGTGGATCGGAGGATGGGAGAACAGATGGGATTTCAATTTCCTTTCCAACTGTCTGCTCAACGACTATTCGACAATGTTCCTTGGTGTGCTTTCGCGTGGCGGAAGAGGCTCAGTATTGTGGAATCTTATGCTTGATGACAAGAGGGGGCCGTACAGCAGACACGACGGTTCCTGCAAGACTTGCTACGGTGCTGTCACCATCAATTCTGCAGACTATAAGACCATCGTGAAGAACAGCCATTGGTTCGACTGCGCTCACGCTTCTGTGGCTCTCAAGCCGGGTGCCAAGAGAATGCAGCATCAGAGTTTTGCCCTACCTTCAGGATTTGAACTTCAGATGTATCTCAATCCTGATAATACAGTAGGAGCCCTTATCTGCAATAGGAACAACTCGAGCCAGCAGGTTGTTTTCTCTAATGATAAAATCTCGGTTAAATATAATGTGCCGGCCAACAGTCTGGTATCACTGCTTTGGCAGGAATAACATTAAAATATAAATGATTATGAATAAATTATTTAAAATAGCGATATTGATGGCGTCTGGTGTGATGGCTATTGCCTCTTGCCAGAAAGAGTTTCAGTTTGAGTTTGCTGAAAAGGGTCCTGAGATGACTGTAAACTGTGAGTCTGCCGGATATCTTGGTGGTAGCATTGAATTCTCAGTTGATCTTTCTGACGAAAACTATCCGTTGTCGGTTCTTAAGGCACAGTTGTTTACCGACCTTGATGTTGAGGGAGGAAAGCCGGAACCATTGTCTGCATTTGAGGTGAGAACCAAGGAAGAAGGCACATACGAAGGTAAACTTGATGTTCCATATAGCGTGAATGTTCCTGATGGAAATATGGCCGTAGTATTTACTTCCGTGAATACACATCTCGGATATACTTATGATACAGTTTATGTTGCTATCTCACGTCCAAAGTATGAATATCTTACACTTAAGACAGAAGATGGGGCAGAATATCGTATGGAAAAGAAGTCTGTGGTGTCTGAGCCGGAACTGCGTTCTGACAATTATTGGTATGGTTATGCCGACAATTTCCCTGCAGAATGCAAGGCGATAATTGTGGCTCCTGAATACGAGGATGTTCCAGAACTGACATTCGGTTGGAACGGATCAGGAATCTCTGTGGGCTCAGAGAATTATATAACATTCTCTAACGGTATTGCAGGTGAGTACGAGATTACATTCAATACTTATGATATGTCTGCCGGCCCATTCATCACTCTTGAAATCAATGGAGTAGAGGCATCGGTAGAGGCAACAGATAAGTATTCGGCTGTTCTGGATATTACACAGGGAGGCGAAATCAAGGTGACCGGTTATGCGCCAGGCTTTGCCGAATGGACAATTGACCCAGATTTCCTCGAAATGACAGATCCTGCCGGTACTTTCAAATTCCTTGCTGTGGATGGTCTCTATAAGATTATCGTTGAGACTAAGAACGAGTTCATCAGAGTGGAGGCTATGAAGGATAAGGAAAATCTTGCTGTATTGAATTCTGATGGAACTGGTGCAGTATGGCTCATCGGTAGCGACAAAGTTGGAAAGCCTACTATGTCTCAAGGCGCGTCGTGGAGTCCGGAAAATGGCGGACTTTGCCTTGCGCAGGTATCACCTAAGGTGCACCAGATTACTCTCATTGCTGGTGTTCAACTCTCTTGTGATAATGTGAACTTCAAATTCTTCCACCAGAAGACCTGGGGAGGTGAGTTTGGTTCAAGTATGCTCACTACAGACAGCGATGTCTTCTATGTAAACGATGGATCGAGCGATAACGGAAATATCTTCCTCGTAAAAGGCAAGACTCTGGAAATGGGCTCGATATGGAGATTTACAATTGACCTCACTTCATACAATGGTACTTCCGGTGCCATACTCAAGGTAGAGTGTATCGGCCAGCAGGAGGTTGAAGCAGAAAGCATTACATTTGCTGGAGTGGAGATGGAAATGCTTTCAGCCGACACTTATAGCGCAACTGTAGATCTTACGCAGGGACAGACAATTGCTGTATCTGGAATCAGTAATCCTACAGGGTGGTATATGGATCCGGACTACTTCACTATCGGAACCGGCGGTCTTAGTTTCAATGCAGCCTCAGGTAAGTATTCTGTCACTGCTAATACAAGTTCTCAGTATGTTGCTATAAAGAGAGTAAATGAAGACGGAACTGATGCTACAATAGATGGCGGTGCACTGTGGCTGATGGGTTGGGGTACAGCACATCCTATGATGACTTCAGAGTTCGGCTGGACTCCAGGAAGCGCTTATTGTATGGCAGAGGTGCAAGACCGTGTATATCAGTTTACCGGTATTGCTGTGGCTCAATCCGATGCCGAGACAGTAGGTGGTCGTTTCAGGTATGATTATCTTTCTTTCAAGTACTTCCATCAGAATGGTTGGGGTGGTGAGAAGGGTACTCTTGGAACAGTTGTCCTTACAGAATCTGCTTCGGCTTTGCTTAAGGATAGTGGCAATTTTGAACTTGCTGACGGTGTTCAACTTGAAAAGGGTGCAACATACGTTCTTACAATAGACCTTTCTGTTGCAGGAACAGAAACTATCGACTTCCGCAAGTTGTAGTATTCTTGATATGATTCGAAAGGCTGATGACCCGCTCATCAGCCTTTTTTTGTCATTTTTCGCCTGACGACAAATCTTTTGACTATATTTGCCAGTCTAAAGATATACTATGAAGAATCTGCTTATAGTACTTTTGGCCTGCACTCTCACCGCATTCGGCATATATTCCTGCAACGAGACTCCGGAGAATCCGCTTCTGGAGCGTCTTGATGCTACATTGGATATGAAGGAAACCTATCAAGGCTATTTCAAGGAGAGGATAGCCGTGCTGAATGATGTCCTGGCCGAGCAGAGCGACCCGGAACAGATCTACAATATCCGCAAACGTCTGGCTTTGGCTTATAAAGCCAACAGTTTCGATTCCACATTGAATTGCCTTCTGGCCAACCGTGCCCTTGCAGTGGCAGAAAGGGACAGGCTGAAGGAAATGGAGACAGACTTTATGCTTGTCGAGGCCTATACGAAGGCAGGATATCATTTTGAAGCCAGCGAGATCCTTGGTATATATTCACCGGAGACCGTGCCGGCGGAAATGCTCAGGATGTATTACAGTGCCGCCCATTGCTTCAATGGAGAGACGATGGCCTATACCTCATCCGATGTTCTTTATGCCGAAAAAGGGGCGAAAAGAGACCGTTTCAGGACGCTGGTGCTCCAGATGATCGAAGAGGGTAGCCTTTATTGGTATGACCTGAAGAGGGAGGAAGCAGAGGCTTCAGGAGATGTCCTGAAGGCCAGGGAATATGCTCGGAAGATGATAGAATGCACAGAGGTCAATACGCCGGATTACGCAAGAGCCGCATATTTCTATGCCCATACATTCCGGAAGGATCCGCAGAATCCTGAAAGAGAGGAATGGCTAATCCGTTCTGCTGTAGCGGATGTTATGTGTGCTACAAATGATTATGCTTCGCTTAATGATATATCACGTATCCTTTTCGAGCGCGGCGATATTGACCGAGCCTTCAAGTATGTCGCCGATCATTGTATGACTGATGCGCTGGCATATAACGGAAAACTCCGAGCCTGGCAGATATCCCAGTTCTTCCCTGAGATAGAAAGGGCTTATCAGGATAAGCACGCCCGTCAGACAAGGCGTATGGCAGGAATGATGGCAGTGGCTGTTGCGCTTCTCATAATCCTGTTGCTGATGCTGTTGTTCATATTCAGACGTCAGCAGATCCTTGATTCGATGAGACGCAAACTTCAGGAATCATATCTTCAGATCGATGAGCGCAACCACGATCTGGTGGCAATAAACAGCCGTCTGAAATCCTTGAACGCGCAGATGCAGGAGGCAGATAAGGTGAAGCAGGAGTATATAGCCCTCTTCCTTGGTATCGTTTCGGAGAACATCAGCAAGACCCGACAGTACCGCAATCACGTCCTGAAATATATCCGTCAGGGCAATACGAAGGCTCTAGTCGAGGAAATCGAGCAAATGCCTCCGATAGATGATGATATTCTTGAATTCTACAAGATGTTTGACGAGGCTTTCATCAATCTGTATCCGGATTTCGTCGAACGCTTCAACGGACTTCTTGCGGACGGTGCGGCGATAGTGCCGAAGGGAGATGACATCCTTACCCCAGAACTGCGCATCTTTGCTTTGATCAAACTTGGAATCACAGATTCCAGCAAAATCGCCTCACTTCTGCATTATTCAGCCAATACAATCTACAATTACCGCGCGAAGATTAAAAATAAAGCCCGCGGCTCCAGGGATGAATTCGAAGCCGCGGTGCGCAATATCGGATGACGGCAGATCAGATCTTGCTTGGACTTTCTCCGAACTGCTTCTTGAAGCAGACACTGAAATATTTTGAATCAGAGAAGCCGACCATATCTGACACTTCCGCAATGGAATATTTCTTTGTACGAAGGATTTCCCTTGCGCGTGAGAGGCGGAAGATTCTGATGAAATCATTCGGTCCCTGTCCGGTCAGCGATTTGAGTTTGTTGTATAATGTCGTACGGCTCATTGCGATTTCCATACAAAGATCGCCGATCTTGAACTCCTGGTTGGATAATTCTCTTTCCAGTATGGATATGACCTTGTCCATAAATTCCTTGTCCAGCATACTTGGCCAGTCCGGCTCCGGAACATCTCCGTTCTGTCCTAAGGCGAGTACAGATTCACGCAGACGTTGGCGATCCACGAGGAGATTCCTGATACGGGCTTTGAGCACCGACGGATCGAATGGTTTTGTCATATAGTCGTTGGCTCCAGCCTCGAGACCGAATATGATGCTCTGTCTGGCGTTGGCTGCAGAAAGAAGAATTATAGGTATGTGGATGGTTTCGACATTGGATTTCAGGATACGGCAGAGTTCTTCTCCGCTCATTACCGGCATAACTACATCAGTGATGATCAGATCAGGATTGCTCTGACGGGCAATTTCCAAGGCTTCGGAAGCATTACCTGCAGTCAGGATGTCATAATCTTGCGAGAGTGTATCTGAAAGATATGCCAGCATATCAGGCTCGTCATCAACGATGAGAATGCTGCTTCTTGCTGCTGTCTCCTCGTTTCTTTGCAAGTTTTCCTTGATGCTTTCTATGCTTCCTTCCTGATGTATGATGTCGGCGTGTCTGTAACTGAACGGGAAGGAGACAGTGAAAGTTGTTCCTTTGCCTTCTACGCTCCGGAATGAAATTTCTCCTTCGTGGCTCAAGACTATCTGCCGTGTAATCATAAGCCCGATGCCTCCTCCGTCTCTGTCACCTACATTTGATGCGCGGAAACTATCTGTGAATATATGGCTCTTTTCAGCCTCAGGGATTCCGATCCCCGTGTCCTGTATCTCCATAATCCATCTTCTTACCTCAGGCCGTACGACGATGTCGATGGCTCCTTTTTCGGTATATTTGATGGCATTCGACAGCAGGTTTTCCAGGATTCTGCTGAATTTTTCGGTGTCTATATATACTGCGGGCATATCTGAGGATACGTCTATATTGAGTTCGGTGTTCTTGTATAGTGCAGCCGAACTGTATCTCTCGACGGTTTCGGTGAGATATGAGCAGATGTCTGTGCGTACAAGTTGGAGCCGTGTATGGTCTTCAATCTTTCTAAGTTCGAGCAGTTGGGCTATCATATCCGTGAGCCTGTCCGCATTCCGGGAGGCGAGACTGATATATTTTCTTCCGCTTTCCGGTATATCAGTATTTTTCATAAGATCCTCAAGCGGGCCTTTAATCAAAGATACAGGAGTCTTGAGGTCGTGTGCCACGCTTATGAATGTGCGCATCTTTTCCCGGATTCCTTTTTCGGCGAGCCTTCTTCTGCGTATCATTATCAAAGCAGCTGCACCTGCCGCTGCTATCATCAGATAGACGGCAATGGCGGCCGGGCTGTAGTGCCAAGGTGGCCTTATCCGCACCGGAAGTCTCTTTTCGGCAATGATTTCGCCGGAATATTTATCTGTAGCCTTTAATATGAATTCATATCTGCCGGGACGTACTTTCACGTAGTTCGCTGTTCCGGATGCTTCTGTTGTGACCCAGTGGTCGTCGTAACCTGAAAGGCAGTGCTCGTATCTTATACGGAAATCATTTCCGAAACTGATGCGTGAGAATGAGACAGAGAAAGAATTGGACAGGTAGTCGAGATCCAGATAGTCTGTCTTGTCAAGGCATTGCTTCAGGATATCTCCTTCAGGGTCTGCTGATATTGTATTGTAGTCGATGCTTAAGTCGTTAAGTATGAGACGTATATTGACTTTGTTGAAATAGTCCAGTTGGGCTGGGTCGAATGTAAGTACTCCCTTGGATGTTCCGAATGATAGTTGGCCGTCAGGATGGAGCCAGGCTGCGTTCGGATTGAATATTCCTCCCTCTATACCCAGGAGTTCATTTGCTCTGATGATGGTCTTGCGTTGAGGATCAAGCCAGAAGATACCTTCTTCCGTTGTGAACCAGATGCGCCTCTCAAGGTCTTCGTGAACGCTTATAATGGCATCAGAGGGCAGTCCGTTCTCTGTGGTGAATCTGATCGAACTGCCGTCAGAAGGGTCGAAATGCACCAGTCCGTCTCCATCCGTGGCCATCCATATTGTCCCTTCTGATGTCCGGAAAAGTGCTCTTACAGGATACTTCAATGTGAATCCGTCAAATTCCTTTCTCCATCTGAACCTTCCTTCTTTCTTGTCGAATATTCCGAATCCAGAACATCCTGCCACATATAAAGCATCTGCTGAGGAGGATGGCCAGATGTCTCCTATGCAGTCTGCCTTGTACCGGCTCCAGTCGCCGGATTCCTGATCGAAGGAGCAGAAGTCTCCTTCCAGTCCTCCGAACCAGACTCTTCCGTTTTCAGGATAGATATGGTATATGTACTGCAACGGGGAGTCTGAGATGCGCCTGATCTTTCCGCTTTTCTTGTCTATTCTGTAGAGCCCCATTCCAAATCCTCCTGCCCAAACATCGCCATTGCTGTCCTGAGCCACCGCCAGCACGACATTACCGTCCTTTTCGGAGAGGAAATGATGCCATACCCCGTCCATATAAAGATTAAGACCTCTGTTGGTTCCATACCAGAAATCTCCGTCCCGGTCTCTGTATATGACGTTGATATGGTTGTCATCGAGGCTTTGGTCATTGCCTGAGGACTTTCTTGTCCAGATGGCACCGTATCTGTCCGGTTTGATGCAGCAAAGTCCGTTGGTGGTGGTTGATATCCACATCGAGCCAAAACTGTCGATGCAGATGTCCGATACTGTATTGGCCGCAATACTCTGGATGCCGCTGTCCGAAGATATATGCCTTGATATGGACAATGTCAGCGGATCAAGTTCGAAAATGCCTCCACCGTCTGTTCCTGCGAGTATGTTCCCTTTTCGTGATGTTACCAACGACCTTACCGGTACGTAAGGAAGTCCGGTGAGATGAGTGGTTCTGCAGGTGTAGTGTTCATATACAAAGATTCCTTCTGCAAATGTGCCGAGAAATAGTCTTGTACCTGTGTCGAGTGTCGTTATATACTGTGTTTCAGGAATTCCTTCGAG
Source organism: Candidatus Cryptobacteroides sp. (assembly GCA_045635205.1). Lineage (GTDB taxonomy): Bacteria > Bacteroidota > Bacteroidia > Bacteroidales > UBA932 > Cryptobacteroides. Next base: position 53,274 of record JAZRBS010000022.1, on the reverse strand, counting down.
GATTGATATGGATGTTCCGTCATTCTCTGAACGATAAACCTTCCTGCCGGCGCATATCCACAATCCACCTCCGTACGCTTCTGATATGCTCTCAACGATCAGGCCGCCAAGCCCCAGAAAATCACACTTCCCGTTCTTGTATCTGAAAAGTCCCTCGGATGATCCGGCCAGAATCGTACCGTCGGGGTATGGATGAATGTCGTACAGTCTGATGTCGCGGCCAAGGCAGGATGCAAGGTCCATAACAAGATCGAAACGGTCAAGATCATTGTTGTATCTGTATGTCTGTCCGTTGCGCAGGGCAACCCATATTCCTCCATCACGGTCGTTGTATATCCTTGTCGCTGATTGTATGTTGTCTCTTGATACAATCTGGCTTTCGAGAAGGTAATGTCTGAATTCCGAACCGTCATATCTATAGAGCCCCTTCTGTGAATACAGCCAGATGAAGCCGGCCTGATCCTGCTCTACCTGATAGATCTTTCTACTGTCCAATCCGTCGGCGCTGCCGTAAACACGACAGTCTCCGGCAGACGCTGCCAGTCCTGCAAGGCAGCATAGAAAAGCGGTTGCGAACAGTTTCGAAAAGTACATTTTCATTCTCTTGACATTGCAAATATATGCAAATTTATTTTAGCAGGCCCGGATTTCTCCGAGCCTGCTATCCTTACTAACCAAATTCAATACCTTTAGAAGTTAGGTTTGTCTATATCCCACCACAGGCGGGTTGCAGCATTGTCAGGACCACCCAGTTTGGACATAGCCTGGGCATATCCTTCCGGATTGCTTGTCTGCTGTGTCGAAGGGTATGGCATTCTTCTGACAATCTCATTATCCTTAAGAACTCCACCGCTGTGGTTTACAACTACAGGGAATTGCTTAGGGTATCCTGTACGACGGAGTGTAGTCCAGGCTTCATAACTTTCAGGATAGCCTGCAATGTACTTCTGTATGACTATCTTCTCAAGTTTTTCCTCATTGCTTGCTGCGTCATCCCACTTCGGTGTTGCAGTGTTTGGAGACTTGATGTCGTTTGCAGGAGTGACAGGATCCTTGTGGTCGGCAGGTACGGCTTCGCTCTTAAGATATTCATCTGCTCCCGAGCATCCGAACTGAGTGAATGATGCCCTTACGCCGGATTCATAGAATTCCTTTGCTGATCCGCCTCCCATATTCCATCCTCTGAGGGCTCCTTCTGCACGGAGGAAATATGCCTCGGCAGCAGTGCAGAGGATACCTGGATCGTGCTTGCCCTGAATGCAGGCAGAATATCCGTCGTATGCAGCCTTCTCAACCATATCGATACCCATTCTTATGCTGGCATATTCAAGTCCTGCTTCCACGGCAGGGCCGTTTGTCGCCTTTGTGAAGAATTTCTCTGCACGTGGGTCATCATATCCTGTGAGGAAGGACTCTATGACTGCTCCCATATAGATGTCTTTCCATTCTGTGAGCATATTGAGAGGGTGCGCCCAGGTGCTTGCCTGAACCTGTACAACTTCGTCCCCTTCAAGAACTCCGTATTTGTTTGCTATGGCCTTTTCAGCCTCAGCCTTTGCCTTTGCAGGATCGGCCTTGACTATATGCATCGCAAGACGCAGACGGATGGTGTTGGCAAGTTTCGACCATTTTGCATAGTCGCCGCCGCACCACTGGTCGAATTTTGCGAATGGTGCCGAGCCAGGGAACTCTGTCATAAATCTGTCGAGTTGCTCAAGGGCTGTGTCAAGGTCGGCAAAGAATCTGTTGTACGCTTCCTCTACAGAGTCGAATGCTCCTCCTGTTGCAGACTGACCGTATGCAGAATAGATCACAGGACCGTATGCGTCGGCAACCCTGTGCATTGCCATAACCTTGATAATCAATGCTGGAGCATAGAAATAATAATACTGGTCGTTGTTGGCCTGAGGCTCGATGGAGTTGAAGATAGGTGACATCACATAACTGTAGGTGTTGTTCCACTGTGCGCTTACCCATCCGTCAATCATATTCAATGTACCAGTGTTGATGTTGGATGCAAAAGATGATGCTGTACCCATATATCCGGACCAGAGGTCAGTAGTCAGGTTCTGCATAAGTTGGAATTCCCAGGCATAGTCCTGATAGTTGAAATATACGGACTGCATAATCTGTGGAAAATATGCTCCGATGTTATTGTAGTCGGCAGCAAGCATTTCTTCCGTCACACCGAACGGGTCGGTATTATATTCCTCCCATTTCTGGCAAGAGGACAATACAATGCCTGAAAAAAGGCAGATTGCCAGTATTTCAAATATTCTCTTCATAATTTTGTCATTCTTAATTAAAACCTAACCTTAAGATTGAAACCCAATGATCTGGTTGCAGGTGTACCATAGATGTCAAGTCCTGAATAATTGTCATCAACAGTAAGTTGTGCATCCGGATCGGATGGCGTGTTCTTGTAGAAGAAGAAAAGGTTTCTTCCTATGAATGAGACGGTTATATCTTCAAATAACTTTCCGTTTCCGAGCCATTTCTTAGGGATGGTATATCCGAGAGAAAGTTCTCTGAGTCTTACGTTTGTGCCATCGAGACAGTAGTATTCGCTGATACCGCCGAATCCTCCGACTCTTTCATAGAATCCCTTGACATCGGTGAACTTGTGGCCTTCAAATTCCACATATCCCTTGTCACGCGCCTGTGCTGTAGCAAGCGATGTTCCGTAGATATCTATATCCGACTGGGTGAGAGCCATCACTTTACCTCCGAAACGTGCATCGATGAGGAAAGAAAGCGATATGTTCCTGTACTGTAATGTGTTGTTCCAGCCTGCGTGCAGTTTTGCCTGGGTATTGCCCATATAGTCAAGAGTTGTACCTGCCTTGTATGGGAGGCCGCTCTCGTCAAGAAGAAGTTTGCCGTTGTCGTCTCTTGCGAACTTGCGTCCGTAAACGTCACCATACGATCCTCCTTCTACAAGTTTGAGTTCATATCCGAAGTTCTCACCTCTGTTGATCGAGAACTCAGGAATCTCGTCGTGGAGGGAAATGACCTTGTTGCTGTTGTGTGAGAGGTTGATGCTGCTTCTCCAAACGAAGTCCTTGGTCTCTACCGGAATGAATCCGATGGTCGCTTCCACACCCTGGTTCTGGATATTTCCGGAATTCACATAATATCTGGTGTAACCTGAACCTGTAGGAGCCGAGAGACTGAATAACTGGTTCTTTGTATTGGTGTGGTAATAAGTTACATCGAATGAGAGACGGTTGTTGAAGAATCTCCAGTCGATACCGGCCTCGAAAGATCCGGAAGTCTCAGGCTTGAGATCTCCGAACGGAGCAGTGGTATTTGAACTGATGATACCGGTCGAACTTACAGAACCGAGAGGATTGGTGATTCTGCCCGGAAGGTCGTTACCTACTACAGAGTATGATGCTCTGACCTTGAACAGATCCACATTCGGACCCATATTGAAGGCTTCGTTCAATGCCGCTGAAACACCGACAGAAGGATAGAAGAAACCAGTCTTGAAACTCTTTGTGAATGCGAGCGAAGAAGACCAGTCGTTACGTGCAGTGATGTCCAGGAAGAGCCAGTCCTTATATGATGCTGTAGCGGTTCCGAATACTGCAAGAAGTTCATCCCTGTACCAGTTCTGAGCGCTGGCGCGGATGGTCATATTTGCAAGATTGAAGATGTTTGCATAGTAGAGTCCGCCTGAATTGTTGTATGAATCGAAGCCGAGTGAGTAACTTTCATTGTATTTAACACTTCCTCCGACAGTTACATTCAGACCGAAATCACCCCACTTGTCGTTGTATCCGTAGAGTACATCGCCGTATGCAGTCATATTCGAGCCCTGCTTTACTGTATAACGTCCGTTTACCGATCCTGTCAGACCTGCAGGTGTAGTTGCAGATGTCCTGTGGTCATCTCTGTCATTGATATAGTCAGCACTTGCTCTGGCCTGGATGTACATCTTAGGGGTGAGGTCCCATCTGAGAGTAAGCGATCCGATGATGCGGTCACGCCAAGCCTCGAAGTTGATTCTGTTCATAACCCACCAAGGATTCTGGTCTGATGTAGCATCAAGAGCCTTGATCCAGTTCTGTGACATAAGGTTGCGTTCCGGGTCATAGACTTCGAATTCCTCTCTATATGGAGTGATGTCCTGACCTACAGGGAAACGGTACAGACCGAAAAGAGGGTTGTTGTACTGTCCTCCAAGTGTCGGACGGTTCTTCATATACTGATGGATGTACTGGAAAGATGCATCAAGAGACAGATTCTTTGCGAATTTGGTTGTGTTTCTGAAAGTTATATTATGTCTGTTGAGTTTTCCGTTATTGTCCAGAAGGCTCGTTGCGTATGTGTTCGAATATGAGAGATATGTCTGATTAGCATCGGTTCCTCCCTGGATGGAAAGGCTGTTGCTGTAGGTCTGGGCAGTCTTGAAGAAGTCGTCTGTGACTGATGCTGCCGGGCTTGACAGTTTGCTTCCCCAACTGTAGAAATTGGTACTCTCTCCGTATGTGTTCTGAAGTTGAGGACCGTATGCTGCAGTCTCGAAAGTGGTGCTGTTGGTGAAGGTTATCTTCATTTTTCCCTGGCTTCCTTTCTTGGTGTTGATGATGATCACACCATTGGCGGCCTCTGTACCGTAAAGTGCTGATGCAGAGGCACCTTTAAGGATGCTGATGCTTTCGATGTCTTCCGGGTTGATGTTTCCGATACCGTCTCCACTATCGAAGGATGCTTCAGAGTGTCCGCCGTAGAATCCTGAAGCCACACTTGTGGAGTTGGACATAGGAACGCCGTTGATGATGTAAAGAGGCTGGTTGCCGCTGTTTACCGAGCGGTATCCTCTGATGGATATCTTTGCAGATCCACCCATTCCTCCTGCACTCTGGGTCACAAGGACTCCGGATGCCTTACCAGCAAGCGAGGTGATCATATTTGCGCTCCTGTTGTCTGCTATTTCATCGGCAGAAACGGTTTGTGCCGCGTATGTGAGTGACTTGGATGCCCTTGTGATACCGAGTGCCGACACCACAGCCTCATCGAGATAATTGACATCCATATTCATTCCGACATTGATGATGGAGCGACCTTCCACCTGCACTCTGGTGTCTTCATATCCGACCATAGTGAAGAGAATGGTTGCGTCTGGGGATACATTGAGACTGTATCTTCCCTCCGCATCAGTAGATGTAGCATTGTCTGTACCTTCTTCAAGTGCCAGAGCAAATGCGACAGGTTCTCCCGTCTGGGAGTCAGTGACCTGTCCGGAAACCCTTGCTTTCTGTGCAAAGGCCACGCTTGCTGCCATCAGCAGCGCCAGCGTCAAAAAATACCGTAAAACTTTCATACCGTAATAGTGTTTGGTTATTGTTGTGTCTTATATCCTAATCTGAATTCCGGGTAATTGAGAGCCTTATAGACTGTCCTGCGAAGGTCGCCGTGACTGTTGTCTCCTCCATACGACCAGTACATAGCGCCTTTCAGTCCTTTTTCTACAGCAAACCGTGCTTTGATGAAGAGTGACTTCTCATTGTCATATCCGAATGCGAATTTTCCGGTAGCATCCTCTGTAAGATATGGAACCATCGCTACCGGATCCCAATGATATGTATATCCTTCAAGCAGGTGAGCCTTGGTTATATCCACTCCGTGTGGGAAATCATCTGTTCCGCGGCCATAGAAAGGCATTCCGAGGACAAGTTTTTCAGGTGGGACTCCCGCATCCAGATGAGCCTGGATGCCTTCCGCTACGGATACTAACGCCGGATCTCGTATCTCCGATGTGAAGAGCGGAGAATTGTGATAAGGTGCCCATCCGAGATCGTATGTCATAGCGTTCGTAAAGTCGATGTATTGGTCTATGGCTCTGAAATCTATGTACTTGGCTGTTGCGACTGTTGCCTGTGTGAGCAGTTTGTCCGGTCCGATCGCTGTGCGTATGTCACGCATCATCAGAGTATAGTTCTTTGTGTCATCAGGGCTTGCCGAAATTTCTGCCATATCGCTTGTCGGATATTCCCAGTCTATGTCGATGCCGTCAAGATTGAACTCGTCCACGGCTCTTCTGCAGTCTTTGGCAAAAGATAATCTCAAAAGGGAATCTGCTGCCATTTCACTGAAATTTCCGCTTCCCCAGCCACCGACTGAAAGGAGAACCTTCAGATGAGGGTATTGCTCCTTCAAGGCTGCGATTTCGCGTAGTTTTTCGGGATTCTCGATCCTCAGTCCGTCGAACTCATCGTCAACGTGTGCAAATGCATAGTTGATATGAGTGAGATAGGTCGGGTCTGGGAGTTCCTTTGGATTATATACGTATGCTATGAGAACCTTCTCGTCAGCATCTCCGTGCTTTGTATCTTCTGCGGTACAAGACGGATTTCGGGAGCACCCGACTGTTGCAATCAGCAGGACAGAGGTGCTTATAATGGTCTGTAATATTTTCATAATCAATTATTTATCAAACGGATTACCTTTGGAATCCCGACTGACAATCCAGCGGAAAGCATTGATGAAGAGCAATTGTTGCGAGGCATCTATGTACTCTTCGTCACCGTGTCCCATATTGAGATAGATCATTCGGTAGTTCTTGTTTGTCCACACCAGAGGCCAATCGTCTCCATATACAATGTCTTTCAGTCCGATCGGATAATTCTTCTGAGACAACGACACGAGTACTTCGATGTTCCTGTTGGAACGCGGCTCCGGTGACCACTGATAGAATTCAGAAGGTGGTATGACGAATTCCTTCGGAAGATTCTTTGTGACCGGATGCCTTGCATTGTCGATTTCCACCAGTGCAGGCTGTGGCGGCCAGTTGTTGCATTTGAATACTCCTCCACCGATGAACTCAAGAAACCAAGGCCAGTTGGTGTTTCTGTCATTATATGCCGCTGCGTGGAAGCCGACCCAGCCACCTCCGTTATTCATATATTTCTCAAACAGGTCTCTTTCAGCCTTGGAGTGCGGAGTTGTGTTCACGCTTATTATGGTATTGTATTCCATCAGTTCTTCCAGCGTGTATGCTGAAAGGTCGGTAGTGACGTCGATTGTGAATCCGTTTCCGACTGTGAGTTTCCTGAAAAAGGCAATGGATTGCTGTGCAAATTGAACGTGAGCCTCTTCGGCGTGTTCAGTGTAGTGTATCAGAGCCTTGAAACGGACAAGATCTCCGGCATAATTTGCCTGACGGGCAGGCTTATCTGTACCGCATCCGGCAGCAAATATCAATGCCGATGCGATCAGGATCAGTAGTTTCAGTGTTCTTTTCATAATATTCATAGTATTGGTTGGAATTCAGAAGTAAGTGAGAGCCATTTGCCGGCCGATGTGGTCCAGACTTCCTTGTAGCAGGCGTTGTTGACTGCCGGCCAGTATGGAATGTCCTCATCCTGGTATGAGCGGATTCCTACCGGTATTTCACCGGTGATCTCTCCGCTTGAAAAACTGCTCATCGATGGATAATCATATCCTTCTCCATAAATGAGAGACTGTCCGAACGGATTCTTTCCGGTTGTCCAGTACAATTGTTCGGCAGCAATCTGCATCAGTTCCTCGTCGCTGAAATATCTGCCGCAGATGGCTGCTGCCTTGCCTGTGGACAGATGTATTGCTGTGTTGCCGTTGAATATGCTGAGCCATACAGGGAAACGTTTCACATAATGCTTTCCATCGATGTATATTCCCTTTCTCACCTGCTCTATGTATCTTTCCTTTGCATCAGCAGGTGCGAAGATATAGAGTGATGAAAAATTGTCTTCATCCTGCCAGTCGTCTATATGCCAGATGCCGCTCGGTACGAGTCCATACGGTTCGGTATATCGCATAAGCCCTTTCAGATATTCTCCGTACAGTCTCATCGATTCCTCCCATACGGGGCGGTCGGAATGCTCAGGCTGAGTTCTGCATAGAAGTTCCAGCGCCTGCATATAGATCTGTTCGCGTGACTGGTGGGTGTAGTGCACGATCGATCTGTGATCCGTATCACGGTAGAACCAGCCTTTCATCCCGTTCAGCAGCGGTTCCTTGCGCTGGCATTCAATGGTGTATCTTATGTGCGAGACGGCAGCCTCTGCATATTCTTCTTTCCCTGTAAGCCTGTACAACTGACTGGCTGCCCAGGATATGGTGGCCATATACTGGCTTTTCGAGGTGTTGTAACTATGTTCATACATAAACAGGAACCTGTCGAAGCCTTCTGCCAGGAACTTTTCCATTGCGAAGCAGTAGTCTGATTCTGCTGCTTTTGCCAGAAGTCCTTTCATTGCAGGGTCGTCGGGAATGCTCATAGCGGCAAATGCCTCATATCCGGAAAGCAGGAAATTGTCAAATGCCAGATTCTGTTTCCTGACAGTGAAAATATCATCATCAGTACCTGTTTCCCCGTCAGTCCAGTGCAGGAGACCCATACTGCTTGCTCTCCATCCGTCACCGAATCTTGTCCTTAGCACAAACTCAAGTCCCCAGCGTGCTTCTTCGAGGAGCCTGGCGGCAAGAACCGGGTTGCTTTCCTTGGAGTTGAGATATGCTTCCAGAAGATTATATGTCACATCTCCAGTCTGAAGAGTCTGCTGCGAAAGATCTCCGGCATCGTGCCATCCGCCTCCGTATGAAATCCTCTTTCCGTTATGGACTGCGAACATATCCTTGTGGCACTCGTCGTGTATGCCCGGTACTGCATATCCGCATCTTTGGCAGAATATGAAATTAAGAACTCTCCATTTGGAATCTTCCCAAACATAATCCGATATGCGGAATGGCTTTGATTCCAGACTTTCCGTTCTGATGACATATTCACCTTGTTTTGAAAGTCCGCTGAAGTCGATGACCCCGTATTTGCCTGAACTGCTTTCGGTTGTGAGTATTTTCCCTTTATAAACGACCTTCCCTTCCGTGTTTTCTATCCGGAACCTGCCGGTTGTCGTGCTGTTTACTATTGCAGTTTTGCGGCTCTGCGGCAGATAGCCGGAATATGGCAGTATTATCCTGTCCTCAGAAGGCTCCCAGCCTTTCTGACTGTCTGTATTCTCTACCTTCTGCAGTCTGATGCCGCCTATAATGAATCTTGCTGTATCTCCGTATGTGGAACCTCCGCCTTTTATGGTGGTGTGTATGCTGATGCTTTCAGCAGATGTTCTTTCAATTTCGTCCAAAGAAAGTATGCAGGTGTTCCATTTCCTGTTTTCAAGATTCATCAGGTGTGACTCACTGTTGCTGACGGTAAGGTTCAGCCCTGTAACGTATGCTCCTTCGCAGTCCGGGTATATGTCCAGAACAATCCTGTTGAATCTGCTCAAATCCTTACCGTGCAGGCTGCAGACAGCCTTTGCGATGCCGTATGTTGCATAATCAGGGTCATCCGGCGATCCTGTGGCTCTGTTTCCCGGGCGGACAGGATGTTCTATGACAATCTTAAGTCCTTCTTTGTCTTCAATGAAGCCCAGGCTTCCCATCCCTTCGACACTCCAGTCTCCGGCTGATGCACAGAGCGGTTCGTCGTGCAATATCTTATCTTTGAGACAGTTGTCCTCAAACGAATTGTCACGGCAAACAGGGAGCGGAGAGTGGATGAATCCGCTCTCTATGATCTGCTTCTGCAGATCCGGGCTTTCCGTCACATATATCTGGGCGGATGCTGCGATGGCAGACAGAAGCACCGAAAGGATGGTCGCGATTTTTTTCATCGTTTATTTGTCCAATACCCAATCAATAGCGTTTGCGAACATTCTTGTGAAGTCAGGGTCATCCAGAAGTTTCGGACTATGTCCCATCTGGATGTATAGATTCCTGCCTTTGACCTTGTCGTTGCACCATACCACAGGATGGTCTCCCATCTTTATGTCTGTCGAGGTTGTGTATGTGTCTTCATCGACTCTGGCAAGAACGTGCACATTGCCGCGAGGTGATATATCGTAGGTGTAGAATTCGTCGTCAGGGATGATAACGGTGGGGCTGACCCCTTGCATAACAGGGTGTTCCGGATCTTCTACAATCATAGTTCCGTCAGTCAGTTCCTCGATGTAATTCTTATAGGTTATGCCTCCCAAAAGCCGCTGGAACCATTTCCATATCGGATATCCTTCTCGGAATTCCCCGATAAGAGTGGCGTGGTGGAAGCCGATCCATCCGCCTTTGCCTTCCTCAATATATTCCTGAAAAGCCTTCTGGCCTTCTTCCGACCATCCGAACGGAGGATAGTCTAGTTGGATGATTGCATCAAATCTTTCCAGAAAATCTTTTGTTATCGGAGCGGCTGTGTTGATCTCTGTGATGGTATAGCCGTTTTCCGCACCTTCGTCAGCCAGCCATTGGAGGGCTGCGTCAGTGAAAGGACCGTGTTGTCCGCCTCTTTCTGTGAGTACGAGTATTTCGTTCTGCTTTGGTGTGCAGGAGGCTGCCAAAACTGTAACAAGCGCTGCAAGAATCTGTAATGCTTTCATAATCAGTCTGCTGTTTGACGTATTTTTGAACCTATGAGTGCGTAGAAGAGCATAAAGAGTTCTCCGAAGAGTACAATGAACCAGGAGTATCTCCATATTCCTGCTGCGTCTGCAATCATTCCCTGAAGAAGCGGAAGTATGGCACCTCCGACTACTCCGATCATAAATACTCCGGATGCTATGGATGTATATTTGCCTAATCTGGCTGTGGCAAGTGTGAATATCGCTCCCCACATTATAGAGTGGAACAGACCTGCTGCAGCAAGTATCCACGGATTGTCCATTATCATTGCAGCAATGACCAGTACCGATGCTGACACAGTAGTAATTATCAACTGGGTTTTTGGGGAAATTCTGCTGAGCGAACTGCCGATGCTTCGTCCCACCAGCATTCCGCCCCAATATACGGTGGCCAGAAGGGCTGGTGATGCAAGTCCTTTTTCAATGGCGTACAGGTTGATGTTTCCTCCTATGCAGACTTCTACACCGACATAGAAGAATATTGCAATCACTCCGAGAGTCAGATGACTGAAAGACCAGACGCTCTTTTCCGGCTTTTCATTGCCTTCATTTCTTGTCCCTTCGATGTCAGGAAGAGAAAATCTTGAAAGGAGGGCAAGCAGGATAAGGATAACGGCTGTCAGTGCCAGAAACGGAACCATTATCTGGTTGATGTTGACATCTTCGGCAGCAACTCCACCGAATACGATTCCAGTGACGAAATAAGGTGCTACGGTAGTTCCTATTGAATTGGCTGTACCGCCGATTGCCAGACGCTGTATGGATTGCGTTCCTTTGATGGAGCAGGCTGAAAGGTAAGGGTTTATGACCACTTGAAGAATCGTTGCCGATGCTCCGGTCACAAATGATCCGAGAAGAAATATTATGAAGCCGATATGAAGGCTTATCTTTCCGATATGCAGAATGGCCTGAGGATAACGTACTGTCACCCACGAAGATATGAAAAACATCGCGAGTCCTGCAGCCATTACCATAAGACCTCTGAGGAGAGTGCCTTTATAGCCGTGGTTGTTTACCCATCTGGAGCCTATAGGCCCGCTGAGAGGGTAGGCCAGAAACCAGGAGAAGGTTATCAATGTGGCGAATGTGTTCTGCAGAGAGCCGGCGTCGGCCAGGAAAGCCTCTTTGAGCGGCCCCTGGAACTGCGTATTGGCCGTCGTGAGGAATCCTACTATCAGGAACAGGAATACCATTGCCAGAAACGGTCCTGTGTAATTCTGTTGCTTAGTATTCATATTTATGTGTTTAATGTCTATTGTTATAGTTCTGCGGCAGCAGCCTTGTCGAGAAGATATTCGCAATCCGGATGCAATCTGAGAATACTTGCCGGATGGGCTTCAGTCAGAGGCCCTCTCAGCATTTTCTTCACCGATTCCGCTTTGTTGACACCTTTAGCCACGAGTATGATCTTTCGAGCCTGCATAATGTCTTTCAGTCCGAGCGTGACACCTCCGAGCATCACTTCCTGCGGGGTCTGCGTCTCACGCCTTATTCTTTCTTCCAGTTCTTCGTTCATCTTCGTTACCCAGGCTGAAGAGTCGAAAGATGTTCCAGGCTGGTTGAAACCCAGATGCCCGTTCTCTCCCAGACCAAGAATCAGGAGGTCTATTCCGCCTCTTCTGCCGAGTTCTTCAAGAAACTCTTTGCAAGCCTTGTCGAAGTCATCGGATATGGTCGGAAGCATAATGAAGTTCTCTTCCTTGATATTGATGTCCTTGACTATTTCGTTCCTGAGCATAGTGTAGCAGGCTCCGGAATATTCCCTAGGCACATTCACAACTTCATCCACTCCTGTTATTGTAAGTCTTGAAGTGTCAAAAGAAGAAGCCTTGCAGATTTCCGCTACCCTTCTATGCATATTTCCGGTAGTCCTTCCTGTAGAAAGACATATTACGGAATCCTTCTTGGAGACCATCTGGTTCACTATTCTCCAAGCAGCAGTTTCATCAAATATCTGCTCGTTGTCAACTATGGTTATTTTCATAATTTACATATTCATTGCAACGGCGCACGCTCCAAGCAGGCCGATAAATTCAGGATTAAGTTTTGTGAGCACGACTCCGTTTGTGACAAAGCGCATAGTGGAAGGATGCAGCCTTTTGAGAATATTTTCAAACATATATTCTTCTGCAACTACTCCTCCACCCAAAACTACCGTATCTGGATCTGTGATTCTCACCATATTCATAATGAGGTTTGCTATGCCGTCTGCAGCATTGTCAGTCAGCACTTTGCACAGAGGATCACCACTCTGGCACAGTCTGATGACATCCTGAACGCTGACCCTGCCTTTCATTTCAGATGGAATCTCAAGCGAGGTCTTATAATCCTTGCACAAAAGTCTTGCACATCTGTCTATTCCGGCTCCGGAAGATATGCTTTCGACACAGTCATATCTGCCACATACGCATTTTACGCCAAGGTTGATCCCGACTCTTGTGTGGCCTGCTTCCCCGGCATTGAAATGGCTTCCGCGGATCTGCCTTCCGTTTACGACCGTGCCGACGGCTATGCCTGTTCCTACATTTATATATACGAAATTCTTTGAGAACTGGCCGACACCCCAGACGCGCTCCGCTCTTGTCGCGCTTTTGACATCATTGTCGATACGGCAAGGTATTCCGTAGATTTCGCTCAGTTCCTTTGCCAGAGCGATAGGTTGTGTCCTGTGAGGGTCGATCTGATGCCATATACCGGCTCCGGGATCGACTCTTCCGATAAGTCCGACGCCCATAGCCACAGGCTTGTCCGATGCCCAGCCAACAGTCTTGATGTAGTCATCAAGAGATACCTTGATGATTTCAAGCGCTGCCTGCTGATTGAAGAATCCCGAAGCATATTTCTTATACTTCAGAATATTCCCGTGTGTGTCAACTTCGCCTATCAGAAGTTTTGTGCCGCCAAGATCCAGACCAAGGTAAGTTTCCATATAGTTCGATTTTTGGTACGGAACAAATTTAATATCTGTATGGCCTTTCCGAGGTTTAAAAAATGACTGAAAAGGTTTGAATCCTTGTAAAATGGGGTTATGAACAAGAAAAGCATCCCCCTGACGGAGGATGCTTTTCCTGGAATTTGTGCAATTTTTACATATACACAATTATTTTCCACATAATCAGGCAGGCTACGATGGTCTTGAGACCGGTGCCTGTGATGAAGCCGAGGAATGAGCCCACGGCTGCCTTCAATGCCTGGGAGAAGCCTTTGCGGTTGTAGTACCATTCTGCCAGCAATGCTCCGAGGAAAGAGCCGAGAATCATACCTACAGGAGTGAATATGATGCCGAGAATGAGGCCGGCCATAGCGCCACGTTCAGCATATTTGCTTCCTCCTGTCACCTTTGTGAACCACATCGGGACAATATAGTCTATGACCGAAACGAGGGCTACGACGACTCCCCATACGATCAATGTCCTGGTTGACATTTCATCTCCTGCGGCATTTGTGCCGTTGCCCCAGATGTAGAGAATCAGAAGACCGATCCAACTTACCGGTGTGCCGGGGAGTCCCGGAAGGATGCTGCCGGCGATGCCGATTATTCCGGCTATGATCGCTAATATAATAATCAATGTATCCATAACTTTATCCTGTTATCGTTGAAATCAGGACTATGCAATCCGACGACCCCCGCCTCCCTGATGGGAGGCACCCCCTAGCCGGGGGTGGCACGTCTTCTCCTTGCATAGTCCGGATTTCAACTATTCGTTTGCCATAATATCTTCTATATCAGATGATTTGATAGGGAGACGGTGAGGGCCGAGACGGCGGGCTCCGTCGGCTGTCACAAGGATGTCGTCCTCAAGGCGGATGCCACCGAAGTCGTAGTAGCCGGCGAGTTTTTCGTAATTCACAAATCCCTTGTCGGTGCCTTCTCTCTTCCATTGTTCGATGAGCGCCGGAATGAAGTAGATGCCCGGCTCGTCGCTGATCACGTGTCCTGGTTTGAGATTGCGTGCCATACGCAGATTGCCCATTCCCAGAAGAGGGGAACGCTTGCGTTCATCGCCATATCCTACATAATTTTCGCCCAGATCCTCCATATCGTGCACATCAAGTCCCATATTATGTCCAAGACCGTGAGGCATAAACAGGCCTGAAATGCCGCAGGCTACCATCTCATCCACGTCTCCGCGGACAAAGTCCAGAGCCTTCAGTTGCTCCAGCATATATCTTACGGTCGCGCAATGCACATCCCAGTACGATGTTCCTGGTTTTGTCAGGCTGAATGCAACCTCGTTTGCCTGCTCCACTATGTCGTAGATCTCACGCTGCTTGGTTGTGAACTTTCCGCTGCACGGATATGTACGGGTGAAGTCAGAAGCATAGTGCGTATTGCTTTCGGCGCCGGCATCCACCACCAGCAGACGACCCGGAGTGATGATCTGATGGTGACTGTGATTGTGGAGAGTCTCACCGTTCTGGGAGAGGATTGTCGTAAATGACACACCCCATCCTTTTGACAGAGTGACGCCTTCCATCCGTCCTACAATCTCCTGCTCGAGGACTCCAGGCTTGCATCCTCTGCGAGCCTCCGTGTGCATCAGATAGCCGATCTCGCAGGCCTTGTCGATCTCCTCGATTTCGCACTGTTCCTTGATCAGACGCATAGCCACGACAGCCTTTACAAGTTCTTCAGAAGCGCCACCGGCTGCAACCGGAGCCACTTTGCGCACAGCAGCATTCGGTTTGCCTGTCAATTCGGCAAGTTTCATCTGATTGTAATACCTTGCAGGCGGAAGGAAATGCACCTGACGGCCGGCAGCAACGGCATTTGTCACAGCCTTGTCAAACTCATCCAGAGGGAGGGTTCTGGAACATCCTATTGCCTCACCTTTTGATGCGACAGTAGGTTGAGGACCCATCCAGATGACGTCGTCGATATCCACATCATTGCCATAAAGGCATTCATCACCGCTGTCAAGGTCAAGCACAGCTGCAAACCAAGGCTCGTCGATGCCCCAGAAGTAAATGAAATTGCTGTCCTGACGGAACTTGTAGTCGTTGCCGCGGTAGTTGGTCGGAGCATCTACGTTGCCGAGGAAAATTGCTATTCCTTTTGCTCCTTGCGCTCTCATTTTCTCCACGAGAGTGCGGCGTCTGTTCTGATATACAATGGATTCGAACATTTTATTATAAGAATTTAAGTAATGTTTAAAAATTAAAGATCCTTCGCTGTCGCTCAGGATGACAATCCAGCAGGTTATTTATACCTCCTTCCAAACAGTTTCTAAATGGTTCCTGATATTTCCGGATTTATGATTATTTCGTCGATATAAACATCGTTCCCGGAGGTGAATTCAATCTTGAGATACTTGTCCGTAAGGTGGAGTCCGTCGAAGATTACATAGTCTATGAACGCATCGTGTCCTGTATTCGGGAACACCGGTGTGTCTGAGATCCTGACAAGACGGTAGTTATCTTCATTATCTGCCTCGGCAGCCCAAAGGAACACTTTGGAAGGAGGGATGATGCCGTCCTTGTGTGAATTGAGCATCCTGACCATCACGGTGTTTGTTTCCGCTTCAGAATCGGACTCGATGATGATTTCGGTCTTGCCGGCCTTATAATGCGACCATCTCGAATCACCGGCATCTTCGTATGCAGTCATATCATCGCAAAGTCTGTGGTCAATTATATATTCCTCGCCGTCAGAACGATAGGTCAGACGGGCTGCTATGCTCTCTATGTGTCCGCAATAAGTCTTTTCCATAATCTTCCACTGCTTGCTGCCCTGGAGCCAGTCCATATAATCCTCATAGAAATCGGCCGACCAATGCGGCTGTCCCAGTTGGTAAGGAGAGGAAGGGTCTTCCACAAGACCGCAGAACACAAATGAAATTATCTTTTCGGCTCCTCCTGCTGTGGCTGCCGCCTGTTGCGAGAGGAAACGGCTGAACGGAGCCGGAACCAAGGCGGAAGAACGGTCGTTTGTGCCTTTTTCCCAAGCGAATGACTCACAGTTTGCCCACATCGCGACGCCGGTCTTGTCGTGAATGGCACGCAGTTTCTTCCAGTTTTCGCGCAGGCGTGTGAGAGGATATCTTTCACGTACACATCCCACTTCGTCCTGATATGCGATGATGTCAACCTTAAGACGCGAAAGTTGCTGCTCATAGCGCGGGTCATCGAAATCGGAATTGAATATTCCGTATGGTGATATGAGGATTTTTGCTGCCGGTGTCAGTTCGCGTGCACGATCAGTCAGTGCATTCACGGCCTCGACGGCATAATCGGTCAGAACAGGCCCCAGACAGTCCTCTACGGGAAGATACCAGCCATAGAATGCAGGATGATCCCCATATATGCCGGCAAGTTCCTCCATCATTTGGATCTGGCGGCCTTTGATCTTCGGGTCGCGCAGGTTGTCATCCTGATCCTTCGCCCATCCGGTGCTCATAAAAACCTTCATTCCGTGCTCGGCGGCTGCATCCATTATCGCGTCAACAGGGCTCTTTCTCCACTCAGGGTAGTGCCGTCCCATCAGTCCGGACGGATAATATGCCTTCTGTTCATTCGCTACCGACATAAAGACAAGATATTCCATCCCCATCTTTTTCATTTCTGCGACCTTTGTCGCCCACATCTGAGGGTCGGTATTGTCGATGTGCGGAGGGTTGGTGTATTTGTTGCGTACATCCTGATATGGAAGATTGATGAATGTACCTGTCACAGGCAGGACTTCATCCACTTCCGTTTTCTGAATGCTGCAGTTTTCCGATTGCCTTCCGGAATGGCCGCATCCGCTTAATGCAAATGCTGCAGCCAATGCCAATGCTATTATTCTGATCTTCATCTCCGACAGTTGATTACAATGATTGTGTTACAAAAATAACAACTTTTTCTTATTTGCAGAAATCGGTCTGTCTTCCATTAAAAACCGTGTAAACAATAGCCAGTTTCATTATCATCCAGTCCCTAGCCAGAAAAAGCCCCAGTTCTATGGCCATCCCTATCAAAAAGCATCGTGTGGCCAGAAAAACCGCTATATTTCTGGCCACACGATGCTTTCTGTCACTGATGGTGTGACAGCAGGTTCAGGTTATGAAAGTGCTTTGATGATTTCGCACATACGGTCATACTGCCTTTCCATACTCTGGAGAAGTTTGTACTGTGCCTTTGTCCTGACAAGGTTGTGCTCAGGATATGCTGTCTTGTAATATTTGTCTCCATCGATGTAGTCCATAAGGAAGCGGAGAACCTGCTCGAAGGTAATGTACCTTGCTGAGAAAGCAAGCCAGTCCAATTCGCTCTGTACCATCGAGTTTCTCTGCTCGTGCAGATAGCCCTTGGCGTATGCCTCGAACATTTCGATGCTCATCTCAACATTGTCGAGATCGCGCTCGTCCTCTGCGCCGGTGTTGGTGTACGAACGGATGGCATCACCGAAATCGTTGAGCGAGGTTGATGACATAACGGTGTCGAGATCGATCATACAGAGCATACTGCCGTCAGCCTTGTTGAAAAGGATGTTGCTGATCTTTGTGTCGTTATGGGTCACGTGCATAGGGATAGTTCCATCCTCTACAAGAGCCCAGAAATCCAGCATTTCTTTTCTGCGTGACTCGATCCAGGATATTTCCTCCTTCAGTTCTGCAACTCTGCCCACAGGGTCTGCAGCGATGGTCTCATCCCACTGCTGGAAACGCCAGCGGATGTTGTGGAATCCCTTGATGGTCTCGTTGAGCGGCTTGTCGAAGTCGGCAAGAAGAGCCTGGAAACGGCCTGTTCCGAGTCCTCCCTGATAAGCGAGTTCCGGAGTATCCGCCCTGACTGGTGAAGTAGTGTCAGGAATGAACAGGCACACAGCCCAATAGTTCTCTCCATCCTGCACATAAAGTTTTCCGTCCTTCGCAGGGATTACGGTCAGTGTCTCACGGAGCGGATCTGCTACCTTGGCCTTGATGTGCTCTGTGACAGCCTTGATGTTGTCCATCATACCTGGAACATCAGGGAAGATGATATGATTTTTGCGCTGAAGGATATAATTTGGGGCATCCCCCTCGGTCTTTATTACAAATGTATCGTTGATAAAGCCTTCGCCGAGTGGCTTTATTTCTGCTATAGCGCCCTCAAGATCGAACTGTGAGGCAATGTTTAAAAGTTTTGTGTTCATTGTTGTGTTATTAGATGAGTGGCTTATGCGTTAAAGATTAATTCTCCGAAGAATTCCGGGCAGTGGAATTCCGGTGCAGGCCGGTCTATAGGAGACCAACTGAGGAAATGCGGTTCTCTGCACATATCGCCGCATTTGTAGAAATTCGCCCTCAGCGACTCAGGTGCTTCCGACAGTCCAAGCAGGGAAAATGGAATAATCTCAGCCATCCACCACTCTGCTTCGTCCTTATCGGTGTGCTCGTGAGCCAGCGAGCCGAATGTCTTGAATTGTGCCATCCGTTCATTGTCAAACAGTTCGAAGTCTGTTTTTGACTTTCTTTTTGCAGCCAGACGTGTTCCGATGCAGTTCACCTCGAAGTTGTAGTATCCCTCTCCTGAAGGATTTGCGATGAATATTTCGACGCAACTGTCGTTCCACACCTCTCCGTGGTCGGAAAGTTCAAAGCCGCGGGCGTGCTTCTCTTTGACATTGAAGAGCACGGCAAGCGCCTTGTCGGAATATGCGATACGGAAAGTGACGGATGGTGCGTATGGGTAGGATTCCCAGTTTACGCAGTCAACGTTGTTCGCTTCCATATCTGACAAAGTCTTGAACACTGCCTCTTCGGGCAGATGTTCAAGACCGGACACATAATTCAGTATAATGTTTTTCATTTCAGAAGTCCTAAAGGGCAAGTTTGAGACCGTCAAGTTTGTCCCACTCTCCTCGTGTGAAGTCAGGCATAACTACAGGAATGTTGCCGTTCTCGATGGAAACTCTTGTGAGTTCGCCCAAGCAAGACCATTCTGCTGCGTCATAGACATCCTGATCCAGAGGCAGACCGTTGCGCAGACAGTAGATGAGGCGGTAGTCCATAATGAAGTCCATTCCGCCGTGTCCTCCCACCTGCTTTGCCTTTTCCTCGATATCGCGGACGATAGGATGCTTGTACTGCTCCATAAGGGCGTCACGTACCTCGTCGCTCAGATATGCCTCTCCGTCGCTTGCAGAACCGGTGAGGTCATCGACAGCCTTATGCTCATCAAAGTTGCGGCCTTCAGTGCGGATAGAGTAGCCCTCGTTAGGATATTTGTTTGCAAATCCCTCGGTACCTTCCACCTGATACATACGGTTGTATGGACGTGGAGTAACCACATTGTGCTGGATTTCGATGATCTTTCCTTTCTCAGTCTGGATAAGGGTGATAGTGTGGTCGCCGTTGGCATACTCTGTCTCGCCGAACTGCTCGGCAACCTTCAGGCCGTTGAATGCCTTGGTGTCCATTGAGATGAGGGTGTTCATCCTGTCACCTCTGTGGATGTTGAGAACCTGGCAGGCAGGGCCGAGGCCGTGTGTAGGATATACATCACCGCGGTGGTTCTTGTTGAATTCATATCTCCAGCCCTCGTAATAGTTCTTCCAATATGGATCGAGGTTGTGTATGTAAGAGCCTTCAGCGTGGATAACCTCTCCGAAGAGACCCTGCTGAGCCATATTGAGCGTGGTGATTTCAAAGAAGTCATATACGCAGTTCTCGAGCATCATACAGTGACGGCGTGTCTTCTCTGCAGTGTTGACCAACTGCCAGCACTCGTCGATGCTTGTCGCAGCAGGTACCTCGATGGCAACGTGCTTGCCCTGCTCCATAGCGTAAACGGCCATAGGAGTGTGGTTTACCCAGTCTGTCACGATATAAACGAGGTCGATGTCATCTCTCTGGCAGAGTTCTTTCCAAGCCTCTCTGTCGCCATAATATGCATCAGCAGCAGGCTTTCCGCGTTCTGCGAGAAGTTTCTGCATATCTTCAACTCTCTCCTGCTCGATGTCGCAAAGTGCAACGATCTTTACACCGTCAATGAAAGTGAAACGATTGACTGCACCATCGCCTCTGTCACCGAGTCCGATGAAGCCCACTCTTACGGTGTCGATAGGATCTACGGTGAATCCAAGCATTGACTGCTGATCTGCAGGACGAGCCGGTGTGTTATAGACGGCAACTCCGTCTTTGATTTCATATCCGTAACCGTTGTTTTCGGATACGCAGGATGACAGGCAAAGTCCCAATGCCGCCATCAATGTAATGATCAATGTCTTTTTCATCTGATATATGTTTTTTATTGTTCTCTCACTTCAATAAGGTAATTTCTCTCAAAGATAGGAGTTATGAACGGATCTGCACCATCGATTGTGAAAGATTTCTTGTCGTCAGACGCATATTCGGTCACAACGTATGTCTTTTCAGAGTCAAGGCCTCTGAGTCCGATCCTTTCTCCATCCCAGGAATCAGCATAGAATGCATAATACATCGCGCCGTCCTTTGCAATCACGTGAGTTTCAGGCACATCGAAACGGATGTCGTAGAGGTTGAGATATTCGCCCTTCGAAAGCATCTTCTCATTATAGATGCCGACCCATTTCTTTAGTGCGGCTTCTTTCTCCGGAGTGAGGAGATAGCCGTCACCCCTTACGTTAGGATTTGGCTTAGGCCAGGTGAATTTCGAACCTATTACACCGCCGATACCGATCTGAGTACCGTAGTCGTCCCTGTTGTCGCTGAGTTCGATGTGGTCTGCATAGTATGCCATCTCCGGACACATCGCACCATATACCTTTCTCTTCATACGGATCTGTGCGCTTGAGGTCGGATCCGAAGCCACAGCCTGGTTCATATGAGGAGTAAGGAAGAAGTTCATAGCACATCCGCAAGGACAGATCTGTACCACAGAATAAGGCTTGATTTCACGTGCGCGGTCGAAAATGCCCTGGAAGAACTCAGGAAGTTTCTCAACCGACTCCTCCGGATATTCAAGATGGCTGTGATGATTGTGGTCAGGAAGGCAGCAATTAAGATGCTGGCCGTCAAGTTTGAGACCGTCGAAGCCCCACTCGTCAATGAATCTATCGACTAGACCGATAGTATATTTCATTGTAGCAGGGTTCACAGGAGAAAGATACCAACTGTCCCACCAGGTGATGTATTCCGGTGCTCCCTGATGATCCTGAAGAAGCATTTCAGGATGCTCGCGAAGTACTCTGGTGTCAGGGTCTGCCGCCAGTGGCGCCCACCACAACTTTGCTTTCAGACCGTATGAGTGGATGGCGTCGGTGATGCGGCGCATATCCTTGGTGCCGTTGAAACGTTTGTTGGTCTCCCAGTCACCCTCGGCAATCTGGAATCCGTCGTCCACGTCAACCCACTTGAAACCGAGTTCCTTTACCTTTGGAAGCGTACCGAGAACCTCATCCACGGTGAATGTCCTTTCGTATCCCCACGCGCACCATACGGCCTCGAATGCTTCGGGTTCCGATGCCTGAGGAACATATCCTTCGTATGCCTCCATATATTCTGCAAACTGACGGAGCGGACCGAAGAAGTCACCCTTTCCTACCGAGATGAACTGTCTCCAGGTGCTGAGGGTGTCGCCTTTTTCCATAAGCACCGGCTCTTCGAATTCCTGAAGGAGCGACATTGTTGCATAGTCCTCATAACGAACCTTCTTCACCGGCATAGAAATAAGTTTGAGGTCAGGCTCTACGAGACCGGTTGAGATGTTTGCGTCGCGTCTCCAGAGAGTTACCATAGGGATACCACCCCCATAATCTGTGTTGTTCATTCCCAGATAATTCTTCTGATAGAAACTTTCCTCCACAGGAAGGATCCAGTCGTCACGTCTTGAAGAAGAAGTAGGCTGGAACGACCAGATGGTCTCATCTGAGGCTACGTTGAGTTTGTTTGACTCAAGAGCCTTGACGGTGAGGATCTTATCGGAATGATTCACATAACTGCTATTGACGAGCACCATTCCTTCAAACTCGTTCAATGTCTTGATTGTGAGGATCTTCTCTACGTCATAGCCATTTTCATCCCAAGTTCCGTAAAGAGTGTATGTCTTTCCTTCTTCACAAACACATTCCTTGACGTCGCGAAGTTTCCAATTGTCGATCACCGCTTCATCAGCCACAATCGCATCAGCAGCCTGGAAGTCTGAGTGATATTCGCCGGCACCTTCTGCTGTAGATACGACCTTATAATGCATATTGCCGTTGACCGAAAGTGTCATATCGCCGCTCTCGATGACGGTATTGCAGCATCCGCACACGAGCAGACCCGCTGCAACGATTCTGAAAAAGTTTTTCATATAGATTGTCTTAAAGAAGTTCCACGTTGAATCTTTCTCTGGCAGTCTTTTCTGCAGCCTCACGTGAGGTGAATGCTCCAGTTCCGCCGGCTCCTGTCGTATTGATGGCTCCAGTGAGGTTTCCGTTGATCTGGCATTCCTCCAAAGTATGTCCTGCCACAAAAGCGCTGAGGAATCCGGAATTGAAACTGTCGCCTGCTCCGATTGCATCGACAACCTCAGTGTTGAGGAATGAAGGAGCAAAATTGCGGCTTCCGTCCTTCCTGATCAGGAGGGAACCTTTCGAACCCATCTTTACGACCATTGCCATTCCAAGGTATGGCAGCACGGCAGCAATGGCCTGCTCGATGTCCGCTGTGCCGGTCAGAGCCATAAGTTCCTTTTCGTTAGGCATAAAGACAGTGACGTAAGGAAGTACCTTCTTCCAGTCCATCTCCCACTTCTCCACAGGATCCCACTGTGTGTCCAAAGAAACGGTCACTCCGTTTTCGTGAGCCTTGGCCAGCACCTTGTCCAGATCTCTAAGAAGTGCACTCTGCATAAAGAGGCAGGACAGATGGATATGCTTTGTCTCAGTGAACACTTCAGGATTGATATCGTCGAATCCCATCACATTCATCGCACCCTGATAGGTGAGATTGGCTCTATCTTCGTCGTAATTCATCACTAAGGTCGCACCGGTGGCTACCGACCCGTTTCTTTTGAGATATTCGGTGTTGACTCCGCTTGCGGTGAGGGATTCGCAGCATAGATTGCCGAAGATGTCGTTTCCGATCATTCCCACAAAGCAGACTTTGCTTCCTATCGCTGCTGCATTCGCTGCAAAGATCGTGGTGCTTCCTCCGAGTGTTACGGTCATATCGGAAGCAAATTTCTCCTTGCCGATTTCGGGCTCGGACTCTATTCCATTGAGGATGATGTCAACGTTTACATCGCCAATTGCTGCAATGTCAAATCTTTTCATATTGTATGAGGTTGTTTTTAGTGTATATGTAGCATACGCAAAAATAAAATATAATTTCTGAAACTTTCGATTCTTTTCGAAATATTTTTGCGAGCCTTTCGTTTCGAAACCATTTTCGAAATGTGGAGCACTATTTATTTCTCAGATTTTTAGTCATTTAGTGGGATTTTTGTGTATTTCGGAAATATATTTCGTATGGTTTTGAAATGTGATTTATTAATGTTAAATTTGCGTCGCTAAAATCAAAACCAATTATGGATAATGCTGTGATGTCTTCTAACGGAAGGCGGAGTGCTATATTGCAGATGCTCAAGCAGGATTCGAATGTATCCGTTGCGGAATTGAGCAAACGTTTCGGAGTCTCTGAAGTAACCATCAGAAAGGATCTTAATCTTCTCAAGGAGAGAAACCTCCTGGTGAGGACGCGTGGTGGTGCCATCCGTCAGGGAGTCGGTGTGCAGGAGGACGAGATGAATATCCGTTTCAAAAGTCTGACACATTTCCGTGAGAAGCAGGCAATAGGACGTGCTGCGGCCGGTCTGATCGAAGATGGAGATACCATTCTTCTCGATTCCGGTACGACCACATTCCAGGTGGCGGCAAATCTCCATAAGTTCAAGAATCTCACCATCCTCACCAATGCTATCAATGTGGCTCGTGAGGTCCTGTCATACAAGCGTTTCAACGTAATCCTCCTGGGGGGCAACATCAGAAACAGCAGCGAATCTGTAGTCGGCGCACTGGCAGAGTCCAATCTCAAGATGTTCTATTGCGACAAACTTTTCCTGGGAGTGGATTCATTCAATATAGAGACCGGCCTTTCGACTCCGAGTGTGGAGGAGGCCAATATCAATCAGATAATGATTTCACGTTCACGCAAGACCATAGCAGTGTTCGATTCCAGCAAGATCAATAAAAGGGCATTGGCATTCATAGCCAATGTTGACAAGATCGACACGGTGGTTACCGATGACGGAATGGATAAATCCGTCCGATCGCAACTAAAGGCTATGAATGTGGACGTTATGGCAGTGAAGCCGGATCTTTATTGACCGGCTCCGTCAGTCTGCTTTTGTGAACCTTGGAAGACGTGAGAGCGGTACATCGATGACGTATGTCCTGCCTCCTTTGTATTTCTTTCCATTCTCATCGACCCACTTTCCTTTCGGTAATTTCACTGAGCGTGAAGTGCCCGGATCCGACATTGGTGCAACCAGATAACGGTCGCCCAGCATATACTGGTCGTTGCAATCCTCGAATCCTTCTCCCGGGAACATATAGTCCATACAGCGTACGATCGGCTCTCCGGTTCTAGATGAAATCTCTGCCTGCTCGAGGATGTATGGTCCCATCTCTTTGTGCAGAAGTGCATAACGTTTGCAGATTTCGAGGTTTTCCTTGTTGAGGATTCTCCACGGAGCTACAGAGAACTGCATCATAGGCATCATCGAGTGTATCTGGCAGGAGCGGACGATAAGGGCCTGATCGAATTTGTCCTGATCGACATTAAGGAAACTTCCGTATTGGCCTCCTCCGATCATATCCGGACAGGTGTAAGGGTGTCCCAGGAGTCCTGCGGCAATCATAGACGGCACAAGGCTTGCCACTCCGTCCCAGGAATAATTCTTGTCTCCCAGTCGCTGCACGAGAGCCTGACCTCCCATTTTCCAGCAAGCGCGAAACTCGTTGTAAGGGAAAAGAAGACCCAATTTTGCCCATAATTCGGTATGTGCAGTGTCGAATGATTTTCCGTCGAATGGGCGTATGTCCTTTTCGAGATATCTTTCAGGATCGCCAGCGTCGAATTTGAATCCGTCGATTCCATATTCTTCCTGCATATCGGTGAGAATATTTCTGAAATATTCGAAGGCCTCCGGATTGCTAAGGTCGTAGCAGGCACTTAATCCGTTCCACCAGTCGAGGATGGCAGGTCTGGAACCGTCTGCGTTCTTCACGAGATAGCCCTTTCTGCGCAGAAAACGATATTCCTGGCTGTCAGGCGAAACAAACGGAGACACCCAAAGCATAACCTTGAAACCGAGTGCGTGAAGTTCCTCCACCATTCCCTTAGGGTCAGGAAAACGATCCGGACGGAATTCGAAATTGCCGTAATACTTCTGCCAGTTGTCGTCAATCATCAATATGCCGGTAGGGAAGCCGTTGTCCACGATGCTGTGGGCATATTTCATAATGTCGGCCTGATTCTGATTGTAAATAAGTTCGATCCACGTGTTGTATTGAGGGACTGAGAAGAACAGTTCCGGTGGCACAGTGCCGGATGCCGGAAAATGTGTCTTTGCGGCTGTGCTGAATGCATCACGCAGATTCTCGCCTGCTTTCACGCAGGTGATATCGCTCCTGAATGCAGTGATTTTTATTTTTCCATCTGCGATAACAGCCTTGAAAGGACCCTCGCTGTATATGTACCTTCCTTTGTTCGATACCAGCAGCGGAGTTGTCTGGTTGTTGAAATTCTGCGTCTGATGGTTGAAGGAAACGGAAGTTTCGTGGTCGAAAGGCATAATTCTGCCCAGGTCGGTGACAGATCCCCACCATTTTTCGTTTTCCAGCATCTCCACTTCAATTGTTTCCTGTGCGTATGAGCCTGTCGCGGCTGTGATGATGAAAAGCAGACTCAGAATGATTTTGGCTGTGGTCTTCATAGTTTTAGTGATTTGATTTCTAAAGAGTTTCCACAAAAATAGCAAAATCCTTAAACGAAACAATGAAAAACCTTATGATAGTATTTCTTTTAAATGTTTCGAAACGTTGCGAAATATTGTTTTGTGGGGTGACTCTATACGTTAATCAATTGTTAGATAAGTGGATAAGGTGTTTTTGCTGATTGTTCCATGCGACGAGATAAAGAAAAAATCGAAACGCCTTTCGAAACATTTTTGTCAAAAAACATATATTTGTAAACTTAAAATGTGAAATGGGTCTAAACAGTTCAGGATATGTTTATGGAATATAATACGTGGAGAGAAATCCATCAGCAGCCCCGTGTGTGGCTGAAGACGTACGATGTAGTCTATCAGATGAAGGATCAGATTGCGTCCTTTATTAAGAGGTATAGGAACGAAGGATATGAGATCGTGCTCACAGGAGCAGGTACATCCGCATATATCGGAGATGCTCTCAAATGGGTGCTGTCCGGTACTCTGCTCGATGGAGCAAAGGCAATTGCTACGACTGATATCATAACTGAAGCGCCTGCTCTTTTCAACAAGGATAGCAAGGTGCTTCTGGTATCTTTTGCGCGTTCCGGCAATTCGCCAGAGAGTGTCGGCGCCATCAATCTTGTCAACAAGACAGCCGGCGAGGCAGCACATATCTTCATTACCTGCAATGCTGAAGGTAAGATGACGGCAATGGCCGATGATGCCCGTCACAACACGCTTCTCGTGCTTCTTCCGCCTGAAACAAACGACTTGTCACTTGCTATGACCAGCAGTTATTCTTCAATGTTCCTTGCCTGCTCTATGATGGCGAACATTGACAAGATTGAAGAACATAGATCGCAGATTGCGGCACTTTCGGAGGCGACCGAAAATGCACTTGCTAAATATAGCGACCTTATCAGCGTAATAGCGGACAGACAGTTCACCAGAGCGGTCTTCCTCGGCAGCGGCGAACTTATGGGAGTGGCAGAAGAGTCCAGACTCAAACTTCAGGAACTTACTGACGGAACCGTTATGTGTGCATACGATTCGTTCCTCGGATTCCGTCACGGCCCTAAGGCAGTGGTGAGCAAGGACTCCCTGATCGTGTATCTGCTCTCGGAGAATCCTGACACTAGACGTTATGAGTATGATCTCATACGTCAGATCAAGGCCAATAACAATGTGACAGGCTATATAGCAGTGTCTCAGTCCGGTACTTCAATGGAGCCGGGTACTTTCGACCTCAGCGTCACCATCGGCGTACCAGAGTCTGTAGAGCGTTGCTACAAGAGCGTTTCATACGTGATCGTGGCTCAACTTCTCGGATTCTACAAGGCACTTTCTCTTGAAAGAAATCCGGACAGTCCTTCTGTTTCGGGCAATATTTCCAGAGTCGTGGAAGGTGTGACAATTTATGAATAACCTATATGGCAAAGACAGAACAACTACTTAACAGGCTTGAGGCTCTCAGACAGGAGACAGGCGTAGCACGCACAATCTTCGCGGTGTGCCCGAATTCCCTTTCTGTAATCCGTGCTTCATTCCGTGCGGCAAAGCGTAACAATGCGCCGATTTATTTTGCTGCGACCCTCAACCAGATCGATGGTGACGGCGGCTATACCGGTATGGTTCAGTCTCAGTTCACAAAAATGCTTCAGTTCGAGGCGGACAGAGTGAACTACACAGGCTGCAGCATCGTTGCAATCGACCACGGCGGTCCTTGGCTCAAGGACAAGCAGCGTGTGGAGAAATGGTCAACAGAGGATGCGATGAACGGAGTCAAGAAGTCTTTCGAGGACGCAGTTCTCGCAGGTTACGACCTCATCCACGTTGACCCTACAGTCGATATCAATGTGCCTAAGGGCGAAGTCATCGACATAAACGTCGTAGTGCGTCGTACAGTTGAACTTATAGACCACATCGAGCGTTTCCGTCGTGAGCGCAACCTTCCTGAGATCTCATACGAGGTCGGAACTGAGGAAGTGCACGGAGGCCTTGCCGATGAGGCTACATTCGACAATTTCCTCACAGGACTCAAGAAAGGTCTTGCAGAGGTGGGTCTGGAGGATATCTGGCCTTGCTTCATAGTGGGAAAGGTGGGAACAGACCTCGATACAGCCATCTTCGATCCCGAAGTTGCGAGAAACCTTACTGCTAAGGTACGCCCATACGGAAGTTGGATCAAAGGTCATTATACAGATGGCGTAAGCAACCCAGAGGAATATCCTCTCAGCGGAATGGGTGCGGCAAATGTAGGCCCTGAATTCACTATCAGCGAGTATGAGGCTCTCAAGGAACTTGATGCTCTCGAGCGCAGATTTGAGGCTGACGGCAAGGTAGCGGTTCTTTCAAATATGGCTGCAACTCTCGAAAGGCTCGTGTATGAGAGCGGCCGCTGGATCAAGTGGCTCCACGAAGACGAGGCTGGAAAGGACTTCCCTGAACTTACCGCAGAGCGTCGTGAGTGGCTCGTAGGAACAGGCTGCCGCTATATCTGGCAGCATCCTGAGGCTGTTGCAGCAAGAACACAACTCTACGGCAATCTCGCAAGACTTGGCGTGGATGCAGAGGAAGTTGTCCTGGGACGCATAGAACGTGATATGGACAAATACTTCGTTGCGTTCAACCTTGTGGGAGTAAATGATCTTCTTTAATTTCTGCAGAACATAATCCAACCATATATGAATAAGATTTTCGCAATACTTGCAACGGCACTGGCGCTGGCAGCGTGCAGTATGGACTTCTACAGGTCCGACACGATGACATCGTCGATGTTGAGCGAGAATCCTGCTGCGGCGGAATATACAACTGACGGAAATTATGCTCTCTTGAAAGACAGACAAGAATATTCCAACGACCGTTCGGATAACATATATCTGAAGATCCTGTTTCAGATGACAGAATTCCGTAGTGACAACACCTGCCTCTCAGGAAGAACAACCAGTCCGGTGTATAACCATATTACTTATACCGACCATCCTTCGGTACCGCATCTGTCATATTTCTGGTACATATCCTATAAGATTATCTATGGATGCTCTTCAAACATCGAATCGATAGACGAGGGCATTTCTGTAGAAATGGATCATCTGCTGGGAGAAAACTATTTCCTTCGCGCAATGTGCCATCTGAATCTTTGCAATCTCTATGCGACTCCTTATTCGCGCGGTGCGGACAAGTTGGGCATCGTGATCAGAAATTCCACTGATTGCTCCGTGACAACCCGTGCTACAGTCGGTGAGGTTTATGCTCAGATCGTTTCAGATCTCGAGAATGCGATGAGACTGATGAAGGATGGCAAGCGTCGTGGAGATGCCGGATATGCCAGTTATCTGGCTGCAAAGGGCCTTCTTACCCGTGTATATCTTTATATGGGAGAATATCAGAAGTGCATAGATCTGGCTGAGGAAATGCTGGGAGGCAATCCTGCGTCTTGTCTTGATGATATCACGACTTACTTTGCCAACACACGTACTTCAAACGAGACCCTTTGGTGCATTGTAAAGACTGAACTCGATCAGGATTATTCTCCAAGAAGTGAACTTGCCTCTCTGTATTATTCTCCTGACTCGATCGGAGGTACCGGCTGGTGCGAGATCTATTGGTCAGATCCTCTTATCGAACTTATGTTCCGTCACCCTGAGGATAAGAGACTTTCTTACTTCGGAATGATCGGTGCCACAAATGACGGCAAGAAGATGCTTCACTGGCCTGTTATCGACAATGCCAACCGCTTCCGTCTCAATGCCAATGTCAACAATATCGACTTTGACCTTGATGCTGCGGAGAATGTCATTGATTATCTGGGCAAGAAATATACTGTGAAGAGGACTACCGAGCGTACGGGCTATCCTGAGTATTATATCGAGAACCTTTATACGGATGTTGCGGATGATAACGACGGCTTCCTCGGCCCTAAGCAGACAAAGGTCTATGTGAGGGACAACGTGAATGTCGCTACCGGTATCCGTCAGACATTCCCTGCCTATACAATGTCCAAGTTCTCATATCAGGGAGGCAACCCTATGCTTGCTTCACCGGCAGTGATCCGTATGGGTGAGGTTGTCCTCAATGTGGCTGAGGCGTATGCTCATCTTGACAATGAAGCAAAGGCGCTCGAGTATGTCAATGTGATCCGTACCCGTGCCGGCATCCCTACCTGGAATGGTATGGCATCCTGCAGGAAGGAGGGATACACCAACCTTCTTGATGTGGTTCTTGACGAACGTCGTATGGAACTCTGTTTTGAAGGTCATCGTGCATTGGATCTGTATCGAAACGGAAAGCCTATCGACAGAAGATTTGCAGGAAATCAGGATTGGGAAGTTATAGAACTCACCAATGATGAGAAAGGATTGGATTTCAGGTTCCCTTACTGTATCCCGTTCGAGGAGACTTCCGTAAGTGGCATCCCTGGCAATGGAAAAAATTATTAAAAACATCATACCTTAAACAAATTAATAACGATGAAAGCAAACATTAACCTCAAAGGATTGATGGCAGCAGTTTCTATGTTGCTTTCAGTCTCTCTGTTTGCACAGCAGCATACCGTTACCGGTACTGTTGTTGACGCAGACAATGGTCAGCCGCTCGTTGGCGTTGCAGTTATGGTCTCTACCGGTGGTGGAGTCGTGACAGACGCAAACGGTTCATACGCGGTTTCCGCTTCAGACAACGCAACGCTTACATTCAACACTCTAGGATACCTCGATGTGGTTGAGACAGTAGGCGGCCGTTCAGTTATCAATGTCAAGATGACAGTTGATACAGAACAACTTGAAGAAGTTGTCGTTCTCGGTTACACAAGCCAGAAGAAGAACGAACTTTCAAGTTCAGTCGTTTCACTCAGCGCAGACAAACTCAAGGACGTGACTTCTCCAGACCTTGGTAATATGCTCCAGGGTAAGGCTGCCGGTGTCCTTGTAACCAATGCTTCAGGTCAGCCTGGTGACGGTGCGAAGATCCGTATCCGTGGTACAGGTTCGATCACAGCAGGTGCCGGTCCTCTCTACGTGGTGGACGGTGTGGCAGGTGGTTCATTCAACCCTAATGACGTTGAGACCCTCACAGTCCTCAAGGACGCTTCTGCAACAGCGCTTTATGGTGCTGCAGCATCAGGTGGTGTCATCGTCGTTACTACCAAATCTGCAAAGACTGATGAGGCAACAGTGACTCTCAAGGCTACTGCCGGTATCAAGAAGGCGCTCAGCGGACGTTTCTCTCCAATGAATTCTCAGGAACTCTACGACCTCCAGAAGCAGATCTATTCAAAGACTCTCTTCAAGATCCAGCGTCCGGAGGCTCTCCTCGAGCAGGATTTCGACTGGATGGATGAGGCTTTCAACCTCGGAGTCGTTCAGGATTACTATGTTTCTGCAGCAGGTAAGGCTGGTCGCGTAAACTATTTCGCATCTATCAGCCACTATGATGAGGACGGTACTCTCATCAACACAAACCACAAGAGAAGTTCTGCACGTGTAAACCTCTCTGCACCTCTCGGAAAGAACGTGAATATGGCACTCCGCGTGAACTATGACCGCGCAAAGAGCCAATATACTTCATCATACGTTACTCTCGAGTGTGCATATCGTGCCCTCCCTTGGGATAACCCTTACGTAATCGATGCAGACGGCAACCAGACATCAGAGCCTCTCTTCATCAACAGCGCAGTTCGTGGTGACGGCCGTGCAGACCAGACCTGGTACTCACACGATAAGTACAACTTCCTCCACAACGAACTTTATAACTTCAATATCAGCGAGTCAGAAGACATTATGGCTGATCTCGTTCTCAACTGGAACATTACTGATTGGCTTATGTTCTCGACTACCAACCGTTTCAACTCATCTAACTGGTTCAACGAGTCATACATCGACCCACGTACTAAACTTCCTTCAGTTGCTAACGGTGAGATCTCCAATAGTTTCGGTTCAGGTTGGGGCTTCGGTACAACCAACCTCCTCAAGGCTAACAAAGACTTTGGTGACCACAGCGTAAACGGAGTTGTAGGTATCGAGTATGGCGAGGGCTTCAGCCGCAGCACTTCTGCTTCAGGTACTGATATGCCTGCAGGACAGGCTTCTCTCAGCAACGCTGTAATGCAGAGCGTAGGTGGATATCACTATCAGTCACGTTCTTGGGCTTGGCTCGCACAGGCTCAGTACTCATACAAGGGCAGATATATCGCAAGTGCATCAGTACGTTATGACGAGACTTCACGTTTCGCTCCTAAGGCACGTGGCGGTTATTTCCCTGGAGTATCAGCCGCTTGGCTTATCAACAAGGAAGACTGGATGAGTGGTGTTCCTGCATTCTCTCTCCTCAAACTTCGCGCAGGTTACGGTAAGACAGGTAACGACGCTATCGAGAACTTCTTGTGGCAGGATATCTACAGCCTTTCCGCTCAGTATCAGGGCATCGTTGCTGCTGTCCTCCAGCGTCAGCAGAACCCTAACCTCGGTTGGGAAGAGGCTTATATGACCAGCTTCGGTATCGATATGGAGTTGTACAACAGAGTAAATGTTACTCTCGACCTCTACAACATCGACAACAAGAACCTCCTCCTTGCAGTTCCGCTCGCTCCATCAACAGGATTCTTCGAGTTTATGGACAACGTAGGTACAGTGAACAACAAGGGTATCGAACTTGCTGTTGACGCTGACATTATCGACAGAGGCGACTGGTACTGGAACTTCGGCTTCAACGTAGGTTTCAACAAGAATAAGGTGGTTCACCTTCCTAACGGTGAGTTCCGTCAGGGTCTCCAGATCGTAAGAGAAGGCCAGGACATCTTCACTTGGAATATGCCTATCTGGGCAGGTGTTGACCCTGAAACAGGTAGCCCTATGTGGGAGAAGGTTAACGAAGACGGTACAATCGAGCATACAAATATTTATGCAGAGGCAACTTACCAGAACGCAGGTACTTCATCTCCTAAGTTCCAGGGTGGTCTCAGCACAATGCTCCGTTGGAAGGGAATCACTCTTTCTGCAACAGGAAACTTCATCTATGGCAATATGATCTACAACTCTGCCCGTGTATCAATGGACTCAGACGGTGCTTACACCGACTACAATATGATGTCTATCGACAACGGTCTTGGTTGGACACGTTGGCAGCAGCCAGGTGATATCGCAACTCACCCGCAGCCAAAGATGAACGGTAATAACGATGCTCACTCGACATCTACACGTTACCTCGAGAGCGGCAGCCACTTCCGTCTCAAGAACGTAACTCTCAGTTACGACTTCCCACAGGCTTGGATGAAGAAGGCAAAGATGAAAGGTCTCAAGGTTTATGTTTCAGGTGACAATCTCGTGACATTCTCAAGATTCTCAGGTATGGACCCTGAAATCGATACAGAGTATGGTACATACGACACCAACTATCCTGTTCCTATGACAGTTGTCGGTGGTATTCAGATTACATTCTAACAAACTATTGACATTCAATTGATATGAAAAAGATATTGTTTATGCTTGCAGCCACTGTTGCTCTTGTATCCTGCGAAATGGACTTCTTTCGCTCGGACACAATGACTTCAGCAATGCTCAAGGAGAATCCGGGAGCGGCTGTCTATACCACTGACGGTAACTACTCGATGTTCAAGGACAGAGTTGATTACTCCAACAGCAGATCGGGTAATGAGTACCCTCGTCTGATATTGCTTATGTCAGAGTTGAGAGGTGACAACGTTGCTCTTTCAGGCCGTACTACAGACCCATTGTACCAGAATATTACTTATACAGATGACCCTACTCTTGCGGACCTCTCATATTTCTGGTATAACTCATACAAGATCATCTATGGCGCGAACTCAAACATCCTTTCTATGGAGGAAGGAGTTTCTGCCGACACAGATCACCTCATCGGTGAGAACTACGTTATGCGTGCATTCTGCCACCTCCAACTCTGCAACCTGTATGCAACTCCATACACCCGTGGTGCAGACAAGCCAGGTGTTGTGCTCCGTAACTCAACAGACTGCTCGGTTACAACCCGTGCTACAGTCGGTGAGGTTTATGATCTGATCGTTTCAGACCTTCAGAAGGCTATGGCTCTTATGGAGGGCGGATCACGCCGCGGTGACGCAGGTTTCATCAGTTATGAGACAGCACGCGGTCTCCTTACCAGAGTTTATCTCTATATGGGCAAGTGGGACGAGTGTATCGAACTTGGTGAGGCAATGCTCGGTGGCAATCCTTCAGCAAATCTTGATGACATCACCAACTATTTCCATAGGACACGTGAATCAAAGGAGACTCTCTGGTGCATCGCTAAACTTGCAACAGACCCTGACTACTCTCCTAAGAGCCAGGTGGCTTCTATGTACTATTCTCCAGACTCTATCGGAGGTACAGGTTGGTGTGAGATGTACTGGTCAGATCCTCTTATGCAGTTGATTTTCCGTCATCCTGAAGACAAGCGTCTTGCTATGTGGGGAACAATTGGTGCTACAAATGACGGCGCAGTGATGATCCACTGGCCTGTGATTGATGAGGCAAACCGTTTCCGCCTCAATGCCAATGTCAACAACGTCAAGAATTTCGACAAGGATGCTGCTCAGAACACCATCACTTATCAGGGCAAGAATTACGTTGTAAAGAGAACTACAGAGAGAACAGGCTATCCTGAGTATTATATCGAGAATCTTCTTCCTGTTGCAGACGACAACGACGGATTCCTCGGTCCTAAGCAGACTCAGGTGTATGTACGTGACAACGTTAGTGTCGCTACAGGTATCCGTCAGACATTCCCAGCATACACTATGTCTAAGTTCTCAGGTCAGGATGGAGACCCTATGCTTGCTTCTCCTGCAATGATCCGTTGGGCTGAGGTTGTCCTCAATGTTGCTGAGGCATACGCTCACAAGGGCAATGAGGCCAAGGCTCTGGAATATACTAACGTGATCCGTACAAGAGCCGGTATTCCGACTTGGAGCAATATGGCAGCAGCCAAGAAAGAGGGTTACACCGAACTTCTTGACGTGGTTCTTGACGAGCGTCGTCTCGAACTCTGCTTCGAGGGACACCGCGCGATCGACCTCTACAGAAACGGTAAGCCTATGGACCGCCGCTTTGCAGGTGTTCAGGATTGGGAAGTTATCGATATGGAAGGAATGGATTTCAGATATCCATATTGCATTCCTTTCGAGGAGACTTCTGTAAGCGGAATCCCAGGTAACGGTAAGAATTACTAAGAGTTTACTAAAATCCAACCAATAACAATCAATCAATTAATTAATTAATTAAATTCAAGTACAAATGAAAAAGTTTATGACTTTTGCAGCAATCGCTGCACTGATGATTTCTTTCGCTTCTTGCGAAAAGACTCCTAACACACCTCAGGGTGACAAACCAAACACAGATCAGCCTGCTGATGTATGCTCTGATTGCGGCAAGAACCCTTGCGAGTGCGAGCCGGAGTTCGTTTGCAAGATCACTTGCGACGGTGACTTCGCTGACTGGGCAACTGTAACTCCAATTTCAGTTACTACTAACGCTGATGCTAAGTACACAGCTCTTACAGCTCTTAAGGTTTACACTGATGAGATGTATATCCACGTTTACTTCGAGTTCTCTGATGACGAGATCGCTGACCGTGCTTGGGTACCATTCCACGTTTACATCAACCAGGACAACAACACTGAGGGTTGCGGTGACGACCAGTGGCTTGGCCAGGGTGGTCAGGATTGGCTTATGGAAGGTGCAGTACTTGCTGAGGATGCATTCTGCCCATACGATCCAGGTCTCTTCAAGTATATTGGTGCAGATCTTGCAACTGTTGAGTGGGCTTGGGAGTCAGTTCTTCCAGAGGGTTCTGGCATCGCTACAGGTGCTGGTTCTGGCAACAAGTATGAGCTCTCTATTATGAAGGAAATGATCCCTGGTCTTGACCTTGCAGCTACTTTTGGTCTTGGTGTTGACATCCAGCAGTCTTGGAACTCTGTAGGTGTTCTTCCTAACACAGCTATCTCTGACGACAACGCTAGCGGCGCTGTTCCAATGCTCCAGGTACCTGCAGTTATGTAATAACCGACTTTTAATGATGTCCTGCCCGCTGACCCGGGCAGGATGTCCCAAATAACACTAATCTGATATATGAAAGTATTGCATTTCCTTCTTTCTGCTGCCGTTTTAGCAGTAGCAGCTTGTAATCCTGTAGATAAGGCTCCTGTCGAGTACGAAGGACTTGACCATATTGAGGTTGCCGAATCAGACAAGGTCTTCCCTAATCCAGAGCGCGGCTTTTACTCAGTCAAGAGTTTCCATTCTGCATCAGCTGCCAAGATGACTGCCAAGTCGGTTGAAGTTGCGAGGACAATGAACAAGACCATATATTATCATGGCTACTATCCGAAGGATTATATGAATGGTCATATCGGGGAGGAATTTCTCGAGGTGATGAGGTACAATATGCAGGTTCTTCGCGAGAACGGTGCGAAATGCGTGCTTCGTATAGCTTATTCGGACAGCGAGGCAGAGAGACCTTGGGATCCGACTCTTGACGTCGTTCTGACACATATTGAGGACATCAAGCCTGTTCTTCAGGAATATGCTGACGTCATCCTTACATTCCAGGCCGGTTTTGTCGGTGTGTGGGGAGAGTGGTACTACACTGAGAATTTCGTTTCCAACCCGAAGACTCCTGAGGATCATACTCTTCGCAAGCAGGTGACTGACGCTATGCTCGCTGCTCTTCCTGTCGAGAGGACTATCTCGCTTCGTACACCTATGTTCAAGAGGATGATGTATACAGACAGTTATGCTGATACATTGACTCTTGAGACAGCACATAATGGTACTCCAAGAGCCCGAATCAGCGCATTCAATGACTGCTTTGGTGCTGATGGCTCAGATATGGGTACATTCAGCGGTGCAGATTCAAGAGAATTGTGGAAGAAGGATTCAAGATATACCTTTATGGGTGGAGAGACCTGCGCGCTTTCAAAATATTGCCTCTGCGAGCAGACTCTTCAGGATATGGAGGACTACCATTGGACCTATCTTAACAGCGAATATAATGGAAAGGTTCTCAACCGTTGGAGAGACGGCGGATGTATGGAAGAGATAGAGCGCCGACTAGGCTACAGACTTTCCCTTACAGATGTATATAGCTCCAAGACTTCAGCTGCAGGCCAGGACTTCAGAGTTGTCCTCAAGCTCAAGAACTCAGGTTTCTCGGCTCCTATCAACCCGCGCGCTGTGGAGTTAGTGCTTGTTGATGGCAACGGCAAGAAGACCGTTTACGAGCAGAAGGATGCAGATCCGCGCTACTGGTTTGCAGGCGAGACCGTAACCCTTGACAGGATCATCAAGATTCCTGCTGACGCGACAGGCGAGTGTACTCTCTACCTTAACCTTCCTGACCCTAAGCCTACCCTCCATGACAACCCTAAGTTCTCTATCCGCCTTGCAAACGAGAACGTATGGGACGAGGCGACAGGCTTCAACAAGGTGGCAACCTTTACTCTTTAATTAACAGACTGTGATGAAATACTTTTCTTACATAGCAATGACCTTTGCGACATTGCTTTTCCTAAGTTGCACCCTGGAGCCAAGAGGCAAGCCAGATCAGAACCCGAGCGAAGTGATTCCGGATGAGGAACTCAAGCTCGTGGAGTTTACTGAGTCAAACAAGATCTTCGCAAACCCTGAGCGCGGATTCTACAAGCACTACGACTTCCTTAATTCGTCTGCTTCTCCGCTTTCAGTTTCAGCCCTTCAGGCAGCTCGTGTAGAGAGTAACATCACTCTCTTCTACACGGGCCACTATCTGACAGAGTTCGTGAAGTCGGATATATCTGACAAGTTCCTCAATCTTGTCAGAAAGAATATGCAGGCGCTGCGCGAGGCAGGTGCAAAGTGTATACTTCGCTTTGCATACACAAACAGCCAGAGCAAGCATCCATACGATGCCGAGCCTAAGTGGGTAGCACGCCACATCGAGCAGCTCAAGCCTATCCTCCAGGAGTACAGCGACGTGATCCTCTGCTTCCAGTCAGGCTTCATCGGAGTATGGGGAGAGGGATACTACACAGACAACTTCTTCTTCGATCCTCAGACCCCTGAGGAGCACAAGCTCCGCAAGGAGGTGATCGATGCTATGCTTGACGCCATCCCTGCTGACCGTCAGGTCGCTCTCAGAACCCCTATGTTCAAGAGAAATATGTATGCGACAAGCTATACGGATACCTTGACACTCGCTACTGCTTACGACGGTTCTGCAAAGGCACGTATCTGCGCATTCAACGACTGCTTCGGCGCTTCGGCTGACGACTACGGCACATTCATCGGAAAGGATACCCGCGAGTACTGGAGAAAGGAGACAAGATACACCCTTATGGGGGGCGAGACCTGCGGTCTTTCGGACTACTGCAAGTGCAAACAGTCTATCAAGGATTGCGAGGACTTCCATTGGACATATATGAACAGCGGTTACAACGCTGATGTTCTCAATCGTTGGGAGTCTAACGGATGTATGAATGAGGTCAAGAAACGCCTCGGCTACAGACTCTCGCTCAAGGACGTGGCGACTTCAAAGGCTGCGGCTGGAAAGGCTCTCAGAGTCAGGTTCAATATCAAGAACAGTGGCTTCGCAGCTCCGGGTAACCCTCGCCATATCGAACTCGTGCTTGTGGACGGAAACGGTAAGAAGACCGTCTATGAGTTCAAGGACGTGGATGTACGTTACTGGTTTGCAAATGAGACCGTTACAGTGGATAAGCTGATCGATCTTCCTAAGGATGCGTCAGGAAAATGCACTCTTTACCTGAATATGCCTGATCCAAAGGCAACTCTCCACGACAACCCTCTCTTCTCTATCCGCCTTGCCAACGAAGGCGTATGGAACGAGAAGACCGGTTACAACAAGATTGCAGAATTCAAACTTTAGTGAAAAGAATATTTCATATCCTTTGCTTCTTGGCCCTGCTCTTCGGATGTGTTCCGGAGGGGATGGAGGATATGAATAAGGAATACCCGGGACTGGCCCATAAGACCTTCAAGGAATCGAAGAAGGTGTTCCCGAACCCGGAGCGAGGCTTTGATGACGGCAGGAACTGGCATTCGGCTTCGGATGCGCCTCTGACCAAACAGTACTTGACAATACAGAGGATACTGAACAGGACGGTCCTCTACACAGGTTACTACCTGACAGACTATATGGAGTCGGACATTGCCCCTGAGTTTCTTGAACTGATTTCAAAGAATATGAGGGTCCTGCGTGAGGGAGGAGTTAAATGTGTCCTCCGTTTCGCCTACAAGACGGATATGACCGAGGCAGGCCATCCTTGGGATGCGCAGCCTGAGTGGGTACACAGGCACATCGAACAGCTCAAGCCTGTGCTCCAGCAGAACAGCGACGTGATCTTATGCCTCCAGGCAGGGTTCATCGGCGTATGGGGCGAGTGGGGATATACAGACGGATTTGTCCGTAATCCCAAGACCAAGGAAGACTTTGTCACCAGGCGCGATGTGATGCTGGACCTTCTTGACGCTCTTCCGAAGAACCGTACGGTTGCTGTTCGTACTGGACGATATAAGATGAATATGTTCCTTGACAGCTATGCGGACTCGGTGACGCTGGAAACTGCTTATGATGAGTCAGACATTTCGAGGATATGCGCCCATAACGACTGCTTCGGAGCTGATGCATCAGATATGGGAACGTTCACGACGATTGCTGAGCGAAACTTCTGGAAGAATGAGTCAAGATACCTGCTGATGGGAGGCGAGACTTGTCAGCTGTCATACCACTGCAGCTGCAAGAGGACTCTTGAGGACTGCGAGGCCTACCATTGGACATATACGAGTGGCCCGGTAAAGGTTTCGAACAGGTGGAAGGAAGAAGGATGCTATGATGAGATAGAGAAGCGTCTCGGCTATAGGCTCGTGCTTACGGATCTGCACCATACGCCTCAGGCTGTCCCGGGAGAGGACTACAGGGTGGTTATGAAGATAGAGAATGTGGGATTTGCCGCTCCTATGAACCCGAGAGACGTAGAACTTGTGTTTGTAGACGGTGGTGGCGATAAGAAGGTATACAGACTTGATGATATCGACCCGCGCTACTGGTTCGCCGGTAAGCATATCACGATAGACAGGACAATAAGGATTCCGGAGGATGCGGAAGGGGACTGCGCCCTGTATCTGAACCTTCCTGACCCGGAGTTTGCGCTTAGAAACAACCCTCTCTTCTCCATCCGTCTGGCCAATGCCGAGTACATATGGGATGAGAAGACAGGATATAACCAATTGATAACACTTAAACTATAACTGATAAAATGAAAAGAATTATCTGTATTGCGACCTTGTGCGCAGTCTTGATCGCTTCTTGCGAGAGACCTGTAAATCCAGAGCCGCAGCCGGGACCTTCCGGTAATGGCAAGACTTATATCTGCCAGCTCCCTGTCGTTGAATTCGGCAAGGAGGTATGGGTTCCGGGAGACAAGATCCTTTTCCACGGAGGAAGTTCGGACAACCAGATGATCGTCACTCTGAAGGCAGAGGACATCATTGATGACACATTGTTCACAGTGGACCTGTCAAGCCTCAAGGCTTTCAAGCCGAAGGTTGGAAAATCGAAGTATTTTGCAGCATACCCTGCTGACAATGTCAAGAACAAGGACCAGTGCGAAGACAAGA
Organism: Candidatus Cryptobacteroides sp.; assembly: GCA_045635205.1. Lineage (GTDB taxonomy): Bacteria > Bacteroidota > Bacteroidia > Bacteroidales > UBA932 > Cryptobacteroides. Next base: position 12,329 of record JAZRBS010000022.1, on the reverse strand, counting down.
ATACATTCGTCCAGACCAACAACCTGCTTATGACAGGCTATGATGTGGCAAAGGATACGATCGTATTCAAGTATATCACCGGAGGTCTTGTGTTTACGGTGAACGGAGATTTCGACTCTTATGAGATCAAGGGTAACTTCGGAGAGATCGTAGGCTTTGACCAGGTTTCTTGCCGAGTTACCGACAGATTCAACGTTCTGGGTATAGACCAGGTGGGCGAAAAGACATCCGTGTCAGGTTCTGTTACGGCTGACGGTGCGACTGTCAATAAGATATATTTCCCATATCCTCAGCCATATTTCCAGGACGGCTTCAAACTTTATTTCAGCAAAGGCGGCAAGCGTGTCAAGGTTCTTGACAGAGAGGGTGAGTTCTCGATACATCGTAACAGTTTCACTGATCTCGGTGACATTACATCACAGATTATCGACTATAAGGAGCCGGATAATTCAGAACACGAACCGGAGGTGCTCCCTGACTATAGCCATCTGAACCATATTTCATTCACTGAAACGAATGATCTGTTCCCGAATCCTGAGAGAGGATTCTATTTCACTCAGAGTTTCAAGTCTGCTTCTGCAAGCCTTCTGACAGCAAGCAAGATCGAGTCCAACAGGCTCCAGAACAGGACGATATGCTATCTGGGCTTCTATCCTAAGAAGTATATGGACGGTCATATCGCAGAGGACTTCCTCCAGATGGTACGCAACAATATGCAGGTTCTCCGTGAGAACGGTGCAAAGTGTATTATGCGTTTTGCATACTCCGACAGCGAGAACGAGAAACCCTGGGATCCAACCCCAGAGGTCGTTCAGATGCATATCTCCGACATCAAGCCGATCCTTCAGGAATACAGTGATGTGATAATGTGCCTCCAGGCAGGTTTTGTGGGAGTATGGGGAGAGTGGTACTACACCGAGAATTTCGAGTTCACTCCATCGACTCCTCAGGAACATACCCTTCGCAAGCAAGTTACGGATGCAATGCTTGAGGCTCTTCCAAAGGAACGCTCGATAGGATTGCGTACTCCTATGTTCAAGAGGAATATGTATGCAAGCAGTTACCGCGATACTCTGACTCTTGAAACTGCGTACAATGGTTCGGACAAGGCACGCGTCAGCGGATTCAACGACTGTTTCGGTGCTTCTGCAAATGACCTCGGAACATTCGATAATGACGCTACACGCGAGTATTGGAGAAAGGATACAAGATATACCCTTATGGGAGGAGAGACCTGTGGCGTTTCGTCATACTGCGAGTGCGCTGTAACCCTCAAGGATTGCGAGGACTTCCACTGGACTTATCTCAACATCGAATACAACCGTCAGGTACATAACGTATGGAAGAACGGAGGATGCTGGGATGAGATTGAGCGTCGTCTCGGATACAGACTTTCGTTTGCCGACGTATATCATTCGACTCCTGCGGCCGGTCAGGATATGACTGTGGCTCTCCAGATCAGGAATACAGGATTTGCCGCTCCGATGAACGGCCGTGGTTTCGAACTTGTCCTGGTTGACGGAAACGGAAAGAAGACCGTATATGACTTTGATGACGTTGATCCTCGTTACTGGTTTGCCGGAAGGACTGTCAATATAGAGAAAGCCATAGCGATTCCTTCTGATGCATCAGGAAATTGCTCTCTGTATCTCAATCTGCCGGATCCGAAGCCGACGCTTCACGACAATCCACGCTTCTCTATCCGTCTTGCCAATGACGGCATCTGGGATGAAGAACTTGGTTATAACAAGGTAATGGAATTCACAATTTAATACTGTCATTTCGAGCGAAGTCGAGAAATCTGTAAAATAAACATATATGAAAAAGATTTTCAGCATACTGCTTGTAAGTGCATTATTCATTTCTTGCGAAAGGCCAGTAGGTCCGGAGCCGGATGTTCCTAATACGGAAGATAAGCACGCCTGCGCATTGCCTGCCTCTTACGTCAACGGTAAGGAGGCGTGGGTTCCTGGTGATCAGATCCTTATCCACGGAGAGTATTCCGACGATCAGGTGGTCATCACATTGACTGCGGCGGACATCTCTGAGGATGGCAGAACCTGCTATCTGAGCACGGAAGGTGTGACGCCATACGATCAGAAGGCTGTAAACTCCAAGTTTTATGCGGCTTATCCTGCCGCTCTTGTCAGCAACGCCAAGCATTGCAAGGATGCGAATAATTTCAAAGCAACAAATGCTTTGCTGATGAGCGGTTATGACAAGGGCAATACTTTCGTGATGGAGTCTCTGGTCGGAGGATTCGTGTTTACAGTGTCAGGAGATTTTGATGCTTATCAGATACGTGGTAATAATGACGAGACTGTAGGCTTTGCTTCATTGGGCTGCCGCATAACTCCGAATGCGAAGATATATGCTCAGAATAAGGGTACTGCATCGGCTTCAATAGAAGGCGCTGTAACTGCGGATGGAAAGACAAAGAACCATATCTGTATTCCTGAACAGCCTGTGTTCCTCGATGGATTCGACCTTGTATTGCTCAAGGGCGGAAAGACCGTGAAACGTTTCTACACAGAGGAGCCTTTCGAGGTAAAGCGCAGCGAATTCATTGATCTGGGCGACGTCACATCGAAACTTATTGATTTCGAGCAGTCTGCAGATACACATAAATCCTCGGTTCCTACTGCTGGCGCTGTGGATCTTGGAGCAGCAGAGACAGCGAACTGCTACGTTGTGACTGAGCCGGGTGTGTATTCTTTCAAGGCTGTGAAGGGTAACAGCACAACTCCGCTTGCATCGATAGGATCGGCAGAGGTTCTTTGGGAAACTTGGGGAACCACAGAGGCAGTGGCTGCAAAGAGTGTGATAGACGCTGTGGATTTCGAGAAAGATCAGGTGTATTTCCGTATCGCCGAGGATTTCCATCCGGGCAACGCTGTCATTGCTGTGAAGAACGATATGGGAGTGATTATGTGGAGTTGGCATATTTGGGTGCCGGAAACACCGATTGCTGACGATCTATATGGTATTTCGAGAAGGAAATCAATGGATCGTAACCTCGGAGCCCTTGTGCCGGCATCAGCAGAAGGTGCATCTCCTAAGGCGGCCGGACTTTTCTATCAGTGGGGTCGCAAGGATCCGTTCCCTGGAGTCGCAGATTACACTACCGGCGAGCCGGCAAAGGTTGCAGGTCAGCAGATGTCTCTCTTCGGAGGTCAGATGACTACATCCAAGGCTCTTAAGAATCCTACCGCTTTCGCTGATTTCGACGGTCATTGGAACGGTGCTACAAAAGAGGATCTCTGGTACAGCACCAAGACAATGTATGACCCTTGTCCTCCTGGATATAAGGTGCCTTATCGTTCAGAAGTGATAACTTTTTCGAACTATCCGTGGGAAATGCCGGGATGGGAATATGATCCCGCTGCATATATGTTCACTGTTGGAAATCCTCAGGCAGTTTTCCCTCTGTCAGGATATATCACCACAAATGGAGAATATTCTCAATATGGAGTGGGTACAAGAGTATGGTCTTCACGTCCGGGATCAGACGGTGTCAGTGCGTATAACTTCAGGATCTTCCCTGATGAGAGCAACGGAGCATCATACGGAAACGGCACCAAACCGAATTCAAACGGTTTTTCAGTACGTTGTGTGACAATTGATTCTGTTCCGTTTGAGAATGCTCCTGGTACTCCGGTCAAGGGTGCATACAAGAAGTTCACAGTCGATGTTCAGGAACTTTCCGGCCTTTGTCTGCACACTGACGGATCATTCCTCTGGGGAGTCGGCGACCAAGGTGTCCTCGGCAAGATTGGCTTCGAGGGCGAGTTTGAGAAAGTATTCGGTCAGTCTCTCGATATGGAGTCAGTCACCATCGATCCTGCTACAGGCGACCTTTACTTAGGCTGCGAAAGCAACTGGGTAGGTGTAGTCAAGGCTCCAGAATATAAAAGAGCGACAGAACTCTTCCGTGTGGCTGATGCTGAAAATTACGGCAACAGCGGAGTCGAGGGTATCGCTTGGTATAAGGACAATATGCTTCTGGTAGGAGCACAGACTGGCGCTACACTTTGGGCATATACTCTCGATGGTACTATGGTTTGGAAGAAGAGTCTCAAGACCGTTGCTATCGGTTGTCAGGAGATTGCGGATATCTGCTATGACCCTGTCAAGGATCAGATATGGATCATCGATTCCGAGAGCCAGTCCATTTATCTCTTCAACGGTGACGCTACTAAGCATCTTGCTACATACAAGGTGAATTATGCCGGCAATTGCGAGTCGGTATATCTGGACTATGAGCGTAATTGCGTGTGGGTTGCCGATGATGATGAGACATCATACCTTTTCCGTGTTGATTTTACATTTTAAATTGTCATCCTGAGCGAATGCGAAGGATCTAAAGTCAAAGAAAATGAAACCGATAATAATATCGTTAATGATTCTGGTTGCGGCTGCCTGCACCCCTTCCGACAAATCGAAAGGGGAGTATGCAGACTTCGACCGTGTGCCTCTTCAGAGCAAGGTGGAGAATGTGCAGCCTATGACAGGTATAGTTCTTTGGACAACCAACGGACGCTGCATCACCGCCAAGGACAAGATACAGTTGGAATTTGCCTATATGCTCTACAATGAAGTATGCAAGGAGAAGGATGTCTATGATTGGACTCCTATGGACAATCTTCTTGAGAAGGTAGCCTCGCGCGGACATCAACTGGTGGTGCGTTTCAGATATACATACGTGGGACAGCAGTGTTCTGTTCCTGATTATATCAAGGCTTGGCCAGGCTATGAGGAGACTGTTGGAAAGAGCGAGGGAAGGGATACATATTTCCCTGACTGGCGCTGCGAGGAACTGCAGAGGTTCCACCTTGATTTCCACAAAAGATTTGCAGAGCGTTATGACAATGACCCTCGTCTGGCATTCGTTCAGACTGGATTCGGTCTTTGGGCGGAGTACCATATCTATGACGGACCGAGGATAATGGGCAAGACATTCCCTTCCAAGGAGTTCCAGGAGACTTTCTTCAAGGAAATGGACAAGTATTTCGATAAGACCACCTGGAGCATTTCTATTGATGCTGCCGATGAGTCTTATACTCCTTTCAAGGCGAAGCCAGAACTTCTCGAGATACCTTTTGGAAATTTCGACGACTCCTTTATGCACAAAACGCACAATCAGTACAATCGTGATTGCTGGCTTTTCTTCGGAGAGGAGCGTTACAAGACCGGCCCTCACGGTGGAGAATTCAGTTACTACACTGATTTCGACCAGAAGCATTGTCTTGACACTGCCGGAATGTACGGCCGTGTATTTGAGGATGAGGTTGCGAAGTACAATATGACATATATCATCGGCAACGACCAGCCTGGATACCAGACAATGGACAGGATCAAGGAGGCTTCGATGTCGATGGGATACAAGTTCGAGATCAAGGATTTCCGTGTGAAGGGTAATGAGGCGGTTGTCCTCATATCCAACATCGGTGTTGCTCCGATCTACAGGGACGCTTATGTGGCTGTCGGAGGCGTAAAGGGCGAGTATTCGCTCAAGAACCTTATGCCTGGACAGGAACAGTGGATACATATCCAGGGTGACGGCGTGTCGGCTCAGGCCGTGCCTGCAATCGAGTGCGCCCATCTCGTGCCAGGACAGAAGATTGAATATGACGCAGATATAAAATGATGAGAATCACACATTGGTTAGTATTGGTGGTGGCAGCATTTGCTGCCGTGAGTTCCTGTGCCGATCCGGCACAGGAACTTTGTAATTACTGGAATTCTCACGATTTCAGATCCTTGGATTCCTTTGATGATATAGATGCGGCGCAGGAGAAATTCTATGGGTATGTGAGCCTGCTGAATGAAGTGCCGGAGGATGTTGCTATCGCCCAGATGACTGCCTTTATGGATTCTGCAGCCAAGAATGAGGTTGCATATATGTTATGGGCGGAGTGGTTCCGGGCCTGCCTCCATTATATGGATTCACCTTACAGGAACGAAGCGCTTTTTGAGGTGTTTGTCGATAAGGCATTGAGTGACAGGATTCTGGATGATTATGAACTCGATTATTTTACCGAAATGAAGTCTCTTTTCGGTAAAAACGAGCCGGGATCTTATCCTGAAGAACTCAGACTTGCCGACAGATCGGGCAAGGAATATTCTTTTTCTGATTTCAGAGGGGTGGAGACTCTGCTTGTCTTCCTTGATGCGGACTGCCCGTCCTGCTTGGATATGATGAAGGAAAATGCCTCTTCTCCTGGCTCCGGCGATTGTCTGAGGCTGGCGGTACTGGTCAATGGCTCCCCGATGCATATCGACAATATATCCGCGCGTCTGCCTGAGGAAGTGCTGTCGGAATGGACACTGCTTTGGTGTCCGGACGGTATGAAAGAGGCTGCACGGTTGTATGATCTTTCCTACCTGCCTTTCCGGATCGCTCTTTCTTCCGATGGCAAGATAGTGAAGTCGTATCATTGACGGGATACCTTTTTCCTGTGTCATCCCGAGCGAAGTCGAGGAATCTTTATATCTTTGTATGATAAAAAATATTAAAATGAAAAAGGCATATATACTGTTTACTCTCCTGTTGTCCTGTCTGACACTTGGAGCACAAGACCCTGATTCAAGGGATAAGTCACGTTATGCGGTAAATAATTTCGATGAAGATGACCACTATACGATGTATCAGCCGTACGAGGCTGTGTCGGTTGAAGAGCCGAAGGGCAGGAAGGTGAAGAATGTCATTCTGATGATTGGTGACGGTATGGGTCTCGAACAGTTGAGCGCTGCCTGGATATGTAACGGGCGCAGTCTCAATATCATAGATAATTTCCCTTCTACAGGCATTCAGTGGACATATTCGGCAAACAGGCTGGTGACGGATTCCGCTGCAGCCGGAACAGCATTGGCTACAGGATCCAAGACAAAGAATGGCAAGATTGCAATGAGCCCCGATGATGAGGTGCTCGAGACTTTGTCCGAATATGCAAAATCCAAAGGGAAAAAGACAGGTACCTCAGTCGTCTGCCGTATCTGTGATGCCACTCCTGCAGTGTTCTCGACTCACGCGGCACATCGCGACAGCCTGTACAACATCACTGCTCAGTTTGTGGACAGCGGACTCGATTTCCTTTTCGGTGGCGGACTCAAATGGTGGGAAAACCGTCCTGACGGACGCGATCTGACAGCGGAGGTGGAGAGCAAGGGATATACATTTGTCAAGGATATCGAGGCTCTGGAGGCCGTGGAAAGCACACCGGTCATTGCTCTGACTGCTTATAAGGAACTTCCTCCGGCATTGGACAGAGGTGATGCGCATCAGGCTTCAGTACGCAAGGCTCTTGAACTTCTTGACTGCAAGGATGGTTTCTTCCTGATGGTGGAAGGATCCTGCATAGATGACTACGGACACGCCAACAAGGTGGGCTTTGTTATGGAGGAGATCTTCGACTTCGACCGCACCGTCGGCACTGTTCTCGAATGGGCTGCAGAAGACGGTGAGACTCTGGTGGTGGTGACTGCCGACCACGCTACAGGAGGAATGACACTCCTTGCCGGAAACGTCAAGGAGCAGAAGGTGTCGGTGAATTTTTCCAACACCGGTCATAACGGCGTGGCTATTCCGGTATTTGCGTGGGGCCCTCATTCTGAGGACTTTGTCGGAATTTATGAAAATGCGGAACTTTCGGAAAGAATAAAGAGATTGATTAAATAGTGATGATTATGAAAAAGAATCCTTTTGTTCTTTTGACTGCCCTGACTTTGTTGGTGACAGTATTTGTAGGGTGTACCGATCCGGTCGAACCAGAGCCGGATCCGGTTCCGGATGATGAACAGCAGCAGGAAGAGCCTGTCAAACTGGAGGCTCTCAAAGGTAATGTTCTTGTTACTGACAACTGGGTGTGGGATACAAGACCTGCCATTGTCATCGAGGTGACGAATCCGAATAAAGTGGATGTGACAGAGACTGTCAAGGTGGCCATAACCACCGACTTGAAGAAGTCTGTTACTACCGTCGAACAAAGTGTGGATGTTCCTGCTTCAGGTACGACGAAGGTGACTATAACAACTGAAGAGGATCTGGATCCGGGTTTCTACAAGGCCAAATGTACAGTAGGCAAGAAGACTGCGCGCTCGTTCTTTTTCGGCATCTCTCCATACGATGTGGTTTCCGATCCTGATATGCAGCCGGATTTTGACGAATATTGGACAAACGCCAAACTGAGCCTTCCTGAACTCAAGGAGGGAGAGACTGTGACTCTTGTCGAAGTGGCATCAAAGAGCAGCGCCAAACGTAAGGTTTATCTTGTGGAGATGCAGTCGGCTCCTAACAGCCCTGACGGCGAGCCGGTCATCGTGCGTGGCTTCTATGTAGAGCCTCAGGATGGACAGAAGCATCCTGTAGTGATGCATTTCTTCGGCTGGGATGACCGTGGCGGCTCAGTGACAGTACCTTCAGGTGGATCCGGTGATTATGCTGAGTTCTATCTTTCTACCCGCGGACAGTATCACAACAATCGTCCTGCCGCATTCGAGAAGACAGAAGAATGGATAGCGGAACACGGTGAGTGGAAGGCGGCTGATCCTTGTGAGTATGCGTCTATTATGAACCCGAAAGACAAGTATAACTGGTTCGGATTCAATTTCGGAGACAAGGACGGATTCTACTATCGTGGTGCTTTCCTTGATTGCGTCCAGGCAGTACGCTTTATGGCTTCGCGTCCGACCAGTGATATGACTAACCTCTTTGCAGAGGGCTCGAGCCAGGGTGGTGCGCTTTCATACGCTTGTGCAGCCTTGAGCGACTATCCGTTCACAGCGATTGCTGCAAATGTGGCATTCCTGGGCGACTATCCTGACTATTTCAATATCGTTTCGTGGCCTGGCAACACTGCAAAGGACAATCAGGGCTCGATGACTGATGAGGAGATGTATGCATTCCTCTCATATTATGACACTAAGAATCTTGCAACAAAGATTTCGTGTGCAGTGCTTGCGAGCAGCGGCCTTCAGGACGGAACCTGCCCTCCTCACACTAATTTCGCGGCTTTCAACAACCTCAATACCGAGGATAAGGAAATGATAATAGCACCGGAAATGGGACACAGTTATCCGTCCGGATGGTCAAACAAGCAGGATAAATTCTTTAAAGATAGAATCAAATAAACATACACAAGAATATGACACTTATAAAATCAATTTCAGGTATCCGTGGTACTATTGGCGGAGCCCCAGGTGAAGGACTTTCACCTCTTGACATAGTTAAGTTCACATACGCATATTGCGAGAAGATGCGCCAGCGCAGGCCGAAGGCTGATGGTGAGCGCTACAAGGTGGTGGTCGGCAAGGATGCCCGTCTCTCCGGAGATATGGTGGAACATCTTGTCTGCGGCACTTTGATCGCTTGCGGCGTGGATGTGGTGAAGGCTGGTTTCGCCTCTACACCTACAACAGAAATGGCTGTGACTTTTGAAGAGGCGGACGGTGGTATCATCCTGACCGCTTCACATAACCCTAAGCAGTGGAATGCACTCAAACTTCTTAATGAAAAGGGTGAATTCCTTAATGCAGCCGAGGGTGCGGCCATTCTGGAATGTGCTGAACAGGAGGACTTTACATTTGCAGATGTCGATAGCCTGGGAAATATCGAAGAGAAGGATTTCACAGACCAGCACATAGATGCAGTCCTCGCTCTTCCGGCAGTGGATGTCGAGGCTGTACGCAATGCTCATTTCAAGGTTGCTCTTGATGCAGTCAATTCGGTCGGAGGCATAATTATGCCACGTCTTCTTGAACGCCTCGGAGTGGAATGTGTATGCGTGAACTGCGATCCTACCGGACAGTTCGCTCATAATCCTGAGCCTCTTCCTGCCAATCTTGTGGAACTCTGCGATGCTGTTGTGGCAAATAAGGCAGACCTTGGTGTTTCAGTCGATCCGGATGTGGATCGTCTTGCATTGATATGTGAAGACGGAAAGCCTTTCGGCGAGGAATATACACTTGTGAGCGTGGCTGATTATCTTCTTTCACGTGTTTACAACGAGGCTCTTGAGTCCGGCAAGTCTCTTGACGAGGTTGCTGCTCCATACAGAATGACAACTTCATCCAACCTTTCTTCTTCAAGGGCACTGCGTGATGTGACCGAGCAATATGGCGGAGAATACACAGCGGCAGCAGTAGGTGAAGTGAATGTGACCACAAAGATGAGGGAGTGCGGCTGTCTGATCGGTGGTGAGGGTAACGGAGGAGTCATCTATCCTGCACTTCATTACGGACGTGACGCTATGGTCGGTGTTGCACTTTTCCTTACCAACCTGGCTTACAAGAAGATGAAGGTGTCGGAACTCCTTGCTACATATCCTCAGTATGTGATTGCAAAGAATAAGATCGAACTTTCCGACAAGGCTCTGATCGACAAGATTCTGGACGAAGTCAAGAAAGTATATGCTGCAGAGGATATCAACACGATCGATGGTGTGAAGATATCTTTCGAGTCACGTAAGGAGTGGGTTCACCTGCGTCGTTCCAATACAGAGCCTATCATCCGCATCTATGCAGAAGCGGCAACGAAGGAGGCGGCTGATGCTCTTGCTCAGCAGATCATCGGCATTGCAGATTCAATCATTAAATAGTAACCGTAATTAAAACAGATAGATAATGAAACCAACACTTTTGGTCCTTGCTGCAGGAATGGGAAGCCGTTATGGCGGACTGAAGCAGATGGACACTCTGGGTCCTAATGGCGAAACAATAATCGATTATTCCATCTATGATGCAGTCCGTGCCGGCTTCGGCAAGGTCGTATATATCGTCAGAGAATATTTCAAGGACGATATGATGAAGGCTGTGAATGCCAAGTATGGCAATGTGAAGTGCATTGACGGAGAGCCTCTTCAATTCGAATTCGTTACTCAGGAACTTGACAAGATACCAGAAGGATTCGTCCTCAATCCGGAAAGACAGAAGCCGTGGGGTACTGCACACGCTATCCTTATGGCCAAGGATGTCATCAAAGAACCATTTGCAGTGATCAATGGTGACGATTATTACGGACGTGATTCATTCCAGGTGCTTGGAGACTGGCTCAGAGCCAACGAAGGAAACACCGGACATTATTCGCTCGTGGGATTCCGTCTCGAGAATACACTTTCAGAGTCTGGACAGGTGTCCAGAGGAGTAGGAGCGGCTGATGACAACGGATTTCTTACAAGCGTCGTGGAGCATCACGAAATCGCACGCAATGAAGACGGAATCATTACCGGACGTGCCAGCACGACAGGTGAAGTCGTAGAACTTGCTCCGGATGCACTCTGCTCTATGAATATGTGGGGATTCACTCCTGATTATTTCGAAAAGAGCGAGGAGATATTCACCGACTTCCTGAAGGACAACATCACCGAACTCAAGTCGGAGTTCTATATTCCTTTTGTCATTGACAGTCTTATTAAAAAGGGAACAGGCAAATGTGAACTCCTCAAGACCACATCAAAGTGGTTCGGCGTGACATTCAAGGAAGACCGTCCGGGAGTGGTGGCTAAACTTCAGGAGTTCGCTGACAAAGGCGTATATCCTTCTCCATTGTATGAATAACAACTAAACTGATAAGACAATGAACAACAACAAGACTAACTGGGTAGCGGTGGGTACAATGATCTTCCTCTTCGGAATGATCTCATTCGTTACCAACCTTGCAGCCCCTATCGGAGTGATATGGAAACAGGCTCCAGGAATCGAAGGTTCCAATGTATGGGGTATGATGGGTAATATGATGAACTTCCTCGCATATCTGTTTATGGGTATTCCTGCAGGTAAGTGCATCAATAAATATGGATATAAGAAGACCACTCTTCTTGGTGTGGGCGTAGGTCTTGTGGGTGTATTCATCCAGTTCCTTTCCGGAAAAGTGGGCGTGGGTGCATCGCTTGCAGGTCTTCCTGTGAATTTCTTCGTATATCTTCTCGGAGCATTCGTGTGCGGATTCTCTGTATGTATCCTCAATGTAGTGGTGAACCCTATGCTCAACATCCTCGGTGGTGGCGGAAACAGGGCAAACCAGTTCGTTCAGATCGGTGGAACATTCAACTCACTTGTTGGAACTCTCACTCCTATGCTCGTGGGTGCTCTTGTCGGTTCGGTAACAGCAAGTACTCAGATCGCTGATGTAAATCTGGTGCTTTTCATCGCAATGGGTGTATTCGCAACCACATTCATCATCCTCACTTTCGTCCCATTCGTTGAGCCAGAGCAGGAGAAGTCAGACGCTACAGTCAAGAACCTTCTCAAGTACAAGCATCTTGTATTCGGTGTCATCGCCATCTTCCTTTATGTGGGAGTCGAGGTAGGTATCCCAGGTACTCTCAACTTCT
>JAZRBS010000021.1:0-60362 GCA_045635205.1 Candidatus Cryptobacteroides sp. | reverse complement strand
CAGGTTCGAGGATAACGGAGAGGGAGGATACTCTCTGAACGCATATGAATCCGGTACTGCAATGTCATCGGTGCATATCTATGACCCGGTTCTTCACGCCTCGATCCTCACGGATCCGGATAACTCGTCTACTAAGATCGGATACCTTGTGTACGAGTCATTCGACCTTAATTCGCAGGAGTTCATTGAGGAGACGATCAGTGATTTCGCTGAAGCGGGGATTACAGATCTTATTCTCGACCTCCGCTTCAATGCCGGAGGTGCAGTGGCACAGAGCCGCTGGCTTTCCGGATGTGTAGCTGGAGCGGCTAACTACAGTAAGACATTCACAAAGGTCGTGTACAATGACAATTCTACTGAGGACTGGAAGTTCGATTACGGATACAGCAATGACACCGACGCCCTCGGACTCCCTACAGACCTCGGTCTGGACCGCCTGTTCGTAATCACTTCATACAACACAGCTTCCGCTGCTGAACTCGTGATCAGCTCGCTCAAGGGAATCGACTTCCCGGTAAAGATGATCGGTTGCCGCACGGAAGGCAAGAACGTCGGTATGACAGTCTCTGAGACTACTTACAGTGGCAGACGCTTCCAATTCTCTCCAGTGACCTTCTGGGTAAGGAACGCTAAGGGATGGGGAGACTATAAGGACGGAATCGAGCCTGACGAGTATGTGAACAATGACAATACGCTAACAACCGACGATGCAGATAACGTTTTTCCATATTCTTTCTCAGATTGGGGCAATATGGACTACAACATCGCGCTTCAGTGGGCATATTGCGACATCACAGGCAAGGCTCGCTGGACTCATACTCCACAGCAGAACTCGCTTTCGGAAATGTCGTTGGTTCCATATGAAATGCAGCCTGTCGAGATCCGACAAGGACATTTCGGTAATCTTGTATATAATATCAATCAATACTAAATATTTATGAAGATTTTAAATCACTTTAAGTCAGGACTGCTCAAGCTTATGCTTGCTGCAATGGCAGCGACTCCGTTCGTTGTGTCCTGCTATGATGACACCGGTATCAGAGAAGAACTCGATATGCTGGTCGACAAGGTATATGAATTGGAGGAAAGACTCAACAATGAGATCAATGCGTTGAGGGCGATGATGGATGGCAATGCAATGATCAGCAGTATTATTGTAAGTCCAGAAGGTATCACTACCATCAAACTTACTACAGGTGCTGAATTTCAGCTTTATCCGGAGCAGGATATGAAGTCTTTCATCACATATATGCCAGCGTCTATCAATGGTGAGAACGTAGCCTGCTGGGCATATATCGATGAGAACGGCGTCAAAAGATATATGAGAGATGCCAACGGCGATCCTATCCCGGTTGCGGCCGCAACTCCTAAGGTGGTGGAGATCGACGGAGAGACTTATCTCGAGATCGGCGGAGAGCTTTATCCGCTTTCCGGAAACTCTGTGTTCTCGGATTACGAACTCATCAAGGACGAACTCACAGGTGATGTATACGCGGTCACTTTCACATTCGGTGAGGATATGAGCTTTACCGTGACAGTGGACGGCGCTTGTGGATTCAGCTTTGTCAGCACTTCAGGCGGATTTGGTCAGATTGTGATCATCAAGGACTACTATGTTTCTTATGGCCTTACAGAGAAGGTTCAGATCGACCCACGTGGTGTAGTTGACTATGTGCTCCAGGTTCCTGACGGCTGGAGAGTGAAAGAAGTAGAGGATGTATATATGGGTACGAAGTATTTCGCCATTACAGCTCCTTCGAAGGAACTCATTCAGTCAGGCGTGGCGGAGGCCGAGGGTGACCTCAAGGTTATCGCTGTGCTTGAGGGCGGAAAGGCCACAGTATCGCGTCTGTTCCTTACTACATCTCCATTCTCTGATTTTGGAGTGAGCGCCGGCAATCTCGATGCAAAGATGTACAACGGTCTCCAGAAGTTCGTTTACGGTGTTTCTCTCAAGTCTCAGTTTGAAGAGTCTGCAGTATTCTCTGTGGCGGAAGGTCTTCTTGAGGAATATTCATACCCTTCAGGTTACGGTGTGGCATCGGAAAATCTGTCTGCAACAGTTGCTGAGGTGCTCGGCGCTGAGCCTGTGCCAGGCGAGGAGTATGTCTTCTGGGCACTCCCTGCTCTCTACTATGAGACAGCGGATGACGCCGGATACTATCTTGATCAGGATACATTTGTAACCAAGGAGTTCAAGTATTCATCAGTAGTGCTTGAGGTTTCCGACATCAGATTCCGTGACGCACAGGTCAAGCTTGATGTGAAGGGTGCTGATGCATACTATATGGAGCTTGTTCCAGCGGCAGACTTTATGCTTGAGGATGTACTCTACGGCCTTGACAATGCATTCTATGACAAGATTACCGATAATATGACATACGAGGGCTCGATCTTCGCTCTTACAGGCTTAGAGGCGGCTCCTGCAACTGCATACGTTGTTTGGATGGCAATCGCTGAAGACGGTAAGGATTACTCGGAAGATGACCTCGTGGTATGTGAGTTCTCTACATTGAAGCTTGAGGCCGGAGCATCTGTCAAGGTTGTTGCAGGCGAGCAGACAGCTACAGCTCTTGATGTGACTGTTCCTTTGACAGCGGCTGGTGCTGAGACAATCTACTACGCAGCAATGACCAAGTCAAGTGCTAATGCATACGCAGACGACGAGGCTAAGGTTACTTATCTTTTTGAGAAGGGAAAGAGCGTGCAGGGAACTGAAGTAGTGGCAAGTGTTTCAGAATTCGGCGTCAAGATCAAACCATCTACAGCATACGTAATTATGGCCGTAGCATCGGACGCAGACGGAAAGTATGGTGAGGTTCTTACTCTTGAAGTATCTACAACTGAGATTGCATACAATAACCTCACTGTAGACATTGCACTTGAGGCAAATGATCCTGGCAATGTGGTGTTGAGCGTTTCTGCAAAGGATGCAACCGACATCATATATTGGGTGGGTAGAACAGCTGACAACACTTGGAAGAGCTCAAACTATCTTGGTGGCAAGCTTGAGACAGCTGAAGCTTATATGTACCTCAACAGCACCAACTACAAGATTACTTCTGTGATGGAGCAGTATCCGCTCGTAGACGGAAAGATCACTTTGACTGACCTTACTGTAGACGTTGATTATGTTATCGTAGCGATGGCACAGGCTGCTGATGGAACATTCTCACACGGTACTCTCCTTAAGTTCGTTCCTAATCCTGTAGCTTTGGGTACCGTCATCACAAAGGACGATCCAAGATGGACTGCGGCAACTCCGACAGTGACTTGGAACATAGAGAAGTTCATTCCTTCATCAGGAATGATGTCAGGTCAGTATGGCTGTACAGTTGAACTTCCTGCAGGTATGACCGGTTATGTTCTTCTTGCGACTGACAATGTTCTCTGCGAAAGCGATGTTGTCTTTGATCTTGGAGTAGAGCAGAAGATGATCCGAGTAATGACAGAGGCTGATCACCGTAGGGATTCAGACACAATCGACCCATCACTCACTACTGAGGAGTGGCTGGAACTTGTATGGCCTGATGGCAGCATCTTCTATCACCACGAGCACGGACACCCAATGTTCGGATATGCCGTGGTATGGGCAAACAGAGATGTTCACGCAGCTCTTTGCGGTGGTGACCACGAAGGTGTGAAGCCAGGCACAGCAGGTGGACAGGCAATTGAGGTTAACCACGTCCTTGTATTCAACGATGGCCCGGTAGAATTCAGACAGCCATCTGCGATCGCCAGCACAGACGAGGTTGTAGATAAGGTCTATATCGTTCTTAGGGATCTCGACGGTAACACATACGAGACATATGAATACGGTGTTCCTTGTGAATATTTCGTAGTCCAGTAAGCAATACTGCATAAATCAAAACGGGAGGTGACATTGATGATGTCACCTCCCGTTTTGATTTTATATTCAAACTGATCTTAGAGCGTTCTCTTGATCTCTTCGATTGTGTAAGCCTCGACAACGTCGCCGACCTTGATGTCGTTGTAGCCCTGGATGTTAAGACCGCAGTCCTGACCCATAGCCACTTCCTTGACATCGTCCTTGAATCTCTTGAGCGATCCGAGCTCTCCGGTGTAGATCACGATACCGTCACGGATCACGCGCACCTTCGCAGTCCTTGTGAGCTTACCCTCGCGGACGATACATCCGGCGATAGTGCCCACCTTGGAGATCTTGAATGTCTCCTGTACCTCAGCGGTAGCAGTGACAACCTCCTTCTGCTCAGGCTCGAGCATACCCTCGATACCACTCTTGAGTTCGTTGATACAGTCGTAGATCACAGAGTACAGACGTATCTCGATCTCCTCCTTCTCTGCAAGTTTTCGTGCAGAAGGCATAGGGCGTACCTGGAAACCGATGATGATGGCATCAGAAGCTGCTGCGAGCAGGATATCCGACTCTGAAATAGCACCCACGGCCTTGTGGATCACATTCACGCGTACTTCCTCAGTAGAAAGTTTGATGATTGAGTCGGAAAGTGCCTCGATGGATCCGTCCACGTCTCCCTTGACGATGACGTTGAGTTCCTTGAAGTTTCCGATGGCGATACGACGTCCGATCTCCTCGAGTGTCATATGCTTCTGTGTCTTGATACCCTGGATACGGATCAACTGCTCACGTTTGTTGGCGATATCCTTTGCTTCCTTCTCGTCAGCCATAATGTTGAAGGTCTCACCTGCAGTAGGGGCTCCGTTGAGACCGAGGACTGAAACTGGTGTAGAAGGGCCAGCCTCCTCTACCTTCTGTCCACGCTCATTGAACATTGCCTTCACGCGTCCTGTGTAGCATCCTGAAAGCATCACGTCTCCCACTCTCATCGTACCGTTCTGTACGAGGATTGTAGCAAGATATCCACGACCCTTGTCGAGAGATGACTCTATTACGGCACCTGTAGCCCTGCGGTTAGGGTTGGCCTTGAGATCGAGCATTTCTGCCTCAAGAAGAACCTTCTCCAGGAGAAGATCGACGTTGATTCCCTTCTTTGCGGAAATCTCCTGGCACTGATACTTTCCTCCCCAGTCTTCCACGAGGATGTTCATATTGGAGAGTTGCTCGCGGATCTTGTCAGGGTTTGCACCCGGCTTGTCGATCTTGTTGATCGCGAAGATCATCGGTACACCGGCAGCCTGTGCGTGATTGATCGCCTCGACTGTCTGAGGCATTATGCAGTCGTCGGCAGCCACGATGATGATGGCTACGTCTGTCATCTTGGCACCACGGGCACGCATCGCGGTAAACGCCTCGTGACCAGGGGTGTCGAGGAATGTTATCCTCTGACCGTCAGGGAGTTTTACGTTGTATGCTCCGATGTGCTGAGTGATACCTCCGGCCTCACCGGCAATTACGTTCGCCTTACGGATATAGTCGAGAAGGGAAGTCTTACCGTGATCGACGTGACCCATCACTGTGATCACCGGTGGACGTGGGAGAAGATCCTCTTCGGTATCCTCGCCCTCACCCTGTGCAATCGCGTCTGTAAGGTTTGCTGTAACGAATTCAACTTCATATCCGAATTCTTCGGCAACGAGAACGAGGGTCTCTGCGTCGAGACGCTGGTTGATGGATACCATCATACCGAGGCTCATACAAGCACCGATGACCTTGGTCACAGGAGTGTTGTTCATAAGGGTAGCAAGGTCGTTTACAGTCACGAACTCTGTCACCTTCAGAACCTTCTGCTCGAGTTGCTGCATCTCCATCTCTTCCTGCATCCTCTGTGAGGCTGCCTCTCTCTTCTCTTTTCTGTGCTTTGCTCCGAAGTTGCCCTTCTTGTTTTCATTCATTCGGGCGTATGTCTCCTTGTTCTGCTTCTGGATCTCCTTCTGCATCTCTTCCTGCTCAGCCTCAGTCATAGGCTTGAATTTGTCACCGCCTCTGTCGCGACGATTCTTCTTACCATTCTTGCCCTGCTGCTGATCGCCTGGACGCTGCTGCTTCTGGCCATTGTTCTGCTGACCCTGGCCTCCCTTGTTCTTATCCTTCTTTACCTTATTGTCAGCCTCGACTTTAGTGACATCCACTTTCTGGCTGCCTTCCTTGCCGATTCTCTCTCTCTTCTTCTTTTTCTTCTTTTTGTCGAACTGGGAAAGGTCGATCTTGTCAACCACCTTCGGGCCGGCAAGACGTTCTATCTCAATCTTCACTTCGCGTGGCTGAGGCTTTTCCTCTGCCTTCGGCTCTTCCTCTTTTTCTTTCTCCACTGCGACAGGAATTTCCGGCGCTGCCGGCATTGCAGGCTCTACCGCTGGGGTTGGGGCGGTCTCGGGCTCTGCAACCGGTTCGGGCTCGGTCTTCACTTCCTTCGCTGGAGACTTTTTCTTGTCAAACTGGGAGAGGTCAATCTTGTCAACGATCTTGATGCCTCCTTCCTTGTTTTCTTCTTTAGCCGTTTCCTTGACTTCTGGAACAACAGCCTCAGGCTTTGCTTCCTGGACGTGCTCCTCCTGCTGCGGTTCAGCAGGCTTTTCAACTGCCTGTGCAACCTTGGCAGGCTCGCTGTTGAGCACATTGCTCTTGATGACTACTTCTTTCTCAGGAGCCTCCTCATCTTCGCGGCCGGCCTTTTTCTTGGAGCCCATCTCGATGATCTCCTTGAGTTTGATAGTCACTTTTTCCGAGTCTTTTTTAAGTTTGAGGTCTTCACCGAACTTTGCCTCTATAGCCGGAAGATATTCATCCGATACCTTTGCATTCGGATTCATCTCCACATTGGCTCCCTTCTCGTTGAGGAAATCAACGAGTCTGGCAAGTCCGATGCTGAATTGCTTTGTAAGTTTGCTTAATCTGATTTCTGCCATTATATTACCCCTTTATTAATTTCTACTCTTCGTCTTCAAATTCCGCACGGAGGATGTCGATAATCTCCTCTACGGTCTCATCTTCGAGGTCAGCCCTCTTGGCGATGTCTGCTGCAGAAAGTGCGAGTACACTCTTTGCTGTGTCGCATCCGATGCTCTGGAGTCTTTCGATGATCCAAGCGTCGATAACGTCATCGAATTCGCTCAGAAGTACATCTTCCTCCTCTGCCTCGATGTCGTCCTTAGGAAGTTCTCTCCATACCTCGATTTCCTTTCCTACGAGCATACCTGCAAGGCGGATGTTGCAGCCACCCTTACCGATACCTTTCTTCACCTCGTCAGGAAGCATATATACCTTGATCTTGTCTTCCTCTCCACCGAGAACGATGGATGATATCTTTGCAGGGTTGAGTGCTCTCTGGATGAGGAGTTGAGTGTTGTTTGTCCACTGGAGGACGTCGATGTTCTCGTTGCGGAGTTCGCGTACGATACCGATGATACGTGCTCCCTTGACACCGATGCAGGCTCCGATAGGATCGATTCTCTCGTCGTATGATTCAACTGCCACTTTCGCGCGTTCTCCAGGGATGCGTACCACCTTCTTGATGGTGATGAGTCCGTCATATATTTCAGGAACTTCCTGCTCGAAAAGTTTCTCCAGGAATTCAGGAGTTGTACGTGAGAGTACGATGTATGGAGTGGTGTTGTTCTTCATCTCCACGCTCTTGATGATGGCGCGGACAGTGTCGTTCTTCTTGAAGTGCTCGCCAGGAATCTGCTCTGACTTAGGCAGACGGAGTTCGTTGCCGTCTTCGTCCAGAATGAGCACTTCCTTAGCCCAGGTCTGATATACCTCTCCGGTGAAAATCTCTCCGATCTTGCTTACATATTTGTTGTAGAGGTTTGCCTTCTCGATGTCCATAATGCGGCCCTGGAGGTTCTGACGTATGTTGAGAATGCCTCGGCGGCCAAAGTCCTTGAGTTCTATCTTCTTTGCAAAGGTCTCTCCGATCTCGTAGTCATCGTCGAGTGCCTCGTCGTTAAGAGCGATCTGTGTGTTAGGGTCTTCGACCTCTTCAACAACCTCTCTGTTCCAGTAGATCTCGCAGTCTCCTTTGTCGATGTTGATGATAATGTCGAAATTGTCTGCCGATCCGTAAGTCTTTGTGATCTGGTTCTTGAACACTTCTTCAAGAACGCCCATCATTGTGGGTCTGTCGATGTTCTTCTGGTTCTTGAACTCAGCAAAAGCATCTTTAAGTTCGATCTTTTCCATTTTTTATTATTTATTTTTATGATTATACGTAATTGTGAGTTCAGGCAAACTCAATGAAAGGCTTCACGGAATTTACCTGGTCCATTGTGAAACGGTCAGTGTGCTCTACGAGTTCCTTCTTCTTCTTTCCTTCCACTGCCTCCTTCACGGAATACTTCAAGGTTATGCTCTCCTGGTCGGCATCCTGAAGTATCGCCACCATCTTCCTGCCTCCCTTGAGTGATGCTTCCACTTTCGAGCCGATGGCTTTCTGGTACTGCTTCAGCACCTTGAAAGGCTGGTCGAGCCCTGCTGAGCTGACGGTGAGGGAATAGTCTTCAACCTCTCTGTCGAACTTGGATTCGAAGAATCTGGTGAGTGAAACGCAGTCTTCAAGTTCGATTTTCCCATTTTCGGATTCGATAGTCAAAACAATATCGTTATCTTTGCTGACTGAAACGTCAACAATGAAGCATCCGCGTGCAACAATCTCGCCGCCGATTGCATCTATTATGTCTGATGTTTTAATCATTGCTCCTGATAATGCATAAAATAAGGGGGCTTGCCAGCCCCCTGAATCATTCTCACGGTGCAAATTTACGAATAAATTCATAATAAGCAAAATAAATGGAACTCAAAGCGAAAGAGATCGCGGAAATTCTCGGCGGTACAGTTGAAGGAAATCCAGAAGCCGTCATTACTGGGTTCGCGAGAATCGAAAGCGGGAAACCAGGCACAATATGTTTCTTTGCAAATCCCAAATACGAACACTATGTGTATTCCTGCAAGGCGGACATATTGATCGTCAACAAGACATTCGAACCTAAGGAAGCCGTGCCGGCGACTATGGTACGTGTGGATGATGCATATTCTGCTGTGGCTTCTCTTCTGGACTATGTCACGGCCAAGAAGCGTTCCTGTAAGAGGTACCGTGGGTGCAGGAGCAGGATCCGTTGGAGTTCCAGAATAGGCCGCAAAGTGTATGTTGGAGATTTTGCTTACATCGGCAGAAGAGCGCAGATCGGAGATTTTACAAAGATTTACGAGAGTGTCTATGTGGGCGATGACGTGAAGATCGGTTCCAACTGCATTATCTATCCAGGTGTGCGTATCTATCCGGGAATGGAAATAGGCAACAATGTCATCATTCATTCAAATGCCGTCATCGGTGCAGACGGATTCGGCTTTGCACCTCAGGAGGACGGAACGTGGAAGAAGATCGAGCATACGGGAAAGGTGATCATAGAGGATGATGTCGAGATCGGGGCGAATACCTGTGTCGATAAATCGCAGATGGATGCCACTATTATACGCCAGGGAGCCAAGATTGATGACCTATGTATGATTGCTCATAATGTCGAAGTCGGAAGAAATACCGTAATGGCGGCTATGACGGGAATCGCCGGTTCTACAAAGGTGGGTGAACATTGCATATTCGGAGGACAGTCCGGAATCGCCGGACATCTCACCATTGCGGACAATACATCTCTTGGAGCACAGACTGGAGTTATTGGAAGCATCAAGACTCCGGGACAGTCGTATATGGGTACGCCTGCTATCCCGTACAGGGAGTATCTCCGTAGTTATGCAGTTTTTAAAAAGGCTGGTAAATAGGAATATAGAAAATTATTGACTATCTTTGCACGCTAAAATGAACCGGACTATCCGAGATGGTCAGTCCGAGTGTGAATAAAGGAATGGGAAAAGTAATGCAATTGCAACAGACAGTTAAGAAGAGTTATTCATTTGAAGGAAAAGGACTTCATACCGGAAGAATAGCGAAAATGACAATAAATCCGGCTCCTGCCGATACTGGCATAGTATTCAGGAGGACGGATATGGGTGAGGAGGCGACCATAGCAGCGCTCGCGGAAAATGTATCCAATACTGCCAGAAGCACCACCATATCATCCGGCGAGGTGTCGGTTTCAACGATAGAGCACGTTCTGTCGGCTCTTACCGGTATGGGAGTGGACAACGCCTTCATAGAAATTGACAATGTTGAAGTTCCTATTCTTGATGGAAGTGCCAAACCGTATATCGATGCTATATGGAAAGACGGTTTCGAGCAGCAGGATGCTCCACGCAGGTACATAGAGATCAAGGAGACCATTGAAATAAGAAATGAGGAGAAGGGTTCGCTTGTGCGTATAGAGCCGGCTGACGAGTTTTCCTACGATATAAAGGTTGATTTCAATTCGAGAGTTCTTGGTGTTCAGCACGCACAGTGGGACTCCTCTGTAGTATATGCAGAAGAGATAGGAGTTTGCAGGACATTTGTTTTCTTCCACGAGATAGAATTCCTTTTCAATAACAATCTTGTCAAGGGCGGTGATGTTGACAATGCTATTGTGATTGTCGAACATCCGGTGACAGACGAGCAGGTGCAGAATATGAGTCGTCTGTTCAATGTTCCGGCACTTGAAGTACGTGAGGATGGATATCTGAGCAATCTGGTGCTGCGCTTCCCGAATGAATGTGCAAGACATAAACTTCTTGACCTTATAGGCGATCTACGCCTTTGCGGAGGCTTCCTCAAGGCGAAGGTTACGGCTGAAAAGGCAGGACACGGAATAAACACGACTGCAGCCAAGGCTGTACGTAAAACATTATGATTATGGCAAAAATTCATCCACTCGCAACAGTGCATCCTAATGCAAAGTTAGGAGAGAACGTAGAGGTCGGACCTTACGCATATATAGAAGAGCACGTTGAAATCGGTGACGGAACAAGAATCCTTCCTCACGCTACGGTTTTCAACTATGTCAAGATGGGAAAGAACTGTACCGTATTCCCTGGTGCAGTAATAGGTGCAATACCTCAGGATCTCAAATTTGACGGAGAAGTGACATACGTGGAGATAGGTGACAATGTAAATATCCGTGAGTGCGCAACCATCAACCGCGGTACAAAGGCCAGCGGCAGGGGCGTGACAAAAATCGGCAATAATGTTCTTCTTATGTCATATACTCACGTAGCACACGATTGTACTGTCGGCAACAATTGTATCCTCGTAAGTTATGTGGGCATTGCAGGTGAAACGGATGTTGACGATTGGGCGACCATCGGCGGAAGTTCTGTAGCACATCAGTTCTCAAGGATCGGAAAGCACGCGTTCATCGGAGGCGGATGCAAGATCAACAAGGATGTGCCGCCTTATATCCTCTGCGGCCGTGATCCGCTTTCATACGCAGGAGTCAATATCGTGGGACTTCGCAGAAGAGGTTTCACTTCAGATCAGATCCGCAGCATCAAGGATATGTATGACATCATATACAGCAGCGGAAACAACTTCTCTGATGCTCTTGCAAAGATCGAGATCGGCTTCCCTGAATCGGAAGAGAGGGATACTATCATCCAGTTCATCAGAAGTTCAAAGCGTGGTATCATCAGAGGTGCCGATACCACAACGAAAGGCAGCATAGACTAAAGTGCCGAAGTTATTATCAACAGCATATTTCCCACCCGTCTCTTATTTTGCCGCTATGGCACAGGAGATGGAAGGGTTGAGGAATAGACGTGACGGGGACGGTTCCATCGAACTGACTCCGTCCGTCGTATATATCGAGGCCTGTGAGAACTATCAGAAGCAATCCTACCGTAACAGATGCAGATTTTATGCTGCCGACGGCCTGCAGGCTCTCTCTTTCCCGATTGTACACGAGGGGGGCACGCACAAACTTCCCATATCGCAGATCAAGGTGGATTATTCCACTCCCTGGCTACTTCAGCATAAACGTGCCATAGTTTCCGCCTATAGAACATCAGCCTATTTCGAATACTATCAGGATGAACTATTTGAGATTCTTGACAGCAGGCCAGAGAGGCTTTTCGATCTGAACCTCGCGTTGATACGTTTCTTTATAGAGAAGATCGGTATTGCTGTGGATCTGAGGCTTACGTCCGATTATTCAGCCGATGGCAGGGTAGTGCAGGAGGACGGCAGTCTGGTATGTTGTGAAGACCTCCGCGAGGTCATCCATCCTAAACGTCCTAATGATATCCTGGCCAGTCTGGATATGGAAAAGCCGTATTTCCAGGTCTTTTCCGGGAAATACGGCTTTCTGTCCGATCTGTCCATAATGGATCTTCTTTTTAACGAAGGCCCGGACAGTATTGTCTATCTGAAGAAACTTTAGAATCTCCATCCGAATGTCAGGAGCACCTTCCAGAGGCTGCTCTTGATCCGAAGTTCAGGGGCGTATGCATTTTCGAGAATATATCCCTCCTCATCAAACATATAATCGGAATAAGGCATAAAATACTCGTCGGCAAGAATGGTTCTTCTCACAGCAAGATCGGCGAAGAAAGAATTCTTCGAACTGTATCCTAATCCAAATGAGACGTTCTGTGTCAATGAAACAGGAATCTTGTCTCCCCAGGAATCATAAAGTTCCGATGAAGTGGCTGCTCGGTAACCCGCTCTGATGGCGAGTCCGCTCAATGGCTTCACTTCTGCTCCGACCCTGACAATATGGGAAGCGCCGAAACGTTCCCTGATTTCGCTGTTGATGTCTTCAAAATAATCACGGTCGGAACCGTCTGTCCTGTACTTCATCCGTCCATAATCGCATATCTCGTAATCTGCGCTTATCAGTCCGAACTGTCCTACGGTGTATGCAAGTCCGAAGTTGGCTCTGAATGGGGATAGCATTGTATATGAACCTCTTCCTAAAGGGCTGTCAGCAAATGCGTTATATCTTGCGTCAGTGTATGATGTCTCTCCTGAGATCTGCCATTCTTCGTCGATCCGGTTTATTACAGGAGTCTGGATTGCCGCTCCTATACGCAGACCGCCTCCAGGGGTGACGATGACTCCGAACTTTCCATAGTAGCCGGTGCCGAGAGCCGTATATGAATATCTGTAGTTCATATCCTTGAAATAGAAACAGTCACCGTTTGCCATTACTATTTCAAAGTCGGACGGATCTACAGCGCTCTCCTTGAAATATTCATCATATCCGTATTCGAGCGAAGTTATTCCCAGATTGGCTCCGATATAGATGAAGTCGGAAATGTTTGCTCCTACATTGAATATGTAGTCGTATTTTCCTCCCTGCACAGTTCTGCCGTAAGATTGGTCAAGCGGACCTCCGATGGCTACTTCTTCGTTGTCGTAGATGACTTCGCTTGCTCCGACATACTGGTCGTCATATCCTCCGAAAGTGGAGATCATACCGCTCAGATAACCTACGACAGGCTTCCAAGGCATAAATCCGAATGCGTCTTCCGAACCAAGGTCGGCACCGAGCAGGCCATCAATCGTGGCCTCGTATGCCATCGCTCCCATAAAGGATGTCGAAGAGTTTGTTCCTCGTGCATATATGTCCTGATCCCAGCCTGCGCTTTTGTTTACAATGAAGCCGAAGGTGATGTTCTTCAGTCCCGATGTACGGTGGGTGTCATAGTTGAGAGTGACGCCGAAATTGGGCATCGAGAAGTTTGTGACGTTGCTTCTTATCTCTCTCTCGAAATACGGCAGGCTGCCGTCGCTGTATGGAGATACCCCTTTTGCAGTGCTTGCGGAAAAGGTAAGAGACGGGGTCAGTGTCAGTTGTGAGTACCCTGCCACTGCACTTCCTGCCGGATTTATGCTGATAGATCCCAGATCCCCTCCCAGTGCAGTGAAGGCATTGCCCATAGCCACGGTTCTGGCGCTGCCTTCATAATTGTTCTCGCTGAACATAAGGGCATCGTATGCTGTCTGGGCGTATCCGCAGACTGCTGCGAATGCTGCCAATATTGTAATTGCTGTCTTTCTCATAATCAAGTCTTTCTGATTGTACTCTATCTTCTGCCGCCGGATGATCCGCCGCTTCTGCTTGAGCCTCCGCCACTGTATCCGCCGCCGGAAGAACTTCTGCTGTAACTTCCGCTGCTTCCCGAACTGTAACTTGATCTGCCGGAAGAAGTGTTGCTGTTGTAACTTGAAGAACTTCTGCTGTATGTTGACTGGCGTTCAGTTGTCGAACTTCTGTAGGTCTGTGTGCTTCCTGAACCTGTGCTCGCTCTGTCGCGTGTGCCTGCCTGTGCAGCACTTGCTGCAGGTCTGCGGTGGTTGGCCTGCGATGTCACTCCTGTCCTTCCTCCTGCAGGACGAGAGGCTGATACCGAACCTCTGGATGTGCTGTTCTGTATTGAGGCTCCAGTGTTACGTCCGGTTGTCTTGCTGTTCCTTATGGCTGGAGTGGTTCTCACGACAGATGACCTTGAGGTGGACGATGATGTGGATGCCACAGTTCTTCCGGCTGATGGCCTTCCGGCTGCCTGTGCGCGGCTGACGGTTGCTCTTGCTGTTGTGCTGCCTGTACGGCTTACTGTACTTCTGCTTCCTATGCCGCCTCTGAGTGAAGAACTGTTGCCGTAAAGCCTGTCAGCACCTGTCTGATGTCTGGATCCGTACCATACGTCCCTGTGGTCAGGGCCTCCTCCGATATGTCCCGGGCCGTGTCCGTGGTGATGATGATGTCCCCAGTATGGACCCCATCCACCGTACCAGCCGCAATAATAGTGAGGGTGGTACCAAGGGTCATACCAGCCCCAGTGACCTCCCCAGTACCAAGGGTCGTACCAGCCGCCGTAGAATCCTCCGTAATAATAAGGATTGTACCAATTGCCGTAATACCATCCGTCATACCAGGCATTGTATCTCCAAGGAGCGAAATCCCAAGCGTACCAAGGTGAATAATGCCTGCTCCAGTACCACGAACTGCCGATGCTGTAAGGCCCGTACCAGTAGCCGTAGTTGTTTTCCAGGTCATATCTCCAGTCGTACGGATTCTCTCCTACAGTCACGACGGTTCCGCCAAGTTTCTGGTCGTATCTGATCATTGCAGACATATCTTGTGGTATGGCCACGGTGTCTTTCTTGTCACCGAAAAGATATATCTGGGATTCCTTTGTCTTCTGGGCAAGAGCCTGTGCTTCGGCCTGAGCCTCCGCCTTTTCGGTCTTTGTCAGGAATGAAGGAGTATTGCTGTAAATTCCGTCCTTGAACTTCTGTCCGTCGTCTGTGGAAGCAAACTTAGTGGCAGTTCCGCACGAAGAGAGTATGAGGGCTGCCGCAATAAGTAGCGCTGAACTCTTTTTCATAGTCATTCTCCATTTATTATTTATAATATTTTCGTATCTTCGCAACCTGTTTTGTTCTGCAAGAACTGTACCGATGATTTTCGGCTCTGCAGAGTTGTGGATTCAAATACAATGATAGGGATAAAAACAATAAAAAGCAAAAATACAATGGCAAAAGAAGTAACAAAGAGGTCTGACAACTATTCGCAGTGGTATGACAATCTTGTAGTGAAAGCAGACTTGGCTGAACGTTCTGCGGTAAGAGGATGTATGGTGATCAAGCCATACGGATATGCAATCTGGGAAAAGATGCAGGATATACTTGACAAAATGTTCAAGGATACAGGACATCAGAATGCGTATTTCCCTCTCTTCATTCCTAAATCATTCCTGAGCCGTGAGGCAGAGCACGTTGAGGGCTTTGCAAAGGAATGTGCCGTAGTGACCCATCACAGACTTATGGCCGATCCTGACGGAAACGGAGTAGTGGTGGATCCGTCTGCTAAACTTGAGGAAGAACTTATCGTCCGTCCTACTTCAGAGACCATTATCTGGAATACATACAAGAATTGGGTGACATCCTGGAGAGACCTTCCTATCCTCTGCAACCAGTGGGCGAATGTGGTTCGCTGGGAGATGCGTACACGTCTTTTCCTCCGTACGGCTGAGTTCCTCTGGCAGGAGGGACATACCGCTCACGCTACTCGTCAGGAGGCTGAAGAGGAGACAATGAAGATGGTAAATGTCTATGCTGACTTTGCGCGTAATTATATGGGTGTCCCTGTGGTTGTAGGCCACAAGAGCCCTAACGAGCGTTTTGCCGGTGCCCTTGATACAATGACCATCGAGGCTCTTATGCAGGATGGAAAGGCGCTTCAGGCTGGTACATCGCACTTCCTCCGACAGAATTTCGCAAAGGCATTCGACGTACAGTTTACCAACAAGGAAGGCAAGCAGGAATATGTCTGGGCTACATCCTGGGGTGTTTCGACACGTCTTATGGGTGCTCTAATTATGGCTCACGGCGATGATAACGGTCTCGTGCTTCCTCCGAAACTCGCTCCTATACAGGTGGTTATGGTTCCTATCACAGGAAAGGATGAGGCTGTGAACAATGCAATCCTCGACAAGATGGATGGTTTCAAGAAGGAACTGGAGGCAAAGGGTATCAGCGTGAAGATCGACAACCGCGACACTCTCCGTCCGGGCTTCAAGTTTGCGGAGTGGGAACTCAAGGGTGTCCCTGTACGTCTCGCTATGGGAGGACGTGACCTTGAGAACGGTACAGTCGAACTTGCGCGTCGTGACACTTGCGAAAAGTCATCATATTCACAGGAAGGTGTGGCTGATGTGATTGCTGCGCTTCTCGATGATATCCAGGCAAATATCTACGCCAAGGCTCTGAAGTTCCGTGACGAAAGCATACGCAAGGTGGACACTTGGGAGGAGTTCAAGGAAGAAATCACAAAGGGAGGATTCCTTCTCTGCCATTGGGACGGTACTCCTGAGACAGAAGAAAAGATCAAGGAGGTAACCAAGGCTACAATCAGGTGTATTCCTGTCGATAGCGCTGTTTGTGTTGAGGAAGGCAAGTGTATCTACACAGGCAAGCCATCCAGCCAGAGAGTACTTTTCGCAATTTCATATTAATAGATATTGATGAATAGAATCAGATATATCATAGCATTACTGTCTTTGTTCATAGCCACGAGTCAGGGACTTGCGGCACAGGAACTGACTGATGCTCAGAAGGCTGCAGCCGAGGCCGCAAAGGCAGTGGCTGAGGCGCCGGAGGCTGAGCAGAAGGTTGAGAAACCGCAGTACTGGGATCAGTCGCTCAAGACCAACATCAAGTTCGGCCAGACATCCCTGACCAACTGGGCTGCCGGTGGAGACAATACTGTGACACTCCAGGCTTTCATAGACGGGAATGCCAATTATAAGAAGAATGATCTTTTCTGGAACAACCGTCTCCAACTCGATTATGGATTCGTATATGCTTCGTCGAAGCCTATCCTTCAGAAAAGCGATGACCGAATCTATTTTGAGAGCAAGTTCGGATACAAGAACTCCAAGATGAGAAATTTCTCATTCTCAGCCAACTATGACTTCAAGTCACAGTTTTCGACAGGATACGATTATCTTACTCCTACGGTGCCGTCAGATAAATATCCTGAAGGTACTGGGCTGAATGACCTTGCCCATAAGGATCAGGTGAAGTTGTGGAAGGGTGCCCGTAATGTCAAGTCCGGTTTCCTCGCTCCTGCATACACCAACCTTGCGCTCGGTATTGACCTGAAGCCTTGGAAATGGCTGTCGCTCAATATCGCTCCGCTTACAGGAGGTGTGGTGATAGTCAGGGATCCCGATTTGAGAAAAAACTACGGTATGGATCTGAAGGATGCTTATAAGGATGCTTCCAAATTGTCTCCCGAGGCTCAGGATAAATTCAATGAAGCAATGAATTCTGGAGATCCTGCCCTTATGGGCCAGTATTACCGTGGAGTCCGCTTCGAGTTCGGTGCTCAGATCAAGGCCGATATTGCAGTGAAGGTCAATGACGGATTTGCTTACACATCCCAACTTGTGCTTTTCTCCAATTATCTCGATCATCCCGAGAACCTCCGTGTGAACTGGGATAACCGTTTTGACTGGAAGATTGCCAAATATTTCTCACTTACCTTGACTACCAACCTGATATATGATGATAAGGTTCTGATATTCAGTGAGAAGGATGGCTTGACGAAACAGAGGGTGCAGTTCAAGGAATCCCTTTTGTTCGGTTTTACATACACAATTGCAAGGAAAAGGTGATGCAGAAAAGATTTTCAGAAGCATTGAACGAATTGAGAGGGCTGATCAAAGAATGGTCAGCCCCTTCGGTTCTTATTGCCGTCAGCGGCGGCATAGACTCGATGTGTATGGCTGAATTGTTCGCTTCTATGGAGCAATCTCTCCCGTTTGCTGTAGCGCATTGCAATTTCCGCCTAAGAGGGGAGGAAAGCGACGGGGATGAGGCTTTGGTACGGAAATGGGCGCAGGAACATAATGTTCTTCTTCATATAAAGAGTTTCGATACGCAGGAATATGCCTCTGCAAACGGCATCAGCATAGAAATGGCAGCCCGAGACCTGCGTTACGGGTGGTTCGCTGATCTGTGCCGTGAATATGGTTATGCTGCTGTCGCTGTGGCTCATAATGCCAATGACAATGCGGAAACGCTGATCCTTAATATGCTTCGTGGTTCTGGGTTGAACGGCCTCACGGGTATGTCTTTGCTTTCAGTTGTGCCAGGTACTTCTATCCCTTTGGTAAGACCCTTGCTGGGATGTACCAGAAAACAGATTGAAGGATATGTCTTCTCACATAAAACGGAATATCGTGACGACAGCACCAATGCCTCTTCGGAATATAAGCGCAACAGGATCAGGAATGAGGTGTTCCCGATTTTCGAGACCATAAATCCCTCTTTTGTACATACTCTGAACAGGGAAATGGACTATTTTTCGGAAGCGGAAGATATTGTTGCAGACTGGTGCAAGGCGCAGATAGAATCCATCCTGACAGATGCTCAGGCTCCTGCCATAGTAGGGATATCTCTTCCTTCTTTATTATCCGTCAGTCATTGGAGGTATCTTCTATATCACATTCTTAAACCATACGGCTTCAATTCATCTGTATTGGCTTCTTTGGAAGATCTGCTGTCTTCCGATAGAACGTCATCCGGAAAGAGGTTCGAGTCCCCAGAATACATATTGCTCGTTGAGAGGGAGCGGATGCTTGTCCTTCCTAAGGATGAGAAGGCGGTTTTGAGGGCGCTTTCGGACGAGGGCGATGCATCAATGATTGTAAGTGGAGCCGGCATCTATTCTTTCAATGGAAGTAAATTGCGGGTAGAAGTGCTTCCATATAAAGAAGATATGTCTCTGAAGCAGCCTGAAGGCGTTCTTGTCGCGGATGCCGACAGACTCCGTTTCCCGTTCATCCTTCGTCAATGGCGTACAGGGGACTGGTTCGTACCACTTGGAATGCGTGGAAAGAAAAAGGTCAGCGATCTTTTCGCCGACCTTAAATATGATACTTTCCGTAAGAAATCAGCGATTGTAATCGTTGATTTCGCTGATGATGATTCTGCAGCACGACATATTTCAGCCGTTGCGGGAGTCAGGATCGACGACCGTTGTAAAGTCGTTTCCTGTACCAGGGATATAGTCAGAATCAGTCTTATCTGATGCTGTACTCGAAAGGCATACGTGCATAGACCTTTCCGCTCTCAGAAGCATCCCAATCTTTGAAAGCCTCTTCCACATTCTCGAAAGGAGTGCCGGAGAATGCATTTTCATTGCCTCCGAATGCCTCCAGGAGACTCTCCAGTGCAGTGAGAGGCTTCGGATATGCCTGAATCTGGACATCCTCAAGACTGGTTACGCCATCGATAGACATCGCTGCATAGATTATAGCATCCTCAATGGTTCCTATCTCGTCAACGAGGCCGATTTCCAGAGCGTCACATCCTGCCCATACGCGTCCCTGAGCAATTTCATCCACTGCCTCTACTGTCATATCACGTCCCTCCGCAACGAGGCCTGTGAATACATCGTATATTCTTTCCACTGATGCCTGCATATAGTCGGTCTCAGCCTTGTCCAGCGGCCTCATCATACCGTACATATCGGCGTGCTTGTTGGAGTTCACAGGTGTGATGTTTATGTGGATCTTGTTCTTCAGTGTGCCGCTTATGTCAGGAATCATACTGAATACACCTATCGAACCGGTGAGGGTTGTCGCATTTGAATAGATCTTGTCGCAGTTTGCGGAAATCCAATATCCTCCTGATGCGGCATAGTCGCCGTAAGATGCAATTACCGGTATGCCGTTTGCCTTTATAAGGTCGAGTTCGGCCTTTATCTTCTCAGATGCCAGAACGCTTCCTCCAGGGGAATTTACCCTGAGAACGACAGCCTTTACAGTGGTGTCCTTACGTACTTCTTCAATGATTCCTGCAAATCTGTCACCTGCAATCTGCTGCTTTCCGTTGCCGTCGATGATGTTGCCTTCTGCGTAGATTACTGCAACCTTCTTGTTGGCATTGAGGTTGACAGCGGTTGATTTAACCTTTGCATAATCAGGAAGTTGGATTGCTTTGATATCTTCGAATTTCTCTGCAGAATACAGATCACAGAGTTTCTGCTGGAGTTCATCACGTGTGAGAAGTTCGTCAACAAGTCCTTTTTCGAGGAAATCTTGTGGGAAGTTCAGTTCGAGATTGTTCAGCATCGCATTGAGGTCGTCAGTGGAGATGCCTCGTGACTCTGCTATCTGAGCAGCCCAACTGTTCCATACAGCCTCGATCATTTCAGTGTTCTGCTCGAGATTCTCAGGACTTGATGAATTTCTGATGTACATCTCGCCTGCAGACTTGTATTTACCGTGACGTATGAGTTGTACATTCACTCCGAGTCTGTCGAGGAGGTCTTTCAGGAATATCATCTGGGATGAAAGTCCGCTGAACATATTCATACCTCCGTCGTATGAAGTCATATATATCTTGTCGGAAACCGATGCAAGATAGTAACTTGCGTTGCTTGGATTTTCAATGAATGAAACTATGGCCTTGCCGCTGTTTCTGAAATTCTCAAGAGCCTTTCTGAACTCTTCGAACTGTGAAATGCCAGCCATCGCTCCGTCTGGCTTCATATATATGAACTTGATTGCAGGATCGGTTGCTGCAGCGTTCACTGCCTGAATCGCGCTGTAGATTCCTACAGGTGCAATTATCTGCTCGCCGGAAAGAGATGCGAATGGATCTGCCTCCTGAGTCTGTTCCGCAAGTGTCATAGTTGACATATTGATCTGAAGGACGCCTTCACGAGGCATCACAGGCTGGCTGTCGCCCATAGCGGCCAGCGCTCCCACCATAGCGATCATAATGAACATCGCTACGAAACCGAAAATGAAAAGACCCGCTATCGTTGCCAGGGTCATCTTTACAAATTCTTTCATAATTCTTATTTTAGTCTGTAATTATTTTCTATTAGACGAATAAATTTCAAAGATACTACAAATACTTGACAAATCTTCATCTATGGCGGTTCTTCTTTTTGGTCTGGATTTTTGATCGTGTCGTTTATTTGAAATTCCGGCACAATTTTATATCTTTGCAGGTTGAGATGAAAGGGATTTTTACAAAGATAGTCGCAGCCCTGCTGGTAATATGGTATTCAATGAGTATCATAGGGTTTGATGTACATACCTGCAGCGGTAGCGGCAGGAGTTTCGTGGTCACTTTTGTCGAAGGACTCACTTGTGAGGAAATACATCCGGAACATAGTTGTGACAAGGCTTCCTGCTGTGCCGATGCTCACGGTTGCTGCCAGTCCCAAGGCTGCACCCACTCTCATTCCGGGGATGTCTCTCGGATAAGTGCAAAGTCTTGTTGTTCAAATGATTATCAGGTTCTTGCCTTGACGGGAACTTCATTGGATGACAAGGATAATGAACGTAATGTATGTCATTGCGGGCATTGTCCAAGTCCTATTCTTCCCAACGTCGAAATGCCGGACAATATCTTGGCTTCCGGTAGGATCTTTTTCAGCAAGGTGTCCGGACCTGGGGTGGAAATGACGCCCGACGGGCAGTCCCTTTTCAGTGTCTGGCGTATCTGATTCAAGTCATATACTCTTTCCGCGATGGCAGAATGCCATAACGGTTATAACTTGTATATAGTCAACTTGATAAGAAAAACCAGAAAATTATGAAAAAGACAATCATATTCTTAACTATTGCTCTTCTGGCATCTGTGGCCTCTTATGCACAGGTGGTGGATCAGCACGGCCACGTCGTGGATACTACCGAAATATATGGTGAACGTGCGGACAGCCTTGATGCTGCTGTCTTTGTTTCACGTCAGGCCGGTAATTATCTTTCCAAGGGAAAGGAAATCCGTACGGAAGTGATTTCTGCTGCCGGTCTTTGTAAGATGGCCTGCTGCAATCTTGCGGAAAGTTTCGAAAACTCAGCAAGTGTTACAGTCGGATATTCTGATGCTGTCACAGGAGCACGTCAGATCCGTCTTCTCGGTCTGTCCGGAGTATATACCCAGATGCTTGATGAGACGCGTCCTGTAATGCGCGGACTTTCAGCCCCTTTCGGGCTTTCATACGTTCCCGGTCAGTGGCTCGAGAGCATACAGATCGCAAAGGGATCGTCTTCTGTTATCAACGGCGTGGAGTGTATGACAGGACAGATCAATATGGAGCACCGCAAGCCTACAGACGAGAAGCCCCTTTTCATCAATGGAGCCGTGATGAGCGATACAAAGATGGATCTTAACATCGCTTCTTCTCTTCAAATGGGATATAAGTGGAGCACAGTCATACTCGGCCACGTATCCGGCAATATCGAGGCTCACGATATGAACAATGACGGTTTCCTCGATGAGCCGAAGATGCTTCAGTTCAATCTCTCCAACCGATGGCTCTATCAGGCCGATAACGGTGTGCAGGTGCGTTTCGGTGTCCGCGCGATCCAGGATAAGCGTGACGGAGGTCAGATCCAGGCAATACAGAATCGCTGGACATCCGATATTCTTAACAGGTCGCTGAACGGATATCTTAAGGTGGGAGTTCCTCTGAATGAGGACAATTCTCAGAATATAGCCCTTGTGGCAGACTATAGTTATCAGGATATGGATTCCGGATTCGGAACCAAGACATACGATGCCGGACAGCATTCTGCATTTGCAAACCTTCTTTATCAGAATGTGATAAATGACTCGCATAGGTTCACCCTCGGTCTGAACGGAACATTCGATCGTTATGATGAGGTGATAAGGAGACTTGCACCGCAGGGAGCGGATTTCATCCTCAAAGAGGACAACGGCATCACTGATCTAGCCAATGCCGGAGTGTTCGGAGAATATACATATCACGCCGGCGAAAAGTTCTCTGCCATTGCCGGACTTCGCGGAGACTGGTTCTATAAGCAGGGATTCAAGGTGTCTCCAAGGATTACTCTTAAGTATATGCCTGTGGATGAGATTGTTATCCGTGCCAACGGAGGACGCGGACTCAGATATTCTACCCCATTGGTGGATAATATAGGTGTGTTCTCTACCGGAAAGGATTATAAAGGAGCATACAATGACCATATTCTTGAAGATGCCTGGACATTCGGCGGCAACATCACCTATTATATGCCGTTCGGAGCATCTTCCAACACCTACCTCAGTTTTGACTATTTCCGTACTCAGTTTGCCCAGCAGATGGTTGTTGACTATGAATATGGTATGAACGAAATCCATTTCTATGCATTGGACGGTGACCGTTCATTCACTGATAATTATCAGGTGGATTTCTCTGTCGATCCTATCGAGCGCTTCAATATCACTGCGACATTCCGCTATACGAATGCCAAGGTTGAACTTCGCGGTAAAGGATTGGTCGAAAAGCCAATGACAAGCCGTTTCAAGGGAGTGCTCAATCTTCAATATGCAACGAATCTGAACAAGTGGATATTTGACTTTACCGCTTCGCTCAACGGCTCGTGCAGGGTATATAATTTTATGGAGGGTCTCAAGGATGCTGACGGAAATCTTCTTTACAAGGATGGCCGCACTCCTGTCTATCCTCTTCTCTATGCGCAGGTGACCCGCCGTTTCAAGGGATGGGATGTGTATATCGGTGCCGAGAACCTGACAAATTTCCGCCAGAAGAATGTGATTCTCGGTTCGGTAAAGGATCAGAACGGCTATGTGAATGCATTCCAGCCATCATTTGATGCAAGTTGTGTGTGGGGACCATTGATGGGTATCAAGGCTCATATCGGTTTCCGCTTCACTCTTTGGAAAAAAGCCTAGCCTGTCGAGGAATCTGAATCAGAATTATTATTATATTTGTACGATATTATGAAAAAGACACTTATCCTGACTATTGCAGCGCTTATGACACTGTCGGTGTCATCGCATTATGTGTTTGCTGCAGACGTTAATGAAACTTCTTCGTTCACTCAGAGTTATAAGGCTTCCAGGAAGAAAGCCGAGATCAAGGAAGTGATTTTCAGCGTGCATCTTCATTGCGAAAATTGCGTGAAGAAGGTGCAGGAAAATATTGCTTTCGAAAAGGGCGTGAAGGATCTCAAGATATCTCTTGAAGACCAGACTGTTGCCATCAAGTATGATGCTGCCAAGACCTCGGAAGAAGTGCTCAAGGCTGCAATCGTGAAACTTGGATACCCTGTAAACGGCAAGGTAGAGAAGGAGCTAGGACTGGATCGCGAAAAAGTTACCGTAGATGCTCATCATCACCAGATACGTACTCACTAAAGAATCATTTCTGGCTCCAGCCAGGGTATAACCATATTAATTATGTACGAAATCATAACCAAAGAAATGCTCACGCCGACAATCTGCCGGATGAAGGTAAAGGCTCCGCGCCTTGCGGCTGCTGCCCTTCCCGGACAGTTCCTTATCGTGCGTGCCACTGAAAAAGGAGAGCGTATCCCTTTGACTATCAGTGATTATGACAAAGAGGCTGGTACAGTTACCATCGTAACCCAGCAGATCGGTGCTTCATCTTCTGAAATCATTTCATTCGAAGCAGGTGAGGCTTTTGCCGATGTCGTCGGCCCTCTTGGAATTCCGTCAGACTTTACTGAAATGCCTGAAGATGAACTCAAGAATAAAAGATTCATCTTCATTGCAGGAGGTGTCGGAACCGCTCCGGTGTATCCTCAGGTGAAGTGGCTTCACGAAAGGGGAGTCGCTGTGGATGTAATAGTCGGAGCAAAGACAAAGGATCTTGTCATCTATAAGGAAGAAATGGAGGCGGTATGTGACAATCTCTATCTCTGTACTGATGATGGCTCTGCCGGCTTCAAAGGGCTTGTTACTGCAATGCTCGAAAAACTTGTCAATGAGGAAGGACAGAAATACGATCAGGCAGTGGCGATCGGCCCTATGATAATGATGAAGTTTGCGACACTTACAGCGAAGAAACTCGAACTCCCTATCATTGTCAGCCTCAATACATTGATGGTGGATGGCACAGGAATGTGCGGAGCCTGCCGTGTCACGGTGGCCGGAAAGACACGCTTTGCTTGTGTAGAAGGCCCTGAGTTCAACGGTTATGATGTGGATTTTGATGAGGCAATGCGCCGTCAGGGAATGTATAAGGCAGAGGAAATCGAGGCGAACGAGAGTCATAAATGCAGAATAGGGAGGGGAAAGTAATGGCAAACAAGATTCCAAGAGTCCCTGTCAGAGAACAGGATCCTAAAGTACGTGCTACCAATTTCGAGGAGGTATGCTACGGCTATAATGTAGAAGAGGCTCAACTCGAAGCGACAAGATGCCTTCATTGCAAGAATCCGCGCTGTGTGGCTGCCTGCCCTGTAAGCGTAAAGATTCCTAACTTCATAGCCCAGGTTGCTGCAGGCAATTTTGCTGCTGCTGCATCTGTGATTGCAGAGGATTCATCCCTTCCTGCAATCTGCGGTCGTGTCTGCCCTCAGGAGACGCAGTGCGAGGGTAGTTGTATCCTTGGAGTGAAGGGTGAGCCGGTGGCTATCGGAAAACTTGAGCGTTTTGTGGCGGACTGGAGCAGGGAGAACGGTGGCGTAAGGCCAGAGGTCGCTCCTGCAAACGGTCATAAAGTCGCTGTCATAGGTAGTGGCCCTGCAGGTCTTGCCTGCGCTTCGGATCTCGCCAAACTTGGTTATGACGTGACTATCTTCGAGGCTCTGCATCGTCCGGGAGGAGTGCTTGAGTATGGTATTCCGGAGTTCCGTCTTCCTAAGGACAAGGTTGTTGCGGCTGAAATCGAGTCTGTAAAGGCTCTCGGAGTGAAGATTGAGACCAATGTCATTGCAGGAAGGACTGTGACTATTGATTCTCTTCTTGATGAGGAAGGTTTCGCTGCAGTGTTTGTAGGATCAGGCGC
This sequence comes from Candidatus Cryptobacteroides sp., assembly GCA_045635205.1. GTDB lineage: Bacteria > Bacteroidota > Bacteroidia > Bacteroidales > UBA932 > Cryptobacteroides. Next base: position 34,292 of record JAZRBS010000021.1, on the reverse strand, counting down.
CGGACTTCCTAAGTTTATGGGTATCCCTGGTGAGAACTTCAATGGTGTGTTCTCGGCAAATGAGTTCCTTACAAGAAACAATCTTATGAAGGCGTTCAGGGATGACTATATGACTCCTATTCACGCAGGAAAGAAGGTTGTTGTGGTCGGTGGCGGAAACGTTGCTATGGATGCTGCCCGTACGGCTTTGAGACTCGGAGCAGAGACAACGATCGTATATCGTCGTACAGAAAATGAACTTCCTGCACGTCGTGAAGAGGTTCATCACGCGAAGGAAGAGGGTATTCAGTTCGCTATGCTTACCAATCCTATTGAGATCGTCGGTGATGAGAAGGGATGGGTAAAGGCTGTGAAGTGTATCCGTATGGAACTTGGTGAGCCGGATGAAAGCGGCCGTAGAAGCCCTGTGGCTGTGCCTGGATCAGAGTTTGAGATTGAGACAGAGACAGTAATTATGTCTCTGGGAACATCTCCTAACCCTCTTATCGCTAAGACGACTGCAGGTCTTGAAATCAATCGCAGAGGATGTCTGGTGGCTGATGAGAATGGTGCCACGACTCGTGAAGGCGTGTTTGCAGGAGGTGATGCCGTGACAGGTGCCGCTACTGTGATTCTCGCTATGGGTGCAGGTCGTAAGGCTGCAGCAGCAATTCACGAATATATCAGAAACAAATAATTTCAGTGTCTTGACTTCCTGTAGTATGCCGCTACAGGAAGCAGGGCGATCAGATAGCCGATAATTGCTACACCGGCAACGGTAATAAGGATATCGCCCCAAGACAGAATTACAGGATATGCCTGGACAAGAAATTGTCCGGGCATCTTTATTATACCGAAATACTGCTGGAGCAATGTGAAACCAATGCCGGCAACGAGTCCTCCTGCCAGTCCTGTAAGAGAAATCATCCATCCCTCCAGAACAAAGATGCGTTTTATCAATCTGTCCTCAGCGCCAAGGCTGCGCAGGGTCTCGATATCGTCTTTTTTCTCAATGATGAGCATAGAAAGACTGCCGAAGATATTGAATGCAATGATGATTATTACGAAAATCAGGATCATATAGATGGCTGCCTTTTCATATTTCATCATCTTGTAAAGAGATTCGTTCTGTTGAAACCTGTCCTTGACCTTGAACTCTTCTCCAAGCCTTGTGCTTATCTCGGTCTGCAGACGTCTTAATTCGTCCTGACCGTAGCCTTCCGCCAATCTTATTTCTATGGCTGACACTTCATCCTCGTATTCAAGAAGTTCCCTCATTTTCTCGATCGGGAGTATCATCAGGTTGGCATCGACGTCGTTGCTGACTGAGAAAGTGCTTGAAGGCCAGACTTTTATGCTTTCTACTGAGGATAGAGGATTGGCTATTGATATTCTTCTTGTCCTGGATGGAAAATAGATTTCGATAGGTGCGAGGAAACGTGGATTTATCCCCATATCGTATGCCAGACCGGCACCGACTGCAGCCAATGGTACGTCTCCTCGATGCAGCCTGAATTCTCCATTGCTGATATGATCCCGAAGCGGTGATTCTTCTTCATATATCCAATCGACACCTTTCGCTTTTGCTATTCCTTGCTGTCCGTCATAATTTATGAAAACCTGCTCCTGAAGCACGCTGCACATATTCTTCACAGACGGTTGGTCGTATATCCAGTCATATACTTCACCTTCCGGAACGAAAACCTTGCCCTTTGCCGGGGTAATCATAAGATCGGGCTCGACATTGCTCATCATTGACCTGACAAGCGAGTCGAACCCGTTATAAACCGACATTATGATGATCAGAGCCGCTGTTCCGATAGCCATACCGATAGCACTTATCGCCGAAATGATGTTTATCACATTATGCGATTTCTTGGCGAAAAGATACCTTTTTGCTATGAACGGTGCTAGCCTCATCTAGTATTGGTTTCCGTAAGATAGCATCTATTTCTTCAATAGTTCTTCGATATGTTCTACATAGTCAAGAGAACTGTCGAGGTAGAAAGCGATTTCAGGCACGATACGCAACTGCTTTCCTACCTTTCCTCCCAATTCTCCGCGAAGAGCCTTATTGTTCTCATCCAGCACTCCCATCACAGCCTCAGCCTTCTCAGAAGGGAATATGCTCACATATATCTTTGCTACGGACAGATCAGGGCTGATCTTTACACCGCTCACCGAAACAAGAGCGCCGCCGAATGCAGCCATTCCCTTGCTCCTGATGATCTCAGCCATCACCTTCTGTATCTCCTTGGCAACCTTCAATTGCCTAGTACTCTCAATACCTTTTTCCATATTATGCGTTCCTCCTGCGTCTTTTTACTTTATAATTAAGATGCTGTTTGCAGTTTATGTGTGTGGATATGGAGGAAACGTGCCACCCCCAGCTAGGGGTGCCCGACCATCGGGAGGGCGGGGGTTTCCGGAATATTCACACGCATAAACGTGTGACCCTCTATGCGATCTTAATGATAAAGTAGTTCTTCTTGCCCTTCTGTGCGAGAATATATTTTCCGTTGATAAACGACTCCTCGCCGATCTGAGCATTGATATCGCCGACTTTCTCCTTGTTGATGCTCACGCCATTTGCCTGGATCATCTTGCGGCACTCTCCCTTTGAAGGGAACACACTTGACTCTCCTGCAAGAAGATCGATGACTCCGATAGGGAACTTCTCTGCTGCAACTTCGAAAGTAGGTACTCCGTCAAACACTGCGAGGAAAGTCTTCTCATCAAGATTCATAAGCGCATCCTTTGTAGCATTGCCGAAAAGCATCTGTGATGCCGCCACTGCATTCTCGTACTCTGCTGCTCCGTGAACCATTGTGGTCACCTCCTTTGCAAGAAGTTTCTGGAGTTCGCGACGCTCAGGAGCCTCAGCGTGCTGTGCGATTGCAGCATCGATCTCCTCCTTTGAAAGCATTGTGAAGATCTTGATGTATTTCTCTGCATCAGAGTCAGATACATTGAGCCAGAACTGGTAGAACTGGTATGGAGAAGTGCGCTCAGGGTCGAGCCAGATGTTGCCCTTTTCTGTCTTTCCGAACTTTCCTCCGTCAGCCTTTGTGATCAGAGGGCAGGTGAGAGCGAAAGCCTCCTTGCCGAGGATACGGCGGATGAGTTCTGAACCGGTTGTGATGTTGCCCCACTGGTCTGCTCCACCCATCTGAAGTGTACATCCTTTGTGCTCGTAGAGATAGAGGAAGTCATATCCCTGAAGCAGTTGGTATGTGAACTCTGTGAATGACATACCGTCGCGAGCCTCTCCCGAGAGTCTCTTCTTCACTGAATCCTTAGCCATCATATAGTTCACAGTGATATGCTTTCCGATGTCGCGTGTGAAATCGAGGAAAGAGAAATTCTTCATCCAGTCGTAGTTGTTCACGAGTTCTGCCTTGTTCTCTACATCCGATTCGAAATCAAGGAATTTGCTGAGTTGTGCCTTGATGCAGGCTACGTTGTGGTTGAGTGTTTCCTCATCGAGAAGGTTACGCTCCTGTGATTTCATCGATGGGTCACCGATCATACCTGTAGCACCTCCCACCAGAGCGATTGGCTTGTGGCCGCAGTTCTGGAAATGCTTGAGTATCATAATGCTGACCATATGGCCGATGTGGAGCGAGTCTGCAGTAGGGTCAATACCCACGTATGCTGCAGTCGAGCCTTCCATCAATTTTTCTTCAGTACCGGGCATAATGTCCTGGATCATTCCCCTCCATCTGAGTTCTTCTACAAAATTCTTCATATCTATATCTTTATATTTTATTCCGTCTTTAATCTCTTTGTAACCTACAAAGATAGACAAAAATAACCATATATGAAATATTAATCCCATTAGGATTGCTTCTGTCGTAAAGTATAGTCCATAAGTCTGCAATCGGTCTTTGCAATACTTGCTTTTCTTAATATGGAATAGTATATTTGCGATTGTCTATTAATGATTTAACCTTAAACTATTGCGCTATGGATATGCAGGCTTTCAAACTTGTAACGGACTTGTATGTCAGTCCGTGGATTTCCGTATATGAAATCCAGAACGAAGGTGCGCTCTGCACAAGTGGAACGCACGATTCCTTTTATGAGGATGATGAGTGGATTGATTTGTTGGAGGAGTAGTTATGAAGCGCGTTTTACCTTTCTTGTTGACATACATCGTATCCCTGATGTCAGTGTCTTGTGTGGATGAAATTTCAGATTCATCCTTGCTTATGCAGGAAATGACTTTTTCTGCTACCATTCAGTCCGAAACAAGGACGATGCTGACTGAATCAAATGGAGTGTCTTGGCTCCCTGGAGACCAGATCGCAGTGAATGCTGCTAACGAACCGTTTACGGCAGATATCGAAGAGCCGTCTGATTTTACACTATTTACCGGTTCTGCGTATCAGGCCGCGAATTATTATGCAGTTTATCCGTATTCATTGTTCAGAGAATTCGATGACTCTAAGGCAATAATTGAGATGCCGCATATTCAGAAAGCAGTAAAGGGCGGTTTTGCTGATGATCTGAATATATCTGTAGCACGCGCATCATCTGATGAAATGTCTTTCAGATTCCGCAATGTGCTTGGCTATGTGAAATTTACCATATCGGAAGAATCCGATCCGATCAAGTCCGTGATAGTCAGGACTATAGGTAAGGAGCCTCTTGCTGGTGTGATAAAAGTGGATTGTTCAAGTGATTATCCGTCAGCAATGCTTTACGAAAATTCACAGTCTTCAGTGACCCTTGTTTCTGAAACTGTTCTCGATCCCGGGGATTACTACATAGGACTTGTTCCGGGAAGATATGCTTTAGGACTCGAATTCTCCTTTATGAATGAAGAAGGCCTTGTCGCCATCAGGCAAATCCCCCGTGAGATATCTCTCAACGACGGGCAGATCAGGAATATCGGTGAAGTGAAGGATCTGGAATTTGAAGAAAGCGTTGAGACTAAACAGGCTAAGGAGCGTGAGGCTTTGATTGCTATTTATGATGCTCTGGATGGCGATAATTGGCCGAATAATGAAAATTGGTGCAGTGAAAGGCCTGTAAACGAATGGTATGGAGTCGATACGGATGAAAATTCATTTGTTACAAAACTACATATATGTGGCAATTTGAATAAACTAGCCGAGCGCGTCACTTTACCGACAGAAATAGGATGTTTTAAGAACTTGTCGAGTTTGTGGCTTGAAATGACAAATGTGGATTCTTTCCCTGATGTTATGACATCATTGAATATCAAGGAATTCACATCTTCCCAAAACCCATATCTTACTCTCTTTGAATATGAACCCGTTTATGATGGTGCTGGTGCATTAGAGGTATTTGATATTTTTCTTTCAACGGGATCTAGTTATGATATTTCAGATCAAATCAAAATTTCCCAACCGATTCCATCAGAACTTCTTAAGAATAAGGATTTAAAAACACTTCGTTTAGAGGGATGTAATCTGTCAGGCAATATACCGTCCTGGATAGGTGAATTGACTGCTCTTAAATCATTGACTCTATATAATTTATGGACTACCAATATGACAGGAGAGATACCATCCACTATAGGAAATCTAAAGAATCTGAGAGTATTACGATTGTTTAACCTGGAACTTTCGGGTGGTATTCCGGAGGAATTATATGCTATGCCTCAACTGGTTTCATTGGAAATAGATTCTTGTAATATTGGTGGGACTTTGTCTCCTGCTATCGGCAATCTGATCAATCTGGAGCGCCTTAATCTCAGGGATGCAGGCCTTACAGGAGAGTTGCCTGTTGAACTGGCAAATATTATGGATAACCTATATTCTTGTATGTTGGATGGTAACAATTTGAGCGGACAGATTCCAGATGAAATCAGAAAGCATCCTAAGTGGCGGCAATTCTGGACTTCGATCATTGACAGGAACCAATTCAATGTTACATATAAGGATATACCTTCTCCATCTTTCAGTGAAATGGATGTGTTCGGCAATCTGATACAATCGGATGTCGAATATGAAAATAATACTTATACGATTATTTACCAATATGATGTTGCTATGTTCCCATTCATATCAAGTGCAGTATATCCTTGTAACAAGATGTATGCTCTGTATGAAGCATATAACAAATTTGGGGTAGAGATTCTGATGTTCAATGGAGTCGGCTGGGAAAATAAAGTTCGTGAATTCATTCTTGAAAACGATATTCCTTGGCCAGTGTTGTGTTATCCTCCATTCGGGATGGCTGCAATCCCGAATGTGACGATTGTGGATAAAAACAAGGAGGTTGTCTTTTCTACCATATTGGATGATGAAATCACACCTTTTTCTGATATTCTCGCGTTTTTTGAGGAAAAGTTCCCTGATGAAAAATATTCGACTTCCGATTATTCTCAAGATGGGAAAGTAACGACCCTCCAGACAGCATCGGAAGGTGAGGGGATAAACATTGTCCTGATGGGTGATGCATACAGCGACAGGCAGATAGCGGACGGAACATACGAGGCTGATATGAGATTTATGTATGAGAATCTCTTTGCAGAGGAGCCTTTCAAGTCTTATAAGGAAATGTTCAATGTGTATTATGTGAACGTCGTGTCTGCTACTGAAGGATATCTGTATGAAGATACTTCTCTAGGCACTTACTTTGGCGGTGGAACATCAGTCGGCGGCAATGATCAGAAGTGCTTTGAATATGCATTGAAAGCATTGACGGCGGAGGATATGTCGGAGGCTTTGGTCATTGTGGCGATGAATTCCGATGCATACGCCGGAACCTGCTATATGTATTATCCTGCGTCAACATCAGGAACGTATGGAACAGGTACTTCTGTGGCTTATTTTCCTAAAGGCAAGGATCAGGAGACATTCCTCCAACTTCTTCATCACGAGGCCTGCGGTCACGGTTTTGCGAAACTTGCCGATGAATATGCTTATGAATATATGGGTGCCGTGCCGGATGACTATGCAAACCAGATCATCCAGCAACAGAATGAATGGGGCTGGTGGAAAAATGTTGATTTCACAAGTGATCCGTCGCAGGTTCGTTGGTCACATTTCCTTGAGGATGAGAGGTATCAGTATGATGGACTTGGCTGCTTCGAGGGCGGTCTGACCTATTGGAGCGGTGTATGGCGTCCTACGGAGGACAGCATAATGCGTTACAATATCGGTGGCTTCAATGCTCCAAGCCGTGAGGCAATCTGGTACCGCATCCACAAACTTGCATACGGCGACAGTTGGGAGTACGATTATGAGGACTTTGTCGAATGGGATGCCATAAACAGAGCATCTTCAGCATCGGCGGCAACCCGCAGACAGCGTGCAAACTATGTGGAACGCACTTTCGAACCGACAGCGCCGCCTGTGATTGTCGGCAAATCGTGGCGTGACGCGAAGTAGATCCTTATAAAAACCAACATTCCCCGTCGGGAGGAAAGCATTTTCCTTTGTTTCTGCTTTCCGACCGACGGGGAATGTTGGCTTATTGGGGATGCCCGGTCAATTGTCGGGCATTACTGGGACTGGTGGTTACCAGACGAAATCGAATACGATGTCGCGTGGGATGCCGGCCTCGTTTACTTTTGCTACTTCTGCCGCAAGAGTCTCGCGGATGCTGGCATTTTCTGCTGAATATTTCTGAGCGAATTCGAGGTTGCCTGTAGCCTGGGTCTCAAGTATGAGGGCTGCCCAAGCATCTATCGCTTCTGCTGCCTTCTCGAAATCAACTACATATCTGCCTTCGGCATTGCGGGTGAATGCACCGTTGTCCTCCATAAAGTTGAAGCACATCATATTTGCCTTACCGTGTGATGAGGCAGATCCGAAACGGACAGAACGAACGATTCCGGCTATGAATGTTGCAATGGACTCTTCTTTTGTAATATCGGAAATCTCTCCCATATCTATGAGTCTGTTCACCATAAACAGTCCGAGAATGTCGGCTTTGGCTTCTTCCCAAGTGGTCTTTTCCGATCCCATTGCTTCGTCAACGGATCCCTTGCCGTTTACGGTCTCCTTTACTCCGAGTCCGTGAGCCACTTCGTGGAATGTTACGTTCCAGAAGAATGCATCTGCGCTCAGGTACTGCTGCTGGTCAGGAGTCATAAGGATTTCTCCGATAGGGGCGAGAATCTTGTCGAACTTCGCCATCATACTATTGTACAACTGGAGGCGGCGGGCTCCCTTGGCAGCGTGTACTCTTTCGTCATTCGGAAGATTGATTGCTATGGTCTTGCTGCCGGCATTGCAGTCACCTGCGTAATATATGGCATCATAGACGTTGAGGTCTGATGATGTTCCAGGTACGAAGGTCTTGTATTCCTCCGGGCAAGGAAGCATAGTCTGGAGGGTAGGGAGGAGAGCCACATACTTCGCGAGGTTTGCACTACGTGTCTCGTCCTTGAGAAGGATGAAGCACTCGTATGCTGCCTTGGCCTCGAAAAGATGGTCGTCATAATTCTCGATAGGGCCGATCACGAGATCCATATTGCAGTCCTTCATATCCATCCAAGCCATATCGCTGGCGAGATAATCATCTGTGCGGAAGGCTTTTATGCGCTCAGTCAGATATGTACGCATACCCTCGTTGTCTGTAAGTGCGGCAGCCTCTTCAAGGAGGGCGCACACCTTCTCAAGTTCTTCCTTGTATTCGTCACGATACCATACAGTCTTGAGACCACCGTTCTCGTCGCGGCGTATTACCGTATAGAGACTGAGTTTGTCAGGATCATCAAACGCCTCCCATTCCTCCATAGTCATATCCTGAGGATAGTACTGGCATCCGAGAGGCTTCTCGCCATATCCTTCGATAAAAGGCTTGTTATCGTCGAGGTGATCCCAGGCACCATAGTTGATCATAGCGTAGGCCTTGGCATATCCGTCAGGGAGTGCTTCGATCTGTGCTTTGTCTCCGAATGTCTGCTTCCAGAACAGCCCGTCCATTATCTCGCCGGCCTGACGGAACAGTCCGACAATCTTCTTGTCATTCTCTGAAAGAGCATCATAGAGCGGTGAGGATACCTCCACCACAGCATAACTCTCCACCGTTTCCTTCAGCGTATCATTTTTCTGTACGCAAGCAGCCACTGCTAATGCAGCGGCTGCCAAGATATATATCTTTCTCATATTCAATTAGAATGAAACAGCGATTCCGATGAAGTCCTCTGCCTTGAGAGCAGCGCCACCGATGAGTCCGCCGTCAATGTCAGGGCAAGCAAAAAGTTCTTTTGCATTTGAAGGCTTGCAAGAACCACCGTAGAGGATAGAGATCTCTTCAGCAAGAGCACCGAACTTCTCAGCAAGTACCTTGCGGATTTCTGCGTGGATCTCCTGTGCCTGCTCTGCAGTGGCAGTAAGACCTGTTCCGATAGCCCATACTGGCTCGTATGCAACGATTACGTTAGCCATCTGCTCTGGAGTAAGTTCGAAGAGAACGTTCTTCACCTGTTCTGTAACCACCTCGAAGTGACGGCCAGCCTCACGCTCTTCCTTCTTCTCTCCGATGCAGAAGATAGGTGAAAGACCCTGTGCAAGAGCAAGTTTAACCTTCTCGACAAGTTTTGCATCAGTTTCACCATAATACTCTCTTCTCTCAGAGTGGCCGAGGATGACATACTCGCAACCAACCCCTGCAAGCATATTTACAGCAACTTCTCCTGTGTATGCGCCCTTCTCCTTATCAGCGCAGTTCTGTGATGAGAGACCCACTGCTGTGCCCTTTACAACCTCTGCTACTGGATAAAGGTGAGTGAATGGAGGAGCGATGATGAGTTTGACATCAGCAGGAACTTCTGCTGACTTTGCTACTACTGCCTTTGCGAGTTCTACGCCCTCTGCAACTGTTGTGTTCATCTTCCAGTTGCCTGCTACGATTTTCTTTCTCATTTCTGTAATATTTAAATGTTAATTATCTGTCTTTGTCCGAGTGGCCGCAAATTTACAAGTTTTTTATCACTATTCCTATGTTTTTAGACTTGTTCCACAACCATATCCGTCCTTTTGAATCCGTCCTGTGGACTGTGAATTCGAGTGCTTTTTCGCTTTTTGTGGAATTGCTTGATGTCCAGGTGACGTCTGCAGTCAGTGTCTGACCTTCTGTATCTGGTCTGGCATTACATCTGACTATGAACCAGTCCGACAACCTGTCATCGAAAGCGCGATACTCGTTTGTTGTGCTGTTGTGCGCGAATTGACAATAAACAGGGTCAAATATGAATTGATCCTGTCCTTTCCAGGTCAATGAAATCTCACTTTTTTCCAGAAGGATTTCATCGATGTCATAACGATTGCACCCTGCAGATGCAAGCAGAATGACCAATATGCCGAAGATTCTTCTAATCATTCTTATCTGTGCTGATTGTTATTTCCTTGACTATCTTCTCAACTTTGCCGTCCTTCCATATTATTTCGGCCATCAGGGTTCCGCTTTTTGTCGCGGTGTAATATCCGTTACCCCGTCTTGATATGGACTTGCCGTCGTAAGACCAATTGATTTCAGCGGCATCTCCGATATTGCAGAGCATAAGCGGAAGTTGCGCGTCCTGAGGGAAAGTGCCATCTTCATTACGGGAAGATGAGGCTATATAAATGTATGGCCAGGTTACCGCCGGCTTCCTTTTGGTCATAAACGATACGCTGGAAGGCTCTCCGGAGGCTCCGTCGGCTTCGAATGAAATCCTTGCGGTATATGTCCTGTTGCCAGGTTCGAGGCCTTGCAGCACCAGAGCATATCTGCCCGGCTCGTATGGCATCACCCTCACAGATTCTGTATCCAGTCCCGTGCGTCCCCATTCCACAACAGCCTCTCCTTCAAATGGATATGAACTTTCAAATTGTATTATTGCTGCATCAGGGAATGTCTCTGTCCTTATCGCACCTACTTCAGGAGGGGCGATGCTTCCGTTCATACCTGTTACTGTGAAACTGATGCCGTCCCTTTCCTTGCTGATGCTTCTGATTGATATGGTAGAGGGTTGGCCGCTCCACTTTACAAGTCTTTCGGATGCTATTGCGTCATTTTCCTGATATGGGAAGAATATACCTCTGGTCTCAGTGAGCAGAGAACGGAAAGCCGCGTCTTCGATGCTTTTGAAACTATCTTGCCGGCTATCTGCTTCGATCAGGTCGGCGCACTGATGGTCTGGTCGGGCATTTACTTCATTGGCGCTCCACCTCTGCTCTGCTGTCAGGTCTGTTCCGTACAGATCGGATATTCCGGAGCCCCTTGCTGATTTGTCAATGTGGTATATAAGAAGACCGCTTCCTCCTATATATTTGTCCCAGCCTTCTCCGGAACGGCACTCGATCAGATAATATTCGTTCTCATCGTCAGTGTTTATCCTATAAGACTGTCCATTGGCGTTTATCGGTTCCAGTCTGTACGAACCGTTGGCTTCTATCACGGAAGGCTCTGTCAAGCCGAGGATCTCTCTTTCCAGTGCATTGAAGTACGGAGGAGTGTTGCCGCCATTGTTCTGGTTGCCTCCATCCATAAGTGCTGTCCATAGCCATAATCCTGCTGCGTTACCTCCACTTCCTTCATAGTCAGTGTCGTATAGGTCAGGAAGTCCGAAAGTGTGACTGTACTCGTGGCAGAAGGTTCCGATTCCTGTGAGTATGTCGTCAAATTCCCTGTTGTTGTAATACTTTCTTGTCAATTCCGATGTGCAGGCATATCTGTTAAGCATTTTTCCGTCAAGCATAACTGTTTGTCCGGCACCATTATAGATGTACCAGGCGTGTGACCATATACAGTCTTCTCCAGCGCCTTCCGCCTCGTCACCGCCAGCAAAAAATACAAATACATTATCTATTTCCCCGTCTCCGTCATCGTCGTAAAGCGAAAAGTCGGTTGTCGCGTCTGCGGCTCGGCAGGCCTCGATAATCATACTTGCCGGATCCTTGTCATCCCCGTTGCTTCTGTTGCCACCATAATCGGCACGTTTGCCCGGAATCGTGACAATTTCACTGACATCGAACCTGAAATCAACCTTGCCCGCAAACTGTTCATCAAAATATTCCTTTGCGCTTCCGGAGGCACCGTTTCGTGAGTACCCCTTAAGAGTAAGCAGATCGACGAAGTCCTCTCTGTTATATGTGAACTTTACGTCGCTATATTGTGCAAGAATGACAATTCCGTGCTTTATTGCAGCATCTCCGTTCCTAGTCGCAGGCCCCAGCCTTTCTATGAAACGCATTTCCTCTCCGGGAACAATATTCCTCTTCATAACTGCTGAGGCAGAAAGAGAACCATACGGAATTCTGCGGCTTGCGGAAATGACTTCGTAAGGAGCCTCTCCTCCTACAGCCCAGCCGGTGCTCTTTCTGTTTCCGTTTTCATCGAATTCAGCATAACACCACCAGCCTTCCTCATTCTGGGTTATTGCACAGCCGTCTGCAGTAGTGGTGATCTTACAGAATTCATCTCCTGTGATTCTGGCTTCGAATATGGTTCCGTCCGGCTGCATAAGGGGAGTGATGCCGATTCTTGCCGGTCTCGAATGAGCCGGAAAGAATATTATAAGGGCCCAAAATATAAGTATCGTCTTAAGTTTCATAGTTTCTTTCGGTATGGTTTTTTCTAAAAACCCGTATATTTGCAAAAGAATTGCATATTTAATGATTTTTTATGAGACGGACAAGATTATTTGCGCTTTCTTTATGCGCATTGTTTTTTGCGTCTTCCACTCTTGAGGCTCAGGAAAGTGTAGTCCGAAATATAAATGAAATCGGAAAATTTGACAAATGGTGTATGCGTGAAGTCAAGGAATCCGGTCTCATCGGTGGAAAGACAAAGTATCTATACGAATTCTACGGCAATCAGGATACTCTTGTCACAGGCAAGACTCCGTTCAAGGCTCCTGAAGGGTATTTATGGCGTACCAACAACGTTCTGGCAATAGTTGCCGGGGTAGTCAAGACCAATAATACTGTGTTCCCGGAAAAAAGGGGCGACGGTTATTGTGCCCGTATCGAGACGCATATTGAGGAAGTCAAGGCTCTGGGCATAGTGAATATGGATGTGACCTGTCAGGGTGCTTTGCTGGTCGGAGCCTTGCCCGAACCTATCACTACTACAAAGGATCCTATGTCGAAAGTATTGTACGGAGTGCCGTTCACGGGCTCTCCAAAGGCTCTCAGACTGGATTATAAGGCAGATGTGGGATATGAGGTGATACGTGGTACCGGGTTTTCCAAATTGAAACCGATGGGATATCCGGATTATGCTGAGATAACAGTGATTCTTCAGAAAAGATGGGAGGATGAAGACGGAAATATCCACGCATTGAGGGTAGGTACCGGAATTGAAAGAATAATGGAGGATGTGCCTCAGTGGAAGAACGGCCACGAAGTCAATATCCATTATGGAGACATTACGCAGGAACCGTTCTATGAGGAATATATGGGGCTGAAGACGGGTCAGGAATCAGCATATCACGCTATCAACAGCAAGGGTCAGAATGTAATAATCTTAGAAGACGGATGGGCCGATCAAGGAACTGCACCTACACATATTATGATTCATTTCATCTCAAGTTGCGGAGATGCTTTCTATGGGGGTGTAGGCAATACTTTGTGGGTCGATAATGTCGGGATTGTGATGTAAAAATATTTTTTTTATTTTTTTTCGATATCAGATGCAACATTCCTGAACTGATATGCATCTATATGTCAGGTTTAGGTTTTAGTACACGTTTAGGGGCCGGAAAGTTGAGAAACTTCCGACCCCTTGCTTTTTTTCTGAAGGAAATTATTTTGCAGCCTCTACAGACTCCTTTCTGAATTCCTTCATCAACTTCATAAGATTCAAAGCAGCCTTACGAGCGCGTGCGCCGGCAGCCTTGTTGCCTTTCTCTACCTGAGCCTCGGCGTTCTGTGCGAATACCTCATACTCTGCCTTGATCTGATCTACAAGTGCTCTCATCGTGTTGAAATTTTAATAGTTCGTGAAATTTTGATAAACTTCGACCAAGATATGGATAATTCGTCGAAAAAACAAATTTTTAGTGCTAATTTTTTTGTTTTCAGTCCTTTGGACTATTTTTAGGCCTCCTCTATCTTTGATTTAGGCTTTGTATTTACGGCATTCATTGCCCTGTCCGGCCCTACTGTAGCCCAGGCTTTGACTCCATCGATAACCCTTTTGCAGATGTCCGGCATTTCATTCTTTTCTTCCTCGCTAAGTTCGCCCAATACATAGCCGACTTGCTGGCCGCGACCGAAATCATTGCCGATTCCTACTCTGATCCGGGCATACTCCTGTGTCCCGATGAGTTCATTGATGTTGGTCAGCCCGTTGTGTCCTCCAGCACTACCGTTCTTGCGCAGACGAAGTGTTCCGAACGGAATGTTGAGGTCATCTGAAATCACAAGAAGGTTCTCCGGCTGGATTTTCAGTTCGTTCATCCAGTATCGGACAGCCTTGCCGCTCAGATTCATATATGTGGAGGGCTTGAGAAGAGTGAACTTCCTTCCCTTGAAGGAAACCGTCGCCGTACTTCCGTATCTTCCAGACTCAAAAACAATATTGGATGCCTGAGCCCAGGCATCCAATACCATAAATCCCATATTGTGTCTGGTGTTTGAATATTCGACGCCGATGTTTCCTAAACCGACGATCAGATAGTTCATACCAGATCAGATTACTTGCCCTGCTCCATCTTAGCCTGCTGAGTTGCACGTGTAGGACGTACTGAGCAGATGATGGTTGCCTTAGGTGAAACGATTGTAACGCCATCAAAGTTGAGGTCACCTGCAACGATCTGCTTGCCGATCATAAGGTGAGTTGAGTCAACTTCAAGTACATCAGGAAGTTTGTCCATCATTGCGCTTACGCGGAGTTTGCGGCTAGAAACGAGGAGTTTACCACCCATCTTCACACCCTCAGAGTGTCCTACAACCTTTACTGGAACCTCGATGGTTACAGGCTTGTCCTCTGAAACGAAAAGGAAGTCAACGTGAAGAGCCTCGTCGGTTACAGGATGATACTGTACCTCGTGGAGCACTGCATAGCCGTTTCTTCCGTCGCTGAGCTTGAGGTCGATGATGTAAGAATTAGGAGTATGAGTGATAGTCTTGAGATCCTGTGCGTCGATAGTGAAAAGGATATTCTCCATACCGAGTCCATAGATGTTGCAAGGAACGAGTCCTGCACGACGTACTGCCTTTACCGCAGCCTTGTTGCCAGCTTCGCGAACCTGGCCATTGAGTTCAATGTGTTTCATTGTTTTTTTTGATTTAAAATGTGTTACTCAGTTTTTACGCTCAAAATTCCTCATTTTCTTCGTCGGACTGCATCTTCAAAATCCTCACAACCAAAAGGTTGCTCCGGTTTCTCAGATTTGTCCGCCTCGAAAATACCGGCTTTTGCGGTAAAAACCCCATTGCACCAAAAAGCGCTGCCGCTTTTTATGGGGCTGCAAAGATAGATAAATTATTTGAGAATCAAATATTTTTGTTTGAAAAAAGATCCTTCACTGGCGCTCAGTATGACAGGATAGGTCATTCTATAAGCCCGGTCGCCTGGTTCCACTGCAGTGTCTTGTAGAACTTGTCCAGTTCGGTGTTTCCGTTGCAGGGCAGGTACATACTGAAGCCGGAGAAAGTGTTGATGTCGAACTCATACATAAATCCTGGAGTATGACCTTTGTAAAGCACGCATTCGTACAGAGCGTTGTGAAGTCCCGCAATCTCGTATTCATTTGCTCCTGCCTCCATCATAATGCTTTCCAGATCATAGAACCAGTGGTGTGAAAATCTGTAGAATCTTTGCACTTTGTCCGGATCGATTGAAGCAAGTTCTTCGCGATGCGATGCAAAGAATGCGCGGCAAACCTCTGCCAGAGGCTCCAGCCTGTCGCAGTCTATGAGCGATATGGTTGCAGACCTGTAAATCCCTGTCTCAGTGTCGTACTGGTTGAAATAATCTTCACACACACCACGTGGAAATGGATCCTTTCTCTTGAGCAGATGCTCGGTAAGCGTTTTGTAATCAAGTCCTTCAGCAAGTACTTCGGCCTGTGAGAATCCCACTTTGCCGCATTTCTCCCTTAATTCGTATGCTACTTCTATTCCTCCCATCAGACAGGCATCAAAAAGGATATAATCCAGTTTCATCGGTATGGCTTCCGCGAAGTCAGGAAGATCCATTTCGTAAGACTGTCTGTCTGACACCGAGCCAGTCACGTCCTGCCCTATGCTTTTCACCATTGGGAGAGATGGGTCGTATTCCGGCTCGATATAAGGGACAGACTGCGGTTTCGATATGCCTATAGACTTCATCATTCCTGCTTTCGAGAATACATATCCCTCAGGATTGGAATAGAATCCGGCTGGAAGATATCCCGTCGCGTGTGAAGAGAATATCATTCCGTAACTCCTGGCTGCATAATTGTCTTTTACGTATGTCAGCACTTCGTTTAGTTGGGCTGCAGATGATGATATCGTGCTTTCATCATATCTCTTGAGTGTGTCGCACACGGTGTTTCCGCTTCCGTCCTGAGACAGCCGGATCAGATATGGAGTCGTAGGGGTGCTGTAGGCGCTGTAGGACTTAGGTGTATGTGTATATACAAGGAGTACGTCATCGGCGCACCCTTTGCCCGGAAGCCAGCCCTGCTTAAGGTCGTTTAGATCATCAAGCAGATATTCTCTTAATGAGTTGAATCCGGCAGAGTAAATGAGGAGAACCTTGCGTGAAGTGTTGTCTTGCGGGCATTCGTCCTCAGGCTTGTCGATGATGTCGCATCCTCCTGCAAGTGCGATCAGGATGATGGCTGCCGTGATGTTAGATATTAATGTATTTATAGATTTCATCTAATATGCTTTAAACGTGCAAATATAATTATTTTACGTATATTTGCCAATTACGCTACTGTAAGACAATAATTGTGAAAAATATGAAACTGTTCAGAAAAATGATTACAATCGCAGGCTTCGCCGCTGCCTTGACATCTTGCTCGGAAAAAGCGGCAGACAATGGGGATTTCAAGTATCTTCTTGACGAGTTCGCAGACCTGAAGATTATGAGGTATCAGGTGCCGGGCTGGGATGGACTTACGCTTCAGCAGAAGGAATATGTATATCATCTTGCAGAGGCTGCAAAATATGGCCGTGATATCATCTGGATGCAGAATTGCAAATATAACCTTGATGTCCGCAAGGCTCTCGAGAATATCCTTGAAAAATATGAAGGAGATCGTACCAGCGAGGAGTGGAAACAGTTCGAGGTGTATGCGAAGCGAGTGTTCTTCAGCAACGGTATCCATCATCACTATGCAGAAGACAAATTCTTCCCTGAGTGTTCTCAGGAGTATTTCCATAGCCTTATGACTGCAGTCGGTGATGAGGAGAAATGCTCGGAACTCCTTCCTGTTATCTTTGACCCTGCCGTATATCCTGCAAGAAAACTTATGGGAGGCAAGGATATCGTAGCGGAATCGGCTGTAAATTTCTATGAGGGAGTGACACGTTCCGAAGTCGAGGCACTTTATGCTGCTATGGTGGATCCGGCCGATAAGACTCCTGTTTCATACGGTCTTAACAGCCGTGTTGTGAAAGGCGCTGACGGTGTGGTGCGTGAGGAAGTATATAAGGTAGGAGGCCTCTATGGAGCGGCTCTTGAGAAGATTTGCGCCGAGTTGGAAAAGGCTGCTGCTGTGGCTGAGAATGAGACCCAGAAGTCTTATATTGCCGATCTTGTTGCATATTACAGGTCTGGTGACCTGAAACTTTGGGATGCGTATAATATCAAATGGGTGAAAGATACTCTCGGCACAGTTGACTTTGTGAACGGATTCGTTGAGGATTATAATGATCCTCTCGGTCGCAAGGCAACTTGGGAGGGACTTGTGAATTTCAAGGATACGGAGGCTTCGCTTCGTACTGAACTTATAAGTGAAAATGCACAGTGGTTCGAGGATAATTCTCCTGTTGACGATCGCTTCAAGAAGAGCGAGGTGAAGGGCGTGTCTGCAAAAGTAATCAATGTGGCGACTCTTGCAGGAGATTGCTATCCTGCCGCTCCTATAGGCATCAACCTGCCGAATGCAGACTGGATCCGTCGTGAGCACGGCTCTAAGTCAGTTACTATTGCAAACCTCACATCAGCATATAATATGGCGGCACAGGAATCGCCTAAGAATCTTCTGTCGGAGTTTGCCTGGTCGGAGGAAGAGATTGCGGCCGAGAAGAAGTATGGTGCCCTTACCAATGACCTTCATACCGATCTTCACGAATGTCTAGGACACGGTTCGGGTCAACTTCTTCCTGAGACATCTCCAAACGCTCTGGGTGAGTATAGTTCTGCTCTCGAGGAGACCCGTGCAGACCTGTTCGGCTTGTATTATCTTGCTGATCCAAAGTTGGTTGAACTTGGAATACTTCCCGATATGGAGGCATACAAGGCTCAATACTCAAGTTATATCCGCAACGGTATCTTTACGCAGTTCAATCGTGTGGAGTTCGGAAAGAAAAATATGGAGGCTCATATGCAGAACAGAAAACTCATTGCTGACTGGTGCTATGAGAAGGGTCTGGCTGACAATGTCATCGAGAAGAAGATCCGCGATGGAAAGACCTACTTTGTCGTGAATGATTTCGAGGCTTTGCGTGGCTTGTTCGGAGAACTTCTGGCAGAGGTGCAGAGGATAAAGTCCGAAGGTGACTATGAAGCAGGAAAGGCTCTGGTGGAGACTTACGCGGTAAATATCGATCCTGAACTCCACAGGGAGGTGCTTGACCGATATGCTGCCCTCGGCCTGAAGCCATACGGCGGATTCGTCAATCCTGAGATCGTTCCTGTTGAGAAAAATGGTGTAATCGTTGATTATCTGATTGTATATAACGACAATTATCTCGACCAGATGCTCCAGTACGGAAAGAAGTATTCGACTCTTTAACCTGTCATCCAGAAAGAAGTGAAGGATCTTCTCAAACAATACGAGATTTATCTTAAGATAGAACGTGCGATGTCGCGGAATACCGTGGCATCGTATTGTTCTGATGTGAAGAAGTTCTTCGATGCAATGCCGTCACGTCCGGAATATATTGTTCCGGAGGATGTCGAGCAATATTTATCCGGACTTTCCGGGGTGTCGAAGCGCTCGCAGGCCAGATTCCTGAGTTCCTTGCGTTCTTTTTTCAACTGGCTCGTTCTGGAAGGATCCATCACAGACAATCCTTGTGATAAGGTGGAATCTCCCAAATTGGGACAATATCTTCCGGAGGTGCTGTCTGTCGAAGAAGTGGAGGCAATGCTTTCCGTGCCGGACCTTTCATCCTGGCAAGGACTGCGTGACAGGGCTATCCTTGAGATCCTGTATGGGTGTGGTCTTCGTGTGTCGGAGGCTGTCGGGCTGAAGTTGTCCTGCCTCTTTTTTGACGAGGGATATATACGTGTCATCGGAAAAGGCAACAAGGAAAGGCTTGTACCTGTAGGAGAAATGGCCGTTGACGCTGTCAATGCCTATCTGGAACGTCGCCCCGTTCCATACGATGATGTTGCTGACGATCTGGTGTTCCTTAACCGCTTCGGACGCTCCCTCAGCCGCCAGTCGATGTTCAAGATGGTGAAAGTCACGGCATTGCTGGCAGATGTCCGTAAGGAAATCTCCCCTCACACCTTGAGGCATTCCTTTGCTACCCATCTTGTCGAAAACGGAGCCGATCTGCGTCTCGTCCAAGAGATGCTCGGCCACGAAAGTCTCACCACCACAGAGATCTATACTCACATTGACACCACCACCTGGCATACAGAAATAATTCAACATCATCCGCGGAATATAAAGTAAAAACCGTAACTTTGCAGACTTCGTAATTTGGTTTGTTATGACAGAAGAACAAAAGATATCCATAATCCAAAGCGGTAAGCAATATTTTCGTGATATAATAATCCCGAAGCATCTGAAGAATCTGGAGACATTGAAACTAAAGGATTTTAAAATTAATCCTTTTCTGGTCAATTATCTTGCTGCATTTCTTTGCGGTAATACTGAGCCTGTTTCTTTAGCAAAGGCTTTGGTTTATCCTCGTATCCTAGGCACAAGCATCAATACGAGTTTTGGACAGAATATCCAAATATTCATTTCAAGCCTGGCTCAAGTGGCCGGTACGGCCTCGGGGATAGACGGGATAGATATTGAGTTCATAGATGCCATAGACGGACGAAGGAAATATTGCCAATGCAAGGCAGGTCCTAATACTATCAATAAGGATGATATAACTACGATTTTGGGACATTTCAAACATCTGCACCATAAAGCGCGTGTTGATAGATTGAATATACAGGTTGATGATATGATTGTGGGGGTGCTGTATGGTGAGAATGACGAATTGTCCGCACATCATAAAATTATAGATTCGCATTATCCCGTTTATTGTGGAATGGAGTTCTGGAAACGTCTTACTGGAGATGAGGAGTTCTATAATCGTTTAGCGAAGGCATTCGGTGAGGTCGTGGAAGAAGATAATATTGATGGCAGTCAGTTGATCAGGAGGAAGATTCAGGAAATAGCCGATGAGATTAACGAAAAAGGAGGTATTTAAATGATAGGTACGTTCTTATCCGTAAATACTCTGGCGGATCTGATGGGGACATCAATAGCAACAGTACAGAAATGGGCGGAAAATGGCATATATCCATATCGTTCAGATGAGAAGGGAAGGAAAGGATTCTATATGGAGGAATTGAAAGGGAATGATACGGTAAGGAATATGCTTGAGACCAAATGGGAAGAAGAAATTAATGTCGTTCCACGTCGTGACTATACTTCAGTAGAGTTGTTTGCCGGGGCTGGTGGGCTCGCTTTAGGAATGCATAAAGCCGGTTTAAGGCACGTTTTGCTCAATGAATTGGATGCAATGGCTTGCAGGACTTTGAGACGTAACTGTCCGGAATGGAATGTTCTGGAAGGCGATATTCATAATATGGATTTTACCCCTTTGCGCGGCAGAGTCGATTTTCTGTCTGGGGGGTTCCCTTGTCAGGCCTTCTCATACGCAGGTAAAAAAGGAGGACTTAATGATACGCGCGGTACTTTGTTCTTTGAACTGGCTCGTGCAGTATCTGAAATCAGGCCTAAGGTCTTTATGGGGGAAAATGTTAAAGGGCTTCTTTCACACGATAATGGGAGGACTATGAGTATTATCAAAAATTCGATAGAGGAATTAGGATATACCTTAATCCCCCCAAAAGTGTTAAAAGCGATTATGTATCAGGTTCCGCAGAAACGTGAGCGCCTTATATTGATTGCAGTTCGTAATGATTTGGTGACCGATGTTCAATTCAGGTGGCCGGATCCCTATCATCGTGTAATGACGTTAAGGGATGCTTTCTTTAAGGGAGAATTGTTTCCCGAAGATGTGCCTGTTTCCGACGGTCAGACATATCCGATCAAAAAATCGCGCGTGATGGCAATGGTTCCCGAAGGAGGTGATTGGCGTGATCTCCCAGTTGAAGAACAGAAGGAGTATATGGGTGGAAGTTTTTATCTGGGAGGGGGTAAAACCGGTATGGCCCGTCGGTTATCAATGGACGAACCTAGTTTGACACTTACTTGTGCTCCTGCTCAGAAACAGACTGAACGGTGTCATCCGATAGAAACACGGCCATTGACCGTACGTGAGTATGCACGTATTCAGACTTTTCCAGATACGTGGTGTTTTGCAGGTAGCCTTTCAGATCAATATAAACAGATTGGTAATGCGGTGCCAGTGAATCTCGCATACGCCATAGGTCGCTCAATTGTGCGCCTGCTTAATGATATTGATGTGTTACACCCTGAGGATTCTCAGTTTGAGGAAGCGAATGATATTGCACGTCAGATGATTCCTGTCGGGTTATTTGGTTGATTAATAGCGAATTGTATTAATTTAAAATTTTTAAGATATGGATAAGAACAGTTATGCATTGGGTATGAGCATTGCCCACAATATGATGTCATCAGGCATCAGATCGGTTGAATTTGAGGATTTTGTGGCTGGAGTAAAGGCCGTGTTGACAGGTTCCGAGCCTGCAGTTTCCTTCCAGGAGGCAGGACAACTTCTCGATAAATATTTTGCTGAACTCGAGGCTGAACAGAAGGCTCAGGCTGAGGCTATGAGTGCTGCGATGCGTGAGGAGGGTGAGGCTTTCCTGAAGATTAATGCTGAGAAGGAAGGAGTCGTTGTGCTCCCAAGCGGTCTTCAGTACAAGGTTATAACAGAAGGAACCGGCAAGAAGCCGTCAGCAACCTCACAGGTAAGATGCCATTATGAGGGAACATTCCTCAATGGTGCCAAGTTCGACAGTTCCTATGATCGTAATGAGCCGGCTGTATTCGGCCTTAATCAGGTGATCGCAGGATGGACAGAAGGTGTTCAACTTATGTCCGAGGGATCTAAATACGAGTTCTATATTCCTTACAACCTTGCATACGGTGAGCACGGTGCTCCTGGTGCGATCCCTCCATACGCAACCCTTAAGTTTGTAGTGGAACTCATAGAAGTCCTCTAGTGAATTCTTTTATGGAAATATTCACCCTCGTTACGGGGGTGATTTATATTATCCTGGAGATTCGTCAGAAGAATCTGATGTGGGTGGTGGGGATTCTCACCAGTGTTGCTGCGATGTGGGTATTCTTCCGTCAGGGTCTGTATGCCTCATTCGGGCTCAATACCTACTATCTGGTTACATCAGTAGTGGGATTATGGCAGTGGCGTAAGGATATCGACAAGGTATCTGCAGATCCTGATACGCCGGAAGAAGGGTGCATAAGGCTGAAACGTTTGTCTTTCAAGACCTTGGTGCTCAGTGCGTTGGTTGTAGTGGCTGGTACTGTCGCCCTGGCATATCTGATGGAACTTCTGGAGAATCCTATGTCTTATCTTGACTCGGCAGTGGCGATATTGAGTGCCGTGGCTACCTGGTGGCTGGTACGCTGCTATGTTCAGCAGTGGTGGCTCTGGATAGCGGCAGATGCGGTAAGTACCGTATTGTGCGCAAGCCAGGGTCTATGGTGGATGGCTGCTCTTTATGCCGCCTACAGTATTTCTGCGGTGATAGGATATATACATTGGAAAAAGCACGGACGCTATATCGCATAGCGCCCGTGCTTTTCATATAAGTGATCTGTTATTTCAGAACTTCAAGTATCATCTCCTCCATTATCTTGTAACACTGAAGATTCGGATGAACCCCGTCCGCGGCGTGAATCTTTGGTAAACCGTTGTTTTCATCCTTCAGAGTTGTGTGGTAGTCAACAAACGGAATCTTCTCCGAACGTGCATATTCCTTTATCATCCCATTGAGCTGGATCAGATCTTCAGCCGGCTTGACTTCTGGTCTCCAATAGAATCCGGATGCCGGAAGAACAGCGCATAGTATCGGTTTGATTTTATTCGCCTTTGCCAGTTCGCACATAGATATGATGTTGCCCAATACATTCTCCAGACTGATATTTCCATTGTTTCTGGCCACATCATTCGTGCCGGCAAGAATCACTACGTATTTAGGACTGAAGTCAATGACGTCCCTTCTGAAACGCACCAGCATATGTGAAGATGTCTGCCCGGATATGCCTCTGCCGAGGAAATTGTTGGAAGTGAAGAAGTCCGGATCTTCCTTTGCCCATCCTTCAGTGATGGAGTCTCCCATAAAGACGGCCTTGGGTGACGCGACAACCTGTTGGTTCTTTTCTGCATATTTCCCGAAGTTCGCCCAATCCTGAGCCTGGGATATTACAGGAATCAGAAAAGCTGCTATGGCGGCGATGATGCTGGTCTTTTTCATATACATATTGATTCAGTTTATGCAAAGATAGGGAATTTTCTTATTTTTGTATTCTCTTAGATAATCTCGAGATGAAGATAATTGTTGAAAGTGGAGCCACTAAGACGGCCTGGAGGGCTATATCCTATGATGGAACGGTCAGGGAAGCCCTTACCGACGGGTTGAGCCCTACCTGCCTTGATATGGATCACATCCGTAATATAATCAGGACTGCAGTCCCGATTGTCAACCCGACAGGATGCAGGGTGGATGAGGTGTTCTTTTATGGAGCCGGTCTGGTCTCGGAGGAATCGGCTGCTCCCATCAGATCCTGTCTGGAAGAATGGTGCCCTTTTGCAAGGATTGAATTCCATTCCGATATCCTCGCTGCTGCCAGAGCCTTGTTCGGTAACGGAAGCGGAGTCGTGGCCATAATGGGTACCGGTTCCAATAGTTGTCTTTATCATAATGGCAAGATAGTGAGGAATATACGCCCCGGGGGCTATATCTTGGGAGATGAAGGGAGCGGCGTCTCTTTGGGGAGGGCGTTCCTTGCCGATTATGTAAAGGGAATGGTGCCGGAACATATCGAGTCTGACTTCATAGCAGAGACAGGATTGGATTATTCTACGATTGTCCAGAAGGTGTATAAGGAGAAGGCAGCATCTGCGTTTATGGCTTCGCTTGCTCCATTCGTGCTTTCACGGGCTGCAGACCCATATATGCTTTCACTTGTGGAAGACTGCATAACATCATTCGTCAGAAGAGCTTTGGCAAGGTATGCTTCCGAAGATGTCAGAGGAGATTATACGCACAAGGTAGGGGTTGCAGGATCGTTCGGCTGTGCCTGTGAAGAGGTACTTCGTAAGGTAGGAGCATCTTACGGTCTTGAATTTGTCGGATTTGTCAAATCTCCGATAGATGAATTGGTAAGATATCATAAAAATTATGGCATATAAGGAAAATTATCCGTCAAAACTTCTTGAGGAAGCAGTCGATGCAATCAGTTCTCTGCCCGGGGTAGGTCGGAGAAGTGCGCTCAGGCTTGCCCTGCATCTTCTGAAACAGCCTCAGGAGAATGTGCATCATTTTGCAACAGCGATCACCCGGCTTCGTGATGATGTGAAGTATTGCAGCAATTGTATGATGATATCAGATGATCAGATATGCTCGATATGCTCCGATCGTTCGCGCGATCATAGGACAATCTGTGTGGTGGAAAGTGTGCGTGATGTTATGAGTATTGAGAATACCGGTCAGTATAATGGTGTATATCACGTCCTTGGGGGAATCATTTCTCCAATTAACGGTGTAGGACCATCGGATATCAGGGTACGTGAACTCGTGGAACGGGTGGCGGCACTTGTGTCGCCGGAGGCTCTTTTCGAAGCGGATGCTGACGGGACGGAAGGCTCTGTCGGAGAGGTTATCCTGGCGCTGAGCGGGGATGTGGAAGGAGAAACCACCTCGTTTTATATATATCGTCAGATTGCCCGGTATGGTGTGAAGGTTTCTTCTTTGGCCCGTGGTTTGGGATTTGGGGACAATCTGGAATATGCTGATGAACTGACTCTTGGGCGTTCGATAGTCAACAGGCAGATTTTCAAGCCATAGAATTTGGACTTGTCAAAGAAAAAGGATAAATTTGCAGGCTTGCATTTCTGTATGCAGGCCTGTTTCGTATTATTGTCTTTTAAAAATGGGAGGTAGAGTATGATTGAGATCTTCTACAAGCAGGACGGACAGATTATGGTTTCCCAGTCAGAAACCGATCTTTCAAACATTGCATATTCCGATGTGGTGTGGATTGATCTTTATGTTCCTTCCGGAGAAGAGAAAAGGACGGTGGAGCAGTTCCTTGGCACTACAATCCAGAATCGTGCGCAGGCCGAGGAGATCGAGATTTCATCACGTTTCTACGAGACAGAAAAGGCAATCTTCGCAAATACTAGTTTCCTTATTCCAGGTCCTGACGAATATAATGAGGAGACCGTTTCATTCATTCTTACCGATGAAATACTTACGACCCTCAGGGAATGCCCTCTGAAGAGTTTTACAGACCTTCAGCGTCGTATGCTTGCCTTCCCTAAAATGTATGATTCGGGTCACGTGGCCTTTCTGAGCATTCTTGAACAGCGTATCGACCTTGATGCCGATATGGTCGAACTTGTTTCCAAGGAAATCACGCAATACAACAAGAAGGTCAGTCTCGGAGAAGACATCAGCGAGGAGTTCCTCATCGATATCAATCAGTTGCAGGATAACACGATGCTCATCCGCGAGAATATCGTAGACAAGCAGAGGGTTATCTCAAGCATCATCAAGAGCAAGAAATATCCGGTTGAGTATCATTCGAAACTCAATGTATTGCTTAAGGATATATCATCCCTTATCAATCATACCAACTTCAGTTTCGAAAGGCTTGAATATCTTCAGAACACTGTACTCGGTATCATCAATCTCGATCAGAATAAGATAATGAAGGTGTTCACCCTTGTCTCCCTGATGCTTATGCCGCCGACGCTTATTGCCAGTTTCTTTGGAATGAACGTTAAGTTCGGTTGGTTCTTCGGTAATTCAGGCTGGGCTTGGTTTGTGATCCTGTTCCTAATGGTCATATCACTGATCGTCATCTTCTGGGTTTTCAAGAAGAGGAGGATGTTCTAGACAAAGTTTCTACTTCTTTTCCACTTCGACGATCAGAGGTCCATAATGATCTGTGCGGGTGTCGTACCATAAGGTTATGGCCATCAAGCCGTCTGTGCATATAGTTCCGACTGGGGTGCAGTAGATCTTATCCCCCTTCCCATCAGTGTAATAATAGTCGTTTTCATCAGCGGAGATGATGAATCCTTTATATTCTACGGGAAGTATTATGCCGTTATGGTCTGGCTGCGGTCCTTGTTCGCCTCCTTCGTTTCCTTCTCCTTTCTCACCCTCGGTGCCTCCATCCTCTTCTGACTTTACAGTTTCATCCGGATGAGAAGGATATATGCGTCCCATCAATTTCAGAGTCATATCCTCTGTGTGCAGATTCTCCACAGCCCAGACTAATGAATCGATCTGTAGGATTTTTGTCTGAGGATCATATCCGTATGGAAAGGCTCCTTTCATACCTTCGATGCAGCACAATCCTTCCTTGTAGAATGTCATAGCGGGGTAGAATGCTGAATCGGCTTGGGCTACAAGTTCTCCATTGAAGAAATATTCGCATCCTATTCCATCCCAGTTGCCCAAAGGAGAGTCAAGCGGACCGACGTAAGCATCCGGTTTGCAGGAAAGGAGCGTAAATGCCAGCAGGGTATAATAAAATATCTTTTTCATTATTTGCAGAATTTGATGCAGCACCAATTGTCGATACTGTCGTGACTTACATATTCAAGGCCTGCCGCAGAAGCGGTACCGATGATCATCGGCATATCTTCCACGTAGAATCCGCTTACGAACAACAATCCTCCTTTGCGGAGCGAGTGAGCGTATGTCTGCATATCCTGAATGAGGATGTTGCGGTTGATGTTGGCTAAAAATACATCATAACTGTTCCTCTGCAGCAGAGAAGCATCTCCGCAATAGGTTTCTATCCTGTTGCCCACTCTGTTGAGCCTTGCATTGTCGTATGCCGATATTGCAGCCACGGCGTCAATATCGATGCCATATACGCGTTCAGCCTTCATCTTGGCGGCAAGAATCGCAAGTATGGCAGTGCCGCAGCCCATATCCATAACGACTTTGCCTCTGACGTGTTCTTCGTTTTCCAGAAGCGCGCGGCACATCATATATGTAGTCTGATGATGGCCTGTGCCGAATGCCATCTTGGGGTCGATCGTGATGTTGAAACGAGTCTTTTTCAGTCCTTGATGGAAAGATGCTTTTATCGTACATTTCTTATCGACGATGATAGGGGTGAACTCGCTTTCCCAGACCGCGTTCCAGTTTACTGCCGGCATCAGGTTGGCGCTGAATTCGACATCAAAGCCCATTCCCTCCAGACCGCTCATCACGACTTTGAGTTCCTGTGCGTTGTAAAGTTCCTTCTGGATATAGCATTTGAGGAACGGATCTTCCATTGTGAATGATTCGAACGGAAGTCCGCATATTTCTGCTGTTACAATTTCAGCGTTCTCTTCGCTGAACGGTGCGATACGGATCGCAACCTCAATGTATTCCTGACTGTTCATCTGTTGTATCTGCTGTTTTTTTAGTTATCTGTTCCATATCCTGAGAGCCGGATTCTTCATCCAACTGCTTCTTCTCTTCTTCTGAAAGTTCTTCCAACTGCTGGTCAACAGCATTGACAAAACCTAAGATTTTCTTAAGGCTGTTGATAGCATCCTGTTTCTCGTTTTCTTTGATAGCAGCCTCGACACCTTTTTCAAATATGCCTCTGATGGATTCCGTCAGATTGATCCGGGTGCGGTCTATCACTTCTGTGAATACAGGGATCTTGGTGTTCTTATATTTCGGTTTACCGATCTTGAACTTCATATTGCTGAAGTCCTGTCCATACATATCGACTCCTACTTTGAATACCATTGGCGACCGTATGATCGATGCGTGATATCTGAAAGATTGGTCGAGATTGTGCTTGCCGCTTAGAGCCAACGTATATCGGTCGATATCGATGATGAAAGGAAAGACCTCGATAATATTGTCCTGTATTACACCCTCCACTGTCATCCTGTCAATCCTGCCTTCTTTCTGATCCTTGAACTTAAGTTTTTTGGCGAGGTCGGTGAACATCTTGTCACCGCTTAGAGTCAGATTTTCACCTCCGATTCTGAGCACTCCGTTGATGCTCGGCATCACTATGTTCATATTGGTATCCAGTCGGGCTGTGGCTGCCAAGATACAATCAACCGATCCCTTGAAGGATTTGAGCAAAGGCATAATCGTATCTATTGCCGGCATCATCGATATGACTTTTTCAGTAGTTATGTCGGTGAGGCCGAGATTGAAGCCTGTGCGAATGTCCTTTTTGCTCCTTGTGGCATAGAACCCTTCGAATGATCCGTTGCCTACGTTGGTGCTGACTGTCGTGTTGAGGATCTGCATACATCTTTCCTTCATCACAATGTCGGCTCCGAGGCTGCTGATATCCAGTCCGGAGAATCTGATGTTCCGGGCATTCAGGTTTATGTCTGCGTTTATGTTGGCAGGAACCACTATGAGTTTCTGAGGCTCGTCCATTGATAGCGAATCCGCAACAACCATCTGCAGGAATTCTGAATCGCTTGCATCGGACATATCAGTGTTTTCCGGGTTGAATGACGCTCCGGTGTTGAATGCGGCAAGGAGTTCATTTGCGTCCATCTTATCTGATGAAATGTCCAGATCCAGATTGTATGTACCTCTTCCGAGAAGGGCACGCCTGAGTCCGGAAAGCCTGCCTTTGGCGGCAATCTGTGATGAACCAGCGAGAAGTTTCAGGCTGTCTATGCGGAATTCATTGTTGTTGAAAGCGAGATCCATTCCCTTAAGTATGTTTCTCAACGGAAGGTAAGGAGTCATAAGGATTCCGGTGCGAACCTTTATCCCGCCATCTAGATCCCATTCTCTGAAATATCTTGCAAGGCTTTCGTCAAGCCTGATATTAATGTCCTGTGTCTTGAAATCGTTCTCCTTCATCCAGTCAGGTATACTTCTTCTGTCTCTTCCGGCAATATACAGGTGGAAAAGGGAGTCGGAAGGGACATCGGGGTGCTCCAGGGCGAGAGAGTCGAGCATTGCTTTCCTTCTCTGCCGGCGCTCTATGGAGTTCATTGCTGCAGTACCTTTCACTGAGGCATCTGTGAGTATTACGCGGTTGGAAGCATCCCTCACGTATATTCTTTTGTTCGTGCTGGACAGACTCAATACCGGCACTTTGTGGTTTCCCTTCTTCGGCACCATCTGAAATCTGTTTACAGTATTGTCCAGGGATACCGACAGCCCTTCTGCATCCTTCAGGGAGAGAGTCTCAGCATTGAGATGTCCGCCAAGAGGGTGTATCTTTGTGGTATCCTTTTCGGAGAAAGCATCCGCAGCATTCTTTGCCGCTATGTCGATGGCCTTTCCATTGAACGAAAGGATGTCTTTGTAATTCAAGTCGGCATTTCCTATCTTTCCATTGACAGCTATGAGCCTGAAGGAACGTCCTGGATCCGCTTTGGATGTGACAGATTCCGGCCCGATCTTCATATTGAGTCCGTCTATTGTAAAAGAAACGGTGTCTTTCGGGGAGTCTATCTTCAGGCTGTCGCATATAATGCTTCCTTCAAGGTCGGCTTGTGCAAAATTGTAAACACTGATCTGGGAAAGCCTTATTCGCCCTTCCAAGTCTGCTGAGATCTTGCCCTTGGCACTAGTGAGGCCTGTGTCAGGGAAAATAGTGGCTAACTGGGATATTTCAGCGGAAAGATAGCCGTCCATATCGATAAGCGGATCCTCTCCGAGAATATCTCCCGATCCTCCTGACAGACTGAAATCCAGCCCGTAAGTGTTTGCTTTTAGGCTGTTTATGCGCGCATTCGCTTTCCCGCTGCCATCTGTTCCAGCCGTAGCATCCAAAGATATCCTTAGGCTTTGGCCTATATCCTTGTGGGAAATCTGTGAGTCCGGTATCTTGAGGCTCATCTCTATGGAAGGTATGCTGCCTTTCCCGAGAAGTCCGTTGCAGGTTCCTTGCATTGAAATGACAGCATCAGTCTTAATCTTGTCTGCTTCGGGAATCAGGTTGCGTGCAAAACCGTCCAGAATATCCTCGATCCGGCATTGATCAATGCTGAATCTGCTGTCTATCAGGGTCTGACCGGACGTTCTTTTTGCTGTGCCGTCCAGCCGTATTGGTATGGATGCGACATCTGCTGTGAATCCGTCAAGAGCAATGGCAGGGACACTGTCCTTAGGGAAAGATACTGATCCTTTGATGCTGATCGGGATGCTCATACGTCCTGACGAGCGTGTCGCGAGCATTGCATCTGCTTTTCCGTGTATTTCGAGATGTTTGTGATGCTCGTGTATGTGAAGCCTGTCGAGTCTCAATCCGAGAGTGTCCTGTGCAATTCTGCCTGCCAGGATGAGACTGTCAATGCTGAAGTTGATCCTGTTCTTCGCTCCGTCCCTTGTGTCAAGTTTTCCGTCGAAAGTCATCTTGCTTATATCTGCCATCGCGAAAAGAGTATCCTTGCTGTCGGTATAGACAATATGAGGATGTTCTGTGAATCTTATCCTGCCTATTGCGATAGGAGGCAAAGGTGATGATGACGTGTCGCTGTCCGAACCTGTGCGGAATATGTTCCAGTTGGCGTTTAGCGTGTCGTATGAGTGGGCGAAAATGCGTGGCTTGACTAAAATCAGATGTGGAATGCTGATCTTGCCTGTGAGCAGTGCACCGACGTTTATCCCGGCGGAGAAATTCTTGAATGAGGCCAGGGTGTCGGATTTTTCCCCGGAACCGGCCTTTAACAGAAATCCTTGAGCACCAACGGCTTCCAGACTGTCATACCTTTCTGCCGGATAGGTGATGGAGCAATCTTCCATCGATATGCCTATGTTAGGGAAATGACGGAACATAGACAGCCTGATCTTTCCGAATGACAATTCTCCATCGACGTATTCTGATGCTAAGCGGTTCACGGTACGTGTCAGTACTGAAGGGGAGAGGACGGCCTGCAGGATTATAAGTACAGCAAGCCAGATCCCTGCTGTCCAGGCAAGGATCTTGAGGAGGGTTTTCCAAGGTCTTCCGGTCTTTCCGACGGGCTCGGTATGTCTTGTTTCTTCGTTCATCTCATTAAAATGTCCCTAACTTACAAAGATAATGAAAAAACTTCTGGATTTATTCACAATTGCCTGTTAATATTTATGTAACATTTTTGTTGCGTGACCGCTTCCGCGTTATTAATTTTGTAAATTGAAAACAGAAGAAGATAATTATGGATAGCCCGTTTATATACGATAGATATGTGACCGACAAGAATTTCATCGGTCGCAGAATGGAAAGGCAGATATTGTCCAACCTTATCCGGGCAGGCGAGCATATTTCAATATACGAACCTCCCAAGACTGGCAAGATGTCGCTTGTCAATCAGGTGTTCCGTGACTTGAGGGACGGGGGTACACAGTTTCTTGTCGCTTTCGTGGATATGCTGAATGTGAGGACTTTAGAGGATTTTCTCGTCAAATTCGGGTCGGCAGTGATGAAGTCTATGGCTTCGACTCAGGATCAGTTTGCAACGATTGTCTCCACATATCTTGCTGATACTCATTTTGTATTTGACAGGATGATGTATATGACCAAGGAAGAAGTGGTCTCTCTCAATTGGACTCCGGACAGGAACGATATCGAGCAGATGCTTTCTCTTCCTCAGAAACTGGCAGCGGCAAACGGAATAAGATATATCGTCGTGCTGAAGGAATTCCAGAATCTTATGAATGCCCCTGAATACGACGATGTGTTCAAGGTAATGGAGACCCAGATGAAGGAACGTGATAGGCAGATTCCTTATCCGGCTGTGTTCATAATGACAGGATCGATGGTGAATGCTATGAAATATATCTTCGAGGAGAAGAGATATTTCTGGCGTCAGGTCAATCACGTGGCTTTAAGTCAGGTGGAGCAGAGGGAAATAATCGAGCATCTGGTGAAGGGCTTCCTCAGCGGTATGGGAAAGTCTTTCGACAGGAACCTGGCAATGGGTGCCTGTGAATTGTTCAGGTCAAATCTGTGGTATATGAATCATCTTGCCTCCATTTGTGATGCCTTGTCCAAAGGTTTCGTCACTGAGGCAATGATGGCAGGAGCCTTGGAATCGATGATTTCTGTTCACGAGCCCCGTTTCGTCAACATTGTCAATGATCTTACTGACCATCAGTTGAGTCTTGTCCGGGCTGTGCTTGATGGAGTGATGAAATTCAGTGCCTCCGATGTGATAGAAAGATATCATCTGAACTCGTCTGCAAATGTAAGGAGGGTGAAGGATGCCCTGAAGAAGAAGGAAGTCCTTACATTCAATGAAAAGGATGAGCCGGTGATTCTTGATCCTCTGTTTGAATATTGGTTGCGAAAATTCTATTTTGAAATACCGGAATGAAAAGAAAGAAGATAACAGTGCTCACAGGTGCGGGAGTCAGCGCCGAGAGCGGTATAAGTACTTTCAGGGACAGTGACGGCCTTTGGGAGAATCATAAAGTGGAAGATGTCGCATCCATTGAGGGGTGGTACAGGAATCCTGCTTTGGTACTCGATTTCTACAATGCCAGGCGGGCGCAGTTGGCATCAGTCAGGCCGAACGCTGCTCATTTAGCCATAGCAAGTCTGGAGGATGAATATGATGTCACTGTAGTTACCCAGAATGTCGATAATCTTCACGAAAGAGCCGGAAGTACGAGGATAATACATCTTCACGGGGAATTGACCAAGGTGCGTCCGGAGAATTGCTGCAATGATCGTGACGGTTATTCAGAAGAGACGGTGTTCGATATAGGAGCGGATGAAGTGCATATCGGGGATCTGGCACCCAACGGTGCTCAGTTGAGACCTCATATCGTGTGGTTCGGAGAGGCCGTGCCAAAGATAGAGGCCGCGATAGATGCGGTGGAGGCTGCTGATATCCTGCTGATCGTCGGTACATCTCTTCAGGTTTATCCCGCTGCAGGCTTATACAGATATGCTCGGATGGACACCCCTATATATATAATAGATCCTAAGGAACTGTCAGTCCGTGATGGTCGTCTTACTCATATCAAAGATGTGGCTACCAAAGGTATGGAAACATTCAAAAATCTCCTTAAATCAAGAAATTAGGCTTGGAAATTAAATTTTTATGCCTATCTTTGCAGCCCTATAATGAAAAGGAGGTGATAAAGATATGATTATAGTTCCAGTAAAGGATGGTGAGAGCATTGAGAAGGCTCTTAAGAAGTTCAAGAGAAAATTCGAGAAGACAGGTGCAATCCGTGAACTTCGCGCGAGGAAGAACTTCGTTAAGCCGTCAGTGAAGAAGAGAATGCAGATGCAGAAGGCTATCTACGTTCAGCAACTTCAGCTCCAGGACGAGCAGTAATTTTTAATAATACAGAAGATTATTTACAGATTGTCAAGCATTATGATAAAGAGCAGCGTTCAGGCTGCCGCTTGCTGTCTAAAACTTTTAATATTTACAAGTTTTTATGTACGCAATCGTAGAAATTGCAGGCCAGCAGTTCAAGGTTGAGGCTGGTATGGAAATCTTCGTAAACCGCCTTGCGGATGAGAAGGGTGCTTCTGTCGAGTTCAATAAGGTTCTCCTTGTTGATGAGGATGGAGCAGTAAAGGTAGGTGCACCATACGTAGAAGGTGTAAAGGTAACAGCAACAGTTCTCGGCAGAGCAGAGAGAGGTGTTAACGACGGACTTAAGGGAGACAAGGTTCTTGTATTCAAGAAGAAGCGTCGTAAAGGTTACCAGAAACTCAACGGTCACCGTCAGTATTATACAAAACTTCAGATCAATGCGATCGCTTAATTAATTGAGGAGGAACAGAATATGGCACATAAAAAAGGCGTCGGTAGTTCTAAGAACGGTCGTGAGTCACATAGCAAACGACTCGGTATCAAGAAATTCGGTGATCAGGCAGTAAAGGCTGG